>CAYSUS010000120.1:0-19830 GCA_964434165.1 uncultured Pirellulales bacterium
GAACCGGACGAGAGGATCGACCTGGTGGTCCTCGACCTGATGCTGCCCGGCATGAGCGGCTACGCGGTGTGCGAGGCGCTTCGCGACGGGGCCAACGATGTGCCCGTCCTGATCCTCTCGGCGCGGACGCTCTCGGAGGACCGCACGCGGGGCTTCGAGGTCGGGGCCGACCAATACCTGACCAAGCCCTTCGACCTGGACGAGTTCCTCAGCCGCGTGAAGAGCCTTCTGGCGATGTACGACCTCCGCGCGCAGCGCCGCGCGGCGCGGGGCGCGGCGGAGAGGACCTACGAGTTCGGCGAGGCGACCGTGGAGTTCGAGACCTTCGAGGCCCGCGTGCGCGGCGAGACCTCGCGCCTGACCCAACTGGAAATGAAGCTGCTGCGGTACTTCATCGAGAACGAGGGCCGCGTGATCCCGCGGCGCGAGCTGCTCGAGAAGGTGTGGGGGCTGCCGGGCTATCTCAACACGCGGGCGCCCGACCAGTTCATCCGCCGGCTCCGAAAGATCTTTGAGCCCGACCCGGCCGAGCCGCAGTACTTCCTCACCGTCCGCGACGCGGGGTATCGTTTTGTGCCGGAGCCGGAGGAGGAGCGAGGGGGGAATGAGGAAGGATGAATTGCGAATGAGGAGTGCTTAGTGGCTAGTGGCGGAATGGATCGTGCTGTCGTACGTCGTACGGATGCACGTACGTAACGCGGTGAAGACAGCGCCCCCCTGAAGCGCTCCAAGCATGCCTACGCTCCGCGAGGGCATGCCACACCGACCTCCGATCCTACTGCGGATAGCAGATCATCGGCTGGCAGGGCGCGCAGGGCTGGGCGGCGGTCACGGTCTGGCCGGACGCGACGGGCTGGCAGTAGACCGGCTGGCAATAGACGGGCTGGGGGTCGTCGCGCAGCAGTCGGCCGCGACAGCCGGACGCGACGCAAGAGACCGCCGCGAGTGTGAGCAACGCGAGCGCAGACCGCAAGCGCATCGGTGGCCTCCCTCAGGTTGAAGCCCCGGTCCAAGAAACAAGAGGTCGCGAAGGGTAGCCGCAGCCGAGACCGAGGTCAATGTCGATTCCGCCGTCCCCGACCCCACCGCCCCGAATCCCCAGTCCCGCCAACCGGCGCAGCTTGCCGTAAGACGCGGCGATCAGCGGGGCCCGTCGCCCAAGAGCCGCGCCTACGTCGGGGTGCAGCCACCCCTATGGAACCGTTTTGCTCACCGCAAGCTAACGGGCAGCTAATCCTCCATAAACCGCGACTTCCGACACTCGGCGGATTCAGGAATTGACCGTTGCTGGCAGGGAGGAGCGACATGGTGGAGGGCCCAAGGTGATCGTCAACGTGCCGTCGGACTACGTGCACGCGCTACGGGGGCGTTTGCGAGTCAAGCTTCGCGCGGTGAAGCGATCGGACGCCACGGCCGCGCACGTGGAAGAGAGACTCACCGAGCTTGATGGGGTCGAGCGCGTCCGCGCCAACCCGCTGACCGGCAACGTGCTGGTGATCTACGACCCGGACTCAGTCGGCGAGCTGGAGATCCTGAAGCATCTCCAGGACCTTGGGTACTTGCGGCCCAAGGGATCTCGAACTGAGCGCCGCGAGCCGGCCCTGAGCGGCCGCGGGGCAACCGCACGGCGCGTGATCGAGACCGCGGCCGTCTGCCTGATCGAGGCGGGCCTGAAGCGGTTGGTCGGCACTCTGCTGTAGAGCCGGGGCTCAGGCGCCGGCCGGCGATCGTTTCTGCTCTGGACGCTTGGAAAGCGGAAGCGCCCGAGACGTGCGCCCAACGTCCAGCAGCGGACGCAGGGAATTCACCGCTCCGCCCACGGCCACGCCGTTGCTGGCCAGCGTGGTGGCGATCGGTCCGGTCCATCCCGTGAGGGAGAGCGCGATCGCGGCCGCGTTGACGTAGAAATTGGCCCGCCAACCCTGATGGACCAGGGCCATGGCCTCGATGGCCACGTCGATGGCCAGGGGGATCTTGCGGAGATCGGCCTCGAGCAGGGTCACGTGGGCGATCTCCTGGGCGACCTCCGCGCCGCCGTGCATGGCGATGCCCACGTCGGCCTGGGCCAGGGCCGGGGCGTCGTTGATGCCGTCGCCCACCAGGGCCACGCGCAGGCCGCGGCTTTGCAGCCGCGCGACGAACCGGGCCTTCTGGTCGGGGAAGACCTCGGCCACGTAGTCCTCGATTCCCAGTTCGCCGGCCACGGATCGCGCCACCGGCGGGACGTCGCCGGTCAACATGACCAGACGTTCGACCCCGCGACGCCGCAGGGCCGCAACCACCGAGGCCGCCTCCGGACGCAACGGGTCGCGATAGGCCAACAGCCCGGCAAGCCGCCCGTCCACGGCCACGAACAGGTACGAGCTCGCGTCGCGGCCGAAGGCTTCGAGCATCGGACGCGCCCGGTCCACGGCGATCTTCTTCATCGCCATGAATCGCTCGGAGCCGACGAGGACCACGGAGCCGTTGACCCTGGCCCGCACCCCCAGCCCGATGGTGAACCGCGAGGACGTCCTCTCGGGCACGGACACGCCGCGGGCTTCGGCCGCGCGGAGCGCCGCCTTGGCCACCGGATGCGTCAACCGCTGCTCGGCGCCCGCGGCCAGGGCCAGAAGCTGGTTGGCAGACAGCCCCTCTTGCAAGGAGATGACGTCGCAGATCTCGGGTTGGCCCGTGGTCAGGGTGCCGGTCTTGTCGAACACCATCACGTCGATCTGGGCGAGGTCCTCGAGGTAGCGTCCGCCCTTGACGAGGATCCCGTGGCGGGCCGCGCGGGCCACGGAGGCAAGCACGGCCGTGGGAGCGGCCACGCGGATGCCGGTCCCGAAATCGATGATCAGCAGCGAGGCGGCGCGATGCGCCGTCCCGGTGACCAGGTAGGACACTCCCGCCCCGAGGAAGCTCCACGGCACGAAGCGGTCGGCCATCTGCTCCTCGTAACGCTGGATTCTCGTTTCCTGGGCCGGGGCCTGGAGGAGCATCTGCACGATCCGCGCGGCCGAGGTGTCGCTCCCCACGCGCTCCGCGCGGACGTGGATCTTCCCCTCGCCGACGACCGTGCCCGCGTAAACGGCCGCGCCTCTGGCCTTCTCGCTGGGGATCGACTCGCCGGTGAGCGTCTTCTGATCGACGACCGCCTTGCCGCTGATGACCTTGCCGTCGACGGGGATCTTCTCGCCGGGATAGACGACGACCTCGTCGCGGACCTTGACGTCGCGGGCCGGGATTCTCAGGCGGCGGCGCCGGCGCACCACCCAGGCCTGCGCGTCGCGGCCGTCGAAGAGCCCCTCGATCGCCGCGCGGGAGCGGCGAACCGTCAGCTCGCGCACGAAGTCCCCCAGCGAGATGAGCCACAGCATGACCGAAGCGGTCATGAACTGGCGACGGCTGATGAGGACCATGGCGGCCGCCGCGTCGAGCACGTCGACGTTCAGTTTCCGGCGGGCGAACAGGGCGCGAAACGCCCGGCGAAAGACCGGGGCGGCCGCGCGGAGCATGAGCCAGTAGGCAGGCCACGACCATCGCCAGAGTCCCAGGAGGACCGAGGCCGACGAGAGGATCAGCGTGCGGCGGCTCGACCGCTCGCCGCGCGCCGGGAGCCCGGCGACCGGCGCCGACGGAACCGGCGTACAGGACCCGCGCAAGCGCTCCGGGTCGGCGCGCTGGACGAGCGCTAACAACTCCTCGTGGGATCGGAGCTGCGGATCGAAATCGACCACGAGGCTGGCGCAGTCGGGGTTGAGCCGAGCGTGACGCACCCCGGCCTGTTGACGCAAGTAGCCTTCCAGAGGCGCGGCCAGGTCGCCGGCGAAAGCCGGATCGCGCAACCGCAGGCGCATCCGTCCCAACGTGGCATGGACGACAGTGCATCGCGGCGCGGGTGCCGTGCCGGACGGCACGGCGGCCGAGCTTGCGTCCTCGGCCGGACGCCCGGAATCGCGGCAGAAGCGCTCGGCCGCCTGGACCACGCGGTCGCCGGTGGCGGTGCCGATCTCGTAGGTGACGATGACACTGGCGCAGCGCGGATTCGTACGCACTTCCACGATCCCGGATTGCGAGCGCAAGCAGTCGGCCAGGCCGGCGATCTGACCGTTCGCGCTGCCGTGGGGTTGGAGCACGCGGAGCCGAACGCGGCCGGGAACGTGATGGACGAGGTGGGCCTGGATGGACATAGCATCCCCCCTTTCGCGCACGCGGCCGCTTGGACGAAGACGCTCAGGCGGCGTGGTCGCCGCCCTGGCGATTGAAGCGGCTGTACGTGCCGAAGGCGTACCAGAAGAGCGTGTACCAGGGGGGCCGCGCGCGTGTGCCGGACAGCAGCTCCCGGAGGCCGAAAACCACCAGCCCATACGGAACGAGCACTCTGAGGTCGATGCCCCCCGTTGCTCTGGCAACCTTCTCGTTCAGAGTGCGGAACAGGGCCGTGACCTCCGCCACGACGGCGGCATTGCCCTGCGGCTGGTTGGCTGCTTCGCCGGCCCACGCGTCCGGGCACAACCCCGGCGTCGCGTCTGCCAGCGCCTCCCAATCCACTTCTGCCGGATCGATCTCGATCAGCAAGCTGGCGGCCAGTGGATTGGCGGTCGCCGATCGCACGCCCGGCACGGCGCGCAGTCTCCCCTCGATGTCGTGCGCCAGAGCCGGGTTGCGCCGCAACTCGGCGATCTTGAAGCGGGCCCTGTCAGGCAGGACGCTGACTGCCTGGATCTCCATGGCGAGAGCATCCCTTTACGAGGCCTCAGCCGCCGTCGCCTCGCCGGCCGCCTCGGCCGACTGGGCGGCGTCGGCCTGCGCCTCGGCCACCAGGTCGCTCCATTGCTCCCGGGCCTCCGCGCCGATCTCCCGGGCCTTCTCCGAGGCCGCCAGGTACGCGCGGACCGCTCTCTTGGCGACCGGGCGCAGCCCCCCGGCCAGCACGGGAAACAGGATCGGTGCGGCGACCAGAACCCCGGCCCCGATCAGAATCGGTCCCAAGGAATCCTCGACCGCGTCTTCAATGAACGACATGCTTCTACCCCCTTGGTGCGAAGACATTAAAGGCTGTAAGCCGTATCAACGTGGCAGACGCGCTGCCACACGCCTATGGGAACGCCCTGCGAGTCGCTCTTCCGAGGGGATCGCTAACGCCGTCATTGCCGGAACTTAACAATTTGCTAACATTCCCAAGCCTACCGCTTCGCATGCCCCCGTCAATAACCCGAAAGAAGTGATCGCGGTCGGTTTCCGCCAAGAAGTCGCCGGCGCGGTCGCGCGGGCGGCTCGCCCTACCTGTCAATCTTGCGGATCTGCTGCTCGAACGTCTTCAGCCCGTCGCGGTAGGTGTCGGCCCACGCCGGGTTGGGATCGACCGGATCGCGGAAGCGGACCATCGCCCGCACGGCATCGGCCACGGTGAAGGGCTCGTCGTCGTCCTCGTGGAGGCGTCGCACGGTCTCCAGCGCGGCCAGGGCCGTGACCGCCGCGCCCAGCGCGGGGCCCTCGTCCGACACCAGCCGCTCCAGGCGCCGGCCCAGCACCGTGGCCAGGATCTCGCACATCAGGTCGCTCTTGGCGATGCCGCCGGACACCGTGATCCGCGTGATCGATTGCCCGGCCTTCTCGTGCTCGCGCACGCCCAGGGCTATGAGATAGGCGATAGCCTCCAGACAGGCGCGGAACTTCACGCCAGCGGCCTTGGGCTCGGCGGGCAACCAGGCGAAGGCGGGCGATGCGATCTTGCGCGAGGGCTCCGGGGCCACGAAGGGCATCACCGACGTGCCGCCGCAGCCGTGCGGCGTCGCGCGGCCCTGGCGCTCCAGGCTCACGAAGTCGGGGCTCTCGCCGAACACGTGGTGCAGAAGCCCTGCGCCGTTGTTGTAGCACCGCATCCACAGGTAGGGGCCCCAGTTCAGCCGCATCACGTCGAGCGTGCCGCCGGACGGTGCGTCCTCGCCCGAGGAGTTGACCACCGCCGAATTGCCGAGCACCACGGCCACCTGCCCCGCATCCACAGCGCCGCCGCCCACCAGGCCGGCCTGCTGATCGTCGGAGGTGGGAAACACCAGGGGGCGGTGGCCGGGGGCCACGCCGGATTCCAGCGCGAGGTGATCGGCCAGCAGCCCCACCGGCTTGTACTGGTCGATAATGGCGGGCAGTTGATTCCAGGCGAGCCTGCGGTGCTGCTCGTCGGCCAGGGCGGCGAGCATCTGCCTGTTCCACTTGCAGTGGCGCAGGTCCATGATGCCCGTGGAGGCCGCCGAGGAGACGCTCGTGACGTCGAAGTTTCCGGTCATGAAGCCGGCCGCCAGGGGGCCGTGGAGCAGCATGCGCCAGGTCCGCTTCCAGTCTTGCTCGGCGAGGTGCTCCTCGTCCTTGACGAGGTGGCTGAGCGAGTAACGGATCGCCCAGGGCCCGCCGATCAGCTCCCGGCACTTCTTCTGCCCGCCGAGCCGCCGGAGGCCCTTCTTGTGGTACGCGGCCAGGGTGTGGTCGTTCCAGCAGATGGCGCGGCGGACCTGGACGCGGTCGGCGTCGATGCGGCCGGCCGTGTGGTGGGTGGCGGAGATGCCCACGGCGGCCCAGTCGTCCAGGCGCCTCTTCTGGCGGAGCCTGGCGGCGATCGCGCGGACGCTCGCCCGGACCTGTCCCTCCAGTTGCATCAGGCTCAGCTCCGAGAGGCCCTCCTCGACCGGGTCGCCTTTCCAGAGGTCGGTCGGCAGGCGCACGGACGCCACGACCTTGCCCTTGAGGTCGAAGGCCAGCATCTTCACGGCGCCCGTGCTGAAGTCGGCGCCGGTGATGATCGCGCGGGGCGGGACGTAACGCAGGGCGGAAGGCATGGTCGGCTCTCTCCAGGCTAGTGCAGCGGCGGAAGGACCCAGAACTTGTAACAGCTTCCCGGGCCAGGCTCAAGCCGGGAGGGGGCCGTGGATTGATGATCGGGGAATGATGAAGGATGATTGGCGGCTGGTTCCCACGCGGCGCGTGGGAACGAGGGGCACCCCGATCCCCAACCCGTTCCTCCTTCCTCATGCATCCCGCGGCCCTCGATCTCGACACGCTCCTGGCCGACTGCCAGTCGCGGCGGTTGCGCCGGTCGGGGCCGGGCGGACAGCATCGCAACAAGGTGGAGACCGCGTGGTGGCTGCGGCACGTGCCGACGGGCGTGGAGGCCGAGGCCGCCGAGCGACGCAGCCAGGCGGACAACCGGCGCCAGGCTCTGCTGCGACTCCGCATGAACCTCGCGCTGCGCGTCCGGTGCAAGGTGTCCGAGGACTACCGGCCCAGCCCGCTGTGGCAGTCGCGGTGCGGGTCCAGGCGGATCGACGTCAGCGCGGCCCACGACGACTTCCCCGCCGTGTTGGCCGAGGCCCTGGACGTGATCCACGCGTGCCAAGCCGATCCGAAGGCCGCGGCGGAACGATTGGGCTGCACGCCGTCGCAGCTACTGAAGCTGCTCAAAAGGGACCCCAGGGCATTTGAGCTGCTGGCAACCTGGCGCACGGCGCGGGGGCTCAAGCGGCTGCGATAGCGGTTTCTTGAGGGGCAAGCTTGGTGCAGCCCACCCCGTTTCGCCATCTTACTGAAATTTCGGGCGATTCGACCGCTGCTGCGAAATCCTGCCGTGATACGGCGAATAGTTTGGCGCCGCTATCTTCTGGGCGGCTGGTGTGGACGGCGGTCTCTCCCCCCGGGCCTTGCCGTCCGGTCCAACTGCCTTCGGCGGCCGGGCGCGTGGGGCGGCGGCGAGAAGCGTGACTCGCCGCCCCCCGCCTGGCGATTATTTCATTTCTTGGCACTTTTCGATCGGCGCTTTCGAGTCGCGAAGCTGCCTTTCGGCTCGTCCCGGAGGATGGCCGCAGCCGCTCTCTCGTTCGCACCCCGTCACCCAGACTCTTACTCGTGGGGAGATCACCATGCGATGCCTGCCCTTGATCGGCGTACTGTGCGCCGCGTCCACCGTCCTTCCCGCCGCGGCCGAGGACGCGCTGCCCTTTCAACACAAGGCCGAGGTCTATCGCGACAAGGAGGGGGAGGTGATGGTCTTCGCGCTCCGTCTGGAGCAGCCGTTTCTCGCCGAGGAGTTCGAGAAGAGCAATTACCTGCGCCTGAAGTCGGCCGATCCTCGGGCGTACCTGATCTATCCCAAGGAGACGAAATTCGAGCAGAAGCACGCCGAGTTCTACGGCCGGCTGCGGGGCGAGGGCAAGGTGCCCCTCTCGCTCTCGTACGAGATGGTCACCGAGAACCCCGACGGCACGCGGCGCGTGGAGGTCCGCCAGGGGACGGTCGAGGTTCCGGTCCCGTCGGCCGAGACCGGTTCGAAATCGATCTACACCCAGTGGGCCCGGGAGCAGAACCGGCACTTCGCCCACCTGCTGCTCTACTACCCCGAGGAGACGTTCTATCAGTACTGCCTGCTGCAGTCGAAGGACCGCTACGGCGTAAGCCCGCCGCCCGTTCCGCGGGCCACGCCCGACGCCACGGCCCTGGAGGCGGACCTGTACTATGCGTTCGTGGGGCCCAAGTCGCTGCAGAGCTCGCTCCAACGCCACACGCTCGCGGTCGGCACGCGGCCTGGTGATCTGAACGTCCACGTGAGCACGCTCAAGCCGCCGGTGCTCCGCTCGCACGACTACGAGAAGCTGGTGGAGCAGAAGAAGGAAAAGGGCATTGAGCCGGAAGTCCACGAGGTGGCCAAGCTGGTGCCGGCCGACCAGTACTTCGTCCACTTCAACACGCTCAGCGCGCTGAGCGAATTGCTCGACGTCGTGACGCAATGGAGCGACAACCTGTTGCGACTGCATAGCCTTCGGGCGCAGGACGACCAGCTTCGTCCCAAGCTTGAGGTCCAGCTCTGCTTCCGCAAGGAGCCGCTTACGCAGCTCTTTGCCGACGGCGTGGTAAGCGAGGTAGCCGGGACCGGGTCGGACCAGTTCATCACCGAGGGGACCGACGTAACCATGATCCTGCGGGTGGAGAAGCCCGACGAATTCCGCAAGGCGGCCGACGGCTGGGTCGCGGAGGTTCTGCGCAAGTTCCCGAAGGCCGTGCGCCGCGAGTTCAACTACCGCGAACACAAAGTCGTGGCCCATTATACCACCGACCGCGTGGTCAGTTCGTTCGTCACGGAGCACGACGGTTGGGTGGTGTATTCCAATTCACACCGGGCGATCCGCCGCGTGATCGACGCGGCCTCGGGCCAGGCCCCCAATCTTCACGCGTCCCTGGATTACCGCTACGTGACCACGATCCTGCCGCCCAGCGGGGAGCCCAACTGCGGGTACGTGTTCGTCCCCCAGGCCATGCTCCGCCGGCTGGTCGGCCCGGAGGCCAAGATCTCCGAGAAGCGGCGCCTGCAGTGCTACAACAACCTGGTGATGCTCAACAACGCCTCGCTGTTCTACCGCCTGGAGTACGGGCGCTCGCCCGAGAACCTCAGCGACCTGGCCGAGGGGCGGTTCATCGACACGGGCAAGATCGTCTGCCCGCACGGCGGGGCCTACGCCTTCGACGCGGAGCACGACACCTGCACGTGCTCGCTGCACAACCGGCTGAAATACCTCACGCCGAACTGCGAGCTCTCGGTGCTCAACGTGTCGCAAGCCGAGGCCCAGGAGTACGATCGCTACAAGAAGCGGTTCGCCGAGTTCTGGCAGGGGAAGTTCAACCCGTACGCCGTGCGCGCCACGATCGACGGGCGCGTGAAGCTCGAGATGTGCGTGCTGCCGTTCGCCAACGGCTCGTCGTACGACGCGGTGCGTGGCATGGTGGACAAGAACCCCCAGCCGATCGACGTGGGGGCATTCGCGCCCTCGGCGGTGGCCTCGGTGGCGATGGTGCCGGGGCGCGAGGGGATCGGCGCGTTCCTGAAGAGCGTGCCCGGAGTGACCGAGGTCCTCAAGGCCAACCCCACGCTCACCGACTTGAGCTGGCTGGGCGACCGGGCGGCGATCCACTTCTGCGACGGCGAGACGATCCTGGAGATCGACCCGGCCGCGCTCACGGGCCTGAAGCTGCCGGCCCTGGGGGACGTACCCCTGTCGATGCAGACGGCCGTGGCCGCGGCCCTCGCCGCCCTGGAGATGCCGATCTACGGGACGATCGACGTGGAGAACCGCGAGTCGGCCGAGCAGCTCCTCAAGAGGCTCTCCAGCCAGATCTTCCTCCAAGGGGGCGACCTGTTCGGGATCGCCACGCGTCTGGACGCGTACCAACTGCCCGCGTACAAGAAGCACGACGTCTACGTGTTCAGTTGGCAGCTCTACGCCTTGAAGATCCGCCTCTACTGCTCGCTGGTGGGCGACCAGCTCGTGGCGGCCACCAAGCCGGAGATCCTTCGCGAGGTGATCGACGCGGCCGCGGCCCAACCGGAGCGCGAGGCCGTCGAGGCCCACGCCCTGGTTCGAATGGACCGACAGGCCCTGGACCGGCTGTACGACGACGTAGAGCGGTACTGGGACGAGAAGTCGCGCCTGGCCTGCCACCGCAACATCATCTCGATCTACATGCTCAAGAAGCTCTACGACGTGCCGGTGGACGAGGTGGGGCGGCTCTCGGACGCCAAGTACGGGGTGCTCTACTACTGCCCCGAGCACGGCGAGTACCGCTACGACGCGGAGCGGGACCAGGTGTTTTGCACCGTGCACGGAAACCGCCAGAGAGCCCGGCAGACGCCGCCCGAGGAGGGCAAGTCCTCCTTCGCCCGATTCGTCCAGGACGTGGAGGAGATGCTGGCCTACGTGCGGTTCCGCGACGACGCGGCGATCGTCACCGTGGAGGTGCAGCGGGGGAAATAGCAGGCACACGCGTAGCAGGCACACTCCGTGTGGCCCGTCCGCTTCCTTTCCAGCACGTTGCCGCAGCCCAGCCAGTCGGATTCGGGGAGAAAACCAGAAGCCTCGATCGCGCGCCGTCTCTTGGCACGCGGAGCGTGCCTGCTACGGAACGATCCCACCCGCGCTTGAATCCCCCGGCTCGCGGGAGTATCGTAGATCGCGACAGGAGTCGCGCCGTCCGGATTCCGCTACTGGCCAGAAGGGCCCCCTACGATGAGTCGCCTATCTCTCGTGCTTGCCATCCTCGCCGCGGCACTCGTGCACCCCGCCGTTCCAGCACGGGCGGCTCGCAAGGCGGAGCGGTTCGACCTGGTGATCGTCGGCGGCACGCCGGGCGGGATCGCCGCGGCCCTAAGCGCAGCCCGGTGCGGACGCACCGCGGTGATCCTGGAGCGGACCGCCCACGTCGGCGGCCTGCCGGCCAACGGCCTGGGGGCCACCGACATCCACACCCGCGGCGCCACCGGAGGGCTGTTCCTCCAGTTCGTGGGCCGCGTACGGAAACACTACGAGGAGAAGTACGGGCCCGAGTCGCAGCAGGTGCGGGACTCGAGCGACGGCTACCGCTTCGAGCCCCACGTGGCCGAGGCGGTTTTCGCGCAGATGCTGGCCGAGCAGAAGGACCGTGTCACCGTGCGCAAGCGGCGCCAGCTCGACGCGCTGCCCGACCGCGTGGTCCTGCACGACGGGGCCGTCGTCGAAATCGCCGTGCTCGATCGCGACTCGGGCGCCGTCGAGCGCTACGCGGGCAAGGTGTTCATCGACGCCACGTACGAGGGCGACCTTGCCGCTGCGGCCGGCGCGCCGTACTGGCTGGGGAGGGAGGGGCAGGGTGAGCTGAACGAGCCCATGGCCGGAAGGCTGTACAAGCCGTGGGGCGGCGAGGTGGCCGAGGGCTCGAGCGGCCTGGGCGACAACGCGGTGCAGGCGTACAACTACCGGCTCTGCCTGACACGGGACAAGGACAACATGGTCCCCGTACCCAAGCCCGAGAGCTACCGCCGCGAGGAATACGCGTCGCTGATCGACGACATCGCGCACGATCGCTGGCCGGGCGGGCCGGTCCGTCGCGAGATGGCCTTCGACGGCATCGGCCGGGTGGTGAACATGGTGCTTTTGCCCAACGGCAAGACCGACGCCAACAACCAGCACGCGGCCTTCCTCTCCACGGACCTGCCGGAGGAGAACTGGCCGTGGCCCACCTCGGGCTGGGACTGGCGCGATCGCTACGCCCGGCGTCTGCGGGACTACACGCTGGGGCTTCTGTGGTTCGTGCAGAACGATCCGGAGCTGCCCGAGGGATTTCGCGATCGCTGCCGCCAGTGGGGCCTGGCCGCGGACGAGTATGGGGACAACGGCCACTTCCCGCGCCAGGTTTACGTGCGCGAGGGACGCCGGATCGCGGGCCGGCACCGGTTCACCGCGCACGACGCCCTGCCGGTCGAGAAGGGCGCGCGCCCCCCGGTCTATCGCGACAGCATCACGGCCAGCCACTACGCACTGGACTCGCACGCCGTGCGCAAGCGCGAGCCGGGCAGAGCGCACCTGGACGGGTTCTTCAGCTATCCGACCAGGCCCTACACGGTGCCCTTCGGCGTGATCGTGCCGCAAAAGGTCGAGGGGCTGCTCGCGCCGGTGCCGGTCTCGGGCACGCACATCGGCTTCAGCACCCTGCGCATGGAGCCGTGCTGGATGGCGATGGGCCAGGCGGCCGGCGTCGCCGCGGCGATCGCCGTCGAGGAAAACGTTTTGCCCAGCCGGGTGCCGATCGAGAAGCTTCAGCGGAAGCTCCTGGAGCAGAAGGCCGTGCTGGTCTACTTCCAGGACGCGCGTCCCGGCGACGACGGCTTCGAGGCCCTCCAGTTCTTCGCGCTGCGGGGGTTGTATCGACCCACCGAGTGGCAGGCGAAGCTCGGTGAGGCCGTGCCCGAGAAGGTTGCCGAGGACTGGATCGCGCGCGCGGGCAGGGGCCGGCCCAAGGGGTACCGGCCCGGCAAGACCACGCGCGGGCAATTGCTCCAGATGCTGTACCGAATGGGTTCCGGGCTTCCGAAGTCTTGAAGACTTCGGAGGTCTTCGCGGGGACGCACGGTATAATTGAGAGATGCCGGCTCGGTGGGGAGCGTTCGTCTGTGGGGGCCTTGGAATGCGACAGGTGCTGCTGCTCGCGTTTGCGCTGTTGAGCCCGTGCGCCACGAGCCTGCGCGCCGACGATTGGGCCGAGAGGCTTTTCGAGGAGCGCCGCCACGACTTCGGGCGCGTGCCGTTCGGGGCCCGGGCGGAGCACGCATTCACGGTGACCAACGTCCATCCGTTCGAGGTCGAGATCTCCCGAACCCGCGTGAGCTGCGAGTGCACCGATCCAGTAGTGGGCAAGTCGCTGCTGCGCCCGGGTGAGCGAACCACGGTCAAGGCCAGCCTGGCCACGACGAAATACCACGGCCGCAAGGGCGCGACGATCACGGTGACGTTCAGCAAGCCGTCATTCGCCGAGGTGCAATTGCACGTAACCAGCTTTATCGACAAGCAGGTGGAGGTCGAGCCGGCGTCGATCGAGCTGGGGACGGTCGAGGAGGGGGCCGGGGCCGAGCGACAGATCGTCGTGCGCGCCCTAGGCAAGCCCGACTGGCGGATCGTCGAGGTCCGCTGCGACGAGCCGCACCTGTCGGGCAAGGCAGTCCAGACCGCGCGCAACGAGGAGCAGGTTTCGTACGCGGTCACGGTGCGTCTGGAGGCCTCGGCGCCGGGCGGGCGGCTGGAGCGTGCCCTGGTGCTGGTGACCAACGACGAGGAGACGCCCGAGATACCCGTGTTGGTCCACGGTCGGGTTCTCTCGGAGCTGGAGGTCAGCCCGGCCGTGCTGTTCATGGGCGTGGCGGCCCCGGCCGCACGCCTGAGCAAAGTGATCGTGGTGCGGGGCAGGCGGCCGTTCCGCCTCCTTTCGGTCGATTCGGACCTGGACGGGCTGAGCTTGCCGGGCACCAGTGCGGGGACCGCCAAGGCCCTGTACGTGATTCCCGTGAGTTACCAGGCCGGCAGACGTCCCGGCAAGGTCAGCGGCACGATCCGCGTGAAGACCGACCTGGGCAAGGCCCCCTCGGAAATCCCGGTCCAGGCGGTGGTGCGCGAGACGCCGTAAGTCGGCCGGTCGCCGGGCCAGGGGCCAGCGTCTATAATGGGTCGGTGAGGCCCCTTGGGCGGTCCGGGAGGAGACGCGACCGCGGCCTCGCGCGTTGCTTTGAACCGCCCCGCAAGATCCCCCATGGAATCTGCCATCCGCGTCGGCTGTCGGCCGGGCAGGACCAATCCCCTGCACCCGGCCCTGTGGCGCTGGAACATCACGCGCTCGTGGAAGTCGCTGCTGGCCAGCGTGATCGTGCTGCACCTCTTCTCGTGGCTGTTCGTCTGGCTGATGAGCCTGTTCAAAGGCAACTTCTTCGCCGACGTGCTCTCGTCGCTGCCCGACTTCCTCACCCGGGGCCTCGGCGAGGACATGCTCCTGTACGCCACCAAGACCGGGCAGATAAGCATCATCTTCCGCCACCTGGTGACGCTGCTGATCTGCGTGGGCTGGGCCGTCGGAAGGGGCTCCGACGCCGTGGCCGGCGAGATCAGCCGCGGGACCATGGAGCACCTGCTGGCCCTGCCGGTCCGGCGGGTCACGGTGCTCGTCGTGCCGACGATCGTGACCACGGTGGGCTGCGCGCTGATGGCGGCCGCGGTCTGGGTGGGCGTGGTCTTCGGCCTGGCCACGGTGAAGCGGTTCGCCGAGCTCTCGGCGCGGGACTTCATCCCCGGGGCGGTGAACCTGTTCACCATGACCTTCTGCATGGCGGGGATCGCCACGCTCCTCTCGTCGATCGATCACGACCGCTGGCGCACGATCTGGCTGTCGGTGGCCGTGTTCGTCGTGTCGATGATCGTCTTCATGGTGGGGTTCTTCTGGCCGGAAGGTCGGTGGGTGCTGTGGGGGAGCTTTCTGAGCGCCTTCCAGCCGCAGGACCTGGTGCTCAAGCCCGACGTCACCTGGTCGCTCCCCCTCGGGCCGCTGGGCTCGGTGACCGCGTCGGTGGCGTTCTGGTACAATAGCGTCCTGGTCGGCCTCGGCGTGGCGTGTTACGCGGTCGCCGCGGCGGTGTTCGTGCGGCGCGACATCCCGCTCTCGCGGTGAGCGGCGGCCCTCCGACTCTGACTCCAGCCAGGAGCGACCCCTGTGAATCGCCCACCCCTGCCAAACCCCATTCCCTGCGTCTGGGTCGCTGCCCTTGCGGCGCTCCTGCTCGCCGTTCCCGCCCCGGCCGAGGAGGCCGAGGGGAATCGCTGGGAGCCGCGGATCCGGAAGTTCGAGGAGCAGGACCGCACGCAGCCCCCGCCCGAACGCGCCGTGCTGTTCGTGGGCAGCTCGAGCATCGTGGGCTGGGACCTGAAGAAGTCGTTCCCCGAGCTGACCACGATCAACCGGGGCTTCGGCGGATCGCAGATCGCCGATTCGATCCACTTCGCCGAGCGGATCGTGCTTGCCTACAAGCCCAGGGCGATCGTCTTCTACGCCGGCGACAACGACGTGGCGGCGGGCAAGTCACCGGAGCGGGTGGCGGTCGACTACGCGGCGTTCGCCAAGAAGGTCCACGACACACTGCCCGAGACGAAAATCGTGTACGTCGCGATCAAGCCCAGCATCAAGCGCTGGCACCTGATCGACAAGATGCGCCAGGCGAACCACTTGATCCGGGAGACGACCGAGAAGGACCCTCGCCAGGTGTTCGTCGCCGTGGAGGAGCCGATGCTCGGCGCCGACGGCAAGCCCCGCGCCGAGCTGTTCAAGAAGGACGGCCTGCACCTGAACGCGAAGGGCTACCGGCTCTGGTCCGACCTGGTCCGGCCGCACGTAAAGAAGAGGGATCAGGACGAGACGGATTGAGGACCGAACCGGCCGGGTGCCGACTTGCTCATCCCCGCGCAGACTTCCGAAGTCCTGGAGACTTCGGAAGTCTTCCCTCATCCCCGCACTTTCCTCACCCCGTACGGCTGACAATCTCCAGCAGATGGTAGCCGAACTGGGTCTTGACCGGGCCGTGGACCTTGCCGATCTCCTCGTGGAACACGACGCGGTCGAACTCCGGCACCATTCGGCCCTGGCCGAATTCGCCCAGGTCGCCGCCGTCCGAGCCGGAGGGGCACTGCGAGTGCTCCCTGGCGACCTCGGCGAAGTCGGCGCCGGACTCGATCTGGCTCTTCAGGTCGAGGCACTCCTGCTCCGTGGCGACGAGGATGTGGCGGGCGCGGGCTTGCGGCATGGTTCGACTCCTTGCGGCCGAAGGTGATACGGACGGCGGACCGGAGCCGTCTCCGTGCGAGGCCAGCCGCGGCCTGCCTGCGAACACCACTCCCAATCCCCCTGGCGAAAACGCCTTGGAGCCCTCATTATTGCGGATCCGCGCCACCTGGCAAGAGCAGGGCGGGTCCACAGGACGGCTTGCCGCCACGCCGTCCCCGGGCCGCGCGACGTAGGATTGGGAAGGACCACCCCGCCCCGCCTCCCGGCGAGGAGACCTCATCGTGAAGCTTCAGTTCCTCGGTGCGAACGGCCAGGTGACCGGCTCCCGGAGCTACTTGCAGGTCGGCAAAGCGCGGATCCTGATCGACTGCGGCATGTTCCAGGAGCGCAGATACCTGGACCTGAACTGGGAGAAGAGCCCCGTGCCGCCGAAGAAGATCGACGCGGTGCTCCTCACGCACGCCCATCTCGACCACTGCGGCCTGCTGCCGCGCCTGGTCGAGGAGGGCTTCCGCGGGACGATCTACGCCACGGCCGCCACGGTCGATCTGGCGGAGATCGTCCTTGAGGACTCGGCCGAGATCCAAGTCGAGGACGCGGCCTACAAGCGCAAGCGGCACCGTCGCGAGGGCCGACGGGGAAAGCACCCGGAGATCCCGCTCTACACGCCCCAGGCCGCGCGCCGCGCGATGCGGCGCTTCGAGCCGGTCCGCTACGGCAGGCCGGTCCAGTTGCCGGGCGGCGTGAAGGTCGTGTTTCACGACGCGGGGCACATTCTCGGCTCGGCGATGATCGAGGTCGTCGCGCCGGCCGAGGACGGACCGCGGCGGATCGTGTTCTCCGGCGACGTGGGCCAGTGGGGCAAACCGATCATTCGCGACCCCAGCACCTTCGCCGAGGCCGACTACGTGATCATGGAATCGACCTACGGCGATCGAGACCATCCCGACGGCGGCTCCGCCGAGGAGCAGCTCGGCCGCGTCATCCGCGAGACGTTCAGCCGGGGTGGAAACGTGGTGATCCCCGCCTTTGCCATCGAGCGAACCCAGGAGCTGCTCTACCACCTGCATGAAGTCTCGCACAACGGCCTGCCGGAAAGGATGCCGGTGTTCGTCGATAGCCCGATGGCCATCGACACGACCGAGGTGTTCCGCCGCCACCCGGACTTCTACGACGCCGAGGCCGCCGAGCTGCTTGCCGACGGGCATTCGCCGCTGGGCTTCGACGGGGTGACCATGGCCCGCACCCGCGAGCAGTCGAAGGCCATCAACGGGTTCGACCGCCCGGCCGTGATCATGGCCACCTCGGGGATGTGCACGGCGGGCCGGATCAAGCATCACCTCGCCCACAACATCGGTCGACCGGAGAGCACGATCCTCTTCGCGGGCTTTCAGGCCCCCGGCACGCTAGGCAGACAGATTCTCGATGGCAGCCCGCAAGTCCGTATCCATGGCCGGTACATCCCCGTGCGGGCGCGGATCGAGCAAATCCACGGGCTCTCCGGGCATGCAGACCGTCAGGGGCTGGAGCGTTGGCTCCGCGCCTTCCAGCGCCCGCCCCGCCGCCTGTTCCTCAATCATGGCGAGGAGGACGCCGCGGAGGCGTTGATGCTCTTCGCGCGCCGCGAGTTGGGGTGGGAGGCCAGCGTGCCGCGTTTCCAGGAGACCGTCGAGTTGGAGTGAGGCCCCGAGGACGGACCTGGAGCACTCGGCTGGGACGAGAAGGCCGAAGCGAGATGGGCTCGACGGATGGCTGGCGGTAGTAGACCTCCAGGGTCAGCACGGCGAGAGCGGTGCAATACAGCCGGCCCCCCATCTGGCTGCCGTGGTCTTTGCCGCCAACGAACCAACTCCCACGGGCGTGCCCGTTCCCCTCCTGCTTCCAGAGCAGTTGGCTCTGCATCCCTTGGTTCCACGTCTTCCAGACGTCGCCGCCGAAGTCGCGGAGCAGTTGCGCGGTGTGGTAGTTGCGGTAGAACTCGCTGGCATCGAACTCCGCCTGCGCCAGGCGCCGCGCGCCGCGCTGGAGGGCTTCGTGCGTGCGATCCCAGCCCTGCTGCATGCGCACGAGCAGTCCGATCGCCGACGTGGCCGGGCCGTCGCCTGCGGTGGTGTAGCCGTAGGTCGCGCCCTCGTCCGCCGCGACGCCGTCGAGATACAGACGCGTTCTGCCGAGTATCTCTTCTGGGACTCGAAGCGACCCAAGCTTCGCTGCCTTCACAGCAGCCATTTGCCACCCCAAGACCGAGGTGTCGCCCGCCTGGCGTGGACAGTAGCGCCAGCCGCCGCCAACCGGGTCTTGAGCATAGTGGATGAACTCGATCAGCTCTTGGGCTGGCGCGCGGAGTTCCTTGTCGCGGGTCATCGCATAGGCTTCGCACAAGGCGATGGACGCAATCCCATGCGAATACATCCGGCCGCCCGGCTCGGAGAGACTACCGCCCCGGCGGTCCACGCGGATGCGTTTCACGAGGAAGCCGATGCCCCTGGACACCGCCTCCCGGTGTTCGCCGGATTGATGCGTGTGGCCCGCTCCGAGGAGAGCCATCAGGGCCAGGCCCGTGGCCGCATTACGGGCGTCGGGCAGCGAGCCTGGGTGGTCGCACTTGCCCCCGCATGCGTGAGCCCTCGTGTGGTCGAAGTCCCAGCCGCCGTCACGAAGCTGGTGGGCGACGATCCACTGCAGCCCGGCAGCCACGGCTGCTTCGGTCTTGCCCGTGCCGCCGTGGACCTCCAGGAGCAGCTTTCGAGAACCAGCCGATCGGCATTGCAGTCCCTGGCTAGGGCCTTGGACCAGGTCAACGCCGCCCCGCGCGTCCGCGAAACCGTGGCCTGGCGCGGTCAACACCACCGAAAGTGACGCGGCCACGATCCCTCGCAGTCCCACCTTCATGCGTGCTTCCCAAATCGTGTTCGTGATGCCAGGGTTTCTGAGCGAATCGTGGGCTAATCCGCCGTGTGGCGACTCGTTGGCGCCGCCGGGTATTATTCCCCAGATTCGGTTCGCGAGTCCGTATCCATGGCAGGTACATCCCCGTGCGGGCGCGGATCGAGCAGATCCACGGGCTCTCCGGGCATGCAGACCGTCAGGGGCTGGAGCGTTGGCTCCGCGCCTTCCAGCGCCCGCCCCGCCGCCTGTTCCTCAATCATGGCGAGGAGGACGCCGCGGAGGCGTTGATGCTCTTCGCGCGCCGCGAGTTGGGGTGGGAGGCCAGCGTGCCGCGGCCCATGGAGACGGTGGAGCGGGCTGATCGCCGAGCCCGCGCAAGACAAGCGCCGGCCCGAGAAGGCTCCCGGGCCGGCGCGGTGTCGATGAGGGCGCTGCCGGCTACGCGTGCGTTTCGACGCGGAACCGCGTGACCAGCTCGCGCAGGGCGGCGGCCTGGGCGCCCAGCTCTTCGCTGGACGAGGCCATTTCCTCGCTGCCCGCCGCGGCCTGCTCGGTCACCTCGGCGACGCGTTGGACGCCGGAAGCCACTTCTCGGGCCGTGGTCGCTTGCTCGACGGTCGCCGTGGCGATCTGGCTGATCTTGGCGGCCGTGGCTTCCACGCCGGAGACGATCTTCTTGAGCGCCTCGCCGGTCTGCTCGCTGAGCTCAGCGCCCTCTTCGACGCGCTGGGTCGATTCCCGGATCAGCGCGGTGATCTCGGCCGCGGCCCGGTTCGACCGCTCGGCCAGCTTGCGGACCTCGTCGGCCACGACGGCGAAGCCCATGCCGTGCTCGCCGGCCCGGGC
>CAYSUS010000121.1:0-19704 GCA_964434165.1 uncultured Pirellulales bacterium
AAGACCCCGTGAACCTTTACTGCAGGCTGATATTGGGCTGTGGTATGTCTTGTGTAGGATAGGTGGGAGGCTATGAAGCCGGGACGCTAGTTTCGGTGGAGCCGCCGTTGAAATACCACCCTGGGCCTACTTTAGTTCTAACGCTGATTCCCGTGAATCCGGGCAGCGGACAGTTTCAGTCGGGCAGTTTGACTGGGGCGGTCTCCTCCCAAACAGTAACGGAGGAGTCCAAAGGTACCCTCAGCCTGGTTGGCAATCAGGCGTCGAGCGTAAAGGTAGAAGGGTGCTTGACTGCGAGACCCATAAGTCGAGCAGGTGCGAAAGCAGGGCTTAGTGATCCGGTGATTCCGTATGGAAGGGTCATCGCTCATCAGATAAAAGGTACTCCGGGGATAACAGGCTTATCGCTCCCGAGCGTCCATAGCGGCGGAGCGGTTTGGCACCTCGATGTCGGCTCATCACATCCTGGGGGTGGAGAAGCTCCCAAGGGTTTGGCTGTTCGCCAATGAAAGTGGTACGTGAGCTGGGTTCAGACCGTCGTGAGACAGGTCGGTCCCTATCTGCTGTGGGCGCACGAAACTTGAGGAGGTTCTTCTATAGTACGAGAGGATTTGGAAGGACGTCCCTCTGGTGTTCCAGTTGTCGCGCTAGCGGCACGGCTGGGTAGCTATGGACGGAAAGGATAAACGCTGAAAGCATATAAGCGTGAAGCCCTCTCCAAGATCAGGTTTCGTAGGACGAAAAGTCCGAAAGCCCCCTGGAAGACGACCAGGTCGATAGGCCGGATGTGTAAGCGCAGTAATGCGTTCAGCTAACCGGTACTAACGGGCGAAAGCTTGGCCACATGTATCCAGGACTCCGGCGCACCCCGCGCCGTCGTCCAGGAAGCCTGCGATCCGTGTTCCAACGATCCAGGCTCCATCCCGCATGACGACCAAGGCTCGGGCGCACCCGCGCCCCGCTTCGAGCCACTCGACCTACACCGAAGCCGTGGCGCACGGCCCCTCGCCGGGCCGTGCGCCCCTTTCCGGTGACCACATCTGAAAGGCCACACCCGTTCCCTTCTCGAACACGGCCGTTAAGCTTTCAGAGCCGATGGTAGTACTGCAAGTGCGAGAGTAGGTGTCGCCGGATTTCTTCCATGCAGAAGCCCCCGCGGTCTTGTCAGGCCGCGGGGGCTTTGTGCTTTCATCATGACCCGCCGGCATGCACGCCCTGCCTCCAACGCCGACCTGCTACCGCGCGCCCGAATTGAACCGCACCCACCACTCGGTGCGCTGGCCCGCCGCCTGCTGCGCCGTCTGCCACTCGATCCGGTCAACCATCTCGCAGAACTCCTGGATGCCGCCGATCGCCATCAACGGACCCATCGTGCCCGGGTCTTCGCCCGCCGCCTTCGCGCCCGAGGCCACCCACTCAAAGAGCTGCCCGTACAGCCGGCCGATCGACTCGCCCGGAACACGGCCGTAAGCCACGAGCTTGCCGTCTGCCGGCTCGGGAAGCCAACGCTTCGGGTCGCCCCGTCCCGCCCCGACAAGTCGTCGGCTCAGACGCGGAGACGTGGAAAGCACCAGGTACTCGCCCGCCAGAAACAGGTGCGGCCTCAGGTCGCCTTGGGCGGTCACGGCGACCTCATCGCCGTCGGCGAGCTCCCGGACCCAACCCGCCTCGAAGACGAAGGTCGGCACCCCAAGCCCCAAGTCCTGCTGACGGAGGAGTCGCAGCTCTGGGGCCGCAGGCACCTTACTGCCTGACACGGCAAAAAGCCCCCGGACCAGCTCCGTGTAGATCCTCTGGACCGACTGGCGGGCGGCCTTCTCGGGCATCATGCGGCCGATCGCCGCCAACTCGAACATCGGCAATTCGTCCATCACCAGGTCGACGTCGGCGGCCGCCACGCGCACGCGGAGCCTCTCGATTCTGCCCGTCGTCGTGGCGATCACCGCGCAAGGCGGCTCGAACGCGCGGGGGGCCTTCTCGTGGACCTCCTCGCGGAATCCCGCGAAGTCGCGGTAGTAATGCCGGCTGATCATCTCGGCCATGCCGGCCTTGTCGTACCTGCCCGATAGCTCCCACTGGAACGATTTGGTGGCCAGGCGATCCTCGAAGCTGGACGCCAAGTCCGAGGCCATATCTCCCAGCGACGACGTGGCATCGAGCATCACGATCTCCGCGTCGCCCGGGACGAGTTCCAAAAGGGACGACTCGGTCAGCGGGGGGGCCTCAGGCGCGCCCTCGTACCAGGCCACTCCCTCCAGGGCTCCCTTGCCTGAGCTGACTCGGCCGGACGCGGTCTCGCCGATACCTCTTAAGCCCCGTTGAATGAGTCGGAGGTCGTCGAGAGAGTCCTCCTCGTCGGCCTTGGCGACCTCACGGCCGATGCGCGTATTCTCCCACGCTTTCCAGAGCTTCACCCATCCGCCCACGGCCGATCTCATCGCCCGGACGTTGGCACGAAAGAACGCGATGTCGCGAGGCGACTCGCGGAACAGCGGACCCAGGGCCGCCGGCCCGAGATGCTCCTGGCGCGTGTCCGGCTTCGGCCCCATCCAGAACCGCAGTCCCGCGCCCAGCTGCTCCATCCCGAACTCGAAGCGGATCCCGGCGACCGCCTTCGCTAGCGGCAAGGCCTTGGGATCCTCCACGCTCGCGATCGCGCCCATCTGATCGAGCACCGCGGGGAACGCGATCTCGGGAAGGATGTCGTGGACCCGGCCGCGGACCGAAAAACCGCTCTCCTCTTCTCTGAAGCTGAGGTCCCATTCGCTCACCGCGTTGCGCACCGCGCCGCGGGCCAACACCTGCGCCTGCTCGGCCACGCCCTGCTCTCGCATCTCGACCCAGAGGACCAGCGGCGGGAGGCCCGCCTGCTTGAGCTCCGCAAGAAGCTCCTCCTGAAGCTTTGGCAGCTCGTTCTTCAAGGCGTCGCCGCCGGTCTCGACCGCCCCCCAGCAGAGCGCCGAGAGGACCGCCGCGCGGACCAGGTGATCGAGCTTCGAGACGGTCTCATCGGAGGCGGCCACGGCCACCTGCACCGGCACAAACCGCTCGTTGGCCTGGATGGCCTCCCATCCTTGCTGCGGATCGAGCGAATCCGGCCCGTCCGGCGCCTGGCGCACCAGTTCCGCCAGCTTGCCTTCGGTGAGCACGCGGCGCAAGTCCGGATGCGTCAGCAGCGACTTCAGGTGGGGCAGGGGGTCGGGCACGAGCATTACCGACGTCGTGTCCGCGGGCAAGTGGCGGAGGATCGAGGCCTGCGCGTCCGAAGCCGCCTTCTCGGCCCGCAAGGCTGTGGCGGGCAAGAACACGAGGACGGCCGCAAGAACGAAAGCGGTAGACCTAGCCAAACCGGACATGGCGGTAGCGCTCCCAAAAAAAGAGGAATGGCAATCCCGCAGCTGGGAAGCCGTTTCCGTCCTCGATGCGGTCTAGGAGATGAACCGAATGTTCACCGGATAGCGATAGGCCACCCCTTTGTTGGCCTGCATCCCGCCAAGGATGCAGAACACGATATTCACGACCACGAGGGCCGGGAGCAGCACGAACCCGATGCACACGAACGTGGTTGCCCCGGCAACCAGGAACCCGATGAGCATGGTGAGCTGGAAGTTCAGAGCCTCTTTGCCCTGGTCATCCACAAACGCGGACTGGTCCTTCTTCACGAGCCAGATGATCAGCGGCCCCAAGAAACCCAGGGCGACCCCCAGGATATGAGCCAGGAGGGCCATCGTTCGATCGTCCTTGCTCGGGGCACCTGCAGGTGGGGGCGCGCCAGGGGCGGCGGACTCGGGCCCTGGAGTCTCAGGCGGGTTTGAGGGCGATTCGTAGGGGTTGTCGGACACGATGAAGCTCCTTCGGTTCCGCGGAATCGGTTGCGAAGAGACAAGAGCCCCTGGGCAGTTCGAACTGCCGGGGGACTGGGACGGACCAAGTATCGCCGAGCCGTTCAGCGCCTGTCAATCCGCCCCAGACTTCGGGCCTGAAACGGATGCCATCCCCACCATGTTACGCAATAGAAGCGGCCCGGATAGGGCACAGATACCCGGGCCGCTCACAAGGAGCCTCAGAGTGAACAGGCTCCGCCCAAGTATAGCCCACAAATTGGGGGTGCGATTCTGGCTGCGTGCTTCAACGAGAGCCCCGTAGCGGGTCGCAATGCGTAGTAAGCCCCGTGGGGCCAGGACATCGATCGGCCTGGTTTTCGGCGAAAAGAGGATTGCCTTGCGGCGGCGGGAGCATACGATTCCGTTGCCTGTTTTGAACGTTTTGCGCCCTCTCGATGAGAAGGATCGAGCACAAATGGCCAAGCGAGTCCTTTCCCGCTTCGTTGCCGTCACGGCGAGCGGCCTGCTGTCCATCGCCGCCTCTGCCGCGATTCCAGCCGCGGACGACAGCTCCACCGCCGATCGCGGGTTCCAACCGGTGAAGGAAGCGAGAATGCCCGAAGGCTTCCCGGGCTATACCCCGGTGGGCAAGATCGAGGTCAAGCACTATCCGGCCTACCGCATGGCCAAGGCCGACGGCTTCTGGACGCTGTTCCGCCATATCAAGAAGAACAACATCGAGATGACGGCCCCGGTGGAGATGGAGTACACCGAGGATTCGCAAGGGCGATTCCGGCAGGCGTCGATGGCCTTCCTCTACGAGCGGGCCGAGCAGGGCCAGATTGGCCAGCAAGGCGCGGTCGAGGTTGCGGACGTCGCGGCCATGACGGTGGTCAGCATCGGGTTCCTGGGACCGCGCACCAGTCGCGCAATCGCCGACGCCCGCGGCCGACTGGAGCGGTGGCTGGAGGAAAACAAGGACCGATACGAACCTGCCGGCAACACGCGCCTGATGGGCTACAACAGCCCCATGATCCCGGCGAGGAAGCAGTTCTTCGAGTTGCAGATCCCCATCCGCGAGAAGGCCGCAGAAGAGGGCGAAGGGGTTTCGCCGTAGGCGACCGATTCCGTGGGACGGCCCGGTCGTGCTCGATGCACATGCTTATCATCGCAGCGACTTCCACTTTTCCGCGTCGACCTTTCCGGAAAAGTCCGCGATGCGATCGAACTGTTCGGGGTAGATCTGGACCTCGTCTCGCAGCTTGGAGAAGTAGAGCCAGCCGGAGTCGTGATCGCTTTTCGACCATTCCACGGTCAAGGGGCCGGCCTCGATGAAGCCGCTCCCCGTCTTCCCTTCAGCCACGTCGCCCGAGCCCGTCTTCACGTTCGGATTCACGTGGCCGTCGGCCTTGCCCGGGCTGGGCAGGAAGAACTTGTCCGACCGGTCGGTCAGATGATACCAGCGGTAGTTGATCCCGTCCCATCCGAATCGCGGATCGGGCATGACGTGCAGGGCGATCAGCTCGCCCTCGCGCCGCAGGAGCAGGAACTTGTGGTACTCGACGCCGACGACCGCCTCCTCCCGGTCGATCGTCGGGTGCGACTCCTCCTTCCCGGCGCGACTCCCGCCGGAGTCCGCGGCCACGGCCAGCGCAGGGAAGAGCACGGCAAGGGCGAGACATAGGTGAGGCATTTACGAGTCTCCATATTGCGGGAAGGCGGCGCCGCGTGGCGTGACGACTAGCCGACATTCTAGGCCGTCCTGCGTCGCACGCAACGGAGCCCCAGAGCCGCCCCGGCAAATGCAGAAGACACGAGGAGCTGCACAGACATCCGAAGTCTTCGAGGACTTCGGATGTCTTCTTGGGGGGCGGGAAGCATTCGCACTCCATCCTTCAGTCCCCAGGGCGCCGCAGCGGATTGGGACCCTCCGGCACCGGCGGCTCGATCACCGGCGGGCCGGGCATCTTCGGACCCGGAGGAAGCGCCTCGAGAGGCGTGCGCCTGGGGATGGGAATCGACTCCAGCTCGAACACCTCCTCGGCCGGCTCCGTGCCCGCCGGGTACTGGTCGGTGTTGGGGCAGGGGCGCCGGTCCATTGGATAGCAGGGCGTTGGCCCCAATCGCCCGGCCGGCCCGACTGAGCGATAACCGTCCTCGGTGAACCGCACGCCGTGGCCCTCGAGGATCGTGCCGGAGAGCTGCGCCAGGTTAGCCAGCTCGGTGTTGTACTGGAGCAGGGCCTGGGCCTCGGAACTGACCGCGTCGCCCCAACTGGCGATCGCCTGGAGCAAGTTGAGGTAGTCGGCCTCGACGTCGGCGGCAAAGCGGCCCGATTGAACGCGGAGGTTCTCGTACGCGGCCTCGCGGGCGATCTTGAACGCCCGGTACTGCTCGTAGAACTGGGCCAGGTTGCGGTAGCTCTCAGCCAGCTCGTGCGAGGCCGCGTGGAGGGCCTGCTGGAGATTGGCCCGGTCGCGCATCAGCGCCAGCTCGCGGCGGCGCATTTCCGCGCGCCCGTCGCGAAGGCCGAAGGGGACGGTCAGGTCAACGCCCAGGCGCCAGCTCGTGTACTCTCCGGCGTCCGTGGCCAGCCACTGGCGGCTGGGATCGCGCCCGGCCAGACCGTTGAATCGGTACAGCGCCGTGGCATCGACGCGCGGCATGGCCTGGTTCCGCGCCGCGATCAACTCCTGCTCGTCGGCCTCGATGCGGAGCTTGCGTTGGATCAGGTCGGGCCGGTACTGCCCGGCCGTCAGCAGGATGTCTTCCCAATCCGCCTCGACCCATGCCTCGGCCGGTCGGGTGTACGGCACCAGCCGCGACCCGTCGGCGGGCGGCAGCCCGAGGACGTTGCGCAGGGCGGCCTCGCGCGTGAGCAGGTCGGCCTCGGCGGTGATCAGGCTTGCCCTAAAACTCCCGAGCGCGGCCCGGGCCTGGGCCGCGTCGCCCGCATTGCCGAAACCCTTGTCGAAGCGGGCCCTGGCCAGATCATAAGCCCCCTGGGCCTGGCGGACCTGCTGCTGGCGAGCCCAGACGTTGGTCCGCGCGAAGACCACGGCCCAGTACCCCTCGATCGTGCCCCGCACGAGCTGCTGCACGCTGTCCTTCAGCTCGTAGAACGAGCTCTCCGTGTCGATGCGGGCCAGCACCACCGGGGCCAGGTTGGCCGCCCGGCCCCCGCCTTGGAGCAACGGCTGCGTATAACTGAATTCCACGCCGGTGCGCGACTGCGGGTTGAGCGGCTGGAGCGAGCCGCCGACGTCCCTGGGGTGGGCGTCCACACGCATCGCGGCCGTACCGCCGACGATGGTGTCCTTCTCCACGCCCACCCCCATGGTGTACTGATCGACGGCATCCCCGCCGATGCGTGCCCGGGTCGGGTCGAAAGGGTCCAGCGTCCCCTGGGGGTCCTCCAGACGCTCGAACGTGTTCTGCTGCCGAATGCTCGGATCGAATCGCGACCGGGCGCGATCGATCTGCGTGTTGCTGATCGCCGGATCGTAGATCGTCCGCCCGCTCGACCCGACCGCCGGGCCTTGGAGCACCCGCACCACCTCCGAGTTCTGCAGGGCCACGCGAATCGCCATGTCCAGCGAGAGGGGCTCGGGCTGACGGCGGGACGCGTCCCGGGCGACCGTCGGCGGCGGCCGGGTCTCGGGAAGCCGCGCAGCGCGCATCCGCTCCGGAGGGCGAATCGCCATGCGACGCTGCTCCGGGGCGAAGAGGCCCCCGGCGATCTGCGCGCAACTCGGCTTTCCACCCACATGGAGGGTGAGCGCCAGCGCGGCGCCAGCGCACAAAGCCCGCGTGGAGGTCAGCATGTCCCTCTTATCGACGCGATCCGCAAAATCCTTCGATATTTGCGAAACGGCAATGGCGACTCAAGCTCCGCAAACCTCCTCGCCCTCCTGGTCGCTGCCCGCCGTCACGTCCAGCGCCCGCACTGCCGCCTCGTGGTCGGTCGTGTCCTCCACGACCAGGCCGTCGCGGAGCACGAGAACCCGGCCGGCGTGCCGGGCGACATCGCGGTCGTGCGTGACGAGGATGATCGTGATGCCCATCTCCTGGTTGAGCACGCGGAACAGCGCAATCACCTCGCGGCTCGTCTTGCTGTCGAGGTTCCCGGTCGGCTCGTCGGCCATGAGGATGGCGGGCTGGTTGATCATCGCCCGGGCAATGGCCACGCGCTGCTGCTGGCCGCCGGAAAGCTGGCCGGGGTGGTGCTCCAGGCGGTCGCCCAGCCCCACGCGCTTGAGCATCTCCACGGCCCGGCGCCGCCTCTGGCGCCCGCTGATGCGGTGCGAATAGAGCAGGGGCAGTTCCACGTTCTCCACGGCGGAGGTGCGGGCGAGAAGGTTGAAGTTCTGGAATACGAAGCCGAACTTGCGATTGCGGAGCCGGGCCCGGGCGTCGCGCGACATGGAGCCCACCTGCTCCCCTTCCAGGCGATACCCCCCTCCGGTCGGCCGGTCGAGGCAGCCGAGGATGTTCATCAGGGTCGATTTGCCCGATCCGGAAGGCCCCATCAGGGCCACGTATTCGCCGCGGTCGATGGCGACCGACACGCCGCGAAGCGCATGGACTTCCATTTCCTCAAGCCGATAGACCTTGCGAACGTCCTGCAACTCAATGAGGGCCATCTGGATTCGCGTCCGAGGGCTGCCGTCCAGGCTTCCGAAGGGTCGAGGACTTCGGAAGCCTCATCTTGGTATTCGAAACACCACTTCCACTATAGGCGCCTGGGGCCCGTGTTTCACGCGGTCGCTCCATCGGCAGATCCGTTACGGCCGATCCAATCCGAGCCCTCTGCGGAGCGATTACCCCCACCGCTCGACGCACGCCGAGGCCATAAGGTAGCCTTGGACTAGCGGGGTTTCCCAGCGCTGCGGGCCGCGGCCCGGGGGCGCCAGGGAGGGGGGCACGGTCAACCCATTCGGTTCGCAGGCCCCTGGTCAGGCTCTCATCGCGCGCTAGCCCCATGCTCCGTATCCCCGTCCGGCAGATCCAGCCCGGCATGAAGCTCGCCCGGCCCATCCCCATGCCCGGCCAGCCGCACCGCTTCCTGCTCCAGCGCGGCCTGGAGGTCCCCGCGGACCTCGTGCCGCGGCTGGAGCAACTCGGGGTGGCCGAAGTGTGGATCCATTGCCGCGAGCTGGACTTCCTCGGCGACCTGTTCGACGAGACCCTCACCGACATCCAGCGCGAGGTCCACCACAAGGTGCGTCGGAACTTCGAGGCCCTGATCCAGGGTTCGACCACAACGCTCGACCTGACCGGGTTCCAGCAGTCGGTCTCCGAGCTGGTCGCCTATCTCAAGGCCAACCCCGGCAGCAACATCCTGATGCAGAAGCTCGAGGCCTTCGACAACTACCTGATGTCGCATTCGACGAACACGTGCTACCTGGCCATGCTCGTGGCGATGCGCCTGGAGCAGTACCTCATCGACGAGCGCTCGTACAAGAACCCCCGGGACGCCAAGCAGCTCCACCTGCTGGGGTTGGGCACCTTGCTGCACGACGTGGGCAAGCTCCAGATCCCGCGGGAGATCCTCGACAAGCCGGGGGCGCTCACCTCCGAGGAGTTCTCGCGCATGCGCGATCATCCGCGCCTGGGTTACGAGATGGTCAAGAACGACCTGCCGGCGTCGGCGGCCCACGTGGTGCTCAATCACCATCAGCGGTGGGACGGCAGGGGATATCCTCCCATGGTCGATTACCGGAAGCGCCGCGAGCGGAGCACGCCCTCCGGCAAGCAGATCCCGGTGTTCTCGCGGATTGCCATCATCGCCGACATGTACGACGCGGCCACGAGCCACCGCTGCTACTCGGGGCCGAAGCTGCCCGTCGAGATCCTCCACGAGATGCGCGTGCACTGCCGCGGGTTCTTCGACCCCGAGGTGGAGCGGGCGTTCTACGCCACGGTGCCGCCGTTCCCCATCGGCCAGGTGGTGACCCTTTCCGACGGCTCGGAGGCCGCGGTCGTGGACTTCAATCCGCGCCACCCCGTGCGCCCCCGGGTCCTGTGCCTGAGGTCGCCGCGCGGCGAGCGCCTCGAGGGCACGTCGGTTGAAGAGATCGACCTGGCCCAGTACGATCGGCTCGAGATCGCGTCCGTTGGCGGGCGCGACGTGCGCCCCTTCCTGGCGAGCCACCAGGCCGACGCCGAGCAGCCCGCGCTGGTCGGCTGAGCCGATGCCCGACTGCCGGCGGCCAACGCAGCGGGACAGGCACCACGGGCCACACGGCGACCCCAAGGGCGGTCCGCACGAACGACGCCCCACCCCTTCGGCCGCCGGCCAGTTCCTCCTCGAACCGCCATGACGGGCACGGCCCCCACGCTGGTCTCTGTTGAAGAGCGGGCCTTCACGCCGCATCTGGACCTCGCGGTCCGCGACCTGCTCACCGCCTGCTTCCCGCGCGACGCGGCGCACTTCGCCCAGACCCGATGGTGGAACGGCTGCGCGCCGGCATGGACCGTGGTCGCGGTGGACGGCGCGCGGGCCGTGGCCTGCGCCGCGGGCATCGACCGCGTGGTCCGATGCGGCGGCCAGCCGGTGCGCGTGGCCGGGCTGGGCAATTTCTGCGTGGCCGCCGAGCGGCGCGGGACGGGCCTTGCGCGCCGCGTGATGGACCGGTTCGTCAAGGAAGCCGCCGGGCGGGGCTTCGAGTTCGGCATGCTGCTGTGCAGCCCGGGCCTGACCCGTTTCTACCAGTCGCTCGGCTGGCACCTGATCCCTTTGGAGATCACGGCCGTCGATGAGCAGGGGCGCGACGCGCCGCTTCCCGCCGGCAACCAGGGCATGGCCCGATCGCTCGAGAAGCGGCCGTGGCCCGACGGACCGGTGCACCTGACGGGCCGCGACTGGTAGGGCCGGCCGTAGCGTTCTGTTGCCTCCCCGGCCCAGACGGCCCGGCACGGAAGGCGCGGGCCGACGCAAGTCGCGCCGGCTGGTCCGAGTGACCCATCCACCAGGGATTTGGCCGGCAAGATTACCCCTCTGAGGTAGATGGAGCACGCGCGAAAGACCCGTCTGGTGCGGGGGTGAAGCGCGCCCCCGTGCGCCCCCGTTGCGCCCCCCGATTTCAGCCCGATCGGCACGCCCAAGTGCTTTTCCTGTAACCCCTTGCGGCACCCAGTCGGCTGCCCGATTCGATCGGGTTTTGGTCATCAGTTCTGCGTTCTTCCGGGTCGGCCGTCGCGATCTTCCTGCCTGGCGAGTCGCCGGCACCAGGATCGCAACCCTCCGTCCGTTCCAGCGGGGGGCGCTCAGGGCCGCAGGCGGGAAGGCCAGGGAGAGCGGGAACGCGGAGTCTTGGAGGAACATGTTCGGCACCTCGCGGATCGCGGGCCCGGGCCACCGCAGCCCGAGCACGATCCTTCACGCTCGTGAGTTTACCAGGCTGGCGGTGGCGCAAGGCCGGGGTTCTTGCGCACTCTTTTTGGGGGTGAGTAGGCTAGTGGGGATCGAGATCAACAAGTATCCTGCGTGGATCGCCGCGATCGCGAGACCACACTGCCTGACGACCGTAACTCGCGACGAGCACTTCCAGGACATCGACTTGGCGGGCGTGGAACCGTGTTGGCGCTTTCGGGCTCAATCGCCTTGCGTGATTCCGGGAAGACGTCGTCGCCTCATCCCCTACTCCACGCCGATCGTGGTCGCCGCCGTCCAGTTCTTCGCGACGGTCCGCGACGAGAAGAGCCTTCTCGATTGCGTCGTGACGTCCGAGGCAGTCCGGCTGTTTCCCAGGGCTGCCATGGACGTCTCGCATCCGACGTTCCTCGACCCGGCCGACCTGCCTGCGCAGTCGGAGCTCCCACAGCATTACGGCATCATCGACCTGACCCTCGGAGCGATCGTGTTCATCTGCGCGCGCCCGAGCGGATGCGAGCCCGGCGGTGCGAAGGCGCTGTTCTTCAATCCAAGGAACTGGGACCTCGCGTCCCCCAGGCCCGGGCAGGGGATCGTGGACTGGAATCGCACGCCGGCACTCTTCTGGAGACGCGGGACGGTGACGCCTCGCGATGATCTGGGCGCGGGCGAAATCGGATCCCGGGCCGATGCCATGGACGACATCTCGCCGGATGATCGGAGATGGGTCAATCGGGTCATGAGGTGGGTGCGCCGCAAGGGGGTGCTGGTCGCGCGCAACGGGCGACTGACTCCGGAGGCGGAGGGTCTCGACATCCGCGTGGGGTTCATGAACTCGCTCTACGCCTTGCCCGACGCGATGGAGTTCTTCCGCTCCGGCGGCAGCAGTCGCCTATGGGGCTGAGCGGTCCGGGCGACCAGGCGACGGGGTGGCCGGGCGCATCGGCGGGCTGGCGATTCGCCGCGGGATGCGCGCGCCTTTCCTTCCCCGCAGGGACCGTCTAAACTCATTTCGGGGGGGAAGAAATCCAGGGAGGTCGCCGCTGATGAGTTGCCGGAGTACGCCGGGCCGGGCCGGGCCGTTTCGTGCCACCCGCGCCGGCCTGCTTCTCCTTCTGGCCGCGTGTCTTGCCCTGCCCGGCTGCCGCGGCTGCTGGGGCGGCTCCGACCCCGCCGAGGAAAAGAAACAGGAGGAGGACGCCGAGGCCCGGGCGAAGAAAAAGAAGAAGGAGGAGGACCCCTTCGCGTTCGAGCCGTTGGCGACCCTGCCGCCGGTCCTCGATCCCAGCCAGCCCAAGGAGAAGCGGCTCGCCTTCTGGTACAAGCCCGGCCACTGGATTCCCACGGTGCTCACGGGGAAGGCCAACAAGGAGGACTTCATCGGCCAGATGGAGCAGCAGGTGCTCGACCTCGGCGGCGACCCGATGCCCCTGGAGGCGGTACCGTACGAGCTGGTTTTCGTGCGCGAGATCTCCATGCCCAGGGGCCAGGAGAAGAGCTTCGCATCGGTGTTGTTCTTTCCGGCCACGCAGCCCACGGCCCGGGCGGTCTGCCGCATCAAGACCCGCCGCGGGGGCCGGAGCCTGCTGGACGCGGCGCCCGTCCTGTTGCAGCGGATGCCGTCGTACCAGTACCACTTCGTGGTGCTTTCCGACCTGCCCGAGCGTTACACGTACCTCGACAAGCTCGACACGGTCAGCCCGCCGTGGGAGGAGCTGGATGCGGCGGCGGACACGCGCCGGAACCACTACCTGGTGTCGCTTGTGACGGCGCGGCCGGGGCGTCCGCCCCCGCTTCCGGACCATGCCCTGCAGTGGACGGCCATCGCGGCGATGTTGTGGGACGACGTCGATCCCACGGCCCTGTCGCTCGACCAGCAGGCGGCGCTGCTCGACTGGCTTCACTGGGGCGGGGTGCTGATCCTCAGCGGGCCGCGCACGCTGGAGACGCTCCGCGGGAGTTTCCTGGCCGACTGCCTGCCCGCCACGGTGCCGACCGACCGGGCCGCCGCACGGGAGCTGACCGCGGCCGATTTCGTGGAGATCAACGAGCGCTGGTCGCGCTCGGCGCGGGGGATGCCGCCCCGGCTTCTGGAGCCGGTCAAGGCGTGGGAAGGCACCAAGGTGAAGCTGCACGCGGAGGCGCGCTACGTGCCTTCGACGGGCGAGCTTCTCGTCGAGCGCCGCGTGGGGCGCGGCCGCGTGGTGGCTTCGCTGTTCAGGCTCTCGGGCAAGGAGTGGGTGGCCTGGCCCGGGGTGGACGGTTTCTTCAACGCGTGCGTGCTGGGGCGGCCGCCGCGCAAGTTCCAGCGCGGGCCGCTGGGAGAACTCCAGGTGACCTGGGCCGACGCCCGCTCGCCGCCCGAGCGGCTCGACCCCGCGCGGATCTGCGGTTTGAGGTATTTCACCCGCGATTCGGGCCGGACCATGCAGGACTACGCGGTCGATGTCCTGGCGGCCGGCGCCGACGACGCGGACATGATGGACTTCGACGGGTCGTATAGTCGGCGCCTGCCGCCGGGCACGGGGGTGGCCGCGTGGAGCGATTTCAACGCGGTCGCCAAGGCGGCGCGGGAGTCGCTGGCCAGCTCCGCGCGGATCGAGATCCCCGACCGGACGTTCGTCGTGTGGATCGTGGCCGCCTACCTGGTGGTCCTCGTGCCGCTGAACTGGGCGGTGTTCCGCCTGATCGACCGCGTGGAATGGGCCTGGGCGGCGGCCCCGGCGATCGCCGTCGTCTGCACGATCGTGGTCATCCGCCTGGCGCAGCTCGACATCGGCTTCGCGCGGAGCGTCACCGAGATCGGCGTGCTGGAGATCCAAGGCGATTACCCCCGAGGTCATCTGACCCGGTACACCGCCCTGTACACGTCGCTCTCCACCAGCTACGACCTGACCGTGGAGGATCCCGGCGGCCAGGTCCAGCCGTTTCCCACGGTCTCCACGCCCGGGGCGTTCCGCCTCGCGCTGGGCGAGCGACACGAGACGCTGGCGTATCGCCTGAGGCCGGAGGTCACGGTGCCGGGCTACGCCGTGCGGTCGAACTCCACGCGGTTCGTGCACAGCGAACAGATGTGCGATCTGGACGGGGCGATCGAGCTGTCGAAGTCGCGGTTCGGACCGCTGGAGCTGGCCAACCGGACCGGGATCGACCTGCGGGACGTGGGCCTGTTGCGCCGCGACACGGACGGCGAGCTGGACGTGGCGTGGGCGGGCAACCTGGGACGGGAGTCGGTGGTGGCCTTGGAGTTCCGCCCCTGGCGGGGCGAGTCGGCGGCGACGTTGTGGGACAACGCGGCGCCCGAGGTGGCCGCCGACGCCCGGCCGGGCGACCTCAACCTGCGGGCCCTGCTGGAGCTGGCCCTCAACGCCCCGGCCCTGCGCCCGGGGCAGACCCGGCTGGTGGGCTGGACGGAGGCGGACCCCGGCGCGCTTGAGGTCAGCCCCTCCGCGTCGCAGGGGCGCCGCGCCACGCTGGTGGTCGCTCACCTCCGCTACGGCTTCCAGCGCGATCCCGAGCCGGACGTCACGTCGCGCCTGGAAGTGGAGGGCACGAGGTCCTCGGATCGAACCGAAAACTGACGACTTGCGGGGAAACCTCCCGATGATCGAGCTGATCGACTTCACCAAGCACTACGGCGACCTGGTGGCCGTGGACCGACTGAACCTGAAGATCGCGCCCGGCGAGATGTTCGGCTTCATCGGGCCCAACGGCGCCGGCAAGAGCACCACGATCCGCTTTCTGACGACGCTGCTCAAAGCGACGGCGGGCGAGGGGATCGTCAACGGGCACAGCGTGACGCGCGAGCCCCTGGAGGTGCGGCGCAGCGTGGGCTACATGCCCGACAACTTCGGCGTGTACGACGGCATGAAGGTCTGGGAGTTCCTCGACTTCTTCGCCGTGGCGTACCAGATCCCGCGCGTGCGCCGCAAGGAGGTGATCGGTGACGTGCTCGAGCTTCTCGAGCTGACCGGCAAGCGGAACGACTTCGTCAACAGCCTCTCGCGCGGCATGAAGCAGCGGCTGTGCCTGGCCAAGACGCTGGTGCACGACCCGCCGGTGCTGGTGCTCGACGAGCCGTCCAGCGGGCTCGATCCCAGGGCACGGATCGAGATCAAGGCCCTGTTCCGCGAGCTGCGGAAGATGGGCAAGACGATCCTCATCTCCAGCCACATCCTCACCGAGCTGGCCGACTGCTGCACGTCGATCGGGATCATCGAGCGGGGCACGCTGCTGATGCACGGCCCCATCGAGCAGGTCTATCGCCGCATCCATCGCAACCGCATCATCCAGATCAAGTTCCTGGAGAACCAGCAGACCGGCCTTTCCATCCTCCGCAGCCTGCCGGAGACCCGCGACCTGCAGGTAGAGGGCTCGCGCGCCACGCTCGAGCTGGTGGGCGACGAGAAGCTCGTCGCCGGCGTCCTGGAGCAGCTCGTGGCCCAGGGCGTGCGCATGCACTCCTTCTGCGAGAAGGACCCGACGCTGGAGGACGTGTTCATGCTGGTGACGAAGGGAGCGGTCGCCTGAAGATGAATGTTGAATCGAGGAATGATGAATGGCCGCAGGAGGGAGAGCCCGTGACGGGGCTGACGACCACTCGCTCGATACCGCATAGTCCATCATTCTTACCTTCCTAATTCGCACTTCCTCCATGCTCCTCCTCGAGAACCCCGTCCTCCAGCGCGAGCTGCTCGTGAACCTGCGGATGACGCGGGCGTTCGTGCTGCTGTTCGCCTACGTCGGCCTGCTGGGGCTGGTGGTGTTCGCGGCCTGGCCCAACGAGCAGCGGATCGACCTGACGGGCAAGTCGAAGGCCACCCAGGACCTGGTGAACATGTTCTTCCTGGGGCAGTACGTGCTGATGGCCCTGATGGCCCCCAGCTTCGCGGCCGGCTCGATCACGGGGGAGAAGGAGCGCAAGACCTACGAGATGCTGCTGGCCAGCCCCATGCGGCCCGGGGCGATCGTGATCGGCAAGCTGCTGGCCTCGCTGGCGCACCTGGCCGTGCTGGTGTTCTCCTCGCTGCCGATCGTGATGCTGTGCCTGCCGCTGGGGGGCGTGTCGCTGTGGGAGGTGCTGGGCACGTACGTGGCGATGGCGGCGTCGGTGGCGACCTTCGGGATGATCAGCCTGGCGGCCAGCTCCTACTTCGTGCGCACGATCGCCGCGCAGGTCGTCTCCTATCTGCTGATTCTCCCGCTGGCCCTGGTGGGCGTGCTGTTCTACCAGTTGTTCGCTGGGGCCGGCCAGTACCGCCTGTTCGTGATGGTCGTGCCGTTCCCGGCCCTGTGCCTGGCCCTGTGCGCCGCGCTGTTCCTGGTGATCTGCGCCCGGCTGATGCATCCGCCCGACGTCGGGGCCGAGGCCCAGGAGGTGGTGGACCTGGAGGAGGAGCAGCGCGAGGCGGTGGGCATGGTGATCCGCAGCGACCAGTTCCCCGACATGCTCTTCGCCCCGCCCAAGCGGACCGACCTGATGCGCGACGGGGTGAACCCCGTGTACGACAAGGAGATGCACAGCGAGCTGTTCGGCCAGGGCACGCTGATGCTCCGCCTGGTGATTCAGGTGAGCATGTTCCTGGCCCTGCCGCTGATGGCCGTGTGCCTGTACATCCAGCCGCAGTGGGCGCCGTGGTACGTGGGATACGTGCTGCTGTTCAACATGCTCGTGGGCCCGGTCTTCTCGGCCGGCGCCGTGACCAGCGAGCGCGAGCGCGAGACCCTCGAGCTGCTGCTGGTCACCACGGTCTCGCCGTGGCAGATCCTCTGGGGCAAGATGTTCTCGGGCTTCCGCGTGTCGAGCGTGCTGACGAGCTTCCTCGTCTGGCCGCTGCTGCTGGCCTGGCTCCTGCCGCCGTGGACCTACTGGTCCGACACGCTGAGCATGATCGGCTACGTGGCGATCATCCTGCTCACCTGCGTGACGACGACCACCCTGGCCCTGTTCTGCTCGGTGCTCTTCCGCAAGACGACCGTGAGCATGATGACGGCCTACGTGGTGGTGATCCTGCTGTTCGCCGCGCCCGTGGCGGTCAAGCAGTTCGCCGAGTTGTTCTGGTCGGGGGCCCAGTCGGCGCTGGTCTATCACGCCCCCGGCGGCGAGGTGACCCAGAGCGCCAAGTTCCGTCTGACCGGCCCCAAGGGCTTCGCGGAGCTCAGCATCGTGCGGGGCGAGTCGCTCCAGGCCGCGGCCAACCGGCTCAACGCCCGCACCAGTTCGACCGGCGTGCGGGCCGTGGTCCGTGGCGAAAGCCTCCTCATCCAGAACGCCGCGGCCGCCGAGGCGGCGACCATCGAGCTGGAGGTGCGCGACGGCGCCTTCCCGGCGACGGCCCCGGCCTCGGCCTGGGTCCGCCGCTGGACCTTCACCAGTCCGTTCGCCGCGGCCTTCTCCCTGCCGTTGTGGCTGGGCCACACCCAGGACGCCCCGCCCATCGTGGCCAACTGGCCCGTCTTCGCCAGCTTCATGGCCCTCTATCTCGTCCTCGACGCGGCGATGGTCGGCACGATGGTGTGGCTGTTCAACATGCGGTGGCGCGTGGTGTATTGATCTGGCGGGCCGCTGGCGACGGGTCGAGAGAATGCTCCCCACCCCCGGAGCACGCGGTGGCGTCGCTCTCCGAATCGACTGGGCCCTTCGCGCTGCGGCCCCACGGGGAGTATGATACCGCTTTGCGCCCGGGAGCTTTGCGGCCCCGCCGGGGCCTTTTCTGTGTACACTCGAACACTGTCCGCACCCGAGGAGACCGTTCCATGGCCGCGTACGAAGTTCCCACCCTCCCCAAGCCCCCCAAGGTTGGCAAGAGGCAAGTGCTCCTGGTGGCCAGTGGCGACCTGCGTCAATCGGCCAACCAGGTCTGCTGGGAGGCCCAGCAGGCCATGGAGGCGGCCCTTGGAGAGGCCCTGGCGACGTTCGGGCACGAGCTGGTCCGCGCGCATCCCTGCAAGCCCGACCAGGGCCACGGCTTCATCCAAACGCAGAAGGAGGGGATGGAGGTCTTTGCGGCCGTCGATCCCAAGGCCCCGCTCATCGTGGCCGAGGCCGTATGGCAGTATTCGCACCACGTGCTCTCCGGCCTGTTGGCCCACGAAGGCCCGATCCTCACCGTGGCCAACTGGTCGGGCCAATGGCCGGGTCTGGTGGGCATGCTCAACCTGAACGGCTGTCTGACCAAGGCCGGAGTGAAGTATTCCACCCTGTGGAGCGAGGACTTCTCCGACCGCGATTTCCTGAAGAAGCTCAAGCGGTGGCTGGAGAAGGGCGAGGTCCGCCACCCCACGGCCCACGTCACGCCGCTGAAGAAGGTCAAGATCCCCGCGGCCGAGCGGCGCCTCGGCGAGGCCCTGGCCGCCCAGCTCCGCCGCGAGCGCGCGATCATGGGGATCTTCGACGAGGGATGCATGGGCATGTACAACGCCATCATCCAGGACGAGTTGCTCAACCCGATGGGTGTGTTCAAGGAACGCCTCAGCCAGTCGGCCCTGTACTACGAGACCACGCAGGTCGGCGACGAAGAGGCCCGCGCGGTGCGCCGCTGGTACGACGAGGCCGGCTTGACGTTCGTCACCGGCCCCGATCCCGAGACCGACCTGACCGACGAGCAGATCCTCACGCAGTGCAGGATGTACGTCGCGGCGATGCGGATCGCCGACGACTTCGGCTGCGACCTGATCGGCATCCAGTACCAGCAGGGCCTGAAGGACCTGCTGCCGGCCAGCGACCTGGTCGAGGGGACGCTGAACAACGCGGAGCGTCCGCCGGTCTTCAGCCGCGACGGGTCGCGCGAGCTGTATCCGGGCCAGCCTCTGGTGCATTTCAATGAGGTGGACGAGTGTGCCGGCCTGGACGGGCTGATGATCAACCGCGTCCACAAGGCGATGGGCCAGCCGGTGGAGAACACGCTGCACGACGTGCGCTGGGGAGACTTCGACCGCTCGGGCACGGTGGACGAGTACGTGTGGGTGTTCCTCATCAGCGGCTCGGCCCCGCCCGCCCACTTCATCGACGGCTGGAAGGGGGCCTCCAGCGAGCGCCAGCCGGGCATGTACTTCCGCCTCGGCGGCGGCACCCTCAAGGGGGTGTCCAAGCCCGGCGAGATCGTCTGGTCGCGGATCTACGTGGAGAAGGGACGCGTGAAGATGGACCTCGGGCGCGGCGGCGTGGTCGAGCTGCCGCGCGAGGAGACCGAGCGCCGCTGGCGGGAGACGACCCCGCAGTGGCCCATCATGCACGCCGTCACCTACGGCGTCTCCCGCGACCAGTTCATGGCCAAGCACAAGGCCAACCACATCCAGGTCGCCTACGCCGACGACGCCAAGGCGGCCGACAAGGCCCTCCTCGCCCGGGCCGCCATGGCCGACGCGATGGGCATCGAGGTCAACCTGTGCGGGACGAAGAAGAACGGGAAAGAGTGGTGAGGAGTGGGTAGTGGGTGAGTGGCTTCAGTGCGTTTGTACTACGTACACCCGTACTTCGTACCCGGCCCCTGCCCCCTGCCCCCT
>CAYSUS010000122.1:0-19622 GCA_964434165.1 uncultured Pirellulales bacterium
CTGGACAGCCTGCCTGACTTCATCGGTCTGACCTACCAGCCACAAAACCAGAAAACGCCCGCTTGATCTTGGCCTCCAGGGGGCCGGGCGCCATGAGGCTGACGATCATCGCGGAGACGATCAGGGCCAGGAAGGCGTTCGCCCGCAGGGCGACCATCAGGCCGACCACCGAGACCAGGCCCACGGCGAGCACGACGAAGGGATAGTACTCCATAGTGGGACTCCCGCGGCGAAAGTGGCGGCACCGAGAAATCGTCCGCCGCAGTGTAAATGGCGACGGGGAGCGATGCAACCGCCGAAGCAGCGCCGCAGGACCCGATGGGAAGAAGACCCTGGGAGCCGGTCACTCGATGGCGGCCGGGTCCTCGTCCCCGGTCAGGTCGAAACGCTCGACGAAGGGCTGGCCGCCGCCCCAGCTCAGTTCGATCCTCAGATCGTCGGTGGGGCCGGTGATCTCGACCGTCTTGTCCGAGGTGCGGTAGTCGATGTACTTCTTGGGCACCATCCAGCGGCAGGCGGCCGGACCGACCTGCTCGTAGGCCATCACCTCGACCTTATGGGTACCGAGCGTGGAGCCGTCCTCGCCCTCGAAGGTCGTGAGGCGAAATCGCCCCTCGGAGTCGAGCTTGCCCAGGGCGGGCCGGGCGTCGGAGGGCACCAGGCGGACGTGGAAGTAGCCCTTGCCCTGCGGCACAAGCGGCTTGCCGTCGATGAGCACCTGCCCCGCGACCGGCACGCGCTGGGGACGGCCGTCGCCGCACCCGGCAAGCAAAGGCACCGCCACCGCCACCAGGAGCAGACAGCGAGCGTCGGGCCAACTACGGGGAAAGGGGCCGCTATGGCGAAGCCCCCTTCGAGCCGCCGCGCGACGGGCGGGGCCAATCCTCTCGTGGGATCCGCTTGGTTGCAGCATCGAGCCGGCCCCTTTCATCGGTGCCCGCGCGGCCAACGACACTGGCCGGTCAACGGAAGGCCGCAGTACGTCGGGCTCCCTATGGTCGCCCTGGCCAATTCGCTGCGCAGTCGTCATTAGTCCTCGAGCTGGAAGGTCTCGCCCCCTTCGCGCGTCGAGAGGGACTGGTAGGTGGCCAGATCGATGTTCTCGCTGAGGAAGGTCACGTGACCGTCGCCGAAGGCGAAATTCGCCCCGCCGGGGTGCGAGCTGCCGAAGGCCCCGTTGCACTTGTAGCCGTACAGGTCGAGGACGATGCCCTCGGTGGGCGGCGTGTTAATGGGGTTCTCCGTGGTCCGCAGGCTGTCGAGGTGGCGCGAGCCGACCATCCAGCGGTTGGACGATTCGGTGGTGTCGGCCTCGTTGACCTCGCCCACGAAGATGGTCTTGCTCATCCCGTCCGACACGTGCTTCACCTTGTACGAGGTGCGGTAGTTGAACATGCCCGTGTTGTAGTGCTTGACCTTCTTCTGGTCGATGCCGTAGCTGGGCCCGCGGCTGCCGTGCACCAGGGCGTAGCTGCCCACGGCGGCCTCCCCACGGTGCGTCTGGGAGTTGTCGCTGGGGCAGACGTACACGGCCGGCCGCTGGCGCAAGCCCTCCTTGACGCGGTCGGTCTTCCAGTCCCCGGCGCTGGAGCCGTCGCAGCCGTCGCCCACCGGGTACACGGCGCCGTGCGCGAAGGGCGCGAACTGATCGTAGAGCGTTTGCAGCTCGAGATAGGGAAGGATCATCACGAAGCCACTCGTGCCGGGCTTCTGAAACGCCGCGTTGTTCGTGCATACGTCCGAGCACCACCCGTCGCAGCCCATGCGTCCGGGGGGAAAGGACTTCAGGGCGGTCTCGTAGTTGGCCAGAGCCAGCCCGATCTGCTTGAGGTTGTTCACGCACTGGGCGCGGCGGGCGGCCTCGCGCGCGGCCTGCACCGCAGGCAGCAGCAAGGCGATGAGAATACCGATGATGGCAATCACCACCAACAGCTCGACGAGCGTAAAACCGCGAAAGCGCGACTGAGCCCGAGTCATAGCTCTCCCCCCAAACACCGAAGAAACGCCCTACACGAATCATAACCCATACTTGCGGCGCAGCCCAGAGAGGGACCAGAATTGTCGAAACCGGGAGGCCGCGCATTGGCATGTCGGGAAGCGAAGCGGACCCAATGGGGACGGAGGCACGCCCCAAAGGGGCCGGATTCCGCGCCGTCGGCAGCCGAGTTTCACCATCTCGCCCGCGAGATTGCTCGACGGGAGAGCACGCCGCGCATCCGTCGGATCGCCGGCTAGTCACGCGGCGAGCAACCTCGCCAGCTAAATGGTGGAGTCCGCGGTCCAGCGCAGGACGGGTTGGCGCGCGGCCTGGACCTCGTCGGGCCGGCTGACCTGCGTCGAGTGCGGGGCCTCGTGCAACAGGTCCGGCGCCTCCTCGGTGATGCGGAACACGGCCTCTACAAAGGCGTCGAGCGTCGTGCGGCTCTCGGTCTCGGTAGGCTCGATCATCAACGCCTCCTTGACGATCAGCGGGAAGTAGACCGTGGGGGCGTGGAAGCCGTAGTCGAGCAGACGCTTGGCCACGTCCATGGCCGAGGCGCCGCAGTCGGCCTTGAGCCTGGAGGCCGAGGCCACGAACTCGTGCATGCACCGCTCGCCGTGCGGCACCGGCAGGATGTGGCGGATGCGGCTGAGCAGGTAATTGGCGTTGAGGACCGCGTCCTCCGACACGCGGCGCAGTCCCTCCGGTCCGTGCGTGAGGATGTAACACACCATGCGGACGAGCACGCCCGTGTTGCCGAAGAAGCTCCGCACGCGGCCGATCGAACTCAGGCGATCGTAGTCGAGCCAGTAGCGGTCGCCTTCCTGTACCACGATCGGGGACGGCAGGTAGGGCGCGAGCTGCTCGGTGACCGCGATCGGGCCGGCTCCCGGTCCGCCGCCGCCGTGCGGGCCGCTGAACGTCTTGTGCGGGTTGAAGTGCATCATGTCGGCGCCGAAGTCGCCGGGCCGCGCAACGCCCAGGATGGCGTTCATGTTCGCCCCGTCCAGATAGACCAGCCCCCCCACGTCGTGCACCATCTCGCAGATGCGGCCGATGCTGCGCTCGAACAGGCCCAGCGTGTTCGGATTGGTGATCATGAACACGGCGGTGCGCTCGTCGAGCTTCGCGCCCAAGGCGTCCAGATCGACCATCCCCTCGGCCGTGCTCTTGACCTCGACGGACTCGAAGCCCGCCATCACGGCGCTGGCCGGGTTGGTGCCGTGGGCTCCGTCGGGAATGAGCACGGTGCGGCGGTCCTGCCCCTTTTCGCGGAAGTGGGCCGCCGCGACCAGCAGGGCCGTCAACTCCCCCTGGGCCCCGGCGGCCGGCTGGAGCGAGACGCCGGAGAGCCCCGCGATCTCGGCCAGGAACTGCTGCCCCTGGTAGAGCACCTCGAGCATCCCCTGGAGCGTGCTCTCGGGCTGGTAGGGGTGCAGCGCGGCGAAGCCCGGCATGGCGGCGATCCGCTCGTTCCGCTTCGGGTTGTACTTCATGGTACACGATCCGAGCGGATAGAAATGCGTGTCGACCGACATGTTCTGCTGCGAGAGGTTCATGAAATGGCGCACCACGTCCGGCTCGCTCAGTTCGGGAAGCGGCGGGGTGGTCTGCGCCAAGGCCTCCGGCGGGAGCAAATCCGCGACGGGGCGGTACGGCACGTCGCACTCGGGCAGCACCTGGGCGCGGCAGCCGGGCTTGGATTGCTCGAACAGGAGTCGGGTTGCTTGACGGTTTCGCATTAGATTTCGCGGTCTCCTCCTCGCCCAGCTTCCGCCAGCACGCCGGCCAGCCGCTCGATGTCCTGTTTTGTCCGTTTCTCGGTCACCGCGACGAGCAGGCAATCGGCCAGCTCAGGATACCAGCGGCCCAGCGGCACGCCCACGAAGACGCCCTCGGCCGAGGCTCGATCGACGATCTCGCGGGCGGGCTTGCCCTCGGCGCGGACCACGAATTCTTTGAAGGTTGGGCGCGGAAAGACAGGCTGCCACGCCCCAAAGGCCGTCACGCGTTCCAGGGCGTATCGAGCCTTGTGCAGGCAGAGCTCCGCCACCTCGCGCATGCCGGCCGGGCCCACGCACGCCAGGTAGGCGGCCGCGCGAAGGGCGTACAAGCCCTGGTTCGTGCAGATGTTGCTGGTGGCCTTGCCGCGGCGGATGTGCTGCTCGCGGGTTTGCAGCGTGAGCACCCAGCATCGCTTGCCGCGGCGGTCGGTCGTCTGGCCGACCAACCGGCCTGGCATGCGCCGGACGAGCGATTCGCTGCACGCAAGGATACCCAGGTACGGCCCGCCAAAGGCCAGGGGGCTTCCCAGCGACTGGCCTTCGGCCACGACGATATCGGCCCCATAATCACCCGGCCGCGCCAGCAGACCCAGGCTGATCGGATCGACGACCGCAATGAACAGGGCCCCGGCGGCGTGGGCGATCTCGGCCAACGCCGCGACCTCCTCGAGGCAACCGAAGAAGTTGGGGTGCTGCACCAGGACGCACGCCGTCTGGTCGTTGACCGCCGACCGCACGTCGTCCGGATCGACGCCGCCGTCGCAGGCCCGGAGCGTGACGATCTCGGTAGACAGGTTAACCAGATAGGTGGCCAGAGTCTGGCGATACTCCGGATGCACGCTCTCGACCGTCACGACGCGGCCCTCGCGGCGCGTGGCGCCCATGGCCATCAGCACGGCCTCAGTAGCCGCGCTGGCCCCGTCGTAGACGCTGGCGTTGGACACGTCCATGCCGGTCAACTGCGTGATCAGGGTCTGGTACTCGAAGAACGCCTGGAGGTTGCCCTGGGCCGCCTCGGGCTGATACGGCGTGTAGGACGTGTAGAACTCGCTCCGCGAGGCGATCACGTCCACGGCCGCGGGGATGAAATGGTCGTAGCTGCCGGCTCCCAGAAAGCAGACCGACTCGCCGGCCGGCGTGTTGCGCGCAGCCAGGCGCTGCATGTGCGCGGTCAGCTCCATCTCACCCCGGGCGGCCGGAAGGTCCAGCGCGCAGCCGAGGCGGAGGTCGGCGGGCACCATCTCGAACAGCTCGTCGATCGACGATGCGCCGATCGCCTCGAGCATCTTCCGCCGGTCGTCGTCGGTATTGGGGAGATAGGGCATGGAACTCGAGAGATGATGAAGGAGAAGTGAGGAATGGGCATCAAAGGAGACCCGTGGTGTACGACTTCCATTCATCATTCGTCATTCGTAATCCATCATTCCCCTTCCTCCTCCGCGCACTGCTTCTGATACGCGGCGTAGTCCATAAGCCCTTGCAGTCCCGACTCGTCGGAGATGCGGATCTTGACGAACCAGCCATCGCCGTAAGGGTCTTCGCCGAGGCGGTCCAGCCGGCTCTCCAGGTCGTCGTTGACGGCCACGATCTCGCCGTCGACCGGGCTGTAGATGTCGGAGACCGCCTTGACCGACTCGACCTCTGCGAACGGCTCCCCGGCCGAGACCGTCCGGCCCGTCTCGGGCAGATCCACGTGGACCAGGTCGGTGAGGGCCTCGATGGCGAAGGCGGTGATCCCCACCACCGCCAGCGTGTCCGGGCCGTCGGTCACCACGCGGACCCACTCGTGCGTCTTGGTGTAGCTGAGATCTTCGGGGTTCACTTCGGCTTTCCTTTCGCTTCGCGGCGGTAGAAGGGGAGCTTGACGACGCGGGCCGGCTCACGGCGTCCGCGGATATCGACCTCCAGCTCGGTGCCCGGCTGCGCCAGGCCGGGACGCAGGTAGCCCATCGCGATCGGCTTCTTCAGCGTGGGAGAGAAGGTGCCGCTGGTCACGGTGCCGACCTGCTCCGAGCCGACGAGGATCGGCGAGCCCTCCCGCGCGACGCGCTTTCCTGAGAGCTCCAGCCCCACGCGCATGCGCGTCGGGGGATGAGTCTGGAGCTCCTTCAGCGCGTCGCGGCCCGGGAAGTCGTAGCCGGTCAGGTAACAAGCGAAGCCCAGTCCGGCCTCGAAGGGATGAGTGGACTCGCTCAGCTCGTGACCGTAGAGCGGCATGCCGGCCTCCAGGCGCAAGGTGTCGCGGGCGCCGATACCCGTGGGGACGGCGCCCAGCGAGCAGCCCAGCTCGAGGATCGCCTCCCACACGCCCCGGGCCACGGTCGCGCCCACGGCAAGCTCGAAGCCGTCCTCGCCGGTGTAGCCGGTGCGGCTGATGATGCCGCCCTGGCGCTGTGCCGCGGGATGAAGTATTCGCACTTGGTGCCCCTTGTAGTAGCGCATCGATTCCAGATCGACGTCCACGAGCGGCTGGAGGACTTCGACCGACCTGGGCCCCTGGATCGCGAACATCGCCCAAAGCCGGGTGACGTCGCTGAACACGACCTCGGCGCCCGGGGCTTCGGCCCGCTCGTGTGGAAGGTGCTTATACACCCAGGGGACGATCTTGCCGCGGTTCGAGGCGTTGACCACGACGACGTAGAACGGCTGGCCGTGCTCGTTGTGGTAGTAGCCCACCAGCACGTCGTCGAGGATGCCACCCTCTTCGTTCGTGATCAGGGAATAGCGGATCTGTCCCAGTCTAAGATCGCCCACGCGCCGCGTGAGCAGCTCGGCCAGGAACACCGCCGCGCCCGGCCCCTCGAAGCGCAGCCGACCCATGTGGGAAATGTCGGTCACCCCGCAGGCCCGGCGCGTGGCCTTGTGCTCCTCGAGGATCGACGAGTAGTGGACCGGCATGGACCAGCCGGCAAAGGCGACCATCCGCCCCTTTCGCGCAACGTGCCAGTCGTGGAGCGGCGTCTTCAGCAGCGGGCGATCCGTCGATTCCATGCGCGGGGGGTCCTCTGGCGGCATTCGCAGCAGCGGCCGAAAGCGCCTCCTGCTCCCGACGCGGCGAGCGGAATACCTCATTCTACCGGCTGCGGGCGTCAGTGAAAGGGCGGCTGTTCGCCGCTTCTCCCGCCCCCAGGACCGTGGTATCCTGGGAGAATCGCCGCCCTCGCCCGCAGGTCTGAGGCAGATCTCGGGGGCGGTCCGTCGCACCCCGCGAGGAGCCCACCACCATGAGAAGCACGACCCACCGCCGCGCGCTCGCCCGTCTCCCCTTGTTGTACTGCCTGGCCGCCTTCTGCGCCGTGGCCGCCACGGCCTCGGGCCAGAACTCGGCCAAGAAGGGCGAGTGGAAGAGCCTGTTCAACGGCAAGAACCTCGACGGCTGGACGGTCAAGATCCGCGGGTACGAGGCGGGCGCGAACTTCGGCGACACGTTCCGCGTCGAGGACGGCGCGATGAAGGTCTCTTACGACAAGTACGACAAGTTCGACAACCGCTTCGGCCACATCTTCTACAAGGACACCTTCTCCCACTACCGGCTCCGCGTCGAGTATCGATTCGTCGGTGACCAGTGCCCGGGCGGGGCCGGCTGGGCCTTCCGCAACAGCGGGATCATGATCCACGGGCAGTCGCCCGAGAGCATGGGCAAGGACCAGAGCTTCCCGGTGTCGATCGAGGTCCAGCTCCTCGGCGGCGAGGGTCAAGGCGAACGGCCTACGGCCAACCTCTGCACGCCCGGCACCTACGTCGTCATGGACGGCAAGCCCTTCAAGCCCCACTGCACCAAGTCCAAGTCCAAGACCTACCACGGCGACCAGTGGGTCACGGTCGAGCTGGAGGTCCGCGGCAACAAGACCATCAAGCATGTTATCGACGGCCAGGTGGTGCTCCAGTACGAGCAGCCGCAGCTCGACGAGAACGACAAGGAAGCGCAGAAGCTGATCAAGGACGGCGACCGCATGCTCCACGGCGGCACGATCTCGCTTCAGAGTGAGAGCCACCCGGTCGAGTTCCGCAAGGTGGAGATTATGGTGCTGGAGGAATGATGGGATAGAGTGGCGGGTGGCCGGTGGCGGGTTCGGTGAGGGAGAGGTTCGCGCCGTGCGGGCGCGGATGGCAGGCGGGGCGAGCGCCTGTTGATTCAGTCGTCTTCGCCGCCATCGTCCGTTTCGGGCTCGTACCACTCGCCGCGGATGAATCGGGCGATCGTCTCGAGCTGCTGCCTGTTGAGCTCCTTTTCGTAGATCGGCATGCCGTCGTTGCGATCGCCGTAGAACCGCTCGTGCTCCGGATTGGCGATCACCGCGGTGAGCCACTCCATCGAGGCGTATCCGGTCAGGTCGGGCCCGGTGCCCAGCGCCCCCTCGTCGTGGAACTTGTGGCAGTCGGTACAACCGTAGTCGAGGAGCATCTCGCGGCCTTCCGCGATTCGCTCGGCGTCCTTCGCGTCGATCCCCTTCTGCGACTCCAGCGCCGCTTCGGCCGAGAGGGCCCACGCGATCGACTCGACTTCCTTCCTCTCGAACTCATCCAGGTCGTCGAGCGTGCTCTTGACGAAATCGACCATTTGGCCGCCGCGGAACTTGGTGCCGCCGAAGTACTGGGGCGAGACGATCCGGTCGGGATCGAGCCAGCCGGTCACCTGATCGCGCGTGCCGAACGCGCCGAGGTTCGGCGCGGTCGGCTCCTTGATCCTGAACTCCTTGCCCCGACCGCCCACGTGCTCGTGGCAGTTGGCGCAGTGCTGCTCATAGAGTCGGGCTCCTTCGAGCTTGGGGTCGCGCTTCATGAGCGTCAAGGCCCCGGTCGGCGGGATCCCTTCGTGCATGGCGAGCGCGATCGCCCGCTCGCCCTCGGCCTGCGACTGAGCCACGGCCGCCTGATGCTCCGCGTCCCCCGAGTCGGCCCAGTAGGAGTGGATCGTCAGGCCGGCCAGCCCGCCGACGACGACCACGAGGATCCCCATGTTGATGATGTATCCCATCGAGAGCCTGCCGATGAAGGGCATCAGGGCGAACAGAACCACCACGGTCCCGGGGATGATGAAGATGGGAAAGACCTTCCACGACAGCCCGAGCCCGGGAATCGCCGCGCCGGGAATCATCTCGGACAGGCCGTACACGCCGCGGAGCGACCACTCGGGCCGCGCCCCGGCGAAGAATTCCGAGGGTCCGCCGGGCGGTCCCAGCGGCCGTCCCTCGACGAAGACCAGGAGAAGAACCACGGCCATGGCGGCCAGGCAGGCGCCGGCGTCGCGTACGGCCTGGTCAGGCCAGTAGGTTCCGGCAGGCAGGGGTGGCTGGCGCTCGGCGATCTTCGCCCGCCGCACGAAGTACAAGTGCAGAAGGATCAGCCCGAGGAGCGAGGTGGCGAGCACGCCCACGTGCAGGGCGAAGAACCGGGTGAGGGTGAGGGTGCCGAAGTCCGGCCCGGGTCCGCCGGCCGCCAGCTTGAACAGCGGCGGGCCGATGCCCGGCAGCAGCAGGAGGAACCGCACGCGGACCATGGTCGCCGAGTAGGCGTTGGTGTCCCAGGCCAGCAGGTCGCCCGACAGGCACAAGCCCAGCCCCAACAGGCCCATCAGCATGGCGCTCCAATAGGCGAACTCCCTGGGAGCGCGGCAACCGGCCGTGGCAACCAGACCGATCACGTAAAGGCCCGCCAGACCCACGAACACCTGCGCGGCGTAGTGGTGGATGCCGCGCAGGAGCCAGCCGCCGGGTACTTGATACTGCAGGAAGTACACGCTCTCCCACGCGGTCTGGGCGCTGGGGCTGTAATACACCCACATGAAGAAGCCCGTGATTCCCTGCACGAGGAAGAGGAACACGAGCGCGGCGCGCACGGAGTTGGCCCACGAGACGCCGCCCAGGACGTTCTCCCGGGAACTCCTATGCAAGAGCGTGCCCAGTCCCGTCCGATCGTCGATCCAGTTCATCACGGACTTGATCATGACTCGACCACCTTTTCGGTCGTGCCGGTGCGGAAGTTCTGAAAACGGACGAGGACCTCGCCGTCCTCGACCTTCACCTCCAGGGTGTCCATGTCGCGGGGGCTTTCGGAGACGGCGTCGGTGCGCACGCCGCCGAGGTCGAAGCTGGCCTTGTGGCAGGGGCAGAAGAACTTGGCCTGGGCCTCTTCCTCGCCCGAGCCCTCGACGTATCCGATCTTGCACCCTGCGTGGGGACAGACGGACTGAAAGGCCACGACCTCGCCGTCGCCCGTGCGGCGGAGGAACACGGCCCCGACCGGCTCGTTGGGGTAATAGTTCCAGGCGTCGGTGCGGTCGGCCACGACCGGCACGAGCTTCGGCGTGCCGTCCTCCGGGATCATGTCCAGCGACGTCAAACGGAGGAAGTCGTCGCTGGAGCGACCCTTCATCCGCGCCGGGTAGAAGAAGGCGGCGATCCCCGCGCCCAAGGGGGCGAGCAACGCGCCGACCCACAGGGCCACGGCCCCGGCCTTGGCCAGGAAGCCGCGACGGGAATCGGCCTCGGCAGCAGGCTGACCTTGAGAGGTTGCCATGTGAATCTCCCTCTGGAGAGAGAAGCTGAGTCTGATTGGTCAAGCCGCGGCACCGCGCCGCGGACCGTCCGTGGTGGGAAACCTGAGCGACAGAGGTCCTTGCGTGGCCAAGAGCGGATCCGCGTCTTCTCTCGCAACGATGCTCGCCCGTGCCGGGCCGCTCGATGCGCAAAGAGCGCCGGCCCCCCGTCCCTCCGCCGCTCCGCCGCTCCGCTGGAGCGCTACCTCCCGTCAATTATCCCATCGCCGCGCGAACAGCGTCAAGGACCCTGCGCTTGGCCACGTCCAGCGGCTCGCGGATGAAAGCCCCGGCCGCCTTGCGGTGTCCACCCCCGCCGAACTCCGAGGCCACCTTGCTACAATCGACGTCCGATCGGCTGCGGAAGCTGATCTTGAAGCCGCCGCCCTCCTGCTCCACCAGGATCACCGCCACCTCGGTCCCGCCGACGGTGAGCGTCATGTTGACCAGGTCCTCGCTGTCGGACGGGAGCGCGCCGGTGGCCTCGAAATCCGCGCGCTCGATCCACGTATGGATCAGCCGACCGTCCTTCTCCGCGGTGGCCCGCGCGAGCACCCGTCCCACGAGATTCAGTCGGGCCAGGGAGTCGTTCTCATAGAGCCGCTTGTAGAGCCCGTCCGGGGCGGCCCCCAGTCCGACAAGTCGCCCCGCCAGGTGCAGGGTTTCCGCCCGGGTGGAAGAGAAACGGAACCAACCCGTGTCCGTGGCTAGCGCGGCCAGCAGCAGCGTGGCCGTTTCGGACGAAACGGTCGCGCCGAGGTGTTCGGCCAGTTCGAACACGATGCGCCCCGTGGCCTCGGCCGAGGTGTCCTTGAACTCCTCGGCCCCCAGGTCGTCGGAGCTGACGTGATGGTCGAGCACGAGTTTCAAGGCTTGCGTGGCGCGGATCGCGTCGCCCATTTCGCCCAACTGCGCCCACGCGGAAGTATCGAGCACGATCATCACCTCGACGTCGGCGAGCCGGTCAAGGGTCGCGTCGCGGCCGATTCTCCTGATACGGTGCTGCGGGTCCAGAAAGCGGAGAGTCGGCGGCACGTCGAAGGCCGTGACGACGCGCACGTCCTTTCCCAGCGAGTCGAGAATGGCAGCCAGCCCCAGGGCGCTTCCGATCGCGTCGCAGTCGGGACGGATGTGGGTGGTGAGCAGGAAGCGGTGATGCGAGCGGATCAACCCGGTCAGCCGCGGCCAGTCGATACCGGGGGTTCGCTCGGGGGCCTCGCTGCCGGAAGCGGAAGGATTCACAGGCGAACTTCCTCGCGTTGGTGTTGCGCGGCGATCTCCTCGCTGGCCGCCACGTCGCGGGCCATCTGCGCGACGAGGGCCGCGACCGAATCGAATCGCTCAATGTCGCGAAGCCGAGCGAGGAAGTCAACCTGCAGCATCTGCTCGTAGAGGTCGCCCGCGTAGCCAATGAGATAGGCTTCGATCTTCCTGGCACCCTCGTCGAACGTGGGATTCGGCCCTACGCTCACCGCGGCCGGCCAGGCGTTGCCGTCGGCCAGGGCCCGGGCGGCGTAGATCCCCTCGCCGGGCACGAGGATGCCCGTCGGCTCGACGTTGGCGGTGGGATAGCCCAGGCTGGCTCCGCGGGCCGCCCCGTGCACCACCCGCCCTCGAATTCGATGGGGCTGAACCAGCAGCTTGCGGGCCGCGTCCACGTTGCCCTGTTCGATCAGCTCGCGTATGCGGGAGCTGGAGACCACCTGTCCGTCGGCGGCCACCGGCTCGACCACGTCCAGGGCGATTCCTGCGGCCTGGCAGTACTCCGCGAGTACGTGGATGTCTCCCTTGCGGCGCCGGCCGAAGAAGAAGTTGGGGCCCTCGACGACCGCCCTGGCCTGGAATCGCTCGATCACAACTTGCCGGAAAAACTCCTCAGCCTCGATGGCAAGGAACTCCGTCGTGGTCGGAAAGGCGACCACGGCATCCACGCCCAGTTGCGCGAGCAACTCGGCCTTGCGCTCGGTCCAGCCAAGAGGGGCGGGCGCCGCGTCCGGGCGGAGGACCTGCGCCGGGTGGGGATCGAAGGTGAAAACCATGGCCGGTCCACCGACGCGCTGGGCCTGTTCGACAAGCCGCTGCACGATGCGCGCGTGCCCTCGATGGACGCCGTCGAAATTGCCGATCGACAGTGCCCCCTGGCGGAGCCGGTCGGGCAGGTCATCGAGATTCCGGTGGAGCATGGCCGCGTGACGGTAGGTCTGGCTGGGGTCGCAGGGCGTCGGCGCCAACGACTGCGGACCGTGATCCGCCGTCCAGTGGCATCCGCTCAAGACGACTCCTGGGCAAGCCGCCGAATCTCGTCGCGGAGTCGCGCGGCCTCCTCGAATTGCTCGGCGGCCACGGCCTCTTCCAGGCGCCGACGCAGTGCCTCGGCGGCGACTTCCGGCTCGGACAAGTCGTCCTCGCTTACTCGGTCGAGCAACTCCTCGCGCCAACGCTCCAGGCTGACCAGCTCGGCACATTCGTCGACCCGGTGGCTTTGCCCATACGCGTCGAGGAAGTCGCGAATCGCGTCGATCCCCTCGTCGATCGCGCGAAAGGCGTCGCCGAATCGACCACGCTCGACCAGCGGCGAGGCAATGGCCCGGGCGTGCATCATCGTAACGTAGGGACGCCACTGGTCGAACTGAAGCGTGGTCCGCTCGTCCGGCGAGTGCGCCCGGACAAAGGCGAACAGGCGGAGGTTGCGGGCCGTGTCGCGGGCGCACAGGTCGCACCGTCCCAGATGCCACAACGCCAGATACCGGTGGTAGTACTGCACCCCCTCACGCCAAAGCCGCGCGCACGCCTCCTCATCGAGCACGTAGGGCGCCGAATCGGGATGGGCCTCCTCGTGGGCACGCCGCTGCCGTTCGTAGTGGTCCAGCCAGGATGGCGCACCGTCGGGTTCGGAGCCGTCGGGCCGCCCGTCCAGCTCCATCTGCAGGACGCCCAGATCGACCCGCATTTGGAGCTTCTCTCGCCCGTCCGTACCGTGGACGATACGCACCTTCACCTCGTCGGGATCGAATTGCCAGTCGTCGAGGATTCGGGAGATGTCGCGGGACATGCTTCGCGCGGTTGAACTGCACGGGCGGTGCCGACAATGGAAGTCTAGCGGGCTGCCCCGGACGGGGGAAGGGGAGGGGAACGGGGACCTGCAGAGGCGGCACACACAGTGAATCGACCGGTCCAACGTCCCGCGGTCAACCTGCCGCCATGCCGGGCTGCCCCCTTGAAATGCCGCGACAGGGCAGATCGATCGGGCGGCATGGGACCGCCTCGCCGCTTGGGAGGACGATTGGCCCCTATCGGGCCGTTACTCGTTGACGCAGGCGTCCGGATCGCGCAGCACCGGCTCCATGACCTTCGTGTTCCGTTCCACGGCCAGGACGATGGTCCGCTGCTCTCCGCCGTCGTTGCTGCTGGCCACGACTGGCAGGACCTGGCGGCGATCGGGCAGATCGAACCGAAGGCAGAACGTGCCGTCCTCCCCCAGCTTCACCGGCTCGCCCTTCACGGTGACGTGCGACCCCGGCGAGGTCACGCCATACACGACCAGTTCGGCATCGACCTCCAGTCCGAACTCGCCCCGACGCATCCCCAATCCGCCGGCTCCGATCCCGAAGCGGTTGGCCAGCGGCGACATCGAGCGCTGGAGCCGCTGCTCGAACAGCTCTTTCAGATCCGAGGTGTCGCCATTTCCCGAATAGCCCCCGCTGAGGGCGTAGATACGGTCGTAGTCCTCCGAGGACTCGCTCCAGTTGGCCTCGCTCGATTCGGGCGAGCCGACGCGGGGCGTCGTGACCACGTTGCTCTTGGCCACCGAGAGGAACTTGCCGTTTAAAGCCAGGTAGCCGATGTCGAACTGGTAGCTCTGCGGCGGGTTGCGCACGTCCACGTACCAGTTGTTCGCGCCGCCGTGAATCTCGATGTCTCTCAGGTGCTTGCGCACCGAACTGGTGGTTCCGTTTCGGGCGACTTCGGAAAGCCGCAGCACCGGCCGGGCCCCGTGCCAGTGCTGCCCCATGGCGGCCTGGGCGCGTTGGATCGTCGCCCTGGTCAACTCCCAGTACACGTGCAGCCAGTAGGGATCGCGGACCATGCAGATCAGCCGGTCCTTGACGACACTTCTGCCCTGCGTCGCGCCGCGGGAGGTCAGGTCCTTGGAGACGGCCAGCCGGTCCTTGACCTGTTGAAGCTTCTTCTCAACGCGCGGGGAACGAGGTTTCGGGGAGGGATCGGACGAGCGGTCGATGCGGCGGTTTCGGGAGGCCTTGACCTCCGACCTGCTCTTCTTCGAGGAACCGTTACGGGAGGCCTTTGAGGACTTGGCCAATCGGGCCAGCGCTCCCACTAACTCTTCCTTTCGCATCGCGTGCCAGCCGGAGACCCCTTTCCGCTTGGCCATCGCCGCCAGATCCTTGACGGTACGATTCCTAAGCTCTGCTACGGTCATCACGGGACCAACCTCCGGATTGCCGCCCAGCGAAGGTTCGCGGGCAGACAGAACGTATCAGTCGTCAACAAATCAGTCCTCCATGACCCGGATCTTTCAGCCTCGTCTTGTCCCGACCTGCGTCAATGCATCCTCCCAATACTAGGAACTACCCCCGGCTGCCCAAGCCCCCCCTTGGACCGGGGCCTACCATTCGGTGCGGCGCGCGATGCGCACTTGACTTCCGTGGATCGTCGTTCATCCCGCCTCCATGCTTGGAGCTTGAGCGTATCGGACATTCTTATCCGGCTGGAGCCCACGCCTCTGGCAGGAGCCCAGGTCGTTATCTCGGGCAGGGCAGGAGCCTCCAACACAATCATTCTAATTGAACGTCCAAGAGGACGCAATGATTCGCCCCCATTCACGGCATGGAACTGTGGAGGGGGTATTGATGCAAAATATTCACACATAAGGGCTTAAGTAACAACTCACAACCCGGCAACAGCGCAGCTTGACGGTCGGCATCCTCCGAAGACGTGGCGTTGCATCGGCCCATCGGGGTTGTATTCCGGAGGTCTGAGTGCCCAACTACCGCGCAGTTGACGCCCCCAGGCCCCGACGATAGAGTAAGTTTGCTAGCTGGTCCGGTCGGTTCCCTACCGGGGGGATGCCTTGCAGCGCTCACGGGACGATCGACCGCCGCTTGTGGTGGCTGCGGAGTGGTCCTCGCGGATTACCACGGTGGCGCTGGAGATGGTCCTTCCCGGACTCGTGGGACTCTGGATCGATCAGAAGTTGGGCACCGTCATGGTGTTTCTGGTGCTGGGGGTGATCCTCGGCATGACTTCCGGCTTGATCCACCTGATCAGAATGACCTCCCCGGACCGGCGCGAGGCGGAATCGAGGGAAGCCGAGTCCAAGACCGTCAAGCAGGACGACGATCCCAAACGACGAGCCAGGGGGCATGATCCCCATGATGAGGCCCCTTGACACCCTGCGAGATCTGGGGCTGGTGGGCCAGTCGGCCCTGCTCGGCGGGGCTTCCATGCTGGCGGCAGCCCTGGCCAGTCCCGTCGCGTATTGGATCTCGGGAATTTGGGGAATTGTCGCTGCCGCCGCTTCCGCTGGGCTATGTTGGTTAGGAGCCGCGATGGGGCTGGTGGTGTATCGGGCGTTTCCCGGACCCAACAGCGCGTGGCAGGGAATGCTGGCCGGGATGTTGCCCCGGATGGCAATCCCTCTCGGCTTCGCGATTCCGCTCCATATCCACGGTGGACCGCTAGCGGAGGCTGGCCTCCTTGTTTATCTTGTTGTGTTTTACCCCGTCACCCTCGCCGCTGAGACTGCGCTTTGCTTGCCGAGGCGAAGGGTGCCGCGTTGAGTTCACCCATGGGCCGGCACTGCGCGAAGCGCGTGCAGCGTCCCCCAGCGCCTCATGATCGACATCGGCGAAATCGGCGGACACGTAAGCGACGGGGACGCGTTCCACGTCCCCCGGGCGCTTTGGGACGTGCTTCCCGCCTGGATGCACGGCGACCATCCGCATCCCGGATCGATCCCGCTGCCCGAGATCGGCGGCCTCCAGATCACCAAGTTCATGGTTCTGGAACTGGTGGCCGCGGTGTTGATGGTGCTGATCTTCGTGCCGCTGGCACGCCGCATCGCGACGGGCCGTCCGCCGCGGGGACTGGCCTGGAACTTCTTCGAGGCGATCCTCCTTTTCCTGCGGGACGAAGTTGCGCGGCCGGCCATCGGGCGACACGACGCCGACCGTTTCCTCCCGTTCATCTGGAGCATGTTCTTCTTCGTCCTGTTCTGCAATCTGCTGGGCATGGTCCCGTGGGCCGGCTCGCCGACCGGGGCCCTGGGGGTCACGGGGGTGCTGGCCCTGATCACGTTCGGAATGGTGGTCGGGACCGGGATGATGATGCACGGGGCGATCGGCTTCTGGACCGGCATGGTGCCCCACATGGAGCTGCCGCTGGCCCTGGCCGTTTTCCTCAAGCCGATGCTATTGGCGATCGAGGTCCTCGGGCTGTGCATCAAGCATGCTGTCTTGGCCGTGCGTCTTCTGGCCAACATGTTCGCCGGCCACCTCGTGCTGGCGGTGATCGTGGGCTTCATCGCCGCGACGGCCAAGGCGATGTTCGTGCTCTGGGCGGGTGTGACCGTGGCCAGCCTGGCCGGCGCCACGGCGCTGAGCCTTTTGGAGCTGTTCGTTGCCTTCCTGCAAGCCTACATATTCACGTTTCTTTCGGCCCTGTTCATCGGCATGTCGGTCCACCAGCACTAGGGGTGGTCGGGCCCGCGCCGAACAACCTAAGTTCAACGTCATACCAAGGAGACGGACGCAGTGAACAAGCTCACCACGATTGCGGCGCTTGTGATGGCGCTTCTTCTTTTGGCCGCCCCGGCCCTGGCCGAGGACGAGCCCGGCCCGGGCACCACCCCCGGCAGCGCGGCCTCCCCCGCGGCGCCGGCCGGCATGAGCGCGAAGACCTCGCTGATCTTCCTCGGCGCGGCGTTCGGCTCGGGACTGATCATCATCGGGGCGGCGTTCGGCATCGGCAAGATCGGCTCGGCCGCGGTGGAGAGCATGGCCCGTCAGCCCGAGGTGGCCGGCAACATCAACACGGCCATGATCATCTCCGCGGCCCTGATCGAAGGCGTGACGTTCTTCGCCTTGATCGTGTGTTTGATCGATCTGTTGCGAGGCTGAGGAGGCGACCGGATCGCAGGCGCCCGGTGCGCCGCCCGGGGGCGACGGCCGCCGCGAAGCGCGGCCCGAGGAACCGGAAGGCACCCTCCAACGGATTCTGAAGCCCAAGCCGCACGAGGCAAACCGACGATGATCCACCGACTGGCAGCCGCGCTGGTGCTTCTGGCGGCCATGGCCGCGTGCCTCGCGGCCCGGCCCGCCGCGGCTTTGGCCGCACCGGCCGACCACGGCGGCGCCTCGCACGAGGCGGAGGACGAGACGGCCGGGCTGAACCCGATCAACAGCTGGAGATCGGACCTGGCCATCTGGACGGCCGTGGTGTTCCTCCTACTGCTCGTGGTGCTCCGCAAGTTCGCCTGGGGGCCGATTGTCCAGGGCCTCCAGAAGCGCGAACGAGCGATCGCCGACCAGATCGCCCAGGCCGAGCGCAACAACCAGGACGCGCAGAAGCTCCTGGCCGACTACCGGGAGAAGCTGGCCGGCAGCGAGCAGGAAGTGCAGCGGATGATCGACAAGGCCAAGCGCGACGCCGAGGAGGCGGGTCGCCAGATCGTCGAAGAGGCCCGCAAGGACGCCGAGACCGAACACCAGCGTGCGGTCCGCGAAATCGAGTCGGCCACGGCGGCGGCCCTCAAGGAGCTTTCCGAGCGGAGCGCCTCGCTCGCCGTCGACCTGGCCGGCAGGATCGTCCGCGCGGAGCTGAAGCCGGCCGACCACGCCGCGCTGATCGAAGAGACCGTCGCCGGCTTCTCCAGGGCCAAGGCCGGACCGAACGGCAACCATTGATGGAACTTCCGCCGCCCGGCTCAGCCGGCAGGACCAGCCATGCCCCGAGAGCTCTCCCCCCAGGACGAAGCCAAGGCCGTGGCCGAGTGGCACGCCGACGTCGGCGTGGAGCACGTGGCCACGGTCTATGCCGAAGCGGTGCTGGGCGCGGCCGAGAGCGCCGGCCAGGCCGAGGCCCTCCTCGCCGAGCTCGACTCCCTGGTGGCCGACGTGCTGGACCGCTTCCCGGCCTTCGAGCAGACGCTCGGCTCGGCCCTGCTCTCGCACGAGGAGAAGGTGGGCATCCTGGACCGCGTGCTGGGAGGGCGGGCCTCGCCGCGACTGCTCAGCGCGCTGAAGGTGATCTCGCATCACGGACGCCTCGATTGCCTCCGCGCTATCCACCTCCGCCTACACGAGCTGTTCGACGAGCGCCGCAATCGCATCCGCGTGACGTTCACCACCGCCGCGCCGGTGGACGAGGCGCTGGCCGCCAGAGTCGCCGCCCAGTTGCGCCAGGCCCTGGGGGGCGAGGCGATCCTGGAGCGGACCGTGGACCCGGGGCTGATCGGCGGCGCGGTCCTCCGGGTGGGCGACACCGTTTACGATGGCTCCATCGCCGCGCAGTTGGAAATCGTGCGCAAGCAGATGATTGACAGGAGCGTCCATGAGATTCAAAGCCGACGAGATCGCTTCCGTAATCCAGCAGGAAATTGAGCAATACGAGTCCCGCATCGACGTGCGCGAGGTGGGGCGCGTGCTCGAGGTCGGCGACGGCATCGCGCGCGTGTACGGCCTTTCCAGCGTCATGGCCGGCGAGATGGTCCAGTTCCCCGGCGAGATCTACGGCCTGGCCTTCAACCTCGAAGAGAACTCGGTCGGCGTGATCATCCTGGGCGATTACCTCTCGATCAAGGAGGGGGACGAGGTCCGCAGCACCGGGCAGCTCCTCAGCGTGCCGGTCGGCGAGGCCGTGCTCGGACGCGTGCTCGATCCCCTCGGCCGCCCGCTCGACGACCGCGGCCCGGTGGTCACCTCGGACCGCCGCGCCATCGAAAGCCCCGCGCCGGGCGTGGCCGATCGCCAGCCTGTCGTCGAGCCGCTCCAGACCGGCATCAAGGCCATCGACGCGATGACGCCGATCGGGCGCGGCCAGCGCGAGCTGATCATCGGCGACCGCAAGACCGGCAAGACGGCGATCTGCATCGACACGATCCTCAACCAGAAGGGGACCGGCGTTAAGTGCTTCTACGTCGCGGTGGGGCAGAAGGAGTCCACGGTCGCCGGCATCATCGACGTGCTGCGCCGCCACGGAGCCATGGACTACACCACGGTCATCCTCGCCGGAGCCTCCGACCCCGCGCCGCTGCAATACATCGCGCCGTACGCGGGCTGCTCGATGGCCGAGTACTTCA
>CAYSUS010000123.1:0-19371 GCA_964434165.1 uncultured Pirellulales bacterium
AGGGGGCGTTCAGGTCGATCCAGGTCACCAGCCGGTCCCACGACTCCTCGTCCAGGCGCACGCCGTGGTGGCCTTTGCGGAGCAGTTGCACCAGCTCGCTGGTGTCGGCATGGTACTCGCCGGGCACGAGCAGGCTCACGTCGTCCTCGATGCCCACCCGCCGCAGGTACGGAAGCAGGCCCTCATAAGCCGGCGTGTAGGGGAAGATGCCCTTGGTCTTTTCGGCCAGCTCCGGGTGCAGGCGGCGCACGCCCAGGTCGCTCAGGCGCATGCCGCGGTAGCCGGCCACCTGATCCATGGGGCGGAGGTCGGGCCGGGCCGAATCCTTGCCGTCGTGGCAGCCTGCGCAGTGGGCGTCGAGCACGGGCTGGACCTCCCGCGCGAAGTCGAACCCCCGCGGCGGGCCGCGCCACGGCTCGATCTCCCGCGGCGTGCGCCGCGCGGCCAGGGCGAAACGGCCCGCGCCGGCCTCGGCCGGCGTCTCGTGGCAGCCCACGCACGAGAGCTTCTCACCCGGCATGGCCGTGAACCAGCTCCGCATCAACTGGACGGCCCGGCCCTCCTGGTCCAGGGGCTGCACGGCCAGGGGCGTGGAGGCCGGCACGCGGAACACGGCCGAGCCGTCGTCCTCGATGGGCACGGTGCCGAGAATCTGCATCACCTCCCAGGGGCCGCCCCGCCCGATCACGTCGGGCCCGGCCAGGTTGGGATAGCCGAAGTGGTAGGCGATCACGCGGAGCCGCTTCACGGTGCCGCGGGGCACGCCCTTGAGCCCCTCACCGGCGTAGATGTCGTGCAGGTACACGACCGCGTCGTCGCGCTTCAGGTCCACGTTCTCGGGGACGGCCCTCGGCTTGGGCGTCGGCAGCATCGGCACCGGCTCCAACAGCGCGTAGCCCTTCTCCTCGCGCAGCAGCACGAGGTTGTCGAACGCGTCGGCCAGGTAAATGCCCCAGTGCTCCCTGGGCCCCGGCTTGCAGGCGACCAGGTAGTACTTCTCGCTCAGCGGGTAGGGGTGAAGGAACTTGGGCCAGTCGTGATCCACGAGGTTGTCGAGGACCTGCGGGTCGATCGGATCGCCGCGCCCCGAGATGCGCTGCACGATGCCCTGGGCCTCGTGCCAGCCGCGGGAGATGTCGAGGATCACGAGCTGCCCTGCCCGGTTCGTGCCGTGGTAGCCGGAGAGGATGCAGATCAGCCGGTGGGCCTCGCCCGGCAGGGAGCGCGCGAAGTAGAGCGAGTTGGGATACCAGGAGTTGGCTCCGTAGATCGCCCGCTGCGCGGTCCCGTCGGGGTTCATCACCATCAGCTCGCGGAGGAAGATATGGTTGATGCCCGTGTAGTCCCAGCGGTTGTAGAGCACCTGGCCGTTGGGCAAAACGCAGGGGTGCAGGTCGTGATCCTGGTCGAAGCAGAGCTGGCGCACGCCGCTGCCGTCGGCGTTCATCAAGTACAGGTTGGCCACGCGCCGCTGGCCGTGCCAGCAGGGCACCGACTGGAACGACGCGGTGCAGCCGAACACGATCCGGCCGTTGGGCAGGTAGCAGGCGTCGAAGCTGTCCACGTCGTGCGGCATCGTCGAGACCTGGCGCAGTCCCGTACCATCGGCGCCGATCTCCCAGACCTTCCAGTTCTCGGCGTCCGACTGGGTCAGGAGGAGGCGCCGGGCGTCCCAGTGGAGATCGACCTCGCCCACGTAGCCGCCGCCCGGCGGCCGGTAGAACGTCTTGAGCGGCCCGTCGGGATCGTGCGGACACAGAATGCCAAGCTCGTCGTCGTAGCCGCCGCGCGGCAGCGACGTGTTGCACTCGTGGTTGGTGGGCATGGCCACGTCGATCCGCTTGCGCGGCCGGCGCTTGACGAGCAGAAGCCGATCGAAGTCCAGAAGCGGATTGTCCAGCAGGGCCCGCCTGCGCAGCCGCGCCAGCTCGGCGCGGGCCTTCGCGTCGCCCGACTCGACCGCGGGGCGCAGCCGGGCAAGCTCCCGGGCGTAGCCGGGGCCGCGCGGATACCGATCGCCGAAGGTGGCGATCAGGTCGTCGATCGCCGCGCCCAGCGTGCTCATCTGGTATCGGGCGATGTCTCGCTCGCCCCGGCCGGGCGCGCGGTCGGCGGCACCGGCCCCGATCGGCACCCCGGCCAGCAGGACGGCGAAGGCCGCGATCCTCACCACGGTCCGCGGACGTGTGAGCCTCTTTCGCATCCCGGTTCTCCCCGAGCCTGGCGGCCTGGCGTGTGGTCGGACTGTCGAGCCAGTCCGATTCTACCACGATCGGGCGGCCGGCACACGTGTCAGCGGCCTCCCTCCGCGCCTGCGGCCGGCACACGCGCCTTACCTCCCCCGACCCACGCATGATTCCCTTGACGGGGCGTGGTAAGATGACTTGACGCCAAATCGCCTTGCATGATTCGGGGCAAGGGGGCAGCACCCGTTTGTGCGATGCCCCCTTTTCCCCCCAGGATCGTGCCCGGCCGTTTCGCGACGCAAGCGCTGCCTTCGCCGACATCGAGCCATTGGAAAGGAGCCCGATATGTCCCACCTGTCCCGCCGTGAGTTCCTCGCCGGTATGTCGGCCGCGGCCGGCACGGTCGCCCTGGCACCCCGATTCACCCTCGCCAAGGGGACGCCGGCGGTCGAGCCGGTCAAGGTCTCCAGCGGGGCCGAGATCGTCACGCTGGGACGGAGCGGAATCAAGACCAGCGTGCTAGGGATTGGCACGGGCACGCGCAGTGGCCGCGAGCAGCGGGGCTTGGGCGAGGAGGGCTTCGTCCAGCTCGTGCACCAGGCCTACGAGCGGGGCATTCGCTACCTCGATACGGCCGACATGTACAAGACGCACCAGCTCATCGGCCGGGCGATCAAGGACCTGCCCCGCGAGGAGATGTTCATCCAGACCAAAACCCTGGCCAAGAGGGCCGACAAGGCCAAGGCGGACATCGAGCGGTTCCGCAAGGAGATCGGCATCGAGACCCTCGACACGCTGCTGATGCACTGCATGACCCGGAAGAACTGGCCCACCGACCTGCGCCCCGTGCTCGACGTGCTCGTCGATGCGAAGAAGAAGGGCCGCATCCGCGCGATCGGCGTCTCGTGCCACGACTATGAGGCCCTGAAGGACGCCGTGGACTGCGACGAGATCGACGTCCACCTGGTGCGGATCAATCCCTTCGGCTCGCACATGGAAGGCACGCCCGAGCAGATCTCCGCCCAGATCGAGCGGATGCACGCCAAAGGCCGCGGCGTGATCGGCATGAAGATCTACGGCGAAGGGGCCTTCAAGTCGGCCGAGAAGCGCCTCCAGTCGCTCAAGTACGTGCTCGGGCTGGGCACCGTGCACTGCTTCACGATCGGCTTCAGCTCCATCGCCCAGATCGACGAAACCCTCGACGCGATCAAGAAGGCCACGGCGTAGGCGTTGCGTGGCATCCGCAGATCGGGTGGCATGCCCTCGAAAAGCGTGGGCGTGCCACCCAATCGCAAGGGCCACCCAACTGGCTGCACCACGCGTCTTCCGCGCCCCCTCATCCCTCCGCCACGTCGAACGAGCACACCGCGTCCCGGATCGGCACGCCGAGGACCTCGATCCGCGCCAGGTCGTGCGTGCCGTGGCCGGCCCGGGCAAGGAGCTCCAGGTGGTTCTCGCCCTGGAAGGGCTTCTGACCTGAGGCCGCCTGGGGATCGAACCCCATCACGGCGGTGCACACCGCGTCCGTGCACACCCCGTTGCGTCCGGCGAGCAACACCTTGGGATGGATCAGCCCGATCCCGCGGTTCCAGTGCCCCTCGCCGCCGCGGATCGTGCGCACGCCGTCCACGATGCCCAGGTCGGCCGGCCGGGCCCCGTAGATGTCGGCCGTGATCCGCGGCACGCGGACCGTGCCCTTCCGCTCCTGGCCGTGGTCCAGCTCCTGCGGCGAGCCGGCCGGCGGGCTGCCGCGCCCCCCGTGGAACATCCGCGCCCGGTGCGCCAGGGCGTGCTCGCCGGGGCCGTCGTCGCCGTAGATCGAGCTGGGCGTGTTGCCAAAGCAGTTCTTCACCACGCCCGTGATGCCCGCCGTGGCGTGCTGCTTGAGCTTGGCCAGCGAGATGAGCACGTCGGTCTTCTCGAACCGCTGGTTGACGTCGAAGGCCGGATAGATGTACCCGCCCCAGGGGACCGCGATCCGCGCGTAGCCCGGAAACCTGCCCCGGTTGCGCGTGTCCTCGAAGGCCACCTTGTGGTGCCCGGCCTCCTCGATCGCGCGCACGCTCCAGCCGTTCTCCAGGAGCACCTTCTCGAACGGCTTCTCCCAGTACAGGTTCTCGACCAGCACGATCCGCTTCGCCCCGGCCTCGGCGAGGATCGCGCACAGCGCGGCCACCGTGTCCGGCTGCGTCTGGTAGGTCTCCTGGGCGGGCAGATCAAAGACCGGCTTCCAGCTCGTCCCCGTCAGGTTCAGCTTCACGGTGACCGTCCTGTTCTCCACGAGCCCTTTCACCCCGCCGATCAGGTCGAGGGTCTTCTCCATCGCCGGGCGGAGCAGCCGCGGCTCGTACGCCGGGCATTTCTGGATCGCCACCGGGGCGCTGGGCGCGTGCGCGGACCGGTCGGGCACGGCCGGGGCCTTCTCGCCGGCCCAAACGCTTCCGGCGCTCCTCAGTCCCAGGACCGCCGCACCGGCCGCGGAGATCCCTCCGGCCAACAGGGCGCGACGGCTGATGCTGTGATGGTCTGACATGATGGAAGCCCTCGTCAAAAGGGTGGAAAGCGCAGTCAACCCGCCCATTATCGCCCCGCGTCGGGCGCGAGGTCAAACCTCGGCGCGGGTCGGCGATTCCAGCGGTGTTTCTCCGCTTCCCGCTTGATGGCGCGTCTCGCCGGGTGGTAACCCAGAAGTCCCTGCCCGCACCGAGCGAAATGGCCTGGTACGGTAGCGGACCGGTTCGTGCAGCGGAGGCCCTGCTTCCTGCGGTCCTCCGGGCCGGCTGCACCCGGAGTCGCGACGGTGGCGCGGCTTCAGGGGGTCGCCGGGCCGCCGAGCTCGGCCGCCTCGATGCCAGGCAGGCCACCGCCCACGTCGAGCTGCCTAAGGTCGTCCCAGTCCGCGCTGAGTGGATCGTAGCCTTCAATGCGGAAGGGCGGCATGCGCCAACGGTCGTTGAGGACGTCGTAGTAGGGTTCGGTGATCGCCCTGCAAATGGCCCCCTCGTTGGCATCCGCGGGGTCGTAGAGCACTCGGACGTCGACGGGGCCTGATCCGGGCCAGGCCTGCAGCTCGAGATAGCCGGAAATCTGGAACATGTCGTCGCGGGTCAAGTAGTACCAGAGCCTCATGGCGCTGCCGCGACAGGCGATTCCATCGATCTTCAGCGAGCATGTCGCGACCGCGTCAACCCGCGTCCCGCGCGACTTGACGAAGGAAGGCAGAGGGAAGAGATACGACCCCGCCACGGCTCCGGACGTGCAGAGCAGCAGGACGACGACGAGCACCGCCTGCGGCCAGCTCTGACCGGAGAGCCAGGTTGGCCCCCAGGCAAGCGCTCCGGTATTGCGGTGGGGGCACTTCTCAACGCAGGTCATGCAGGAGGTACACCGGGCGGCCGTCACGCGCTCGACCCGATCGACGGGAATCAGAACCGGACACGCCTTCGCGCACGCGCCACAGTGCGTGCACGCCCCGGGGGCTCGCCGGATGCCGGTCAGGCCCAGGCGGGAAAAGGGATTGAGGACGGCCGCCAGCGGACAGAGCCAGCGGCAGAAGGGCAGCACGATGAACAAAGACGCGACGAGGATCGCGCCCAGCACCACATAGGCCCAGACCGTGATGTCGGTGCCGTGTCGGCTGATGAGCGCGTAACAGGGGTCGAACCCGCGGAAGACCAGCTCTCCGGCTCGCCACGTGAGATAGAGAATGGCGCCGAGCACGGGGTATTTCAGCATCGACAGCCATCGGTCGACTCCTGGCGACACCCGCAGCATGGGCGCGCGAAGCCGCGCCCCGGCGTTCCGCAGCCATTCGGAGATCGCGCCGATCGGGCACATGTAGCTGCAGAACGCCCGCCTGAGGAGGAGCGTCATCAGGAGCACGCCGCCGAGGATGAAGAAGTTCGACGTGCCCAGCGAGCAGAGCATCGTGCCCTCGGTCGCGTAGGCGTACATCGCCTCGACTCCCCCCATCGGGCACCAGCGTTCGCAAACGGCGCCGTGGGACAGCACACCCCAAACCACCAAGGCCACGAACGCGAGCTGCACGGCCCGTCGAGTCCGCTGCATCGTTGCTCCTTCGTCGTACATGGCCGGCAACCGGTCAGTTGCCGCGGCTCCCGCTGCACTTCCCGCGCATCGGGCAGGTGGAGCAACGCGTGCCCCCGGAGCACGACGACTCCTTCACCTTCGACTCGGTCTGGAGCGCGACGGTGAAGGCCGGCGTTTCGACGAGCTTGTGGAAGTCGGGGCTTCCCTTGGCGTGCTGCTTGTACGCATCAAGCTGGCTGGGCGCGACGGACTCGAAGCACCTGGTCAGCATCGCGATCGCCTGCTCCGCGCTGCCCGCAGCGGCATGCAATCGGGCGGCGCGGAGTAATGCCCCCGGGCCATTCAGGTCGTCCGCGGGAATGGTGGCGGCAATCTGCTGCGCCTGTTCGACCTTGCCCTGGCGAGCCAGCGCGATTCCATGCAACGCCCGGCTCGAAGCCGTCTGCCGGTCGGCGGGAAGCTTGGCAACGGTCTCGGTCGCTTCGGCGAGCATGCCGTGCGCAAGCTGGGTCTCGGCCAGCGTCACGGCGGAGGTCGCCGTGCCGAGCCGATCGTGCATCCGCTGGTCGAGTTGGAGCAGCTCGCCCTGCAAGCCGCGAGCGGCGTAGAAGGAATGGAGCCCTCGGGCCATGTATTCCCACCTCGCGTCGTCCCGCTCCTCGTCCAGTTGCCGCCGGAGCAGGATCACCTGGCGCGTCATGGCGTAATGCTGCATGTAGCTCGAGTTGCCCCGGTCGGAGCGCGCCGCGTCCGCGAAGGCCTGCATCGCCCCCTCGAAGTCGGCCTCTGCCAGCAAGGCCTGGCCCTGCTCGAAGCGGTCTTCCCCCGCTCCGGCCAGCAGAGTGACGGGAACCAGGCAAACGGCGGCTGCAATCGCCAGAATGAGGGTCGGCCAGGACTTCATCATGGACTCCTTGAAGGTTGGGAAGATTCTTCTCACCACTTCGGGGTGGATCGCGTCTGCCATGCGTCGATGCGAGGGAGACGGGCGGGCTGTCCGGAAGGGCGTAGAATGCGGTCCACGCAGGTGCAACTGGGGTGCCAAGCCTGAGAAAACTACAGCCCGGGAGGCAGCTCCATTTCCTTGAGCTTATTGAGCAGTGTGCGCCGGCTGATCCCCAGCTTGTGGGCGGCCTGGGTACGGTTGCCGCGCGTCTCGGCGAGCGTGGCAAGGATAGTCGCTCGCTCGACCTGAGACAAGCGATCCTGGTCCTTGGGACCGAAGCTCGCCCCCGCCGCGAGCCCGGCCAGTTTCGGGGGCAGGTGCTCGGGCATGAGGACGTCGCCGCCGCAGACGAGGCAGGCCCGTTGCACGGCGTTGCGAAGCTCGCGCACGTTGCCCGACCACGAGTGGGCCAGCAGGCACTGCATGCTTTCGGCCGACAGGCGCACGGGTCCTCCGTGGAATTCCTCGGCGAAGTGCTTTGCCAACGCCGGGATATCCTCCCGGCGCTCGCGCAAAGGGGGAACGTGGAGCTCGACGACGTTGATGCGGTAGTAGAGATCCTCGCGGAATTGCCTGTGGCGAACGGCCTCGTCCAAGTCCCGATTGGTTGCGGCGACGAGGCGGGTGTCGACCTCGACCGGGGTGTCGCTCCCGACGGGCGTGATGCTGCCCGACTCAAGGGCGCGAAGCAGCTTCGGCTGCAAATGGAGCGGCAGCTCGCCGATCTCGTCGAGGAAGAGCGTACCGCCGTCGGCTGCGCGGAAGAGGCCTTGACGTGGTTGCGTCGCCCCCGTGAAGGAACCCCGCGTATGGCCGAACAGCTCGCTTTCGATGAGCGATTCAGGCAGCCCCGCGCAGTTGGCGGCCACGAGCGGCTCTTCCTGGCGGGGGCTCCAGGCGTGAATCAACTGGGCGATGACGTCCTTTCCCGTCCCGTTTTCCCCGGTGATCAACACCGGGGCGTCCGAAGGCGCGACGACCGCCACGTTCTGCACCAGGTTCCGCATGGCCGGACTCTCGACGACGAACCAGTCCGGCAATTCCGGATGGGGCGCTTCCCCAGTGACCCGATCCCCATGCGCCACTCCGACCGCGTCCGTGATGGCGGTCTTCAGTTCGTCGAGGTCGACCGGCTTCGTCAGGTAGTCGTCGGCTCCGCCCTTCATGGCCGCAACGGCCTCGCGCACGTCGGCGTAGGCGGTGATCAGCAGTACCGGCAGCTCGTGGAAGTGCGCACGGATCTCGGCCAAGGCCTCGATCCCGGTGATCCCCGGCAAGCGGACGTCGAGCAACACCATGGCGGGCGGGGCATCGCGGATGACGGCCAGCCCGTCCTCGGCCGATCCCGCCAGCACGGGCCGAAAGCCCAGCGACTGCACGACGCCGGCGAGGAGCTCCCGCTGCGGTGCGTCGTCGTCGACGACCAGGATCGCGCGCTGCGCGTCAGCCATGGATGCCATCCAGGTAGAATACCGATCCACCGCCCTCGCGCGGCACGTAGCCCGCTTCCCACCCTTCCAGACCGGCGATCCTCCGCACGTTGGCCAGCCCGAGCCCGGTCCCATCGGCACGTGTGGTGAAATAGGGCGTGAACAACGAATCCACGGCGTCGGGCGGCACGCCCGGACCGCGGTCGGCGACTTCGATGCGGAGCGCATGCCCCTTGCTGGGGACGAGGCGGAGATGAACCGTCTCTCCCTCGGGCGAGGCCTGAATTGCGTTCTGGAGGAGGTTGAAAAGGGCCTGGCGAAGCAGCTCCCGATCGGCAAGGAGAGGTCGGTGTGGGCCGTCGATGTCTTGCTCGAGAGAGACGCTCTTGGACTCGCAGTCGAGCTGCAGGATCGCCGCCAGCTCGTCGAACAGCCGACGCACATCGACGAGCTCGGGGGACGCGGTCTTGCGCTTGGCGAACTCCAGGAACTGGTTGATTCTCGCGGTCACACGATCGCACTCCTCGATGACCGCTCGGCCGTGCACTTGCCTTTCGGTGTCGTCTCCGTTCGACTCGACAAACCGCTGCGTCCAGCCGCGGATGAGGCCCAATGGATTGCGGGTCTCATGGGCGAGGCCCGCGGCGGCCTGATTCATCTCCCGAAGATGCCGCGCCTCCGTCTCCAGCAGGCGCGCACGCCCGCCGGCGGCGACCAGCCGCACGCTCATTCGCCAGAGCACGGCCACGCAGAGCAGCAGAAGCCCGCCTGCGACCGCCACGACGAGGTGCAATCTGGCCGCGTTGCGCATGAGAAGATCGGCTCGGCCGCGATCGAGGACCAGGACCGCGACGAAAACGCCCCCCGCGCTGAAAGGGCTTTCTCCCCTCGACTCCACGTCCATCCACGGCGGGCCTCGACGGCGTCCGGAGCCGGACCCCCCACCATGGACGCTGTAGTCCGCCGGCGCGAGTCGGAACTCCTCGACGAGGCGAAAACCCTCGGCATCCCAATAGTCGCCGGCTTCGAGCCAACGGTCGGTGGACGCCCGAAGCAGCTCCGCCTCACCGGCCGAAAGCTTCAGGTCGCCATCGGCAGAGACGACGGCGACGGCGAGCACATCGCTCGATCTGGCGAGCTCCTCGAGCATGCCCTGGAGCTGCACGTCGAAGAAATGCCCGAGACGGCGGTGGGAGCGGATCCCGCCGAGTAGCGCGTTCATCACCGAATGCGACTGCTGGTGCAGGGTCTCCTCGATGAGATTCCGCTCATGGCGATAACTCTCTCGCTGCCAGACGGCGAAGGCGACCCACACGAGTAGCAGACTCGCGGGGATGACGAAGCTCAGCCAGCGCATGGGAGCACGCAACGCGATCCTACTGGACTCGGCTCGACGGGACTCTGTCGGAGCCTTCATTGTCGCACCGAGGAAGGCAGGATGCTACTCATCGGCCGCGCCCGTGCCCCGCCCCACGGCCGCCCCCGGCCCCCGGCCCTCGACCGCCACCCGGTCCGACGCCCGGCCCACGGCCCTTCCCCTGCCCTCGTGCTGCGCAGCCATGACTGCCGCCCCAGCGGTGGCGCTTGCCATACCCACGGCCCGCGGTCTGCCCCTGTTCGGCGCCCCGACCACGGCCCGCGCCTCCCCATGCCTGGGCGCCGCCCTGGCCACCGCGACCGCCGCGACCCGCCCAGACGGGCTGCAGCGTCGCCTCGTCGCGCAGCACGACGGGGACTTTGCCGAACATAAGGGCTTGTGCCACGAAATGTCGCTTCTGCAACTTTTCCGTTCGAAACGCGGTGACGCGGATCGGCTCGCCCACCTGAAGGCGGGCAACGACGGGCGCCACGGCACGCTCCGGCCCAAGGTGGACGTTCAGCTCCTCGCCTTCCGCGGATTTCAGAAGCAAGTGCGTACCGGACAAGGCACGTCCGGTCGTGTTCTCGCACGGGCCGGTCTCGATGGAGGCGACCGTTCCCGATAGCTCGATGGTCTCGGGTTTCGATACTTGGGCCGCCACTCCGGACCCCTTCCCAACTCCCCTCTGGGCGTTCGCCACGGACGCGTTCAGCCCCAAGGCAATGACGATCCCCAGAAGCGTCGATGCGGTTCTCATCCCCATTCTCCTTTGCTCGTAGGACTTCCTCTTAACGCACCACCAAAGACCCACTTCCGCAAAGTGGATGCCAACGGCAGGCCGTGGTTTCCTTGCCCAAGGGAGGCCTAGAAGTGCGGTTCTTCCCACCTGCCCCCCAACGTGCCGAGAAGGTTCCACGCGCGCCCCTTGGGTGCCTCGGCTAATTCGCTCGAGGGGAACCTGCGATTGGGCAGTTTGGGACGACCTGGCTCCCTTGTTCCGACGACAGTCCTGGACGCGGCGACCGATCGACGTCGGCCGGTATCCGATTTGCTGCCGGTCGATCGCTCTCAGCTAGCGCGGGGCGCGGCAAGAAGCGGATTTGCCGGGCCCTGTTCCCTCGCGCCGCTTTCTGGAGTAGCTGACCATGCAAAGAGTGCCTCTGACGGTCGTCGCTAGTGTGGTCTTGTTCGTCTCCGCCAGCAGTCCGCTGGAGGCCGCCGACATCGCCGCCGAGATCACCGTCTCGCCGAACGTCATTAACATCGCGTCTTCGTCAACGGTGGTCACTGTCCACACCGATCTTCCCTACAGCCTGGTGGATGGGGCGACCGTCACACTCGGGAGTGTCTCAATCGCCTGGTGGAAGTCGGACAATCAAGGGTTCTTCGTGGCGAAGTTCGTGGCGGAGGAAGTCAAAGGCAAAGTCGAAGCCGGGACGACCGCCACGCTCGTGCTTTGGGGAGTGACGAAACTCGGCGACGCGTTTTCTGGAACGGATTGCGTGGACGTGATCGACGTGAAAGGGAAGAAGTGACCCTCGCCTGAATCGAGCTCGTGTGTCAGCGGCCAAGGCGGGTGGCACCGCCGGCTCTCCCGGCAGTGTCTTCTGGCGCGGAGAGGACCTGGGGTACACGGGGGTGGTCTTGCCCCGCCGTCCCCTCGGGCGCCAAGATGACGGGCACGAATGACAGAGGAAGCCATCGCAGGCGGCTCCGTCACCAGGCAACCGAGACTGCCTGATATATTCACCCCGCCGCCGCCCGCGCTTGCCGACGATCCACCGCCTCGGGGCCGAGTGGCTCGGCTTCGTGCTGGCCGCCGTCGAGAGCACTGCTGGACAACCCAGAAGCGCCCGGGCGCGACACGGCCCGGCCCGGAGCCCTTGTTCGACGGAAGGCCGCCAGGTGCGTCTCGAACGCCCCTTGCGCCGTCGCCATCCCTCCGACCGACCTACGACGGCGGATCCCAGTGCTCGCGCGCGGGGAGCACGAGCAGGCTGGGGTCGCGCCAGTTGTCGCCGCTCCGGTAGCGGAGCTCGCTGGCGCTAACGCGGCGAATCGTGGCGTCGGCCATCCACGTGCGCGGCGTGCGCGCGAACCGCGTCCGCTCGACCCCGCGGCTGTCGCCGTTGGCGTGGATCAACCAGATCGCCGTGCCGGCCCTCTCCACCACCAGGGCGATGTGGCTTGACGACAGCGCGATGTCGCCCGGCTGCGCTTCGCCGTCGGCGATCTCCACGCTCCGGTCCGGCCACACGCCGAGACCGATCTGCATGGGGTAGTTCCGCGCCCGGGCGAAGCAGTAGCATATGAACCCCACGCAGTCGAAATGCATCTTGTGGCGGCACGACTCGCCCAGATAGACCTTCCTCGACCTCTCGTCCCGCCGCCGCACGCAATGCCGGCGCGGCCAGAAGAAGCCGCCCCCGAATCCGAACGGGTGCTGCTCCAGCGCGGGCCCGCAGTAGCTCGACCCCTGGGTGTCCCACCGGCCGCTCTGGGCCTGCGCGGCCACCGGCCGAACGCTCTGGAGCCACCGGGCGAGGGCGTGATTGGCCGGCGGCTCGTCGGTCTGCCCGAGATTCAGGCGATTGCTCGGGCTTCCGACGTAAGCGTAACGCCCGCAGCATCGCAGGCCCTGGAACTCCGCCGCGTACACGGCGATGGTGGGCCAGTTCAAGTCCGCCACGATCAGGCTCAGCACGCGCCCCACGATGGGGTCGGCCTGGCCGGGTCGGGCACCGTAGGTCCCGGTCAGGTAGTGGGCCCCGGTGGCCTTGACGTTGCGGGCGATCTCGACCGCCCGTGCGCGAACCTGGTCCGGCGTCATCCTCCCGCCTCCTGCAGAGAAGTCCTCCCCGGTTTCGCTCCGGCGCCGTTATAGCCCGGCGAGCCGACGGCACAACCCCTCTGTGGGATGCTGTGCAAAGGGCGAGCGTGCGGCCGTGACGGGAAGCACCCTCAAACAGGCCGGCCCTGCGCGCTCACATTCGTTCCCGATGAGGAAGACCTGCCGGCCGCGCACCGTGCGGCGGAGAATGCCTGCGGCGGTCAACTGGCCGAACTCTCGCTGCACCGTTCGCACGCCCTTGCCGCAGAACCGCACGATCTGGCGCACGTAGAAGGCCTGCTCGGGGTGCCCGAAGGGCAGGGCCAAGCTGGCATTGCGGCCAGCGGGGAAAGGGCGGTGGCAGTCGGGCTGTCGTGGCTTCTACTACATTCTGGTGCGCGGGAGGATGGCTATTTGGCCCCCGTTACGGATCAGTGCGTCGGGCGGAGGTGTCGAACGCGCGAGTGGACTTCACGCCGGCTGTTTTTCGTCCGCGGCCGCCTTTCTGAGGAGGTAAGCGATCCGCAGGACAAGGGGGGAGTCGGGCGAGGAGGCCATGGCATTGAAGTAGTTCCGGATGTCCTCGCGGTTCTCGAGACGGTCGTTTTCACGTTGGTTTCGCGGTGCGACTCGCACGGGGTAACCCTTTGCGGGCAGGCAACAATCCACCAATTGGTACATCTCGCAGATGAAGAAACGCACGAGAGTTTCGAAGGAGCGGGAGTCCACCGTCGCCATGGGGCGCGTGGCGCTCGGGACGCAGGAGACGGCAAGAAAGTCCTCTCGCTCGAAGCCAATCCCAGGGCGGTACAGTGCACCTACCTGCAGTTCCGGCTGGGGATACAGGCTCGCCAGCGAGTGCGCGTTGAAGCTTGGGAACAACCGGTCGCGAATGTCGAGAAGCGCCTGCTCGCTGATCTCCGCCAAGCACGGTCTCCACACGGCGGCACTTCTCTGCGTGCGTCCTCTCGGAGACTGGCCAGCGGTCTTGCGCAGCGCGTCGCGGCTCGAAATGCCCGAAGTCCTGGGCGTTCCCCCAGACGAACCGCAGACGCAAGGGTGGTGCGTTCATGCCATACAGTTGACACGATGCGGCTCGCTTAGGCAAGGGGTAATTCGGCACGCATGGGCGACGTGTCGCTGACCACCACGGCCATCCTAGCCCTCGAGCCGTTTCAAGGTGTCCAGGTCGGTGGTCACGCCGCCGAGCGTTGGTCCAAAGATGGCGATGCCCCGGGCTTGAAGCTCATCCTCCATCGCCGGACGGTCGAGCCCGGCCAGGCGTGGGGCTGGCCAGAGACCCAGCCGTCCCGAATCGAAGAGCCAGCACGCGAATTCAATCCGCGCCTTGCCCTCGTACCAACCAGCTTCGCGCAGGACTTCGTCGGGGATGTTCACAGTAGCCATGATGTGTACCTCGTATCTTCCTGTTGCAGGAACCGCCCTGGATCGCTGGAAGCCGTGGGAATCCAGACCCGCCTCCACGTCCTCGCCTCCTGGCACCGCCCCCTCCGATATGGTAAACCTGGAAGACAGGAGTACCTGGGGACCGAATGACCTGAGATGATCTACCTTGACCACGCTGCCACGAGTTGGCCCAAGCCGCACGAAGTCGGCGAGCGTCTGGCGTGGTCGGCCAAGGAGATCATGGCCAATCCGGGCCGGAGCGGGCATGGGCCGTCGCTGGCCGCGGCGCGCCTGGTGTTCGACGCCCGATCGCGGCTCGCCCAGCGCTTCGGCGTCCCCAGGCCCGAGGACCTGGTGTTCACCCCAGGCTGCACCGACGCGGTCAACCTCGTGCTCAAGGGGTTCTTGAGGCCCGGCGACCGCGTGGCCGTTTCGCCCTTGGAGCACAACGCGGTGATGCGGCCGCTGGACCGGCTCGCGCGCGAGCGGGCAGTCGTGGTCGAGGTCCTGCCCGGCGACCGCTTCGGGCGCATCGACGCGGCGGCAACTCGCAAATGGGTTGCGCGGAGCCAGCCGCCGGCCCTGGTCACGGTGGCGCACGGTTCGAACGTCAACGGCGCGGTGCAGGACCTGGAGGCCCTGCGCGAGGCTTTGCCCGACGTGCCGATCCTGGTCGATGCGGCGCAGACCGCCGGGGTGCTGCCGCTCGACGTGGCGGCGATGCGGATCGACTTCCTCGCCGTCTCGATGCACAAGGGGCTCTTGGGGCCGACGGGCGTGGGGGCGTGTTACCTTGATCCGCGGCATGACGTGGCCCCCTTGCGGGAAGGCGGCACGGGCAGCCGCTCCGAATCAATCGCCCAGCCCGACTTCCGCCCCGACCGCTACGAGGCCGGCACCCTCAACCTGCACGGCATCGCCGGCGCGCTCGGGGCCCTGGAAGGGTTTGCCGCGCGGGGCCTGTTAGGCGATCATAAGAGGGGCCTGACCGCGCGGCTCCTGTCCGGGCTGAGCGGGATACCCGGGGTCGTGCTGCACTCGCCCCACGACGGCACGGCGCTGTGCGCGGCGATCACCGTCGAAGGCCTTCCCCCGGACCGGGTCGCCCTGCACCTGGAGCGGGAGCATGGCATCTGCGTCCGGCCGGGCCTCCAGTGCGCGCCGGCCGCGCACCGCCACCTGGGCACGCTGCCGCAGGGCACCGTCCGCCTCGCGCCCGGCTGGGGCAACACCGAGGACGACATCGACGCGGCGATTGGGGCGGTGGCAGCCGTCAGAGAAGGAAAGAAGGGGAAGGGGAGAGAGTAGATGATTGCGTTAGCTTGGGAACCAACGCCGTGGACCTCCAATCCCCGCCGTTCGTGCTATTCCCCTTCGCATTCTTTTCCTCCTACTTCCCCTTCTCTCCCGCTGTTTTCCATTGCCCGTTATCCTGTTTCCCTTCCGTGTTTCACCTTTCAGGAGAACTCCATGGCGGACTATCCCCGCCTGACGCAGTTGACCACCGCGTCGGGATGAGCGGCCAAGCTGGGTCCGGGTGACCTGTCCAAGGCCCTTGCGCAACTCGCGCCTGCCGTCGATCCGCGGCTCCTCGTGGGGCCGGAAACGCTCGACGATGCGGCTGCGCTCGCGGTCTCTCGCGACCTGGCGATCTGCCTGACGGCCGACTTCATCACGCCCGTGGTCGATGACCCCGCGACCTGGGGCCGGATCGCCGCGGCCAACGCCCTTTCGGACATCTACGCGATGGGCGCCACGCCGCTGGCCGCGCTCAACCTCGTTTGCTGGTCCGACTGCCTGCCCCTGGAGCTGCTCACCGACGTGCTCCGCGGCGGAGCCGCCGCCGCGGCCGAGGCCGGCTGCCTGGTGGTGGGCGGACACACGATCCAGGACAAGGAGCCCAAGTACGGCATGGCCGTGATCGGCACGGTGGCGCCGTCGCGGATCCTTCGCAATCGCGGCGCGCGGCCCGGCGATCTCTTGTACCTCACCAAGCCGCTGGGCACCGGCATCGTGGCCACGGCCATCAAGGCCGAGCTGGCCACGGCAGAGCAGGCGGCCGCAGCCGTCGCCAGCATGACGACGCTCAACCGCGGGGCCTGCGAGGCCGCCGCGGGCGCGCAGGCCGCGGCCTTGACCGACGTGACCGGCTTTGGTCTGGCCGGGCATCTGTGTGAGATGCTCGACCCCGAAGGCGACCTGGGGGTGGAGATCTCCATGTCGGCCCTGCCGTTCCTGCCCGGCACGCTCGAGCACACCGAGATGGGCCTGATCCCGGCCGGGGCCTATCGCAACCGCGACACGTTCTCCGGTCGCGTCGACTTCGCCCCAGAGGTGCCCGAGGACCGGCGCATCCTCGTCTATGACCCGCAGACCTCGGGCGGTCTTGTGGCCGCGATCGCGCCCGGCCGCGCCGACACTTTCGAGGCCGCCGTCCAGGTTTCCGGAGGGCAGGCCCATCGGATCGGTCGATTCACGGATCGAGGCCGGATCGAGGTGGGTCGCTGAGGCCGTCGGCCCGCTCGGTCGCGTCGCCGGAACTCGCTGGCTGACTTCGGCTTGCGGGCGCTTCTTTGGTTTTTTCCATACCGTTTCCCGATTAGAGTCGGGTTAAGTAGAGGGCAAGAGGCACCGCAGGTAGAGGCACCCCCCAACGTGGATAACGCCGGAGGCTCCCCGGAGCACGCCAAGGTCGAACGGTTCGCCGCGCTGCTCGCCACGTGCCAGCGCAAGGTGTTCCTTTACGCCATGGGCCTGGTGCACAACTCCGCGGACGCCGAGGAGGTCCTCCAGGAGACCAACCTCGTCCTGTGGCGCAAGTTCGACCAGTACGAGTCGGGCACGGACTTCGCCCACTGGGCCTGCCGCATCGCGTATTACGAGGTGCTCAAGCTCCGCGAGAAGAAGGCGCGGGAGGAAAGGCTCTTCAGTAATGAGTTCATCGAGGCCCTGGCCGTGGAGGCGCAGCGGTCGCTCGAGGCGTCCGACACACGGCGAGAGGCCCTCAGCGGCTGTCTCGACAAGCTGAGAGAGAAAGACCGCCGACTTCTCATGCAGCGATACCAGCCCAGCGCGACGACCCGCAGCGTGGCCGAGTCCCTCGGCCGCAGCGTGCAGGGCACGCGCAAGTCGCTGCACCGCATCCGCATGACCTTGCTGGGGTGCATCCAGCGGGCTTTGGCGAGGGCCCACCGGACATGAACCAGGCGGCTCCGCAATTCGACGAGCTCGGCCGGCTGCTCGCCGCCCTGTGCGACGGCGCGCTGACGGTCGAGGAATCGGCGCGCCTCGAGCAGCTCGCCGGCGCCTCGTCCGAAGCACGGCGTTTCGCGCTCGACTACCTGCTGCTCAACGGCGAGCTTCAGTGGGAGGCGGCCTCGGGCGCCGGATCGCTGCCCAGGCTGCCTGAGCTGGTGCTGGCCAGGGCGCAGGTGTCCTGCGACGCGCCCGGAGGGGTCTTCTCCCTGAGCCGGCTGCGGCCGCCGACGAGTTGGACGTCGCGCGCCCTCGCCGCATCCGCCTTGGTGGTCGTGGCTTGCACGGGGCTGCTGCTGGCCGGCTTCTTCTGGGGGGTTCCTTGGGTCCGGCAGGACGGCGGCCCGGCCATGGCGGACGATGCCCCGCCGGCCCGCATCACGCAGACGCACCGGGCGGTCGGGTTCGCGGCCGACGCAGACCTTTTCGAGCAGGCCGACCTGGACCGTGCCGCGTGGATCGATCTGCGCGAGGGCCTGCTCGAGCTGGCCTTCTCCCGCGGCGCCCGCGTCGTCTTGCAGGGCCCCGCACGTCTGGAGATCGCCGGACCCAACGAGGCGCGGTTGGAGTCGGGCAGCCTCGTCGCCCATGTGCCGCGGGAGGCTTCGGGGTTCGCCGTGCACACCCCGACGGTCTCGGTGATCGACCGGGGCACGGAGTTCGGCGTGGCAGTCGCCCCGTCGGGCGAGAGCAGGATTCGCGTCTTTGAGGGGGCGGTGGATATCGTTCCAAGAACCGGACTGGCAACCGGCGTTTCCCCCAACCGAGTCGAATCCGGACAGGCCGTCCGGGCGCGCACTCCGGTCGCCGGTGCCAGTCTGCTGTTTGAGAGCATCGCCGCGGAGGACGTCTCGCTGGTGCGAACAATCCCCAAGCCCCGGGCCCTGGTCTCGGTCACGGGCTTGCGGTCGAAGGTCGCCGAAAGGGCGGACCTGCTGCACCACTACACCTTCGAGGGCACGACCGCCGCGCAGCGGCGGCGCGACAAGCGGGGTGACCTGCACCTGGTCGAAACGGTGATGCGGGGCGGGCGCGGCAGGGGATCGCTGAGCTTCCTGCCCAGCCCCCTGGCGCCCGACGATACGGTCCTGCGGCCGTCGCGCGGCGAGTTCGCGGGCAACACGGTCGGGGCAGCGCTTCAGAGCGAGCATGTCTTTCGGCCGCCCGAGACGATGACTGTAGAGATGCTCGTCTGTTTCACCGGCTTCGGCGGGGCCGGCGCCGACCCGATCGGGTGCGCCGTGGCCACGCGTGCCGACGCGGCCCGATGCGGCTTCCTGGTGGTCGCGGTGGATTCGGGCCAGATCGCCTGCCTGCTCCGTGGCGATGTCCTTTGGAGCGGCGCGGAGCACGGCCTCGTCGCCGGCGACTGGTACTACCTGGCCAGCACCTTCCGGTCCGACGCCCGCAGTCGCACGACTCTGGTCTCGACCTGGGTGGCGAATCTGTCGCGGGAAGAAGAAACGCTGACCAGGCTCCTGGACGACGAGCGGGTTGAGGGCACGCCGGCCGCCAGCCGCCTTGGCATCGGCAAGGGCTTCGACCGCGGGCTGGCTCATGCCTACCCCTGGGCGGGCATGATCGACGAGGTGGCGATCTACCGCGATGCCCTGGATGAGGGGGTATTGCAGGATCATCTCGGCTCGTTGTGGGGGGATGTGGGCAACGCGTCAAGCGAATAGCCGTTTTGCGCCTACCGTTTTCCTGCGCCAGGCGGGTTAAGAAGCGGAGAGCGGCAGCGGAACCTGACAGCATAGCGCGGCGTCACCCCTTTTCGGGTGGGGTTTGTGACAGCCGCGATCACACTCGGATTACTTCTGGGAGGAGGAAGCCATGAGCGGTAACACATCAAGCGGCCAGCATTCCCGTCGCCGGTTCCTGGAGCGGATGGGGCTTTCGGCGGCGGC
>CAYSUS010000124.1:0-19323 GCA_964434165.1 uncultured Pirellulales bacterium
GGAGAGGGGCCGGGGGTGAGGGCATTCGACATCAAGCTCCCCTCTCCCGCTGGCGGGAGAGGGGCCGGGGGTGAGGGCATTCGACATCAAGCTCCCCTCTCCCGCTGGCGGGAGAGGGGCCGGGGGTGAGGGCATTCGACATCAAGCTCCCCTCTCCCGCTGGCGCGAGAGGGGCCGGGGGTGAGGGCATTCGACATCGAGCTCCCCTCTCCCGCTGGCGGGAGAGGGGCCGGGGGTGAGGGCATTCGACGACGAAGAGGATCCGGTGCGTAAGCAGACGAGAGAAGAACCTGCCGCGTCCTGCCATCGCCGGAAGTTCCTCCGCCGCGCGGCGCTCGGGGTGTGCGCGGCCCCGCTGGTGGTTCACTCTTCGGTCCTCGGCCGGGAAGGCAGCCCGGCCCCCAGCGAGCGGATCAGGCTGGGCCTGATCGGCATCGGCGCCATGGGACGCGGCCACCTGCGGTGTTTCCTCGAGTACCCCGAGGCCCGGGTCGTGGCCGTCTGCGACGTGGACCGCTGGCGCCGCGAGCACGCCGGGAAGAAAGCCGACGAAGCCTACGCGGCGCGGCGCCTGGGCGCCGCCGCGGCCTGCACCGTCCACGAAGACCTCCGCGAAGTGCTCGACCGCGACGACGTCGATGCCGTGGTCATCGCCACCGGCGACAACTGGCATGCGACGGCCACGGTCCTGGCCGCCCAGGCCGGCAAAGACATCTACACCGAGAAGCCGATCTCCAAGACCGTCCGCGAGGCCCGGGCCATGGTCACGGCCGTGCGGCGCTACGGGCGGGTATTCCAGGCGGGCCTCCAGCAGCGATCGACCTTCGAGTTCCGCAAGGCCTGCCGACTCGTGCAGGAGGGTCACATTGGAGCGGTCAAGTACGTGTACGTCGGCTTCCCCGGCACGAACGACGACGTCAACCTGCCGGTCGAGGAGGTGCCCGACGGGTTGAACTGGGACCTGTGGCTGGGGCCCGCCCCGTGGCGCCCGTTCAACGGTCGATTCCATCGCTACGGCCCGCCGCCGGGCGTGGTGCCCTGGCATTTCTGTCGCGACTTCGGCGGCGGCAACCTGACCAGCAACACGGTGCACGCCTTCGACGTGGTCCAGTGGGGCCTGGGCAGGGACGCCAGCGGCCCGGTGGAGATCATCCCGCCCGAGACCGGGCAGGTCCCTTCGCTGACCTGCAAGTACGCCGATGGCGTGGTGGCCCAGGTCACCTGGAAGCTCGACGCCGAGAAGCACTTCGTGCCCGAGGGTTGGGACATCCATACTCGGATTCAGAACTTCGGCGCCCTGTTCGTGGGCGAGAAGGGCTGGATCCACGTGGGGCGCCAGGGTTTCCTCCACTCGTATCCCCGCGAGATCGTCCAGTCGCAGCGCGACGAGTCCGACGGCTGGCACCCGGTAGGCAACCATCACCAGGACTGGCTCGCGTCGATCCGCTCGCGCAAGGACCCCTCGTGCAATGTGGAGACCGGCTGCCGCTCGACCACGGTCTCGCACCTGGGGTGTATTGCCCACTGGACCCGCAGGGCCTTGAAATGGGATCCCGCCGCGGAGCGGTTCCACGGCGACGACGAGGCAAATCGACTTCTCTCGCGCGCCATGCGCGAGCCCTGGAAGACCTAGAGCCGATGGAAGGAGATACGCCGATGCTTGACAAGAGACTCTCCCGCCGCGGATTCTGCCGCGCCGCCGCCGGCGCCGTGGCCCTGCCGCACGTGATCACCTCGGCCGCGCTGGGCCAGGGCGACAGACCCGCCGCCAGCGGGCGGATCACGATGGCCACCTTGGGCTGCGGGGGGCGCGGCATGGGCGACATGGGCTCCTTCATCGCCAACGGCGACGTGCAGATGGTCGCCGTGTGCGACGTGCAGCGCAAGAAGCGCGAGGCCGCGAAGGCCGCCGTGGACAAGCACTACGGCTCCAAGGACTGCAAGACTTACCTCGACCTGCGCGAGGTGCTCGCGCGCGACGACATCGACGCCGTGCTCATCGCCACGGGCGACAACTGGCACACGATGGCCTCGATCCTGGCCGCCCGGGCCGGCAAGGACATGTACTGCGAGAAGCCGATGTCGGTCGCCGTGGCCGAGGGCCGGGCGTTGTGCGACGCCATGGACCGCTACAACACGATCTTCCAGTGCGGCACCCAGCGCCGCAGCGTGCCGCGGTTCCGCTTTGCCGTGGAGCTGGCCCAGCGCGGCAAGCTGGGCGAGCTCAAGACGCTGTACGCGGAGAAGGCCCCGGCCGAGTGGTTCAAAGAGGGGCATCATGAGATCACCCTGCCGCCCAAGCCCGCGCCGCCCAAGGAAGAGCTTGACTGGGACATGTGGCTCGGCCCGGCCCCCTGGCGCCCGTTCAACCCCACGTACGTCACGCGCCGCTTCTGGATGGCCCACCGCGACTTCGCCGGGGGCATGCTCACCGAGTGGGGCAGCCACACCGCCGACCTGTGCCAGTGGGCCAATGGCGCGGACGACACGGGCCCCGTGGAGTTCGAGCTGGCCGAAGGGACGGTCATCGCCCGTTACGCCAACGGCGTGAAGCTCGTGTTCGAGGAGGGGAAGTGGCCGCTGCACGTCCGCTTCGTCGGCACCGAGGGCGAGGTGTACGTGGACGACGACGGCACGATCGAGACCAGGCCCAAGTCGCTCCTGGCCGAGCGCAAGTTCGGCAAGGGCTACCCGCAGTCGAACCACGTCCGCGACTTCCTCGATTGCGTGAAGACGCGGCGCCGTCCGATCGCCCCGGCCGAGGGCGCCCACCGCGCCAACTCGGCCTGCCAGGTGGCCAACATCTGCCTGCAGCTCGGGCGCAACCTCCAGTGGGACCCGAAGCGCGAGAGGTTCGTCGATGATCCGATGGCCGACCGGCTGCTCGTGCGGGCCCCGCGCGAGCCGTGGAGCTTCGAGACGTAGAGGGAACCGACACAACCGAGATCCGTGGCACCAGTACCGGGAGAGACTTCATGGCGAACCAGAGGATCACACGCCGCAGCGTGCTGCGTCGCACCGCGGGTGGCGCCGGCGCGCTCGTCGCCGCCCCCTACGTCATCACCACCGCGGCCCTGGGCGCCCCGGACAAGCCGCCGGCCAGCGAGCGGGTCACCATCGGCCTGATCGGCTGCGGCGGGCGCGGCAGCGGCGTGTTCCGAGGGCTGATGGGCAGCGGCGGACAGCCGATCGCCTTCTGCGATCCGTGGAAGCAGCGCCGCGAGAAGTGGGCCCAGCAGACGGGCGGAACGGCCTACCTCGACTTCCGCGAGATGCTCGCCCGCGACGACCTCGACGCGGTGTGCATCGGCTCGACCGACTGCTGGCACGTCCACCACACCGTGGCCGCGGCCAAGGCCGGCAAGGACACCTACACGGAAAAGCCGCTGGGCGTGTGCCTCACCGAGGACCTCATCTGCCGCGACGCGGTCCGCCGCTACGACCGGATGTTCCAGTACGGCACGCAGCAGCGCTCCAGCGCCCATTGCCGCTACGGCTGCGAGCTGGTGCGCAGCGGATACATCGGCGAAGTGAAGGAGCTGCTGGTCATCGCCCCGGACAGCGCGCCGGGCAACTCGACGCAGCCCCAGCCGGTGCCCGACGGGCTGGACTACGACATGTGGCTCGGCCCGGCCCCGTGGCAGCCGTACTGCGGCCAGGCGACCGGCGGCGGCGGCTGGTGGCACGACTACGACTACGCCATCGGCTTCATCGCCGGTTGGGGCGCCCACCCGCTGGACATCCTCGTCTGGGGTTACGACACCCACAAGACCGGCCCCTGGGAGGTCGAAGGCACCGCCCACATCCCCGAGAAGGGCCGCAACAACGTGGTCATGAAGTGGGACGTGGACATCCGCTTCGCCAACGGCGTGAAGATGAAGTTCAAGCCCGGCGGCAACTACACCCAGTTCACCGGCACGGAGGGCTGGATCGGCATCTCCCGCGGCGGCATCAAGGCCGACCCGCCCTCGCTCTTGAAGATCCAGCTCAAGCCCGAGGACGTGCACCTGCCCGAGAGCCGCAACCACGGCGGCAACTTCCTCGATGCCGTGAAGACCCGCACGGACCCGGTCAGCAACATCGAGGACGCCGTGCATTCGGACATCATCAGCCACGTTTCGGACATCGCCATCCGCTCGGGCCGGAAGATCGTCTGGGATCCGGACAAGGAGCAGATCATCGGCGATGAGGAGGCCGCGCGGCGTCTGGCCCGGGCGTGGCGCGAGCCCTGGACGCTTCACTAGAAACGCGCGTTGTGCAGCCATCCGCGAATCACTCTGCAATGCCAAGACCTTTGCACCTTCCTGAAAGGAGAACTGAGATGTCCCGAATCACCCGCACGATGGCCGGCCTGTTGACCGTGGCCCTGCTCGTCGCCGGGGCCATGCCCGCGATGGCCGACGAGGCCGTGGACAAGGCCTTCGAGGCCCTCAAGACCTACGAGTGGGGCAGCGACCGCAGCCTGCTCAAGCCGATCGACGAGGCCGTGGTGGCCACGCACGGCGACAAGGCGGCCCGGGCGAAGCTGGAGAAGCGGCTCGCCGAGGCGCTCGCAAGCGACGTGCCCCAGGCGGCCAAGGACTACCTCTGCCGCCAGTTGAGCCTGGTCGGCACGGCCGAGTGCGTGCCCGTCGTGGCCGGCCTGCTCACGGACGAGAAGCTCTCGCACATGGGCCGCTACGCCCTGGAGCGGATCCCCTGCCCCGAGGCCACGAAGGCCATGCGCGACGCGCTGGGCAAGGTCAAGGGCGTGCAGAAGGTGGGCGTGATCAACTCGCTCGGCGCGCGCCGCGACGCCGAGGCCACCGCCGCGCTGGTCGCGCTATTGAGCGATTCCGACGCGCAGATCGCCGCCGCCGCGGCCGGCGCCCTGGGCGCGATCGGCACGCCCGACGCCGCCAACGCCCTCGGCGACTTCCACGGCAAGGCCCCCGAGGCCCTCAAGCTCGCGGCCGCCGACGCCCTGCTGGCCTGCGCCGAGAACCTCCTGGCCGACGGCAAGAAGCTCGACGCCCTGAAGATCTACAAGGCCCTGGCCAAGTCGGACATCAAGCACGTCAAGGTCGCCGCCACGCGGGGTATGCTCGCCGCCGCCGGCAAGAAGTAATCCTCGCGTCGCACCCGGGCACATCCATTTTGCCGGCGGGCTCGCCCGGCGGTTGTATCGCAGTTTGGGAGAACCTTCCTTGAGACGATTTGACGTATGCCGATTCGCGGTATGCCTGCTGACCGTTGCGGCCTGTCTGCCGGGCGGCTTCGCCCGGGCCCAGGAGGAGCCGGACCCGGCCGTGATCGAGATGGTCGCCGAGCTGATCGGCGAGCAGGACCGCGACATGCGGGCCCTGGGGCTCCAGCAGGTCCGCGAGGAGCTGCCCGGCGCGGCCGCCACGAAGCAGTTCGCCGCGCTGTTGCCCAAGCTGCCGCCGGAGAGCCAGTCGGGGCTCCTGGAGGCCCTGGGCGACCGCGGCGATCGGGCGGCCCTGCCCGCGGTGCTGAAGATGCTCAAGAGCGATCGGGCGGCGGTCCGCGCTTCGGCCCTGAAGGCCCTGGGCCCGTTGGGCGGTGTCGCCGAGGTGCCGGTGCTGGCCGGGCATGCGGCCAGCGGATCGGAGGCCGAGCAGAAGGCGGCCCGGGCGAGCCTCGCCCGGCTCCGGGGCGAAGGCATCAATGCAGCCATCGCGGCGGCCGTCGCTTCGTCGGAGCCGGCCATGCGAGTCGAGCTGCTCGGCGCCCTGGCGTCGCGCAACGCCAGGGAGGCCGTGCCGCGCGTCCTGGAGAGCACCAGGGATGCCGAGGAGTCGGTGCGACTGGCCGCGCTGGGCGCGCTGCGCTATCTCGCCACGGAGGCGGAGACAGCGGCCCTGGTCGAGACGGTCAGGTCGGGCCAGACCGAGGCCGAGATGCGCAAGGCGGAGCTGGCCCTGCTCTCCCTGTGCAGCCGCGCGCGCCGGAAGAGCCTCGACGCCCTGATCGCGGGCCTGGACGGCGCCGGCGCCCCGGCCCGCGCGATCCTGCTCCGCGGCATCGCCCGCTGCGGCGGCGACAAGGCCCTGGAGGCCGTCGCCGCCCGGCTGAAGGACGAGGACGAGTCGGTCCGCGACGAGGCCGCGCGCCTCCTGAGCGCCTGGCCCGATTCCGCGGTCCTTCCGCACCTCTCGGCCCTGGCGAGCCAGAGGCAGGACTTGCGCCACCACGTGCTCGCTCTGCGGGGCATGGTGCGCCTGGCCGGCCCGCAGGGAGACAAGCCGGCCGACGCGGCCCGGTTGGCCGAGGCCATGAAGCTGGCCTCGCGCCCCGAGGAGAAGCGGCTCGTGCTGGGGGCCTCCGGGGGCGCGGCCTCCGCCGAAGCCCTGTCGCTGGCCGTGGCCGCGCTGGACGACCCGGCGGTCGTCGAGGAGGCGGGCCTTGCCGCCGTGCTGATCGCCGAGAAGATGAAGGGTGGCGACAAGCAAGTCTTGACGGCCGCCCTGGAGAAGGTGACCGAGAAGGTCGAGAATGAAACCACCCGCGCTCGCGCTCAGAAGATGCTCGAGTCGCTTTAGTGCAAAAGGAGTGGATGACGTGAAGCGTTTCCCGTTGACGAGCCGCCCGGGAGTCGTCTCGGCCCTGGCGGTGTGGTGCCTGTTGGCCGGTCTGGCCTTCCAGCCCGAGGCTGCGGCCCAGGCCCCCGGCAAGATGGTCCCCATCGAGATCGAGCTGCCCGCTCCCGCGTTCCGCGGGACGCCCGTGCCCATGAACGAGCCGAACGTGGAGAAGCCCCGCGGCAAGCCGCGGCCGCCATTCCTGGCGCCCGAGGGCACGGTGAACCTCGCCCGGGGCCGCCCGGTCCGCGCGAGCGACCCGGCCCCGCCCAGCGGCGAGGTCGATTTCGTCACCAACGGCGACAAGGAGGCCTCGGACTTCGGCTACCTGGAGCTTCGCCCGGGAAGCGAGTGGGTGCAGATCGACCTGGGCCGCAAGGCGGCCATCTACGCGGTCCTGCTCTGGCACAGCCACGCCGAAGCCCGCGTATACCGCGACGTGATCGTGCAGGTCAGCGACGATCCCGACTTCATCACGGCGAAGACCGCGTTCAACAACGACTACGACAACTCCTCCGGCCTCGGCATCGGCCGCGACTTGGGCTACGTGGAGACCTCCGAGGGCAAGCTCATCGACTGCCGCGGTCTGGAGGGGCGCTACGTGCGCCTGTGGAGCAAGGGGAACAACATCGACCCCAAGAACCACTACACCGAGGTGGAGGTCTTCGGCCGGCCCGTCCCATGATCCGCGCGATTGCCTGGACGCTGCTGCTGGTCGTCGTGGCCGGAGGCGCGTGGCTCCGGCTCGCCCGGCTCGACAACCGCCCCATGCACGGCGACGAGGCGGTCCACGCCGCGAAGCTCCGCTTCCTCTTGGACTCGGGCGAATACACCTACGACCCGCGCGAGTATCACGGCCCCACGCTCAACTTCTTGACGCTGCCGGTGGCCTGGGCCGCCGGCGCCGCGCGATGGACCGAGGTCACCGAGACGCACCTGCGGCTCGTGCCGGCGGTGTTCGGCATCGCGCTGGTGGGCCTGGTCTGGCTGCTGCGCGAGGAGCTGGGCCGCGCGGCCGCGCTCTGGGCGGCCCTCCTGGCCGCCCTCTCGCCGGCCATGGTCTTCTACAGCCGCTACTACATCCAGGAGATGCTCCTGGTGTGCTTCACGCTGTGCGCCATGGTCGCCCTGTGGCGCTATGTGGGTGCCACGGGTGGCTTGTCCACCCGTGCTTCCGGGGCAGACACGGGCAGACGAGCTGCCCGTGGCACCCGCCCTGGGATCGAGCTTCGTGGAATCGGCTGGCTGGTTCTGCTTGGGTGCTCGATCGGCCTGATGCACGCGACCAAGGAGACCTGCGTGCTGGCGCTGGGGGCCATGGCCGTGGCCGCGGCGGCGTCGATTCCCCGTCTGCGCAGGGCGGGCTCGAAGCGGCTGATCGTGGCGGGACTCGTCGTGGCGCTGGCGGCCGCGGGCGTCTCGGCCCTGTTCTTCTCCTCGTTCTGGCAGAACCCGCGGGGCGTCGCCGACTCGTACCTCACCTATGCCCACTACCTGCACCAGGCCGGGGGCGAGGGGAGCGAGGGAGAGCACGTCTATCCCTTCCACCACTACCTCGAGCGCCTGTTCGCGTGGCGCCGCGGCGAGGGCCCGGTATGGAGTGAAGGGGCGATCGCACTTGTCGCCCTGGCCGGGCTGTTCGCGGCGGGCTTCCGCCGGGGGCTGGAGCCGGGGCAGGTCCCCCTGGCCCGGTTCCTGGCCGTGTACACCGTGCTGCTCACGCTGGCCTACTCCGCCCTGCCCTACAAGACGCCCTGGTGCGCACTCGGCTTCCTGCACGGCATGATCCTGCTCGGGGGAATCGGCGCGGCGGCGCTGGTCCGGCTCGTGCCGGGTTGGCTCGGCAAGAGCGTATGCACGGTGGTGCTGCTCGCCGCGGCCGGGCAGCTCGGATGGCAGGCGCACCGGGCGAGCTTCGACGATTTCGGCGAGCCGGCCAATCCGTACGTCTATGCCCAGCCGCTGAAGGACGCGATCCGCCTGGCCGACCGCGTCCGCGCCATCGCCGCCGTGCATCCGGACGGCAAGGCGATGCACGTTCAGGTGATCTGCCCGGACCGGGACTACTGGCCCCTGCCCTGGTACCTCCGAGACTTCACGCGGATCGGGTGGTTCTCCGAGCCCCCGGAGAGCCCGGCCGCGCCGCTGATCGTCACCCAGCCCGTCATGGAAGCGGCCCTCATGGAATACCTTTACGTGCGCCCGCCGCCGGGCGAGCGCCCATTGTACATGCCCGGCCCCCCGGGCCTGGAGGAGCGGCAGTGGCAACTCCGGCCTCACGTGCCGCTGGCGATGTACGTGCGGCGGGACCTGTGGGAGATGTTGTACGAGGCCCCATGAACCGGAGCACGCACGCGACGAAGGGCCGGCGTCGGCCGCCCGCGCCGGAAGCACGGCATGCAGGCTTCCGCGGGTTCAGGCGGGCGTTCGGCCCCGGTGGCTGCTATGCTAGTAACGGGGCGCGGGCATCGACAGTCGATTCGTGACGGAGGCACCAGATGACTTCCTATCCGGACAACGTTCGGCGGTTCGTGACGCAGAAGAGCGTGCCGCTGGGCGACAGCCCGTTCGACGTCGAGGTGGAGATCGTCCGCAAGTCCGACGTCGAGACGCGCCAGCGCAACGGCGAGGAGATCGTCTCCATCGGGCTCTGGGAATACTGCCCGCTCCCGCCGATGAAGGAGGACGAGCACCTCGTCGTGTTCGACCTGGGCACCGTGCTGGACGTCGGCGAAGTCCGTCTGGCCAACCCCGAGAGCGGAAGCCGCCTGGAGATCCGCAGGACCCACAGCTCGGCGTTCGGGGGACCGGTGCGCGTGCCCGTGGCGCTCCGCTCGTCGGCCCGCGTGTCGCTCGACCTCCGCTCGGGCGAGAAGCCCTTCGGCACGCTCGACGTCGCCATCGAGGACGACGGCAAACTGGCCGACGCGGCCTTTGCGGCGTCCTGAGCACGCCCCCTCTCACTCCCACGCCACGGTGACCGGCGTGCCGACCTCGATGCCCAGGCGCCGGGCGGCACTGGAGCCGGTGATCGCCAGCTCGAGCCGGCCGCTGGAATCGACCAGGGCGATGAAGCTTCCCTCCGGCACCTGGGCGTACGCCCCGTAGATGCCGTAGGTCTCGTAGATGCTGCACACGACGACCGCGCGCTGGTCCGTCGGCCGGCCGGCCAACAGGTCGGCCGTGATGTTCGTGATCAGGTTGCCGAAGGAGTCGGTCTGGAGGACCAGGCCGCGGATGCGGTCGGCCTCGACGGTCGGCTCGGGCCAGTCGAACGCGCCGCCCAGCTCGGCCTCCGGCCCCAGCTCCGAGGGATCGACCCCCAGGCCCAGATGCGCGGCCACCGGGGCCATGATGTCGCGGCCGTGAAACGTCCGCGAGACCGGGTGGCGCCAGAACCTGGGGTTTTCAACCCGGACGACCCGATCCGGCGGCTGGCGGCGGACCAGCCGACTCAACAGGCCGTTGTCGGGGCAGACGTAGCGCCGCCGGCCGATCTCGGCGCAGACGATCGGCCGGTCGGTTCCCACGCCCGGATCGATCACGGCCACGTGGATCGAGCCCGGCGGGAAGTGCGGCGTCAAGTCGTCGAGCACCACGGCCCCGCGGCGCACGTCCTGGGGCGGGACGCCGTGGGTGACGTCGATCAGCGTGGCGGCCGGGTCGATGGAGAGGATCACGCCCTTCATCGCCGCCACGTAGGGGCTGTCCGTGCCGAAATCGGTGGTCAACGTGATGATGGCCATGGCCGCCTCACGTCTCTTGGGAGGCTCGTGGGAACATGAGAGGAACCCTTTCCGTGATCTCGATTGCCTCCTGTTTCCGTCCATCCGACGCACGGAGAGTCCCTTACGGTGCGTCGCTCGACCCGCACAGGGGGAAGCTACTTCTGCGTCGTTTCTTGGGCGATCTGGATGCACAGCTCGCGCACGCGCTTGGGATCGACGTTGGGGTTCTTCTTCTTCGCCATGCCGATCAGGGCCCCGGCGCCCTTGAGCTTGCCTTCCTTGATCTCCGCGACGATCTTGGGGTTGCCGGCCACCAGCTCGCGGCACAGCGTCTCCAGGGCCGAGTCGTCCACCGCGGCGATGCCCAGCGCCTTCATCGCCTCGTCCACCGTGGCCCGGGTGGCGACCATCTCGGCGAGCACCTCGCGCCCGCGGCTGGTGGTGAGCTTGCCCTGGCGGACCTTCAGCAGGAGCCCGGCCAGGTCCTTGGCCCCGACCGGGTACTGGCCGATGGCGATGTCCTGCTCGTTGAGCGTGCGCAGGACGTCCTGCTGCACCCAGTTGGCGGCCGTCTTGCCGTCGCCGCAGGCCTCGGCCAGCTCGACGTAGTAGTCCACCACCTCGCGGCCCTGGTTGACGATCACGTCGCTGTCGTAAGGGGTGATGCCGCAGGTCGATTCCAGGCGCTTGCGGATCGCGGCGGGCAGCTCGCCCAGCCCGCGGCGGATCGCCTCCACCTGCTCGTCGGTCAGCGTGACGGGTACCAGGTCCGGATCGGGGAAGTAGCGGTAGTCGCTCGACTCCTCCTTGGAACGCTGGAGGCGCGTCACCTGCGCCGTGTCGTCCCAGCCGCGCGTCGACTTGGTCACTCCGGGATCGCCCAGCTTGCGGCCCGTCTCCTGCCACTCCTCGTACTGCCGGGCGGCCTCGTACGCCATGGCCCGCTCCACCGCGCGGAAGCTGTTCATGTTCTTCACCTCCACGATCGGCGTGGCCACCTTGCCCTCGGGGGCGTCGAGGTGGAGGTTGATGTTGGCGTCCACGCGCAGGCTGCCCTCCTGCATGTTGCAGTCGGAGACCCCCAGGTAGGTCAGCAGCAGCTTCAGCTCGGTGAGGTAGGCCTTGGCCTCCTCGGGCGAGCGGAGGTCGGGCTTGCTGACGATCTCCAACAGCGGCGTGCCGGTGCGGTTCAGGTCGATGCGGCTGTCGGCTTTGCCGGCAGTGGAAAAGGGGACGGACCCCTTTTCGCCCAAAAGGGGTCCGTCCCCTTTTCCACGCTCGTCGTGCATGCTCTTGCCGGCGTCTTCCTCCAGGTGCGCTCGGATGATGCCGATCCGCCGTGGCTCCGCGCCCCCCTGCGGGTCGGCGATCTCGAGGAAGCCCTCGTAGCTGATCGGCAGGTCGTACTGGCTGATCTGGTAGCCCTTGGGAAGGTCGGGGTAGTAGTACTGCTTGCGGTCCCACTTGGTGAACCGGGCGATCCGGCAGTTCAGCGCCAGCGCCGCCCGGGCGGCCAGCTCCACGGCCCGGCGGTTCATCACCGGCAAGACGCCCGGCATGCCGATGCACACCGGACAGGTCTGCGTGTTGGGCGGGGCCCCGAACCGCGTGCTGCACGCGCAGAACAGCTTGCTCTGGGTGAGCAACTGCACGTGGACTTCCAGGCCGATGACGATGGTGTAGGGGGCGGGGTCGGGCATGGTATGCAGGGCTTCGCGGATATGGATCACCGTCTTCGGAGCGAGACAAACGGCTTCAAGGTTGTCTTCGAACCGGGGTGCGGGGTGCACGGCAGCACACTCACCGCGCGTTTGCATGGGAGCCGCAGTGCGCCTCGAGCCGAGAGATCTCCTCCTTGAACTGATTGATGAGACGGCGCAATGACTGGAGCGTCAACGCGGTGGCGCGCGTCGGATCGGTCGCGCTCGCTCGCCTGCGATCGTATTGCCGCTCAAGAAGACGAAGCTTCTCCTTCGCGGAATGCAGCTCTTGCGTTGTTCCAATCGTCACAGCAGAATCTCGACCATCCCCTTGGGCAACGAGCGACGATCCGGGGCGAAGATCGTCTCCACCAGAAGATCGAATCCCTCCTGCTCCACCAATTGTATATCCAGGAAAGGTAGCCCTTCCAGTAGCTCGGTCTCCGCGGCCGAATCCTCGGGAAACCCCTCACCGATCAACAAGACACCGTCGACGTCGTCAGGCTACAGCACGTTCGTCACGAAGCTCCCGTTGATGACGAGGCGCAACACGCCTGCTCTTCTCGCAAGTGCCGCAAGCCAGGCCACCGAGTCGGACCGTACCCGGCGGATCTCCGACTGCGCCCCGAACCGCTCGGCGAACTCCGCTAGAGTGTAACCGTGGATTCCGGGAGGGAGATGGCCGTGCTCGTCGAACCCCGGAATCGTCGCCATCTCACACTTCCGGCCGCCTCGTGTGCCAATCGGTGGCCCGCTGGAACATGGCCGCGCCGCGCAGCAGCCGCTCCTCCTCGAAGATCGGGGCCTGAAGGTGCAGCCCGATCGGCAGGCCCTCGCTCGAGAAACCGCAGGGGAGGGAGAGGCCGCAGTGGCCCGCCAGGTTCGCGACCACGGTGTACAGGTCGAACAGGTACATCGACAGGGGATCATCGACTTTCTCGCCCAGCGTGAAGGCGGGAGCGGGCGTCACCGGTCCGGCGATCAGGTCCACCTTCCCGAAGGCCTCGTCCAGGTCGCGGCGGATCAGGCGGCGGACCTTGAGGGCCTTCAGGTAGTAGGCGTCGTAGTAGCCTGCGCTCAAGGCGTACGTGCCGAGCATGATCCGCCGCTTCACTTCGGGGCCGAAGCCCTCGGACCGCGTGCGCCGGTACATCCGCACCAGGGGCGTGTCGAGGTCGTCCAGGGCCGCCGTGTCGCCGGCCTTGCGGAGCGCCTGGTGCTCGGCCTCCAGCTCGGCGGCCATCGCCCGCTCGTCGGTGCGATAGCCGTAGTGGGCGCCGTCGTACCGGGCGAGGTTGCCCGACGCCTCGCTGGGCGCGATGACGTAGTACGTGGCCACGGCGTACTTGCTGTGGGGAAGCGACACCTCGCGGACGCTCGCCCCCAGCGACTCGTACACGCGGACCGCCTCGCGCACGGCCGCCTCCACCTCGGGGTCGAGGCCCTCGCCATAGTGCTCAGGCACCACGCCGATGCGGAGGTTCTCCAGCGGCCGGCCCACCTCCAGGGTGTAGCGCGGCACGGGGCGATCGACCGACGTGGAATCCCGCGGGTCGTGCCCGGCGAGGACTTCCAGGAGCAGGGCCGCGTCCTCGACCGTACGGGCCAGGGGGCCGATCTGGTCCAGGCTGCTGGCGAAGGCCACCAGTCCGAACCGGCTCACCCGGCCGTAGGTCGGCTTCATCCCCACCACGCCGCACAGGCCGGCCGGCTGGCGGATCGAGCCGCCGGTGTCGGTGCCCACCGAGAGCGGCGCCATGGACGCGGCCACGCAGGCGGCCGCCCCGCCGCTGGAGCCGCCCGGAATCCGATCGAGGTCCCAGGGGTTGCGCGTGACCTGGAAGGCCGAATTCTCGGTCGAGCCGCCCATGGCGAACTCGTCCATGTTGGTGCGTCCCAGGAGCACGGCGTCGGCCGCCTTGAGCCGCGCCACGGCCGTGCCGTCGTAGGGGGGGCGGAACTCGGCCAGCATGCGCGAAGCGCAGGTGGTCGTGCCATCGGAGTCGCAGATCACGTCCTTCACGGCGACGGGCAGGCCCGCCAGGCGTCCGACCGGCTGGCCGGCCTGGCGGCGCCGGTCCACGGCGGCGGCCGCGGCCAGCGCGGACTCGTGATCCACCCGGAGGAAAGCGCCCACGGACGGGTCGCGCTGGCCGATGCGGTCGAGAAAGGCCGAAGTGATCTGCGCCGAGGTGACCTCGCCCGACTCCAGTCGGCCGAGAAGCTCCGTGGCGGTCGCGTCGATGAGCGTCATGGCACGTGCATCGAGGTGAGCGGAATCGACAACGAAAAGGCCGGCTTTCGCCGGCCGGATAGCAGATCCGCGTCGTTCGGTCGCGCCGCCGATCACCCCTCGCCGAGCACGGCCGGCACGCGATAGCACTCGTCGTCGCGCGAGGGGGCGTTGGCCAGGGCCCGGTCGCGGTCCAGACTGGGCAGCACTTCGTCGGGGCGGAACACGTCGGCCACGTCCAGCGCGTGAGCCATCGGCTCGACGCCGCCGGTCTCCACCTCGCCCAACAGCTCCATGTAATCGAGGATCTGGCCCAACTGGACCGTCAGCTTCTCAAGCTCCTCCTCGCCAAGCCGCAGCCGGGCGAGCAGCGCCACCTTTTCGACTTCCTCACGCGAGATGGCCATGCGGCGCTCGTACGCGTCGGGGGCTACTTCTTCTTTTTCTTCTTGGCCGGGGCGGCGGGCGTCGGCGCGGCGGCCGCCGTCTCCCCGGCAGGCAGCTTGAACGGGGCGCTGCGAATGATCTTGGTGACCGCCCCGCTGCGGATGCACTGCGTGCAAACCCGCATCGTCTTGTGCGTCCCGCCGGCCGTGGTCACGCGGACCCGCTGGAGGTTGGGCCGGAACTGGCGCCGGGAGATGCCCGTCACCTTCGTGCCTACCCCGCCAAGGTACTTGGCCTTGCCGCGGGTCGTGATCTGGTTCCCGACGGTTGACCGCTTGCCGCAAATCTCACACTCTCTGGCCATGGACCCATTTCCCCTTGGGCGAGGTGCACTCCGAAGAAACCTTCAATATAACGCCGCCCGGGCATCACGCAAGGCAAGCCGAAGCGACCCCGTCCCTCTAGGGGGGAGGCGCTTCGATGGCCGCCTGAGGAGCCCTTGCACGGCGGCGCGGGGATCGGGAAGATAGGAAAGATCGCTCGATACCCATCCGACCGCTAGACACCGAGAACGGGGGACTTCCACCGTGCGCGCCATATCTCGCAGACGGTTTGGCATGATACTCGTCGCCGCAGCGGGGTTGGGCGCGGGCGCGCCGGCCGCGGGCCAGGCGTTCGACCCGGCCTACGAATCCCCGGCCACGCGAGCCCGCCGGCCGGAGGACGTGGAGGCCGGCGCTCGCGTGTCCGTCTTCCGCGAGCCGACCGGCAAGACGGTCCTCGTCGTCTCCTACCCGTGGGAAGTTCACACCAAGCCCTCCCTGGAGGTCCGGCTGCTGGGTCCGGAGGAACCGGACGACGAGCGCATCCATCCCATGTACTTCCGATGGAAGCACATGAAAGGCGACACGACGGTCGCCGTGTATCGGACGCAGGACCAAAGCGAGAACGCGCCGGTGCGGGCCGTCTCGAGAGAGGCGCCCGAGTTCGAAATCCTCGGCGCGCGCAACTCCCTGACCAAGCCCGCCGTGTGTGCCGTGCGCTGGTTCGCCCACGACACCGAGTCGGGCAAGAAGGCCCAGCCGGGAGCCGGCGCGGCGTTTCCCCTGCTCGACGCGTGGTCCGTGAACGAGAAGACGCTCTATCTCGACCTGCCCGGCCCGTACTTCGACGCCGCCGGACCATTGCGCGTCTGGCTTCTGCGCGACGACCGTGTCGTCTGGAGCGAGACCCTGTCGTGGCCCGGGCTCAAGACGCCGGAGCGAAAGGGCGAGGAGTAACGCGCCGGACCGCTCCGTCGCGGCCGCGCATCGCAGACGCGGTCCGCCGCCGTCCGTCACGAGACGACGAGCCAGCCCGTGCCCGGGAACACTAGGGTTGTCGCCCTCGCGTGATCGCGAGCACCTCTTCGAGCACCTTGCCGTTGGTGGCCACGCCCTGGCCCGAGTGGATCGACGGCCGGCCCTGCCAGTCGGTGTAGGTCCCGCCGGCCTCCTGGAGCACCGGCAGCAGCGCGGCCGCGTCCCAGACGTTCATGATGGAGTCGATGGCCACCTCCGCCCGGCCGGTCGCCACCATCATGTACCCGTAGCAGTCGCCCCATGTGCGAAACAGGCGCGCGGCGGAGTGGAGCTGCTCGAACACGTCGCGCCGCCCGATCTCGTCGAAGTTGGCCAGCTCGCTCGTCAGCAGCAACCCCTCGGCCAGGCGCGGGCAGGAGGACACCCTCGCGCGGCGCGGCGAATCGTCGCCCTCGACGTACCACGCCCCGTGGCCCGTCGCCGCATAGACGCACTCGCCCAGCGCCGGGATGAGGATGACGCCGATCGTCGGCTGCGACTCGAACTCCACGCCGATGAGCGTGCCGTACAGCGGGACGCCGTGAATGAAGGACTTCGTGCCGTCGATGGGATCGAGGATCCACCGGAACCCGCTGGAGCCCGGCCGCTCGGGAAACTCCTCGCCGAGGATCCCGTCCTGGGGAAAGGCGTCGCTGATCCGCCGGCGGAGCAGCTCCTCGGCCCCCTTGTCCGCCGCGGTGACGGGTGAGTCGTCGGCCTTGCGCTCCACCTGGAGCGTCTCCTGGCGGAAGTGCTGGAGCGTGAATCGCCCGGCATCGCGACCGGCGGCAAGCGCCAATTCCAGCCGGGCGGAAACCTCGGAGGCGGGAGCGTTCATGGCCCCAAGGTAACGCCGGCGCATGCGACTGAGAAGGGGGGCACTGCGCTTCGGCCGGCGCGAGAGGGCCGGCAGGGCGCTCGGAAGGGCTCACGCGCCGAGATCCCGCGCGGCCGAGAAAGGCCCCCCGGGGCCGTCGCCGGTCGATACACCGCCCCTTACGGCCTGCGAATCGCACGTGCCGCGGCCCGGCCCGCCGCCTCAGGCAGCGGCTCGCCCTGCTGGTCGGAGGGGAGCAGATCGGCAAGCGAAACCCGACCCAGCCCGTCGCGCAGGCGCGAGGTGACCCCGGAGAGGGCCTCGTCCAGCTTGTCCCGGGTTTCCTCGGGCAGTCCCTCGCCAAACGGAAACGAGGCCACCAGCGGCCCGTCGATGGCCTCGATCACCTCCAGCAGCGTGATCTCATTGGCACGACGATGGAGGCTGTAGCCGCCCTCCACGCCGCGCGTGGACTGAAGAATCCCGTGGGCGACCAGCGTCCGCAGGATCTGGAGCAGAAACCGCTCCGGCATCTTGCCCGCGGCCGCCAGTCGGCTGCACGGCACCGGCGAGGCCGAATGCGCCTGCGCCAGTTGCAGTGTCGCCTGTAGCGCGTACGCAACGGTCCGGGAGAGCTTCATGGCCCGTCCCCCCTTATGATAGGGCCTAAGATAGCAAGTCGGCCGGGAATGTCAAGTATCTGTTAGCATCCCCCAGCCGGAAGGAGCTGGGCACCCGAGGACCGAAACCCGACCGCCGCCGGTAAGCCCGGAACGGCCCGCGCAGGGGAGCCCACCGGCGGCGCCCTGCGACATCAACGGGCAGCGTGGCGCCGCGCGGGCCGCTCACGGGCCGCCGTCGGCGGGCGAGTCCTTTTCGGCCTCCCGTCCGTGGCGATAGGCGTGAAACACGAGCAGGGCCGCGCCGCAGACCAGCAAGCTGTCGGCGATGTTGAAGTTCGGCCAGTGGAAACGCCCGATCATCACCAGGATCCAGTCCCGCACGGCGAAAACGGGCTCGCCGACCTCGTGGCGCGGGCTGGCGGCGTTCCAGGTCAACCCGGGCATCCCCAACCGATCGTAGAGGTTGCCGAGAATGCCGGCGGTGACGCACGCCAGAGCGACGGTCAGCAGCCAGTCCCTGGCCGCGCCGGCGACGAACAGCCAGTAGAGAATGCCGACCACCGCGGCGATCGACAGGGCGCTGAACAGGCTGACCATGCCCTGGCCCATGCCGAACAGCGCGCCCTCGTTGAGACTGGTCTGAAAGCCGAAGACGCCGGGCCAGACCCAGTACGGCGGCGTGCGCGGGTCGGGCATGCCCAGCCACGCGAACACGCAGCGCTTCGTCACCAGGTCGGCGGCGCATCCCGCCGAGGCAAGGAGCAAGAAGACGAGATAGCGGGTTGCCGGAACCGCCTTCATGGCAGTTCCCTCACGGGCGTGTGCAGCGGGCTTCCGAGCGTCAAGTCTCCTGCGCCTGGGAGGCGCACTTCACGCAGAGGGTCGCGAAAGGGATGGCGTTGAGTCGGGCCTTGGGGATCCGCGACCCGCACTCCTCGCACTGGCCGTACACGCCGTCCTCGATCCGCTCCAGGGCCGCCTCGATCTGGTCGAGGGTGCCCTCCTCGCTCTGCATGAGACTGAGGGTGAACTCCTGCTCGAAGTTATCGCTTCCGATGTCGGCCATGTGGATCGGCATCGAGGAGAGGTCGCCGTTGGCCTGGCTGCGGTTCTTGTTCAGGGCCGCGTCCGCCATCTGGTTGACGTCACCACGGAGACGCGCACGCAAGGCAAGGAGCTTCTCCTTGTAGCCTTTCATTTCAGCCTTCTTCATCGCCTTCACTCCGGATGGTTCCTGACGGTGGGCCCACTCCACGGCACCCGCAGACTTCTGATTCTAGGCCGACCCGAAAACCTTGTCAAACGCCGGCGACGGGCGGTCGGTGGGGGGCATCGCCCCCATCGCCGCCCACGCCGATCCCCCGTCCTGCGGGAGGGTCCGTCGGGCGAAACGTCGGCCCCCGCGACCCCTTCGCCTGGCCCGCCGAACTTGCTAGACTACGTGCCGCGATTTAGGATGGAACGTGCCCGGTCGCGTCCGCCCGGACGCGTTCCCGCGCTTGGAGTTCGCCCAGAAAGGGCCGGCCCATTCCCACTACCGACCCGGCTTTCCAGCAGTGCATCGCGCCGGACTGCGGCGCCACCTACGGCATCGACGAAGTGCTGGTCGGTTGCACGCGGTGCGGCAACCTGCTCGACGTCATGTACGCGTGGGACCGTCTGCGCGTCCCCGCCGCCCTGACCGACTTCCAGGAGAAATGGGCCCGCCGCAACGAGCCCCACTGCTTCTCCGGCGTCTGGCGGTTCCACGAGCTTCTCCCCTTCGCGCCGCAGGGTCAGTGCGTCACCGTGGGCGAGGGGCAGACGCTGCTGCACGCCTCCCGTGGCGTCGCCGACTACGTGGGCCTGCGCCCCGGCCGCCTGATGCTGCAGTACGAAGGGATGAACCCGTCGGGCAGCTTCAAGGACAACGGC
>CAYSUS010000125.1:0-1960 GCA_964434165.1 uncultured Pirellulales bacterium
TGGGCCGAAATCGTCGCCGTCTCCCGTCACACACCCCTCTTGATAGCGAGGGAATGCGCGCTTGTGGGCGCGCTGCCGAAGGCCTCCAATAGCGGCCTTCGGCAGCGCTTAAAGCCTTATTTTCCAGTGTCTTGCGAGATGCAAGCGATAGATGCATCGACGGCCGCCGCGGAGCGTTTTGGTCAGCAAGCTGCAGTTTTTCCAGGTTCGACCCCCCGATCGGTCGTTCTCGCGGATTTGCCCGTCGCTGGCGGCCGCGCGGGGCCGTGCCGTTTCGAATCGGAATCGGTCTGTGTCGCGACGAGCACGTCATGGCAGGCATGTCTCCGGAAAGGACCGACCGCGTCGGTTCGGCCGACCGCCGACCGTCGAGACGGCTGCACTTGGCATTGTCGCACACGGCCGGGCGCCATCAACGGCGGAATTGAGCGCTCGCGGCAGCCGGGGGAGGACGGAGACTCGCCTGCTTCGGCGGCATGTCCCGCCGGCCGCTGCCGCCGCGACCTTGAGGCGGCTGGGCCAGCCCGAGTAGGATGGTCGGAGGGGGTGGGGCGCGGTGGAAGACGTCGGGGAGGTCGCGGGTATGAAGCGTCGCGTCGTGGTCACGGGCATGGGGTGCGTCACGCCGCTGGGGGCCGACGTGGAGACGGTGTGGCAGCGGCTGCTGGCGGGCTGCTCGGGGGTGGGACCGATCACCCAGTTCGACGTCAGCGGCTTCCCCGTGCGGATCGGCGCCGAGGTGATGGACCTGGACCTGAGCGACGTGGGCGAAAGCCTCCAGGAGTGGGAGCCGTATGGGCGGCACGCGTGCCTGGCCGTGCGGGCCGCGCGCAAGGCGGCGGCCGACGCGGGCATCCTCGACGCCGGGGTCCCGCCCGAGCGGTTCGGCGTGTATCTGGGCAGCGGCGAAGGGCACCGCGAGTTCGGCCCGTTCACCGAAATGATGGAGGCGGCCCTCCAGTCCGAAAGCGGCGTGGACCTTGGGGCGTTCCTCCGAAAGGGCCTGGGCATCCTCGATCCGGCCGGCGAGCGCCAACAGGAGCCCGAGATGCTCGGCGGGCGCCTGGCCGATCTGTTCGGCGCATGGGGTCCCAACCTGAACTGCATCACGGCCTGCGCCGCCAGCAGCCAGGCGGTGGGCGAGGCGGTCGAACTGATCCGCGGGGGCGAGGCCGACGCGATGCTCGCCGGCGGAACGCATGCCATGCTCCACGTGTTCGGCGTGAGCGGTTTCACTCTGCTGACGGCGCTGAGCAAGCGCAACGACGCGCCGGAGAAGGCCTCGCGCCCGTTCGACCAGGCCCGCGACGGGTTCGTGCTCGGCGAAGGGGCGGGCTTCGTGGTGCTCGAGGAGATGGAGGCGGCCAAGGCCCGCGGCGCCGCGATCCGCGGCGAGGTCTGCGGCTACGGATCCACGGCCGACGCCTATCGCGTGACCGACGCCCACCCCGAGGGACGCGGCGCCGCGGCCTGCGTGCGCATGGCCCTGGCCGATGCGGGCCTGGACCGCGTCGATTACATCAACGCCCACGGCACAAGCACGGCGGTGAACGACCGGGTGGAGTCGAAGACCATCAAGTCGGTGTTCGGCGAGGAGGCCTACAACATCCCCATGTCGAGCACCAAGAGCATGACCGGGCACCTGATCGCCGCGGCCGGCGGCACGGAGCTCGTCTTCTGCCTCCTGGCGATCCGCGACGGCGTGCTGCCGCCGACCATCAACTACGAGCATCCCGATCCCGACTGCGACCTGGACTACGTGCCCAACCAGGCCCGCCAGGCGCGGTGCGACACGGTGCTCACGAACAGCTTCGGCTTCGGCGGGCAGAACATCAGCCTCATCGTGCGGCGGGTGTGAGCAGGCCGGGGGCTGGCAGCGTTCTCGCGCGGGGCCCGAGGCTATGTCGCCCTCACCCGGCCGCTGCGCGGCCACCCTCTCCCACGACCGGGAGAGGGTTGG
>CAYSUS010000125.1:2060-19293 GCA_964434165.1 uncultured Pirellulales bacterium
AACGCCCCGCCGGCCATGCCGCCCTCACCCGGCCGCTGCGCGGCCACCCTCTCCCGCAAGCGGGAGAGGGTTGGGCGACCCGGCCGGCTACTTCAGCACCTTCACCCGGATGTTCCGGTACCGCACGAACTGCCTGGTGAAATCGCCGCCGCCGTGGACCTGCAGGGCGATGCCGCCGCGGTCGGGGTGGCGCTTCTCCGTGTCGGTCCACTCCATGAACCGAACGCCGTTGATCCAGGTGGTGATGGTGGGCGGGTTGCCCACGATCCTCGCGCGCAGCTCGTTCCACTGGCCATGCTTCCAGAAGTCGGGCCACGCCTCGGGCTTGACCGGCAAGGGGAAGTCGCACGGGGTCTCCCGGATGACCGACGGGTTATCTCCGAAGCCGAAGCTCCGCTGGCGGATCTTGCCCGACAGCCGCTCGCCGTACAGGCCCATCAAGGTGCCGCCGCGGTGGTAATCGACGTGGGCCTGGTAGGCCGCGCCCCGCTCCGTGCTGCGGAGGAAGATGCCGCTGTCGGGGCCGAAGTCGTTGTTCATCTCGACGATCACCTCGAAGTCGCCGTACTGTCGGTCGGTGATCACGATGCCGCCATTTCCCGGCTTGTCCTGGCTGCCCACGATGGCCCCGTCCTCGACGACCCAGCGGCCTCCGCTGCCGTGGCCCGTCTTGCTGCTGACGTGCCATCCGTCGAGCGTCTTGCCGTCGAAGACCACCTCGAAGCCTTCGTCGCTGAGCTTCTCGCGCTTCGGACCCTGGGCCCAGGCCGCGCAAGAGGCGGCCAGTACGGCGGCCAGCGAGACGGATGGATAAAGCATGCGGTTCATCGGGGGGCTCCTTCGATCGGCGGTGAGGATCGCTCGGGGACATTCCGGATTATGGGCACGCCCCGCGCGGCCAGGCAAGCGGCGGGGCCGCGTGGTCTTCGCAAGTGGCTGCGTTGCTCACGGCCATTCATCCCCTTCCGCCGCCACGCGCTTCGTGTCGTCTTGGATTGTTCGCGTCCTCGCGTCCCTTTCTGCCGGGTTGGTATGGCCGATTCGCCTCCGCGGCGGTCGATCCGTAGAATTCCCCACGATCCGGATCACGACCCGTCCGCAGTGCGACATCTCGTCGCGGGACGACCGTTTGCCGCTTGCCGACCTGAAAAAGGCCGATCATGCCTAACCGACTTGCCGATGCCACCAGCCCGTACCTGCTCCAGCACCAGGAAAACCCGGTCGATTGGCGGCCGTGGTGCTCCGAGGCCCTGGAGCGGGCGAGGGAAGAGGACAGGCCGATCTTCCTGTCAATCGGCTACTCGGCCTGCCACTGGTGCCACGTGATGGCCCACGAGAGCTTCGAGGACGAAGAGGTCGCCCGCGTGCTCAACGAGCACTTCGTGCCGATCAAGGTCGATCGCGAGGAGCGGCCCGACCTGGACCAGATCTACATGGAGGCCGTGATGGCGCTGACCGGCCACGGCGGCTGGCCCATGTCGGTGTTCCTCACGCCCGATCTGGAGCCGTTCTTCGGCGGCACTTACTGGCCGCCGCGCCAGCGCGGCGGCATGCCGGGCTTTCTCCAGATCCTCGGCGCGGTGGTCGACGCCTGGAAGAACCGCCGCGAGGAGCTCAACCGCCAGGCCGGGGAGCTCGCCGGCGCGATCCGCCAGGGGCTTTCGACTCATGCGACCCCCGGCTCGCAGCAAGTGCCCGACGAGGAGCCGCTGGCCGCCGCCGAGGCGGCCCTTGCCCGGTCGTTCGATCCGCAGTACGGCGGCTTCGGCCCCGCGCCGAAGTTCCCGCACGCGATGGACCTGCGCCTGCTCCTGCGGCGGTGGCACCGCTCGCGGCGGGACCACCTCCTGCACATCGTCACGACGACGCTCGACCGCATGGCGGCCGGCGGGATTTACGACCATCTCGGCGGCGGCTTCCACCGCTACAGCGTCGATGACCGGTGGCTGGTGCCGCACTTCGAGAAGATGCTCTACGACAACGCCCTGTTGCCGCTGGCCTACCTCGAGGCGTGGCAGGCCACGGGGCGCGACGCCTACGCGCGCGTGGTCCGCGAGACGCTCGACTACCTGCTCCGCGACATGACCGACGCGGCCGGCGGCCTCTACAGCGCCGAGGACGCCGACAGCGAAGGCGTGGAGGGGAAGTTTTACGTGTGGTCGCCCGACGAGGTCGAATCCGTCCTCGGCCCCGAGAAGGCCAGGACCTTCTGCTACGTGTACGACGTCACGCCCGAGGGCAACTTCGAGGGCCGCAGCATCCTCAACCGGCCCAAGACGCCGGCCCAGTGCGCCAAGATGCTCTCGCGCGACGAGGCGGCGCTTCGGGCCGAGCTGGCCGAGTCGCGCGCGAAGCTCCTGGAGGTGCGCTCCCGGCGGGCCCGCCCGGGGCGCGACGACAAGGTGCTGGCGAGCTGGAACGGGCTGGCCATCGAGGCCATGGCCGCCTGCGGGGCGGCCCTGGGCGAGGCGCGCTACGTCGAGGCGGCGTCGCGCGCGGCCGACTTCATCCTCGACAACATGCGCCGCGAGGACGGGCGGCTCTTGCACACGTGGCGCCGGGGCCGGGCGGCGCTTCCCGCCTACCTGGAGGACTACGCCGCGCTGGCGTGCGGACTGGCCGCGCTGTACGAGGCGTCGTTCGACGAGCGCCGGATCGACGAGGCGGTGGCCCTGGGCGAGGCGATCCTGGAGCACTTCGGCGATGCGGAGGCCGGCGGGTTCTTCTTCACCGCCGCGGACCACGAGCGGCTCATCGCGCGGCGCAAGGACTGGCTCGACGCCTCGGTGCCCAGCTCGATCGGCCTGGCCACGACGGCCCTGGTGCGCCTGGGCAAGCTCTGCGGGCGGGGCGATTTCCTCCAGGCCGCGGACCGGGCCCTGGCCGCGGCCGCGCCCCTCTTCGACCGCGCGCCGCAGGGCATGGGGCAAATGCTCCTGGCCCTCGACGTCCGCCTGGGGCCCGCGCCCGAGATCGTCCTGCTCGGCTCCGCCGATGCCACGCGCGCGACCCTGGCCGAACTGCACCGCCGCTTCGTGCCCAACAAGCTCTTGGCCTGCCGCCAGGGCAACGGGCAGGCCGTCCGGTCGCCGCACCTGGGGCCGCTGTTCGAGGGCAAGCGGACAGCCGGCGCCGAGCCGACCGTGTTCGTCTGCGAGGACTTCACCTGCGCCAGGCCGGTCGCCGGGGGCGAGGCCGCCGTGGCCGCGTGGGACGAGCTGGCCGGCGGCGCGCGATAGCCTGGTGAACCTCCCCAACGCGCCGGCGCCGATCTACAATGGGGGCCTCGTGGCGTCCACCGCTGGCCGCGGGCGCCGCGTGGATGCTCGGATGAACGGTTGCCCTCGGCGCCGCGGCCGGACGCGTCGGCGAGGGATCGAGCGCCGGGGCGTCCATCGAGCCGTCCCGCGCTCACGCTTCGGACTTCGATTCGTGGATCGTGCGTGCCGCCTGAGACCTCCACGACTGCCGACGCCGTGCGGCGGACCTCGCCGATGGTCGCCGCCGCGCAGATCGCCCGGGAGGCGGTGGCGATCGGCGTGCTGGCCACGCTGTGGCGCCTTCTCGGGCTAAAGCCGTTCGGCCTTCTGGGCATGGTGATGCCCTTGTTCTGGCTGATGCGCCTGTTCTACACGGGCGGGCTGGACGTGGCCACGATCCAGCATCCCCGGCTCGATCCACGGCGGCTTTCGGCCCTGTTCTGGCTGGGACAGATTCTCGGCCTGGCCATGGCCGCGGTGACGGCCGCGTGCGCACCGCTCCTGGCCTGGTTCTACGGCGTGGAGGAACTGGCGCCTCTCACGCGGGCCATGGCCGCGATTCCCCTGGCCCACGCGCTCTGCGCCCAGCACCTGGCCATGCTCCAGCACCGGCTGCGCCTGGGCACCGTGGCCGGATTGCGCCTGGTCGCCATGGCGGCCGCGGGGGCGGGCGCCGTGGCGGCCGCCTCGGGTGGCTGGGGCGTGTGGGCCCTGGTCGTGCAGCAGTACGTCGAGCCGCTCGTGCTGGCCGCCGGGGCGTGGCTGTGCCAGCCGTGGCGCCCCACGTTGGTGCTCCGCGGCACCGGGGCCGGGCCCTTGGTGCGTTTCGGCGGGTTCTTCACGGCCAGCAACCTGATGTTCTACCTGACGACCAACCTCGACAAGGTCCTCGTCGGCTACCTGCTGGGCAAGGAGGCCCTGGGGCTGTACAGCCAGGCGTTCAGCCTCATGATGCGGCCGGTCCACTCGATCGTCTCGCCGCTGACCGGCATGATGATGCCGGCCCTGGCCAGGGCCGCGGGGGGCGCCGAGTATCGCCGGCTGCTGCGGGCGTTCTTCCGTTTCATCGCGCTGGTGATGCTGCCGGCCGGGGCGGGGATGTTCCTCGTGGCGCCCGAGGCCGTGCGCGTGCTGGGCGGAGACGAGTGGGCCCCGGCGGGAATGGTGCTCGTGGCCCTGGCGCCGGCCCTCCTGGCCCAGGGGTTCTTCAACGCCCTGGGGAGCGTGTTCGTTTCGGCGGGCAGGGCCGACCGGTTGTTCCACTGCTCCGCCGTGATCGCCGCCGTGTTCGCCGCGGCCTTCGCGATCGGAATCCAGTGCGGCCAGACCGACCAGGAGCGGCTCGTGGCCCTGGCGCTGGGTTACACGGTGGCGCTGGTCCTCGTGGTCATGCCGCCCTACCTGGTCATCGCCCTGCGCACGGCCGGGGTGGCGGGCCGGCCGATCCTGGCGGCGGTCCTGCCCGCGGCGCGGGCCGCGCTGGGCATGGCGGCCGTGGTCGGCGCGGCCCGCGCGGTTCTGACCATCCTGGTGCCGCTGCCCGATCTCCCTCTCCTGGCAATCGAGGTCCTGCTGGGCGTTTCCAGCTATGCCTTGCTGGCCCGCCGCGAGCTCGCATGGCTGGCGCGGATGCGGCGGCGGCAGACCCGGACTTCCGAAGTCTTGGAGACTTCGGAAGTCTAGCGCCCGCAAGCGGCATCCCTCGGCCTCTTGCTTCCCTGCCGTCGTGCAACCACAATGGGGGCCGTTGCCTGCCCGGCACGGCCCGCACGCTCCCGCCCCCGCCGCGCCGGGATCACGCCGCATCGTCCCGCCTTGCTTGCCGAAACGCTTCGGACCGACCCACGGGGCTCCACCAGGAAAGGGAAGGATTATGAGAGATCGACCCACGAGCCGCCGGCAGTTCCTCAAGGCCGCCGGCGCGGCCGCGGCCGCTCCTTATGTCGTCACCACCACCGCGCTGGGCGCGGACGGGCGCCCGCCGGCCAGCGAGCGGATCGTGATGGGCGCGATCGGCACCGGCGGACGCGGCACCGGCAACATGCACGGGTTTGCCGGGCGCCCCGAGGTGCAGATGGTGGCCGTGTGCGATCCCGTCCCCGCCCATCGCGACCGGGCCCGCGACGGCATCAACCAGCGCTACGACAACAAGGACTGCAAGGGCTACGCCGACTTCCGCGAGGTCCTCGCGCGCGACGACATCGACGCCGTCTCCATCGGCACGCCCGACCACTGGCACGCCATCATCACCATCGAGGCCTGCAAGCGCGGCAAGGACGTGTTCTGCGAGAAGCCCGAGACGCTGACGATTCGCGAGGGCCGGGCCATGGTCCAGGCCGTGCGCCGCTTCGGCCGCGTGTTCTCCGGCGGCAGCCAGCGCGTGCTGGGCGACTACGGCGACTGGCCGCGCATGCTCTGGGGCGGGGCCATCGGCGAGATCGAGGAGGTGTTCGTCAGTTGCGGCGGGCCGTCGGGCGACTGCTACCTGCCCGAGGAGCCCATGCCCGAGGGCCTGGACTGGGACCTGTGGATCGGGCCGGCCCCCTGGCGCCCGTTCCACACCACGCTGATCCGCGGCGGCTTCCGCGGCTATCGCGACTACTCGGGCGGCGGCATGACCGATTGGGGCGCCCACCGATTCGGCGCGGCCATGTTCGCCACGCAGGCCCACAAGACCGGGCCCGTGGAGATCACCCCGCCCGACGGCAAGGACGTGAAGCTGCTCACGTTCCGCTTCGCCAACGGGATGCGCATGTACCACGGCGGCACGAGCAACATCACCTACAAGGGGACCGAGGGCGAGCTTCCGGGCAAGCACCGCGTGCCCACCGGGCGCGTGGACATGCCCGGCTATCGCGGGCGCGGCGGCCTGATCGGCGACTTCCTCCACTGCGTGAAGACGCGCCAGCGTCCGTTCCGCGACATCGAGATCGCGCACCGGGCGTGCACCGTCTGCCACCTGGGCAACATCGCCTACTGGCTGGGACGGCCCTTGAAGTGGGACCCGGAAAAGGAGCAGATCGTCGGCGATCCGGTGGCCGCCCGCTGGCTCGATCGCCCCAAGCGCGGCGAGTGGACCCTGTGAGGGGAATGGCGAATGCGAGCACAGGACTTCCGAAGCCCTCGAGACTTCGGAAGTCTGGCACGGACCGTAATGTCGAATGACGCATGACCAATGACGAATAGGGACAAATTCATGAGATACTCGAAGTCGAAGTGGATCGCGCTCCCGGCGGCGGTGGCACTCGCCCTCGCCGTGCCTGCGATCGCCGAAGAGCAGAAGCCGCTCCAAGAGACCCTCGAGGAGCTGCTGCCGGGCATGGGCGCCGAGGATATCGGCGCACGCCGTGGTCCGCAGCAGGACTGGCAGACGATCTGCTGGGAGGCCGGCGCCCCCGGCAACGAGGCGCGCCGCCTGGAGGTCTCGAAGCTGATGGCCGAGCGGCTTGGCGGCCAGATGGCCGTGCCGGCCCGGGTGTGGCTGCTCGAGCAGCTCGGCTACATCGGGCGCGAGGAGTGCGTGGCGGCGGTGGCCGCCCAGGTCGGCCACGAGGACCCGCTGGTCTGCGACGCGGCCCGGCGTGCCCTCGCACGCATCCCCGCAAGCGAGGCCGGGGCCGTGCTCCGCGAGAAGCTCGCGGCGACGAAGGACAACAAGCGGAAGGTGGCGTTGATCAACGCCCTGGGCTATCGGGCGGAGGCGGCCAGCGCGGGCGCCCTGGCCAAAGAGCTGGGATGTTCGGACCAGGCCGTGGCCTGCGCCGCCGCCGACGCGCTGGGCAAGACTGGTACTCCCGAGGCCGCCAGGGCCCTGGCCGACGCCCGCAAGAAGGCCCAAGGCGAGCTGCGGCTCTGCGTCGGCAACGCGTATCTCCTATGCGCGGACAAGCTCGCCGCGCAGGGCAAGACGGTCGAGGCGGCCGCCATGTACCGGGAGCTCTACGAGCCCGGCGAGCCGGCCCGGCTGGCCGCCCTGGCCGGCATGATCGACACGGCCGGCGACGGGGCGGGCGCGATCATCCTCAAGGTGCTTGCGGGCGACGATGTGGCCGCCCAGCAGACGGCGATTACACGGACTGGGCAGATCCCGGACGCGGCGGTTCGCACGTTGGTCGAGGGCATGGAGAAGCTTCCGCCGGCCGGGCAGATGACGCTGCTGGGCGCGCTGGCCTCGCGCGGCGAGAAGTCGGCCCTGCCGGCCGTGCTGGCCGCCCTGAAGTGCGACGAGGCCTGCGTGAAGATGCGGGCCCTGGAGGCGCTGGGCGCGGTGGGCGACGTGTCGGTCGTGCCGATGCTCGTCGAGAAGATGATGGCCGGCGGCGACGAGGGCGGCGCGGCGCGCGAGGCCCTGCAAGAGGTCGGCGGCAAGGACGCGGACACGAAGCTCGTGGAGATCATGAAGAAGACCGACGACGCCGGGCAGCGGCGGACGCTGGTCGAGATCCTCGAGCGCCGCCGGGCCGTCGCGGCCGTGCCCGCGCTGCTGGAGGAGGCCATGTCGGACGACGCGGCCCTGCGCCGCCGGGCCATGGAGGCCCTGGGCCGGCTGGGCAACTGTCAGGCCGTCCGCGGCATGATCAAGGCCATGTGCGCCAAGGAGCAGGACAAGGACCGCCAGGCCGCGGAGCGTGCGATTGCGATGGTCTGCCTGCGGACGCGCGATACGGAGCAGCAGGCCACTCCCGTAATCACGGCCTATAAGTCGGCCTCGGACGAGGACAAGCAGACCTTGCTGCGGATCGCCGGGCGGATCGGCGGCGGGACGGCCCTGGACCTGTTGCGCCAGGAGCTGAGCTCCTCCAACGAGGCCCTCAGGGACGGGGCCGTGCGCGGCATCTGCAACTGGCCCGACGCCACCGTGGTCGAGGACCTGGTGAAGATCGCCGAGAAGGGCAGCGAGGATCAGAAGGTCGCCGCGGTCCGCGCGATGGCCCGGGTGATCGTGCTCGAGAGCGACGTGAAGGACAAGGTGAAGCTCGAGCAGCTCAAGCGGGCCATGCAACTGGCCACGCGCGACCAGGACCGCAACCTGATCCTGGACCGCGCCCGCACGTTGCGGCTGTACGAGACGTTCCAGTTCGTCCTGCCCTACCTGGACAAGCCGGCGATGGCCGTGCACGCGGGCCGGACGATCGTCGATCTGGCCCACCACGGCGGCCTGCGGGGCAAGCACAAGGACGAATACGTCCAGGCCCTCGAGCGGATCATCCGCCAGACCAAGGACCGCGGCCTGGCCGATCGCGCCAAAAGGGAGCTGGGAAGCAAGTAGGCTCGCCCGGCCCGGCCCGCGCCGACCCGGAGACTTCCGAAGTCTCGAAGACTTCGGAAGTCTCTCCGGTTCATGCACGCTAGCCCAAAAACTCCCACGCGATGCCGACCCGCTTCAAGGCGTAGCCCAGCTCGCGCGTGTAGTCGCCGTAGCCGGTCATCCAGTGGAAGCCGGGCATGCGCTGGGCCACGGTGAGGCTGTCGGGCTTGAAGCGGATGTCGATCTGGTCGCGGCAGATCGGAAGGAACGGGGCATCGACGATCTCGCCCAAAAGGCCCACCCAGCGGTCGGCCTTGAACGCCGGCACGATGTTCGTCACCTGCTGGCCCTTGGGCATCTCGACCTTGGGGGCCGCGCCGTAGTCCGACTCGAAGTGCGTCAGAATCCGCGCGGCCTCGATCTTCTTGCCGTCCATCTTGCGCGGGCCCGTGCAGTGGGCCAGGGTGATGACCCCGTCGTGCGGATAGGTCGGATCGTTGAGGAACACCGGCAGGCCGCTGATGTTGGCCAGCAGGATGCCCGACGGGACGACCACGAAGTCCGACTCGCAGAAGGCCAGGTAGCCGTCGTCGTTGAGCGTGCTCAGCGGCAGGCAGGCCGTGGTCTCGGCGATCGGCATGATCGTGCCCATGCACGAATTGATGGTGAACATGCGGCAGTCGGCCTCGGCCATGAGGCGGCGGAAGACCTCGTCCAAGAGGAACGCGTTGTCCACGTACTCCCGCTTGGTCTCCAGCTTGGTGCCGGGCAGGGCCAGGTAGGCGTCGGCCCGCTTCTTCGACCGCGCCACGGCTTTCTCGTCCGCCCGCGCGGCCGTGATCAGGTCGGCCAGGTCGGGCTTGTAGGGCACCTCGCGGATGTCGAGCTTGAACCGCTCCCGGGCCAGCTCGGGGGCCTTGGGCGTGGCCCAGCCCGCCGCCCCGCCGAGGGCCACGATGCGGGCCTCCATGGTGTTCTTCAGCCCGCACAAGGCGCGGAGCCGCCAGGTGAGCTCGTCGAGGCTGTCGACGACCACGTCCTCCTCGTCGATCCCCTCGACGGCCAGCGTGTCGGTGTGTTGGCGGAGGTAGCGAGGACTGATAATTTCGTACCACAGGTACACCGGCCCCGACTTGTGCCGGCAGAAGAAGATCACGTCCTTGCCCAGTCCGCTGAGCTGGTTCAGCGCACCCATCCCTCCGCCGGCCGCGTAGACGATCAGCGCGTCAACCGTCTCCAGTTCACCGGCGTCGAGCTCGGCCGAGCCTCGCCGGGCGGACACGGGGAGGAACTCGACGGGAAAGTCGGCCGCCTTGCGGACCTTGTCCAGCTCGCCCTGGATGCGAACGACTTCTTCGTCGGCTTGCTCCTGGGTCTCGATCCCGCCCCAGTTGCGCCAACTGCATTTCTCGCGGCGCTGGGGCGTGCTGTAAACCAACACCGGCTTGACCTTCAGCGGCTTGCGCCCGCAGGGCACGGGGATCTCGGTCTGGGCGGCAGCCAAGGACGACCAGGAGAGACCCGAAAGGGCGATGCCGCCCAGGGCCGACGCGCCGAGGAAACCGCGGCGGGTGATCCCTCGCGACTCGTCGGGCGTGACGGGACAGCAGTGGGCCTGGCAGCCGTGGTGGTCGTCGTGCGAGTGTTCGGACATCGGCGGGACTCCTTGGAAGAGGTTGAGCGTGCTCCGCCTCCTGCGGCGGAGCGGAGCGAGTGCGGGCATCTGATGCCGGAAGCCGAAGGCGGGGAAGCCGCGCGCCAAGGCCGCTTCGTGCGGCACCGCGCGGACCCGGCGCCGCCAGCTTAACCGCGCCGACGACCCCATGCAACGAGTTCTCCCTGCACGCGGAGGGACCGGCGGAGTCGAACCCGCGGGCGCTGGCGCCGGATCGCCCCCATCCCCGCCTTCAAGGGGAGGAGCCGGTCCACCGGCTTTTCGTTGACAGGCCCCGTTTTGGGAACGAGAATTGTGTGTCCCAAACTTGACCGTCCTGCGCATTTTTCCGCGAGGAACCCTCCCGTGACCGCCCCCTGGATTACCTACCGTCCCGAAATCAAGGTCCTCGATTGCACGGTCCGCGACGGCGGGCTGGTCAACGACCACCGCTTCAACGACGAGTTCGTCGGCGCGCTGTATCGCACGTGCGTGGAGGCGGGCATCGACTACATGGAGGTCGGCTACAAGGCCTCCAAGAAGATCTTCGCCCGCGACGCCTTCGGGGTCTGGAAGCACTGCGACGAGGACGACCTGCGGCGCGTGACCGGCGACAACCAGACGTCGCTGAAGCTCTCGGCCATGGCCGACGCGGAGAAGTCGGACTGGCGGACCGACATCCTGCCGAAGGACAAGAGCGTCTTGGACGTGATCCGCGTGGCGTTCTACGCCCACCAGGTCTCCGAGGCCGTGGACATGATCAAGGACGCCCACGACAAGGGCTACGAGACCACGGCCAACCTGATGGCCGTCTCGCGGAACACGGAGCAGGAGGTCGATCAGGTGCTCGAGCTGGTCGCCGACTCGCCGGCGGGCACGATCGTCGTGGTCGATAGCTTCGGCTCGATGTATGCCGAGCAGGTCGAGCTCTTGGTAAAGAAGTACCTCCAGTTCGGCAAGGACCGCGGCAAGGAGGTGGGCATCCACGCGCACAACAACCAGCAGCTCGCCTTCGCCAACACGATCGAGGCCATCATCCACGGGGCGAACCGGGTCGATGCCACCATGGGCGGAATGGGCCGCGGGGCCGGCAACTGCCCCATGGAGCTGCTGATCGGGTTCCTCCGCAATCCCAAGTTCCACATCCGGCCGATCTACGCGTTCCTCCAGGATTGCATCGAGCCCCTGCGCCGCGAGATCGAGTGGGGGCCCTACGTCCAGTACATGATCACCGGCCAGCTCAACCAGCACCCACGCAGCGCGATCGCCGCCCGGGCGAGCGACCAGCGCGAGCATTACGTGGCCTTCTACGACAAGCTGACGGCCGAGGACTAGCCCCCCGCGTGCCATGCCCTCGCGGAGCGTGGGCATGCGCGTCCGGCTGTGCCAGTCGTTGGGGCGCTGACCGGGACGGCTCTTCGGCAGCCGGCGGACGGCTCTCGGAGAGAGTCTGCTACGGGGCGGATCGACACGATATCCACAGCCCTCGTCTGCCGAAGCGCGAAGCGAGGCGCACGACGCGCGCTCTTTTCCCGCGGCGCACACGGGGTTTGCGTCGGCCGGCCGCTCGATTCCGCCGCGCGTCCCTGGCGCGCGGACCTCGTTGCGTTAGAATCGCGCTTCTGTTTCGCGCAGCCTGTCCCCACGGCGCGCGAAGCGGCGCGGGACGTATCGACCAGTAGGATCAGGGATTGCAGAAAGGAATCGGCAGGCCAGTGGACGAGCATCTGGAAACCCCCACGGACACCTCGACGAGCGCCTCGGCTCAACCGCTTGAAGACGCCTCGGCCAAGTACCTCGGCCGCTGGCATCGGCTGGTGAGCACGACGAACTGGGAGAAGGGGCGGATCATCCTCCAGTGGCGCCGGGAGCTGGCCGAGTCGGGCGCGGCGGCCAGCCTCTACTCGGACGAGGCGTGGTCGCAGCAGGTCGGCGGCGTCACGCCCCAGCACGTGGGGCGGCTCCGCCGCGTGTGCGAGCGATTCTCGGAAGCCCGGGACAAATACCCGGGCCTGTTCTGGAGCCACTTCCAGGCGGCGCTGGACTGGGACGACGCCGAGATGTGGCTGGAGGGCGCCCGGCAGAACGCCTGGTCTGTGGCCCGCATGCGCCAGGAGCGGTTCGACACGCTCGGCGCCCTGGCCGACGCCCAGCCCCAGCCCGAGGGGGACGAAGACACGGACGAGGACGCCGCGGCCTCCGAGGACTCGCCCCCCGAGGCGCTGTCGGCCTCGGTGGCGGAGGTGCAGAGTCTGGACGAAGGAGGCGGCGGGGCGGACGACGTCGAGGACGCGCCGGACGCGCCCAGCGCGGTGGACGGCGTGCCGTTCGACTCCCCGGAGCCGATCGCCACGGCATCCGCGTCGGAGGCCCCGGCCGCGCCGTTCGCGGGACTGCCGGAGATGCCGGACGACCTGGCCGACGCCTTCGAGGCCTTCAAGGTCTCCATCGTTCGCCACAAGGCGTCGGGCTGGCAGGAGGTCTCGCGCGACGAGGTCGTGCGCGTGCTCGAGGCCCTGCGGAACTTCGCCCTTGCCCCGCCCGAGGGAGATTAGGCCGGCGGGCCGTGGCCTTTTCGAAGGCAGGAGGCGCGCAGGCGCATTGCCGCGGCACGGCCCGCTTGCGCTTGCACGTGATCGCCGTCCCTGTTTAAGGTAGAGGGGTCCGCCGGGGCGAAGGGCAATCGGGCGAGCGCTCCATCGAGGCGATGCACCAGCAGGCGACCAGAACGAAGGGGATCGGCAGGGGCCACGCGCCCGCGATCGCGGCCGGCTTTGGCGGCAAGACGTTCGTGGTGGTGCCTTCGACGATGCGCTCGGGCTCGACGCTCCTGAAGGCCCTGCTGGCCGAGGCCGACGACGTCTCGAACCTGCCGGAGATCAACTTCCAGCGGTTCCGCAACCCGGTCCGCGCGGCGCGGAAGATCGCCCGGCTCGATCCCCGCCCGATCATCGTGCTGAAGCGTCCGGCCTGGTTCCACGAAACGGCGACCTACCCCCGGCTTCCGCCGGTCGCGCCGCTGAAGGCCATCGTCCTGGTGCGCGATGCGTACCCCACCGTGCTCTCGGTGAGGCGGATGCTGCTGGGGCGTTTGGCGTCCTGGTTGGGGCGCGTGGCCAACGGGCTCCTCGTCGATCGGTACTGGGCGCCGGTGACCGAACGGCTGCTGGCCGTGGCCGAGTCGCTGGGGGACGACGCCCGGCTGGTCCGCTACGAGGACTTGGCGCGCGAGCCTTCGCGCGTCACGCGCGAGCTGTTCGCGTTCATGGGGTCGCGGTGCGAGCGGGGCGTGGATTCGTACCGCGCGCCGGAGGACTTCGACTGGACCTGGGGGACGGACGACGCCAGCGACCGGATCAAGAGTCTCGTCGTGCAACCGCCGCGACCGTGCCGCTATGACGACCGCCACCTGCGGAGGACCATCGAGCGGAGCGAGCGCGTGTCGGCCTTGCGGCGGCGGTTGGCGTATCCTCCCGTGCCCTCGGCCGACCGCGCCGAACCTTGCGCGCGGCCGTGACCTGGGCGTACACGTCCTCCAGGCGGTCGGCCACGCCGGCGACGCTGTGCAGGTGCGCGTGCTCGCGCGTGGCGGCCGCCAGGCGCTCGCGGAGCTCCACGTCGCGCCCCAAACGCTCCATGCACGAGGCGGCGGCCTGGACGTCGTCGGGAGGGAACAAGAGGCCGCTCTCCTCGTCGGTCACGAGCTCGGGGATGCCCTTGGCGGCGGGCGCGATGATCGGCAGGCCGAACGCCATCGCCTCGAGCAGGCTCACCGGCTGGTTCTCGGTCTTGCTCGCCGTGACGAAGACGTCGCCCAGCCGGAGGATGCCCCGCGTGATGAGTTCCTCGTGCGGGATGTAACCGGTGAGGGTCGTCAGGTGCCGGACCTGGCACTCGCGGAGGACCCGCTCCAGCGCGCCGCGGTACGGGCCGTCGCCCACGAACACGAGCCGCGCGCCCGGCAGTCGAGGCGCCACCCGGGCGAAGGTCTGCACCAGGACGTCCAGCGACTTCTCCTCGGAGAGCCGGCCCACGTAGAGGAACACGGGCGCGGCGTCCGGGCCGATGCCGAACTGGGCGCGGACCTCGGCGGCCGCGCGGCACGCGCTCGCCTCGGGCGCGGGAATGCCGTTGGAAACCACCAGCGGGTCGCGCCGCACGCCGTGCCGCAGAAGATACTGCCTGGCCGCCAGCGACGGGGTGAGGATCGCGTCGCACTGGCCGAAGAAGAACGACTGGTAGCGGCACAGCAGCCGCTGAAGCGCCGGGTGGGCGGGCACGCCGGCCGTCTTCATGTAGCTGGGATCGGCGAAGAACGTGTGGAACGTCCCGACCAGCGGCACGCCCAGCGCCTTGGCCGCCGCGACTCCCTCCCAGCCGCAGCCCCCTTCCGTGGTGACATGAATGACGTCCGGCCGCGATCGCATCAGCCGGATCAGCGTGGTCAAGAAGGTGGGCACCGCCAGGTACAATCCCTGGAACTTGGGCACCGGAAACGACAAAGGCAGGCTCACGACCCGGACGGAGTCGGGCATGGGGGGCGTTTCCTCGCACCGATACGACCACGGCGCCCCCCGAAAGATCGTCACCTCGTGACCGCGGCGCCCCATCTCGCGCATCTGGTTGATCACCGCGTAGGTGACCCCGGAGCAAAACGGGACGAAGCTGTCGGTGAACAGGCAGATTCTCATCGCGGGCCTTCTCGGGGGACGTCGGGATGCCCTCGCCATTATAAGGAGGCCGGCGGCGCGGCTCCACCTACCCCGCTCCGGGCGTCCCTACCGCAGATCGCCGAGCATTTCCAGCAGGGCCCCCACGATCTTCGGCGCGGCCTGGGGCTCCACGTTGTTGGTGCCCATCCAGGTCTCGTATCCGCCCAGCTCGAAGTGGCGCGGCGTGGGAAGGTAGCCGTACGACCCGTTGCCGAACGAGACGACGAACGTCCGCGCCAGCGGGCTCTTCTCCTTGATCTCCAGCCCGATCTCCGCGAACGTCTCGAACGGGATCGTTACCATCCCGACCTCACCGATCCGCATCGCCTGAACCACAATCTCGACCTGATCCGGAGCCTCGGCCAGCTTGTCGAACCGCCGGGCGTACACGCGCTGCCGATGCTCGTATGCATCCTGCGGCTCGCCGGTGCGGCCGAGCAGCTCCTCGGCCCAGGCCATCTGCTCCTTGTTCGGCTTGCGGACCTTCAGCGCCAGCTCGCGGGTGACGGCACCCAGCGGGACCCAGTCGTGCAGCTTCACATCGGCGTGGGCCTCGTGCACGGCGTCGGCCACCAGGTGCGCCACCTGGCGCATCTTCTCGTAGCGGGCGACCTTGGGCGGGGCGGCCTGGAAATCGATGTTGTTGATGTCGCCGCTGGTGCCGTTGGTCATGATGCCCACGAAGGGCGGATCGAGCCGGTCGGCGCCGAGCAGTTCCTGGATGCGGTCGGCGAATAGGGCGAAGTAGTCGGCGCACAACGCCCCGCGATCCACGCCGCCGACGTAGTGCAGGGAGTAATTGGCCAATAGCGCGATCGGACGCCCGTCCTTCGCCTGAACCGTGACGAACGGCACCTCCGGGTCGGTCGGCCCGGCCGGCTCGACCAGGTCGGGGCTGCGGCGCGGCGGGTTCATTCGCACCTTGTCCATGCCGCCGAACGGATTGCGAAGGTGGTCCCCCGGCTTCATGTGCCAGCGGCGATTGAAGACCTGCGTGGGCTCGCTGCCCGCTCCCCATCCGATCCGGGCGGGCTCGAGGTTGTGGATTGCCGTGCGCACCCCGTCCACGATCCGCGTGATCAGTAGCTTCTGGTAGTCGTTGAACTCCTCGTTGGTCCCCATGCGGTTGGGCCCGTACGCGCTGACGGACGAGTGGGTGTGCGTGGCGGCGGTGAGCACGTGGTCTTCCGGCAAGCCGGCCGTCTCGCGCAGGCGGCGCTTGGCCTCGTCGAGCACGTCGCGCGGGATGCCCAGGTTGTCGCAGATGGCGATCGCCACGCGCGTCTGGCCGTTGTCCAGCACCAGGCAGCGGACGTGCAGGGGATCGTGCACGTGGGTCGAGGGGTAGGGCTTCCATCCGCCCACGATCTCCAGGCCGATCGGCGGGGTGATGTCGGCCTTCGCCGCGCCGGCCCGAAAGACCTTCTCGGCGTCCGGGGTCTTCGCCTTCTCGGCCGCGGGCGCGGCGCCTGGGGCACAAGCGGTCGAGAGTCCCAGCCATAGCGCGACGAGCAGGGACGTACGCGTGGGGGGGTGGGCTCGCATGGAGGAATCTCCGCGTGGGGGAGCGAGGGGACCGGGACCGGCCCCCGTGACCGGCCCGCGCCCTCCACCATACGCGCCCCGCCCCGGCGAGACAACGCGCCGACCGAAGGTTTATGGCACCTTGGGGTTGGACTATGGTAGATCGGTGAGGAACGCCTCGCCGCCGGGCCGTGACCCATGGGGCTGTTCGAAGAGGAGACTGCGACGATGCGAAGCACTTGCCACGCTGGAAACCTGGGTTGCCGCCTCACGCGGGCCGCGATTGCCGCCTGGATCGCCGCCGCGCCCCTGACGGCTGCTGCCGCAGCCGACGAGCCCCTGGTGCGCAACGTGATCCTCGTGCTCTCCGACGACCATCGCTACGACTTCATGGGGTTTCACCCCGCGGCGCCCGACTGGCTGGAGACCCCGGCCATGGACCGCATGGCCCGGGAGGGCGTCCACCTGGCCAACGCCTTCGTGGCCACGTCGCTGTGCTCGCCGAGCCGGGCGTCGATCCTCACGGGGCGCTACATGCACCATCACCGCGTGGTCGATAACCAGCGGCCCGTGCCCGAAGGCACGACGTTTTTCCCCCAGCACCTTCAGAAGGCCGGATGCCGCACCGCCTTCATCGGCAAGTGGCACATGGGCCACATGGACGACAGCCCCAAGCCGGGGTTCGACCGTTGGGTGTCGTTTCCCGGACAGGGGTGGTACACGCCTCCGGAGAACGACCCGGACTACACGTGGAATGTGGACGGGGAACGTGTTCCGCAACAGGGTTACATTACAGACGAATTGACGGAGTACGCGATCGATTGGCTCGAGACCC
>CAYSUS010000126.1:0-18873 GCA_964434165.1 uncultured Pirellulales bacterium
CTGCGCGCCCAGGTCTGCGTGGTGGGTGGGGGAAGCGGGGGTGTTGGGGCAGCCTTGGCCGCCGCCCGGGCCGGGGCCGACGTGGTCCTCCTCGAGCGCGAGTCGATCCTCGGCGGCACGTCCACCATGTCGTGGATCCATACCTGGGAGCCGGTTGCCGGGGCCGACGGCATCCCCCGCAACCTGTACGAGCGGATGAAGCACGAGCCCTTGGCCGTGACCTACCCCGACTACGACCGCGGGGCCCCCCGGCGCGGCGGTCGCGGCCTGCCCTTCGAGCCCCGGGCGCTGAACTACGCGGCCCGGAGCGAAATCGAGGCCACCGAGCGGTGTCGGGTGCTCCTGGCCACGACCTTCTTCGCCGCCCGGGTCGAGGGCGATCGCGTCAAGGCCGTCGAGGCCTGGTTCGCCGGCAAGCGCCTGGTGATCGAGGCCGACACGTTCATCGACTGCACGGCCGACGGCGACCTCTGCGTGGCCGCGGGCTGCGAGTTCCACATTGGCGAAGACCCCAAGTCTCGCTACCAGGAACCGAGTGCACCGGAAAAGGCCGAGTTGTGGCTCAACGGCATGACGCTCGTCTATCGGATCACGGACACCGGCGAGAAGCAAAAGCCCTATCTTCCGCCCGAGGTGCCCGAGGGGATCTGCCGCAAGCCGGTTCACATCACGGTGATGCCCAACGGCGACCACCTGCTCAACGCCGTGGGCATGATCGACGGCAACGCCGTGATGCATTGGGACTACAGCCGCGTGATGCACGAGGGCTACCGCCGCGTGCTGGAGCACTTCTACTGGCTCCAGCAACTCCCGGCGGACGGCAATTCCCGTTGGACCCGCTATGTGCGCGGCAAGGGCTACGGCACCTGGACCATCGTGGGCGTGGCCCCGCGCATCGGCGTGCGCGAGACGCGGCGCGTTGTCGGCGAGTACGTGCTCACCGAGCATGACTGCCGCGCCGGGCTCAAAGGCCAGACGCACGAGGACGTGATCGCCATCTCCGACCACGCCGTCGATCTGCACGGGCGCAAGGGGCGATTGTACGAGGTGCCCAACGGGCCGTACGGCGTGCCGTTCCGCTGCCTTCAGCCCAAAGGCCCCAGGAACCTGCTCATCGCCAGCCGCGCGGCGAGCTTCTCGCACGTGGCGGCCAGCTCCTGCCGCTTGTGCCGCACCATGATGACGCTCGGGCAGGCCGCGGGCAACGCCGCCGCGCTGGGCGTCAAGCACGGCGTGCCCGCCCGCCAGGTCAACGTGAAAGACCTCCAGGCCGCGCTGGTCAGCGAGGGCGTGGCGATTACGGTTTGACCCGCGACGCGCGCGATCGGCCGTCGAGGGGGGCATTACTGCGCGCCGAGCGCCTTGAGCCGCCGCCGGGCGAGGTGCCACGTGGCGTTAGCGTGGTGGGTCTCTTCCTTGGGGACCTTGGTGTAGTACGCCACGGCGGCATCCTCGAGGCCGTAACACTCCGCGACCCGGCCGAGGACGTACCAGTCCACGCCTTCCGGGCGCCCGCCGTTCCGATCGAAGCGGCGACGGAGGGCGGCGATGGCCTCGACCGGCTTGTCCGCCTCGGCATAGACCGTGGCCAGGGTGTGCAGAAAGGACGGAAACGAAAACGTCTCCGTGGCCTTCTCTCCGTGCTGGATGGCCGCCCTGTCAACCTCGCCCAGGAACACCGCGTTCCAGGCCAACTCGTTGCGCAGGTCTGGCAGGAAGCCGCCGCCGGGGAACACCGCGACAAGCCACTCCTGGGCCAGCTCGAACTCGCCGCACCGCGCCGCGGCGACGGCACGCTGCACGCGCGAGCTGTCCGCGAGCTCCTTCGAATCCAGATCCTCGCGGATCATCTTCATGGCTTCGTCGAGCCGCTTCAGTCCGGTGAGTGCTTCGATCCGTGCGGTGCGGGCGTCATCGCGGCCGGGGCGCACGTCGAGTATCCGGTCGGCCGCCTCAAGGAGACCGGCGAAGTCGCCGGCCCTCAGGCAAGCCTCCATCAGCGCCCGATCCACCTGCAACGCCAGGTTCTCATCGAGGTCCTTGCGCTTGCGGGCCTCGCGGAGAATGGGGATCGCCCTTTTGGGGCGGGCGGACTCCGCAGCCAGGGCGGCCGCGGCGATCCGTAGCTGCTCCGGCTTCGCGCGGTCGCACGTCCACCAGATGCGCCCGAACGGAGTGCCCGAGAACGTGTCGAACCACCCCACGTCATGGCGATGCTCCTGGTAGGCCCAGTCGAGCCATTGCCGCGCGGGCCGGGGTTTCTCTCTGTCCAGCCAGTCCAGGGCCACGCCTCCCAGCCCGCTCAACTCGCGCCCCGGGGCGATGAGGCGGAAGGCGCCGTTGGCCGGCAGGACGTAGCAGGTGCACTCCCGGAAACGACCCTGCTCCGCGCGGAGCCGAAGGCCGGTGCGCCTGTCCCCCCGGGACTCGAACTCCAGCAGCGTGACGAGATCGGCCGTGCGCCATGGAGGTGTTCCAGCGGAGCGCGCCGCGCGTACCTCCGCGCCATCCCAGAACTTGTAGAGATCGTGGCTCTCGCGGACGTCCTCCGCCGTCGTGCCCTCGACGAACCAGGGACGGACCTCCGAGAACTCGTCGCCGGCCAGCAGGTGAGCCAACACGTGGACGGCCAGGCGCTCCGGCTCGGAGTCAGGCGCGTCCTGCGCCTCCCAATGCTTCAGGCCGCGGAAGTTCTCCGACAGGGCCTCGGCCTTGTCGTATTCGCGGGCGCGGGCCAGCTCATACGCCGCGGTCTCGATCAGCGAGTGGCGCTCTTCGGCGCCTTCACTGAGGCGCGCCGCTGCGCGCAGGGCCTCGTCGGGCTTGCCCTTGCCTGCCAGGGCCGCCACGCACAGGGCCTTGAGCAGGGCCGTGGACTCCCCGTTCACCGGCACCTCCGCAATCTCCTCGTAGCGTCCCAGGTACAGCAGCACGAGAAACAGGTTGACGCGCATCTGCTCGGTCAGCTCGGACTGTTCGAACGCGCGGCGGTACTCCCTGGCCGATTCCTCCAGGTGCCTCGGATCGTAGCGGATTCCCGTCGGCGAGTACTCCAGGAGAATCGCGTAATCGAGCCTTGCCAGCACGTCGGACGGGTCGAGCTGAAGGGCCTTTCGGTAGGCCGCGGCCGCCCCGTCCCAATCCATGGTCCGCCCGAACAGCACGCCCAGCTCATCGCAGACCAGGATCCGGCCCAGGTCGGCGTGCGAGATCGCTCGCTTCGGGTCCAGCTCGACGGCCTGGCGGGCTTGCGCCCGGGCCACCGCGCCGAGTCCCGCCTCGCACAGCGTGCCGGCGTAGCGCCGCCGTTCGTCCACGTTCTGGGGGAACCGCTCGAGCGTGCGCTGGTGCTCCTGAACGGCCTCGCGCACGCGACCCTCCGCCAGGCGCAGGAGGGCCCTGTGAACCAGCGGCACCTCCACGTGCCACGCGCCGCGATTACCATCGGGCATGACCTTCGCGGCGGCCTGGCGAAACTCCTCCACCTCGTCCGCGGTCAGCCGGCCCGGGCCGGTGTCGAACTGGAACACGGCGCGCACCGACCCGTCTTTCGCCTGCTCGAACTGCTGGGAGAAGGTGGCCGGGCCCCAGCGTTGCGTCCCGGACTTCGGCAAGGCCTCCGCCGCGAACCCGACCGGCGGATGAATCACGTACTCGGCCCTCGCGACGTGCGGCTCCGCGATCCACAGGGGGTGCTTGCGGCGCTGCGGCTTCTCGCCCCCTTCGTCTTCGTTTTCGGGTCGGTCTGCCTCGGCTGCTTCCTCCGGCGCGGTCGGCACCGCGGTCAGGGCGTACGGCACGTTGTCCAGGAGCGCCCCGAGATGGAGCACCACGGACAGCTCGTGATCGACCTCCGCGCGTTGCGGCACGACGGCCCCGGCGATCTCCGCCTTCACGGTGAAGGGGGCGTCCAGGTCCTCCAGAGGCGCGTACTGGAACTCCTTCAAGTCGTCGCTCAGGTACGTCGATCGCCCATAGTCCTTCCAGCCTTTCTCCAGGTCGCGCCGCGTGCCCGACGCGTACGATCCGCGTAGTGTCCAGGCCGCGGGACCCGTGGCCAGGAGTTCCTCGCGGACCACGGTCGTCGGGCCATTGCGCAGATCGAACTCGAATCGGTTCGTGAAGGTGCTTCGGGCGCTCTTGCTGCGCGGGAGACGGACGAGCGACTCGGTCGAGGCGTCGGCCACGAGCGCCAGGCGTCCTCCGAGCGAGACCGGCACCTCCCCGCAGGGGACGTACTCGGCCGTCGGATCGATCCACAAGGGCGGTTCGCCCCGCACGTGGACGATCGCGTGATCAAACGCGTTCAGCGCGGGCAAGCCCGGCAGGACGTCGCCGCCCAAGAACCCCGTCTGGACCAGGGCCACGTGCGCGGGCACGCCGGCCGCGCGGAGCATGGCCACCAGCAGCGTGGCCTGGTCCTTGCAATCGCCGTAACGCCGGGCGAGCGTCTCGCTCGGCTTGCCAGGCACGATCGCGGCCTCGCCGAACTCCACGCCCGTGAACCGGACCAGGCGGCGCACCGCCGCCAGAAGCTTCGCGGCGATCGCGCGGCGGTCCTTCTCGTCACCGATCTCGGCTCGCACGAGGGGTCGCACGGCGTCGAGGTCGATTTGGCGGTCCACGACCTCCGCGTAGCGCTTCGCCACGTCGGACCACGACGCGCCGGTCGAACACACCATCTCGGGCCAGCGCGGCATCTCGGGCGGCAGCAGCGGCTCGGGCCAGGAGACCGGCTCCTCGGGCGCGAGCTCGAACGCGAGCCTCACGCGATCCCCGCCCTCGCTCCGCTCCGGCTCCAGCGCGACGCCACGGACCTCGTAGCGCAGCGGCAGGGTGCGGGGGTAGTCCAGCGTCACGCGGATTCGCCGCGCGGGGACGAACGTCCCCAGGAGGAACCTTTCCAGCGTACCCGCGGCGAAGAACGGCTCGCGCTGGCGCGCCACCGTCTCCGATTCCACCACGGCGCCTCGGCCCAGCGCGGGCAGCGGCGCCCTCAGCCTGCGACGGTCGCTGAGCACGTCGGAGTCCTGGTCCACCGGCACCTCGCCAATGCTGGCCGGGTCGAGGGTGTGCGCGGTGCCCTCGGGCGTGACGACCCGCGCCCGGATCGTTGGACGCTCTTCGTACCAGGGGTCCCACGCGGCTTCGACGGTGGCATGCTCCTCGACCCCCTGCCTGGTGAGGCACCGGTAAACCACGCGCGTGGTCCGATGGGCGCGCCCCTCGGCGTCGAATCGGACCACCGTGTCCTTCAGCAGGAACTCCAGGTCGGCGTCTTCCGGGGGCACGAGCTTTCGGGCGGCCGCAGCGATGGCCTCTGGTTGGGCCGAGAACCCCGGCCCATCCCAAGGCAGCGTCTGGCCCGCTGGGGCCGAGACCGCTGCCAGACACACGGCCGCGGTCCCGGCCAGAGTCCGCACGACGCATGTCATCATTCCATCTCTCCTTCCTGCCAAGATGCGGAGGCCTGGTCTTCCCGGCCGATACGGGCCGGCGCGGAGAACTGGGAACGTTCGCACGAACTGGTCGAGCCTTCCGCGCAAGACGCCCCGACCGGGGCGGGAGGCAACATAGCACGTCCGGCAGGGCGGTTCAAGCATCACCCTCCGGGAGGTCCCGCGCGGCGACGGCGGTTCGACAAACCGCGGTGGGCCGGCTACACTGCGGGGCCCTGGCAACGCTGCACTGACCGCATGCAGAGGAGGCATCCATGACGCGGAGGATTCTTATCACCGGCGCGAGCACGGGCATCGGGGCAGCCGCGGCGGTGCACCTGGCGCCGGGCAACGAGGTGATCGTCCATTACCGCTCCTCGCAGGAGGCGGCCGAACAGACCGCCTCGGCCGTGGAACAAGCCGGGGGGAAGCCGCACCTGGTGCAGGCCGACCTGGCCGGTGAGGAAGGCTGCCGCAAGGTGGCCGAGACCGCGGCCGGCACGTGGGGCGCGCTCGACGCGCTGGTGAACAACGCGGGCGGACTGATCCGCCGCCAGGCCGCGCGGGAGCTCCAGTGGGAGTTCATGTACCAGACGTTCGCCCTGAACACGTTCTCGGCCATGTACCTCTCTTCCCAGTGCGTGCCGCTGTTGGAGAAGGGATCGAACCCCAGCATCGTCCTCGTCACGTCGATCGCCGTTCGCCACGGGGCCCCCACGGCGACCCTGTACGGCGCCTCCAAGGGCGCGCTCGACGTGTTCACCCGCGGGCTCGCCAAGGAGCTGGCCCCCGCGATCCGCGTGAACGCCGTGGCTCCGGGCGTGATCGAGACGCCGTTCCACGACAAGGTGACCTCGCCCGAGAAGATGGCCCAGTTCCGCGAGTCGGCTCCGCTGAAGCGCAACGGAACGGCCAAGGAGATCGCCGAGGCCATCGCCTTCTTGATCGACAACCGCTTCACCACCGGCGAGACGCTCGACGTCAACGGCGGCCTGTTCATGCGCTGAGCGTCCAGATCACCTTGCGCGATTCTGGGGACAAGGAAACCGGACCCTTTCGTCCGAGCGGCCCGAAGGGTGCTGCGCCCAGATGGCCCCTGAGCCCCTTTCCCTCCCAGGATCGTGCACGGCAATCCAGCCGAGGGCAGCCGTCTCAGCTCGCCGAGCGGTGCCCCTCGAGCATGCTCTCCCAGAACAGGAACTGCGGATCGCCGGAACGGAAGGCGAAGACGGCGTCCGGCAGGGGTTGGTCCGGGCATCGGCGCGAGTGCACCCGCACGATCACCGCGCCGTCCTCGCGGCGCTCCACGTCCCAGGAGTTCTCGGCAAACCAAGCGGGATCGGGCATGTCGGGCAGGCGGGATGCAGCAGCGGAGGGGACGGGGTGGTCGTACCCCGCCGATAGGTATTCTCGCGGATATCGCCGGTGAATTCTAGATCAGTCCGGCCGGAGCGCCCGATTCGAGGTCGAGAAGCCGCCGCTTCAGTCGCGTGCCCCCTGGGGCGGAGAACCCGCCCAGCCCGCCGCCAGACCCCACCACCCGGTGGCATGGGACGACCAGGGGAACGGGGTTTCGGGCCATGCAGGTGCCCACGGCCCGCGCGGCCGCAGGCGAGCTGACCGACGCGGCCAATTGCGCGTAGGTCCGGGTCCGGCCCCAGGGAATCCGCCGACACGCGGCATAGACACGCCGCTGGAACGCCGTCGCCGCGGGGAGGTCCACGGGGACGTCCTGGAAATCGACCGACTGGCCGTCCGCGTAGGCCAGCAGCCTCTGGGTCAGCTCTTCGGCAGCGGTCGGCAGTGGCGTCTGCGGATGCCCGGAAACCTCGATCGCCCGACGGGCGGCGGCCTGGGATGCATGCCCGAACGCGATCCTTCGCACGCCACCGGGGCCCCACAGAACGGCCATCCAACCCAGCGAGGACTGCCAGGACTGCCAGGAGACGGCCGATAGGGACGCGCGGATCATGGGGCCTGGGATACGGCGGTCTATGCAGCTACGGAACCCGCACCGGGCATTTTCCGCAGCTTTGACAGTCCGGCGAGAGCCACCCTATACTACAGGGACCGCGCGGGGCCTGTCTAGCTGCGGGTGGCGGGTCTTGCCATGCCGGGCATTGCGTGGTTGGCAGAAAGGGGACGACAGGAAGGGACACGCGAGAATGAATCCGTACGGCTCGCTGTGTGACGATTTCTACGTCAACATGAACCTCAGCACGGAGATGGAGCTCCCGGCCAACCGCGAGACGGTCCTGCATTACTTCGAGCGCGTGCGCAAGAGCTACCCCTCGATGCGGAACTTCCACTGCCGCGAGCGAGGGGACTTCGTGCTCGAGGAGGACAAGGAGCGGGGTGCGTATCGCTGGGCCACGATCGAGCCACGGCGGGTCTGCTCGGGCTTTGTCAACCCGGAGAACGTGACCGAGGCCCTCAATCAGCACCGGCTGATCCTGGAGCTGGCGCCGTACCACCTGTCCGTCAGTCCGCTCGACTGCGAGGCCCTGGACCTGCTGTTCGGATTCGACTTCACCTACCGTGGCAACCACAACGAGCTGGTGGCCGAGGCGCTGGGCATCGGACCTTCGCTGGAGCGGGTCGCCGAGATGCCCGGCGCGACGATCATCAACCACGAGCCCTCGCTCACCTTCGCGCTGGACGAGGAGTGCCGCCTCCAGTGCCGAATCAGTGTAGAGACCCGGACGAACGCCTATCAGATCCGTACCGGGGAGTATCCCGAGGAACAGCTCAGCGTCTATGTCACGGCGCGGCAGTACGGCAGCTTGGGGGCGGACGACACGTTCGCGCACATGCTGGACGAGCTTTCTCGGATATGTCACGGGGTCATCGACAACCACGTCGTCGATAGCGTGCTGCACCCCCTCGCCCGGACCATTGCTCTGAGGTGACATTCCGCTCTCGGCGGGGGCAGCGTCGTCTTACTCCGCTCACTCCGCGCGACCCGCACAAGCCCTTCGTTCGCGGCCCGGAGCGGCGCGGGCGGAGGGGCGCGCGGCGCGGCTGGCTACGTCTCGGCCGCGCATTTCGCCCCTTCGGCCGGCCGCCACGTCTTTGGGAGCTATCCTCTTGTAGGCGGTCCCGCCGCTCGCCCTGCGGCGGCCGCACGGTGTCGCGCTTGAGGGGGTTTCCGGCAGAACGGAGGTCGAAGGCGATGAACGACGTCGATAAGAAGCTGCTTCGCAAGCAGTTGCTGGTCGATCCCAAGGTCCAGGGTGCCTTGGTGCTCCGCGCGGTGTTCTACTGGTTCGTCTGCCTTCTGACCATCTCGATGATGCTCTTGTGCTGGCGGATCGTGACCGGCCCTGCCAGGATGTTCTACACGCACTTCGACGACATGTGGTTCCACTTCGGGCCGGCCGTGGTCGCCTCGACGCTGCTTCTGCCGCTGGTGATCCTGGACATGCTGCGGTTGAGCAACCGCTTCGTGGGGCCGCTGTTCCGGCTTCGGCGTGCGATGCGGGCGCTGGCGCGGGGCGAGACCGTGGAGCCGATCGAGTTCCGCGGCGGCGACTTCTGGCAGGACGTGGCCGAGGAGTTCAACGCGGTGGCCGCCCGGGTGCAGGGCAATGCCCCGCGGACCCCCGCGCCGGAAGTCGAGCAGGCCGATCCCGACCCGGCCGACGAGCCGGTCGCCGCGCCCGCCGGCTAGCCCGGCGGGGGCTTTCCCGGGGCCAGCACGGACAGCTTGCATTGCGCGCCCGCGGCGTCATACTCGGAAGCAGACGCCGATCGGTTGCGGCCCTGGTGATGCATGTCGGAACCCGCCAGCCAGAACTACCATGTCGATTCGGCCCTGGACGGCGCGGCCCTCGGCGCCGCGCTGCGTCGATGGCGGTCCGGCCCCTCGTGGTCGGAGGTGCGCCGCTGGATCCGGGGGCGGCACGTGCAGATCAACGGAAACCTGTGCCTGGACGAGGGACGTCGGCTCAAGACCGGCGACGTGGTCAAGTGGTGGAGGGAGCCTCGACCGCCCCCGCCCCGCGCCGACGACGTGCGGATATGCTACACCGACCGGCACCTCCTGGTCGTCGAGAAGCCGGCCGGAGTCACCACGCTGCGCCACTCCGAAGAGCGGAACTGGTCCTCGCGGCGAAGGCAGCGGCAGCCGACGCTCGACGAGCTCGTCCGGCAGGCCCTCGCCGCCGGGGAACGCAAGCGAGGCCGCCGCGTGCCCGGCCGGCGCGGCAAGCCGACGGCGGTTCGGGCAGTGCACCGGCTGGACCGCGACACCAGCGGGCTGATCGCCTTCGCGCGCACGGCCCAGGCCGAGCGCCGCATGGTCGAGATGTTCCGCGATCACCGACCGCACCGGACCTACCTCGCCCTGGCCGTCGGACGCGTCGAGGAGCAGACTTTCCGGTCCCGCCTGGTGCGCGACCGCGGCGATGGACTGCGGGGCAGTACGAGCGATCCGGCGGCCGGCAAGCGCGCGGTGACCCACGTGCGCCCCGTGGAGGTCCTCGATGGCTACACGCTGCTCGAGTGCCGCCTGGAAACGGGCAGGACGCACCAGATCCGCATCCATCTGGCCGAGGCGGGGCACATGGTGTGCGGCGAGAAGGTCTATCGCCGCGCGCTGCGGGGCAAGCCGCAGGAGGACCGCAGCGGGGCCCCGCGCCAGATGCTTCACGCCGCCGAACTCGGCTTCGAGCACCCCGTCACCGGCCAGCCGCTTGCCTTCAAGGCCCGGCTCCCTGCGGACATGGAGCGCGTCCTGGCCCAACTGCGAGGGCAGTCGGGCAGACCGGAACCTCGTCGCAGCGCAAGGGCCGGTTCGATGGATTCGTAGGGGATCGGCGAAGCGCGCCGGGACCGCCTTCAGCTCAGTCGCATCCAGACGGCCTTGAGGTACTCGCTCTCCGGCACGCCCGCGGCGATGGGGTGGTCGGCCGCGGCCCCGGTGCGGGCGAGGATCTGCATCGCCCGCGCCCCGTGCCGCACCGGTCGGCCTTCCGCGGCCTGTTCCACGACCTCGCCGGCCTGATACGAGGCCGCGCCCAACAGACGGACGAAGTCCGACTCCTGAAGCAGCCCTGAGCAGCAGCAGCTCAGCATCAGCCCGCCAGGGCTCACCAGGCGCATGGCCAGACGATTGAGGTCGAAGTGCTTGCGCGTCCCTTCGTCCAGCTCGCCGCGGGTGCGGACGAGCTTGGGCGGGTCAAGGACCACCACGTCGTAGGTGCGTCCCTGCTGGATCATCTCGCGCAGGTACTGAAAGGCGTCGGCCTGGACGAAGCGGACGCGGACCTGGTTGAGGTTCGCATTCTCGCGGGCCAGCCCCAGGGGCTGCTCGTCCAGGTCGACCCCGGTCACCTCCGCCGCACCGCCGAGCTTCTTGGCCTGGACGGCGAACCCCCCGGTGTAGCAGCACAGATCGAGCACGCTCTTGCCCTCGCAGAAGTCGGCCAGCCGTCGGCGGTTTTCCCGCTGGTCGCAGAAGAACCCCGTCTTGTGCCCCCCGGCAAATCGCACCTTGAACCGCGTGCCGTACTCCTGAACGACGACCTGGGCGGGCAGGTCCGCCGTGGACAGCGTGGGGGGCTCCCAGCCTTCCTGGCTGAGAAACGCCGGGCTGGGCCGGACAATCCAGCGGGACGCCGCGCACTCCGGGGCGAGCAGGGCGAGGACGGCTTCGGCCCGCTGGTACATCCCCAGGCTGAAGACCTCGGCCGAAAGCACGTCGCCGTAGCGGTCGATCACCATTCCCGAGAGGCCGTCCCCCTCGGCGTGCACGACCCGATAGGCGCTCGTGACCGCATCCAGCGCGAGCAGCCCCCGCCGGAGCGACGTCGCCGACCTGAGCTTCTCGCGCCAGTGCTCCTCCAGCGGCAGCGCCTCGCCGCAGAACAGCATCCGCACGGCGATCTCGCTCCGGGGGTTGTAGAGGCCGTACCCCAGCAACTCGTCGCTCGGACCGTACACCGCGACGAGATCGCCGGGCAGGGCGTGGTCGGCCCGGCCGATCCGCTTCCGGTAGAGCCACGGATGGCGCGTTGCGGTCCGCACGTGCACGACCGGAATCCGGCCCGCCGGATCAAGCGTGAGCGGGCGCTGCGCGAGGGCGGCCTGGCCGGGGCTGGAATTCGGCCGGGGGGCAGCAGGCCGCCGCGCTCTTCCTTTCCTGGGTCTTGGCAATGATCGGTCTCAGGCTCGAGATGCAATCCCCTGCGAGAGGGTGTGGTAACCGATTGGGGCGCCGCACGTCAACCCGCAACGGCCGTGAGCAAGTTTGACCAACACCTGCCGGCCGTGCCGTGCCAGCTTCATCCTCGCCCGCGAAGTCCCGACGGGTAGCTCGCACGGGTGGTAGCACGCCCGTGCATGCATTGCGAGACTGGAGGCAGCGATCCCCTCCCCGGCCACCCTCTAGGGGGCCAGCCGGCGGCGGGATGGCGCGACTCCGGTTCGCGCGATTCCCGACTCCGGGGCTGTAACCTCGCTGCCTTATGGCGCATCGGCATCTTTAGACACCGCGACGATCGGGTGTTTGCCATGAAGTGCGAAGAGCTGTTAGCCGCCTTGAACGAGTACGTCGATGGGGACATCGATCCCGGGATCTGTGATGCCTTTGAGGAGCACTTGAAGGACTGCAACCCGTGCCAGATCGTCATCGACAACATCCGTCAGACGGTCACGCTCTACAAACACGGCGAGCCTGTCGAGATTCCGCTTCCGGTCCGCAGGAGGCTCCATTCCGCGCTGCGCGACTGCTGGGAGCGGAAGTTCGGAGGTCCGGCTTCCTCCGGGGCGAGCGGCGTTTGAGGCGCGTCGGTCATGGCCCGCCGTCTCGGCACCCGCAGGTCGCGCGGCTCGTCGTAAGCGTCTCGGACGGAACCCGCTGAAGTAGCGAGTCGATAGGCCCCTGCCAGGGCTTCGTGCCAAGGAGAGAACCCATGTCCGGATACCGGGATCTGTTGTTCTTCGCCGCCTTCCTGGCGGCCTGGTTTGTGCTGAATCGCTGGGTCTTGCCGCGGTTCGGTGTGGCCACGTGAATGAGCGGCGCTTGCGCGGTGGATCCGCGCCCGACCCAGAGTGCGCCGGCAGGCGAAGCAAGCGTGGAAACGAACGTTGGGGGGCCGAACACCTCCTCACCGCGGTCCCCGGCCGGCGCCGGCGGCGTCGCGGAGGACCGGGCCCAAGGCACGGAAGACTTGGAGGAGAAGCCATGACCATTGAACGTGGATTGCGCCTGGCAGCGGGACTGGTGGTTCTCAGCAGCACGGCCTTGGCGGTTCTGCACAACCCCTACTGGCTGCTTCTGACCGGTTTCGCCGGTTTGAACCTTCTGCAGTCGGCCTTCACCAACTGGTGCCCGATGGTGTGGATCCTCGCCCGGGCAGGCCTGCGCCCGTGCGTGCCGGCGGCCGAGCGCGGGTGAACCCCGGGGTCCTGTGAGACTTCCGAAGTCTGCACGACTTCGGAAGTCTCGCCCCCGCCCGATTGACGGGCGCCGCGGCGCGGGGATAATGCATGCAAAGGCTGTAGATAATCACCGGAGCCGGCCCCCATGCATTATCCCTGGTGGTATGTTCCCCATCTGACGGCCCCCATGCTGATCGCCGTCATCGCCACGGTCCACGTCCTCGTGGCGCACTACGCCGTCGGCGGCGGCCTGTTCCTGGCGATGGAGACGGGGCACGCCTACCGGACGGGCAACCGTGACTACCTCGCCTATCTGCGGCGGCACGCCCGGTTCTTCGTACTCCTGACCGTCGTCTTCGGGGCCATCACCGGCGTGGGCATCTGGTGGACGATCGGCCTGGCCTCGCCGCTGGCCACGCAGGTACTGATCAAGACGTTCGTCTTCGGCTGGGCCACCGAGTGGGTGTTCTTCGTCATCGAGATCACGGCCGGGTTCATCTTTTACTACTACTGGGGCAAGCTCGACCAGAAGACCCATGTGACGATGGGGTGGATCTACGGAGCGGCCGCATGGATCAGTCTCGTGCTGATTACCGGCATCACGGCGTTTATGCTCCACCCCGGCCGCTGGCTGGAAAACCCGAACTTCTGGACCGGCTTCTTCAACCCCCAGTTCCTCCCCCAGGTGATCGCACGTACCGGCGGCGCCTTGCTTCTCAGCTCGCTGTACGTCTATCTTCACGCCTCGTTCCTGCTCAGGGACAAGCCGGAACTGATGGACCTGATCGCCTCGCGTTCCGCGCGGCCGGCGATCCTGGGGGCGGTGATGATCACCGTCGGCGGACTGCTCTGGCACGCCTTCCTCCCAGCCTCGGCCAAGTCGATCCTCGTGCTGGCCGCGCCGCTGAACATCATGATGGGGTTGATCTTCGCGCTGACGGCCATCGTGTTCGTGCTCCTGCTCCTGTACATCGGCCCCCACCGTAATCCCGGCTGGCACTCGCCGGGGTTCGCCCTGTCGCTGTTCTTCTTCGGCCTGGCGGCCTTCAGCACCGGCGAGTTCGTGCGCGAGGCGGTCCGCAAGCCGTACATCATCTACAACGTGGTCTTCGGCAACCAGGTCTTCCCGGACGAGGTCGCGGGGATGCGAAAGAGCGGCTACCTGGAGAGCGGCCTGTGGACGTTCGCCCACGTCGCCGACCGCTACCCCGAGGCCGTCGAGAACGGCCGCATCGACGAGAAGCGGCTGCTTGCGCTGCCGCCCGACGACCGCGTGGCCCTCGGGGAGGTCCTGTTCCAGTACCACTGCAACGACTGCCACGCCACGACCGAGGGCTACTCCGCGGCAGGGCGGCTTCTGCAAGGCCGGCGCCCGGCGCTGATTGCCGACCTGGTTCGAGAAATGGAGACCGTGCATTTCTTCATGCCCCCTTGGGCTGGAACGGAAGAGGAGGTGCAGCTCATCACGGACTACCTGGTGACGATCGCCCCGCCTCGCCCCGCAGGCATGGCCCCTGAGTTGTCTTCGCTGGAGGAGGATTCGCCCGACGCCGCGGCGCAGGCCGGTACCGGGGACGTGAAGTCGGTCGAGGAGACGAACTGATGGACCCGCAAATGCTCATCGAGCCTGCCGCCTCCTCGACCGTTCCCGCGCCGTTCTGGTTCGTCACGTTCTTCAAGGTGCTGGGCTTCGTACTGCACGCCGTGCCCATGAACCTGTGGTACGCGGGCGTGATCCTCTCGGTCGTCCTCTACGCCCGGGGAGACGAGCACGGGCGCCGCTTCGCATCGCGACTGATGATGCAGATGCCCATCATTGTGGCGGTCGGCGTCAACCTGGGCATCGTGCCCCTGCTGTTCGTCCAGGTGTCGTACGGACAAGTCTTCTATCCCGCCACGATTCTCATGGCGTGGTCCTGGCTGGCGATCATCGGCCTTCTGATTCCGGCCTACTACGGCGTCTACCTGTACTCCTTCGGGGTTCGCGAAGGAGAAGGAGGCATGACTCCACTGCGCCGTGTCGCTGGATGGGTCGCGGCTGTGATGTTCATCGTCATTGGGTTCCTGTTCGCCAACGGCTGGAGCCTGATGACCCACGTGGACGCGTGGCCTAAGATATTCCGCGACCACAGCCTCGCGGGCGCCGCCCTGGGCACGGGCTTGAACCTCTCCGATCCCACGCTGCTGCCGCGGTGGCTGATGATGTTCGGCCTGGCGATCACGACCACCTCGGCCTGGATCGCCGTGGACGCCGCCTGGTTCGCCGTGCGCGACGGCGAGGCCTATCGCCGCTGGGCGGTGGACTTCGCCTGGAAGGCCTACTCCGTCGGGCTGGCGTGGTTCGCCCTGTTCGGCTCCTGGTACGTGTTCGGAACCTGGCCGGCCGAGGTCGGCCAGTCCATGCTCTCCGGCCCGCTCGTCGTGCTCACGCTGCTGACCGGCGCAGCCCCGGGCCTGCCGTGGCTGCTGCTCTTCCTCGCCCGCCAGCGGGGCGGCCCGATCAATCGCACCTGGGCCTCGCTGGTGGCGGCCGGGCAGTTCGGCGTGCTGGCCGTCAACGGGACCAGCCGGCAGATCGTGCAGAACATCGAGGTCTGGGACTACTTCCCGGTCGCGGCCCAGCAGGAGCAGGTCCAATGGGGCCCAATGGTGATGTTCCTCCTGGTCTTCGTAGCAGGGCTGGCCCTGGTGGCGTGGATGCTGGCCAAAGCGGTTCAGGCCTCGCAGACCGCGCTCGAGGCTTGAGCCCCGCCACGGTCCTTCCCAATCCTCCGTCGTTTCGATACGCTGTAGTCCGCAAACGCCGTCACCATCCATGGCGGTTGCGCATCTAGAGGAGGAGTGCCGGGAGTTCGTTCGCGCCGGCCGGTCCGGGTGGGATGCCCGGTGGCTGCGCTCTTTCTGCCCGCTCGGTCGCGGATGGATCGCTCCGGCCGCTGTACTACTAACAGCAGGGATCGTGAACTTCTTCACAATGCTTAGCGACCCACGGGAGCGGGAAGTGCCGGCGGTGCGGCAGCACCGGTTGGGCTGGCGGCCCCGGCCGCCCTGCGCTACAGGAGGCATTACGCCATGAAGCTCAAAGGTCCGTGGATCGGCATCCTCAAGACGGGCGGGCTGCTCGCGGTGGGGATGGTTGTCATGGTCGGTATCATCGCCTGGATGGCCGGGCTGTTCATTGAGAAGATCCCGCCGGGCAGCCAGGCCCAAGCCGCCCCCGCCAGGGACCTGCCTTTTGACCAGGTCCACAAGGTCCACAAGACCTACTATGAGGAGGCGGTGGGCTCGCTCAAGGCCGCCAGCCGCACGGAGATCTCCTCGCGCGTGATGGCCGAGATCACGGCGATCCACGTGATCGCCGGCCAGCCGGTTCAGGAGGGTGAGACGCTCATCGAGCTCGATCGCCGCAAGCTCGAGGCCGAGGTCCGCCGGGCCCAGGCCCAGTTGGGAGCCGCCAAGGCCGAGACGGAGCAGGCCGAGACCAACTACCGCCGCATGGAGGCCCTCCGCAAGACCCAGACCATCAGCCAGTCCGAGCTCGACGAGGCCACGCGCCGCCGCGACGTGGCCGTGGCCGAATTGGACAAGGCCCGGCAGGCCATCGAGGAGGCCAACGTCCTGCTCTCTTATACCACGATCCGGGCTCCCAAGGCCGGGATGATCGTCGACAAGCTTGCCCAGGTGGGCGACGTGGCCCAGCCCGGCGTGCCGCTCTTGGTGCTTTACGATCCGGCCTCGCTCCGCCTGGAGGCCCCGGTGATGGAGGGTCTTGCCGTGCAGCTCCGCGTGGGCCAGAAGCTCACCGTGCACATCGACGCGATCGACGCGGACTTCGAGGGCCTGGTGGACGAGATCGTGCCGCAGGCCGAGGCGGCCAGCCGCTCGTTCCTGGTCAAGGTCCGCCTGCCGCGGCGCGAGGAGCTCCGCGAGGGGATGTACGGCCGGCTCCTCATCCCGGCCGGCCAGCGCGACCACCTGTGCCTGAACATGGACGCCATCGAGCGGATCGGCCAGCTCGAGTTCGTCGACGTGCTCCGCGACGACGGGACCGTGGAGCGGCGGTTCATCCGCACCGGACGCATCGGCATGCCCGGCCGCATCGAGGTCCTCAGCGGGCTGAAGGAGGGCGAGAAGGTCGTCCTCAAGCAGCCTTCCCAGGCCGAAACTCCCACAACGGACTGACGGAGACGACGAGGTGCGCTGATGACGGACCAAACGGACCACCCGGAGCCGAGGCCGTTTCTCACCCGCATCGTGGAGGTCTTCCTCCGCGGCGACGTGGCGATCCTGCTGACGGTCATCGCCCTGATCCTCGGGTTTGCGGCCCTGTACCTGACGCCGCGCGAGGAGGAGCCGCAGATCGTCGTGCCCCTGGCCGACGTGCTGATCTCCGCCCCGGGCATCTCGGCCGAGGAAATCGAGCAGACGATCACCACCCGCCTGGAGAAGCTCCTCTACCAGATCGACGGCGTGGAGTACGTGTACTCCATGTCGCGGCCCGGGCAGGCCGTGGTCACCGTGCGGTTCTACGTGGGCGAGGACCGCGAGGACTCGCTCGTCAAGCTCTACAACAAGATCCAGTCCAACGTCGACCAGATCCCCACGAGCGTCACCGGCTGGGTCGTCAAGCCCATCGAAGTGGACGACGTCCCCATCGTCAACGTCACGCTGTGGTCGGACCGGCCCGAGCTGTACAGCGACCACGCGCTGCGGCGGATCGCCGAGGAGCTGCAGCACGAGCTCCAGTCGATCCGCGACACGAACCGTATCGCAGTCATTGGCGGGCGCCCGCGTCGGATTCGCGTCGAGCTGAACCCGCAACTGCTGGCCTCGCGCCGGACCTCGGCCCTGCAGGTCGCCCGGGCGATTCAGGCGAGCAACGTGAACGTGCGCGCCGGCACCTTCGAGCAACAGGACGAGGAGCTCGTCGTCGATGCGGGCGCGTTCGTGCGCGACGCCAGGGAGCTGGAGGAGCTGGTCGTCAACGTGTTCGACCGGCGCCCCGTGTACCTGAAGGACGTGGCCGAGGTGATCGACGGCCCGGCCGAGGTGGAGAGCTTCAGTTGGATCGGCTTCGGCCCCGCGGCCAAGGCCCCCCTGAACCCGGTGGACGAAGCGGGACACGGGCGGGAGGATGAGCAGGACGAAGCCTCGCTCGGCGAGGCGGTGACGCCTGGCGGCCTCTACCCCGCGGTGCACATCGCCGTGGCCAAGCGCAAGGGGAGCAACGCGGTGTGGGTGGCCCGGTCGGTCGAGGCCCGCATGGCCCGACTGGCGCCCACGCACCTGCCCGACGGCGTCCATTACCGCATTACGCGCGACTACGGCGAGACGGCCAACGAGAAGGTCAACGAGCTGGTCGAGAGCCTGGCCATCGCCGTGCTCACCGTGGTCGGGCTGATCGGGATCGTGATCGGCTGGCGCGCGGCGGGCGTCGTGGCGCTGCCCATCCCGGTCTGCTACGGCGTGACGCTGTTCATCAACTACATGGTGGGCTACACGATCAACCGCGTGACGCTGTTCGCGCTGATCCTCTCGCTAGGTCTGCTGGTCGACGACCCGATCACCGACGTGGAGAACATCGCCCGCTACTTCGCCATGCGCGTGCTGCCGCCGCGCGAATCGGTGCTCAAGGCGATCCAGGAAGTGCGGCCGGCGTTGATCCTCTCCACCCTGGCGATCATCGCCAGCTTCCTGCCGCTGTTCTTCATCACCGGCATGATGGGGCCCTACATGGCGCCGATGGCCATGAACGTACCGCTGACGGTGGCTGTCTCGACCGTGGTCTCGTTCATGATCACGCCGTGGCTGGCGATGGTGGCCCTCCGCGGGCGCTCGAAGAAGGGCGCGGCGGGAAAAGAGGAAGAGGCGTTCGACATCGAGCAGAGCGCCCTGTACCGCGCTAGCCGCGCCATCCTGGGGCCGATCCTCGACCGCCGCTTGCTTGCCTGGTCGGTGCTGGGCGGCGTGCTGCTGGTGTTCGTCGGGGCCCTCATGCTGCCGGCCTTCCGCGTCGTGCCGCTGAAGATGCTCCCGTACGACAACAAGAACG
>CAYSUS010000127.1:0-18796 GCA_964434165.1 uncultured Pirellulales bacterium
AAAACATCGGCGCTTTGCCTCCGACGTCGAGGAACTGCGCCTGCCGGCCATCCACTGGAAGCAGATCACCAGCACGCCCTGGGTGGCGAGCATGAGGAAGATCGAGGGCTTGCGGCCCAGGACGTCGCTGAGCGTTCCCCAGACGATTCGACCGATGCCGTTTGCCAGCGAGAAGAACACGGCCATGGCCGTGCCAGCGATGGCGCTGGCCTCGGTCGCCGACAGGCCGCTCGCCTCGAGGGCCTGCTTGGGGAACAGCTTCATCAGGCCGATGCTCATCAGGCCGGCCCCGGCCCCGAACACGAAGCAGGCGAAGATCATGTAGAACTGAGGCGTGGCCAGCATCTGGGCGCTGGTGTAGTTCACACTGCCCAAGGCCGGCTTGCCGCCGGTGGCCGCGGGTGGCTCCCACCCTTCGGGCTTCCACCCCTCCGGCGGGTTCTTCATCCACAGCGACCCGATCACACACAACACGAGAAAAGCGACTCCGTAGGCGACGAACGTGGTTCCCAGTCCGAAGCTGGCGATCAGCGCCCCCCACTGCCCGGCTAGCTTGAGCCACAAGAGGGCTCCGAATCCGAAGCCCGCCACGGCCAGACCGGTGATCAGGCCTTTTTTGTCGGGGAACCATTTCATGCCCACCGCGATGGGGACGACGTATCCCAAGCCGATGCCGCTGCCGCCGACGATCCCCACGAACAGGAACGTGGACCAGAAGCTCCCAGGGCTGATCAATCCAGCCAACATGTAGCCGACGCCGAGGACGATCCCTCCGGCGATGGCCAGCTTCTGCGGCCCTAGCTTGGGCATCATCCGGCCAGCGAGCACCATGACGATGGCGAACAGGGCCAGTCCTGCGGAGAACACGGCCTGGGTTTTCGTCTTCGAGAGGCCGAACTGCAGCCGGTCGCAATTCTCCTTGATGCCGTAGGTCGAAGCCACTTGGTCCATCTCGGCGACGATAACCTCCCTCGTCTCGTCGAACTCCTTCTGCAGCTTCTCGCGGGCGCTCTCCTCGCTAGTCTTTTTGAGGCTCGCCTGCAGGTCGGCCGAGGCCTTCTTGAGCCGGTCGCTGAGGGCATCCATCTCGGAGCGGAGAGGCGTGAGCTGGCCGGCGTCGAGGCCGAGCTGACTCGGGCCGTAGATCGCTGCGACGTCGGCCGGGGTGTTCGCCGCCAGAGGCGGTGTGAACACGCTCCACGCGTAGATCGCTCCGAGACAGAGCTGGATCAAGATCGCTCCCACCACCACCAGCCAACGATTCGACGACATCGAATCCGACATCCGCGTCCTCCCATCGGTTGGGGGCACCTCGCGCGAAGAGCCGGCAGGTGGCCCGCTTTCATGGCAGGCGAAGAAGCGTCGCCGGGGACTCCCGCCGGGGTGCCGTTTCTGCAAGAGTCAGTCCACGGTCCCCACGATTGACCGCGTTCCGCGTAGGATTTGGGCCGCATTCTAACAAGAACGGTCGCCAGCGGCCATACTCGCAGGCCGACTTGCCACGTTGACGGTTGCGACGATCGGACCGCCTGTTCCGCCCGCAGATCCGGCCCCAGCGGCGCATCCGGCAGGGTCGGCCACGTCGCCGCTTCGTCCGCGGCGCTCCGCCCCGCCGCCGCCTGGCGAGGTCCCGGGGCCACAGGTCCTTCGGCCTCGGCCGGCCGCAACTCGTTGCCCGGAAAAACATTAACGGTTCCCCTCCTCGCGGCTCCCCCCGTCTGCGGCAAGCTATGGTTGAGCAGGTCGGGGCGAGCCTTTGCGCCAACGAGCACCGAGGAATCGAGCATGTGCGGCATCGCCGGCGTGGTGCATTTTGACGACATGCCCGTCGACCCGCGGCTCCTCGGGCGGATGGTGGACCAGGTGCGCCACCGCGGGCCCGACGAGGAGGGCGTGCTCGTCGAAGGCCCCGTCGGACTGGGCCACGCCCGACTGAGCATCGTCGATCTGGCCGCCGGCCAGCAGCCCATGACCACGGCCGACGGGCAGCTCAGCGTCACCTTCAACGGCGAGCTCTTCAACTTCGTCGAGCTCCGCCGCGACCTGGCCTCGCGAGGGCACCGTTTCCGAACGCAGTCCGATACCGAGGTGATCCTCCACGCCTACCGCGAGTGGGGCGACGCATGCGTCGAGCAATTCAACGGGCAGTGGGCCTTCTGCCTGTTCGACCGGCCGCGCCGGCGCCTGCTGCTCTCCCGCGACCGGCTCGGGGTACGCCCGCTTCACTACGCCGTGACGCCGCGCAAGATCGCGTTCGCCTCCGAGGTCAAGGCGATCTTCGCCGATCCGGAAGTGCCGCGGCGCCTCGACCTGGCGGGCCTCGACCAGGTGCTGACGTTCTGGTGCCCGGTCGCGCCCCGCACGGTGTTCGAGGGCATCGCCGAGCTGCCGCCTGCGCACAACCTGGTCGTCGAGTCGGGGCGCGTGCGCACGTGGCGCTACTGGACGCTCGACTACCAGATCGACCCCGCGCCCCGTGCCGCCGAGGACTGGGCCGAGGAGCTGCTCGCGCTGCTCACCGACGCCACGCGCCTGCGCCTGCGCAGCGACGTGCCCGTGGCCGCGTACCTAAGCGGCGGGCTGGACTCCTCGATCACGGCGGCCCTGGTAAAGGAGGTCTCCGGGGCCGCGCCCACGACCTTCTCGGTGACCTTCGAGGACGCCGAGTACGACGAGAGCCGCTACCAGCGCGAGGTGAGCGAGCACCTCGGCACTCGGCACCACGCCGTGCTCTGCCGCAAGGCGGACATCGGACGCCTGCTGCCAGAGGTCGTGTGGCACGCCGAGCGCCCGATCGTGCGGACCGCGCCCGCCCCGCTGTACCTGCTCTCGGGCCTGGTGCGGCAGTCGGGCTACAAGGTGGTGGTGACGGGCGAGGGCGCCGACGAGATGCTCGGCGGCTACGACCTGTTCAAGGAGGACAAGCTCCGCCGCTACTGGGCGCGCCAGCCCGACTCGGCCCGCCGCGCCGCGGTGCTGGAGAACCTCTACCCGTACCTCCCCCACATGCAGGCGCAGCCGCCCGAGTACCGCGAGGCGTTCTTCCGCGCGCGGCCCGAGGACCTGCGCAACCCCCTGTTCTCGCACCTGCCGCGGTGGGACCTGACCTCGCGCCTGAAGATGTTCCTCGCCCCCGACGTGCGCGAGCGCCTGGCCGAGCGCGACGTGCTCGACGACGTCGAGGCTGCGCTGCCCTGGCAGGCGTATGGCTGGGCTCCCTTCTGCCGCGCTCAGCACCTGGAGACGGCCCTGCTCCTGCCGGGCTACATCCTCAGCGCCCAGGGCGACCGCATGGCCATGGCGCACGGCGTGGAAGGCCGCTACCCGTTCCTCGATCATCGGCTGGCCGAGATGGCGGCGCGCATGCCGCCGCGCCTGAAGATGCGGGGGCTATGCGAGAAGTACCTCCTGAAGCGCGCGGCCGGCCACCTCGTGCCGCGATCCGTGGCCGAGCGGACCAAGCAGCCCTACCGCGCCCCGGACGCGGCCAGCCTGCTGCCCGGCGGCGGCGCGCGCTCCGCGCACGACTGGGTCGAAGACCTCCTCGCGCGCGAGAGCCTGGAGCAAGGCGGCCTCTTCGACGCCGGGCGCGTGGGGCACCTGGTGCGCAAGGCCCGGGCCGGCCGGGCGATCGGCGTGAAAGACAACATGGCCCTGGTGGCCGTCCTCACCACGCAGTTGCTCGTCGAGCGATTCATCGCCGGGCGTCAGGCGGGCGAAGCGAAGCGCCCCGCCCGGCCGCGCCCCCTGCCGCTCGACGGAGCGGGCTCCCCCGCGCACTCACAACCCGGAACAGAACACCAGACGATCTAACCCGCGTCGCGCGCCGGCCGCGCGGCCAGACAGGAAGCCATGAAAGACCTTCGCCAAGCCATCTGCCGGTTCGTTCAGGAGAACTACCTCTTCGGCCAGGAGATCACGTTCTCCGACGACGAATCGTTCCTCGAACAGGGCCTGGTCGATTCGACCGGCGTACTGGAGCTCGTCACGTTCATCGAGACCGAGTGGGGCTTGCGCGTGGAGGACGAGGAGCTGGTGCCCGAAAACCTGGACTCGATCAGCAGCCTGGTGCGCTTCGTTGGCGCGAAGACCGCAGCCGCCGACGCGGCTGGCTCCGTTTCCTCCCGGGGCGAGCCCACAAGCTCCCGCGCGTAGCCCTGCCGGACTCCAAGGCCGGCTCCACAACGGGAACCTCCATGCCACTCGACGAGCTTCTGGAGTCTGCCGCGCGGAACTGGCCCCAGCGCACCGCACTGGTCTGCGGCTCGCGCCGCGCGACCTATGCGGAGATCGAGGGCGAGGCCCGTCGGCTCGCCGGGGCACTGATCCACCTGGGCGTCGCGCCGGGCGACCGCGTGGCGATCCACCTGGAAAGCTCCGTCGAGGCCGTCGTGGCGATCTTTGCCGCGCTCCGGGCCGGCGCGGCTTTCACCGCGATCCACGCCACGGCCAAGGCCGGCAAGGTTTCGCACCTGCTCAACCACTCCCGCGCCTCGGCCCTGGTCCTGCCCGCGGCGAAAATCGCCCGGCTGGGCCCCTGCTGGTCGGAGACGCCCCATCTCCGCGCGGCCGTGTGCACGGGCGAAATGGCGGGAGACCTGCCGGTCGGCGGCAAGCCGTTTCATGCGTGGGGCGATCTGGTGGACGCTCCGGCGAGCTCTTCGCGCGACCCGGGGGCTGTCGCGCTTTCGGGGGGCGAAGCGATACGAAAACGGGACTGTCCCCCCCCGCCCTCGACACAACGGACGCCCCGTGTGGCCGCGACCGACCTGGCCGCGCTGCTCTACACGTCGGGCTCGACGGGCCGGCCCAAGGGCGTGATGCTCAGCCACGACAACCTTGTCTGGGTCACGCGCGCCATCGCCGGCTACCTGGAGAACGTCTCCAGCGACGTGATCCTCAATGTGCTGCCGCTCTCGTTCGGCTACGGGCTGACCCAGGTGCTCACGGCGTTTCACGTGGGGGCCTGCGTCGTGCTGGAACGGTCGTTCGCCTATCCGCAGATGTTGCTCAAGAGGATCGCCGAGGAGCGCGTGACCGGGGTGCCGCTGGTTCCCACCATGTGGGCGATGCTGATGCAGAGGGACCTGGGGCGGTGCGACCTGTCGTCGCTCCGCTACGTGACCAATGCCGGGGCGGCCATCAGCGTGGAGCACGTCCGCCAGGTGCGCCGCATGCTGCCGTGGGTGCGGATCTACGCGATGTACGGCCAGACGGAGTGCATCCGCGCCTCGTATCTCGCGGCGGACGAGATCGATGCCCGGCCCGACTCGGTGGGCCGCGGCCTGCCGGGGCAGGACGTGTGGCTCGTCGACGAGGAGGGTCGCCGCCTGGCGCCCGGCCAGACCGGCGAGCTGGTGCTCTGCGGCCCCAACGTGATGCAGGGCTACTGGGACGACCCGGAATCGACCGAGAGGAGGATTCGGCCCGGCCCGGCGCCCGATCGGCGGGTCCTGCACACCGGCGACGTGTTCCGCATGGACGAGGACGGCTACCTGTACTTCGTCAGCCGCAGCGACGACATCATCAAGAGCCGGGGCGAGAAGGTGGCGCCGCGCGAGGTGGAGCGCGTGCTGGAGGACATGCCCGAGGTGGCTGCCGCGGCCGTGGCCGGGATGCCCGACGCGATCCTCGGCCAGGCCGTCCACGCCTGGGTCGTGCTGCGTTCCGGGCACGAGGTGACCCCGCGCGACGTGCTCCGCCACTGCGCGGAACGGCTGGAGGACTTCATGATTCCCAAGGCCGTCGAGATCGTCGAGGAGCTGCCGAAGACCGACCACGGCAAGGTGGACAAGCTGGCGCTGACGTCCGCCAGCCGGCCCCAGGAGACGCTAACGTGAGACAGCGAGACGAGTTCTACCTGCCCAACGATGCCTGGACCGTGGGAAGCCGCTCCCCCACGGTCGCGGCTCCAGAGGCGAACGGCCCCCTATCCGATCCGTCGCCCGACCCCTGGGGCGACTTCGAGCCCCAGCCCGAGACGGACCGCATCTGCGGCACGCTCCGCGAGCAGGTGCTGCACCGGCTGCGCCGCAAAGGGGCGGTGCTCGGCCTTTCCGGCGGCATCGACTCCAGCGTGTGCGCGGCCCTGTGCGCCAGAGCGCTGGGCCGCGAGCGCGTGCTGGGTCTGTTCATGCCGGAGCGCGACTCCTCGCCCGAGAGCCTCGAGCTGGGCCGGCTGCTCGCCGAAAGCCTGGGCATCGCGGCGATCGTGGAGGACGTGACCGAGGTGCTCGAGGCGGCCGGCTGCTACCGCCGCCGCGACGAGGCGATCCAGAGCGTGGTGCCGGAGTACGGGCCGGGCTGGAAGTCGAAGATCGTCCTGCCCGAACTGTCGGAGAGCACTCCTTACCGCGTGTTCTCGCTGGTCGTCCAGTCGCCCGACGGCCAGGCGCATCGGCACCGCCTCGCGCTGGGGGCCTACCAGACGATCGTAGCCGCGACGAACTTCAAGCAGCGCGCCCGCAAGATGATGGAGTACTTCCACGCCGATCGGCTTCGCTACGCGGTGTGCGGGACGCCGAACCGGCTGGAGCACGAGTTGGGCTTCTTCGTCAAGAGCGGCGACGGGGCCGCCGACGTCAAGCCCATCGCCCACCTGGTCAAGTCCCAGGTTTACCGGCTGGCCGAGCACCTCGGCGTGCCCGAGGCCATCCGCCGGCGCCGGCCGACCACCGACACCTACTCGCTCGCCCAGTCGCAGGAGGAGTTCTACTTCTCCGTCCCGCTGGAGCAGATGGACGCCTGTCTGCTGGGCATGGACCGCAGGCTGCCGGCCCAGGCGGTGGCGTCGGCCGCGGGCATGCCGGCCGAGGCGGTCGAGCGGGTGTGGCGCGACATCGAGGCCAAGCGGGCCGTGGCCGCGTATCTGCGCTGCGCGCCCCTCACGGTCGGCGCGCCCGGTGGCGGGCCTTTCGACTGAGCCCCGCCCGATGACCCTACTCGCCTCTTGAACCCCTCAGCCCATCGCCTGCAACCATGGCCTACACGATCTCCCGGACGGAAACGGACGACGCCCGCGGCGCGGTCCTCGAGCTTTGGCAGCGGAACCTGCCCGACACCACGCCCGACCGCTATGCCTGGCTCTACGAGCGCGGCCCGGCCGACTGCTGGCTCCTCTCGCCGCAGCCGGGCGACGTCGTCGGATCGGCCGGCATCATGGGGCGGAGCCTGTCGCTGGCCGGCCGGTCGGTCCAGGCGGGCCAGGCCATCGACCTGAACGTCGATCGCGAGCACCGCACGGCCGGACCCGCCCTGGCCCTGCAGCGCGCGGTGACCGGCGCGGTGCAAGCCGGGCGGTTCGACCTGCTCTACGGGTTTCCCAACGCCGAATCCGAGGCGGTGCTCGCCCGGGCCGGCTACCGTCCCCTGGGACGCCTGGAGCGGTGGGTCAAGCCGCTGTGCAGCGAGGACGGGATCGAGGGCTGGCTCAAGTCGCCGCGCCTGCGCAAGGCCACCTCGGCCGTGTTCGACCTGGCCCTGGTCGCGCGCTCGCCCGAAACCTACTACCAGCGCCGCGGCGGCGTGCGCGTGGAGATCAGCGACCGCTTCGACGCGCGGTTCGACCGGCTGTGGCAGAGGGCGGCCGGGCAGTTCGGCGTGGTGGGAGAGCGGACCTCGCGCTATCTGAACTGGCGTTTCGCCCAGTCGCCGCTGGCCCGGCACCGCGCGTTCTGCCTGTGCGCGAAGGACCGCGAGCTCCAGGCGTACCTCGTCTATTCGCGCGACGAGGCAAAGGTGTTCGTGGGCGACTTCTTCTTCACCGACCTGGAAGCCCTCGACACGCTCCTGGCCGAGTTCGCCCGGTTCGCGCGCCGCGAGAAGGCGCGCTCGATCGCCACGCTGCTGCTCGGTGGTGAACGGGTCTGCCGCAAGCTGGCCCGGTTCGGCTTCGTGCGCCGTCCTTCCACCTGGCGGACCCTGGTCTATTTCGATCCGGCCTGCGAGAAGCTGGACGGGGCCCTGCTGAGCGATCCCCAGGCATGGTTCCTCACCCGGGCCGACGTGGACACGGACGAAGGGCGGCCGTAGAGTCGCCTCCCGCTCCGCGAGAAGCTCCCCTTCGGTTCGCGGAGCGAGAAGTGACCGCGCCAGAACGCATGCGCGGAGCGTACCAGGGGCAGCTTGCCTGCCCCTGCTTGCCTGCCTACCGGCTTTCGCGCTCATTCAACAGGCGCGCGCAGGCCTCCCAGCCTTCGACAGGCAAGGTCAAATCGGCCAGCTTTGCCCCGCCCGGGATTTTCACGCCCAGCTTGCGGATCATCGCCTGGCTCTGGGCCAGGCTCTCCTGGGCCTGGAGACTGCCGCGGACCACGTCGAGCGGGGTCTGGCCCATGCTGTTGCAGGCGCCGGCGTCGCCGCCATGCTCGACCAGCACGCGCAGCAGCTCCGCCTCGCCGGCTCCCGCGGCGGCGTGAAGCGGCGTGCCCAGCCCCGTGGCGCGATTCGGATCGGCGCCCCGGGCCAGCAGCAGCTCGACGATGCGGCGCTGCTTGTGGACGACCGCCGCCACCAGCGGCGTCATGGCGACCCTCGGGGCCCCGCCGGGGAACAGCGCCTGGGCGATTCCCTCGGTTCCGGGCAGGGGAGCGGGCGCTTCGGCATCCATGTCCACTCCGGCGTCCAACAGCCGCCCGACCTCCGCCTCCTCGCCGCGCGCCGCCGCTTGAACGAGCGACGCGACCTCGGGATCGGCATCGGTCTGTCCTGTGAGGAATCCGAGCATGTCGCCCACCCGCGCGGTCAGCCCCTCCAGACCGGCTGGTCCCGGTCCAAAGCCCAGCCCGCCGCCCGGTCCGCCGTCGTCGTCGCCAGAATCGTCGTAGTCGTCGGGTCCGCCCTCGGCCGCGTCGCGGTAGTCGGAGAGCGCCCGATCGCGATCGATCCCCAGGGCGTCGGCGATCTGCTCGACGACGCTCTCGGCGAACACGGTCTCTTCAGCGAGGACCGCGGCAAGCCGTTCCTCGTCCGTGCCCTCTGCGCCGTAGCGCACCAGTACGTCGGTGCGGCCGCCGCTGGGGCACGGAGGGCCGTCGCCCTCGCCGTCGAAGTAGTCGGGCCAGGAGTTGTACTGGTCGAGCATCTCGCCCGCGTCGAACAGCCAATAACAGGCGACGTCGCTGTCGTGAACCATGAAGGCCACGGCCGCGGCGTCGAGATCCTCCGACAAATCGGCCGTCAACTGGCGGACCCAGCCGACGTCCTGCTGCGACGCCCGCTCTTCATACAGCGAGGTCCACCCGTTCAAGGAGGGCAGCACCACGGACCGCGTGATTCCCCGGCGGCGCAGGGCCGCGCGCAGGGCGTCGTGTTCCGTCGTCCGGAAATGCAGGTTGGCGCAGGACAGGCCCATGCGGAGCCCCTTTTTCGGCAGCAGATGCGGATAACCTGGTCCCAAGGGATCGACTGAGCAAGCATAGGTCACGGTTGCGCAGGCAAGGTCTCCCGCGGTAGCGGGGGCCTCGGTCCGGTTCGATGCGTCGCCCGGTCGGTTGCAGGGTGCGATGCGCGGGGCTATCGTGGGCGACGTCTGTCTTCCACCCCTTGAGGAGTCTTAAATGCACGCGAACAAGCCGCTCGCCACACTGCTGCTCGTCCTCCTCGTATCCACCCCCGCCCTGGCGGCCGAGGTCCGCGTCGGCCCCAATCGCGAGCTGCTGGTGGACGGCAGGCCATTCTTTCCCCTCTTCGTCTGGCTCCAGCCGCCGCACCTGTTCGAGCTCCATAAGCGCCTGGGCATGAACGCGATGATGGGCGAGTCGGCCAAGAGCGAAGTCTCGACGCGGGACTTCCTCGACGCGTGCAAGGCCGCCGACCTGTGGGGCATCGTCCATGCTTCGGAGAAGAACCGCGCGGTGAAGGACCACCCGGCGCTTCTGACCTGGATGTTCGGCGACGAGCCGGACCTGGCGGCCAAGACCGGCTATGAGCCGCCGCGTTTCGTGAGCCAGCGCGACGGCCCGCCGAGTGTGTGGTGGGAGGGCGAAAACCCGCAGAGGACCAACATCCGTGCTTCGTCGTGGATGGACGTCAAGCACCGCTCGCTCAGCGGCGGGCGGTGGCTGCCGGCCGACGCCAAGCCCAAGGGAGAAGGCAAGGGGCTGGCCGAGCCGCTCTTCGCCCGGTACGAGATCGAGGTGCCCCAGGCCGGCAGCTATTCCCTCTGGGTCCGCGAGTTCGCCAAGAACTGGGCCTCGCCCACCGAGTGGCGGTTCGACTCGGAGGACTGGAGCACCACGCCGCGCGACTCAAGGCCGATCGAGTCGATGAAGGTCCATCGCGTGCTCTCGGCCGGCTGGACGAAGTACGGCCGGGTGGAGCTCTCAGCCGGCAAGCACGCCTTCGAGATCCGCGCCCGCCAGGTGCGCACGGCCGGCAAGCCCGACCGCACCGGCGGCGAGGTGATGGTCGCCTTCGACGCGTTCCTGCTCACGACCAGCGACAAGGCCCCCCTTTCGCCGCCGCGCCCGCCGCAGCCCCGCATCCCGCCGGCGGAGATCCTCCGGGAGTACAAGGCCTGGAAGGAGTTCGACGCCGCGCGCCCCGTGTTCTTGAACCTCACCGCCTCGTTCCTGCCCCAGTACAAGAAGTACGAGAGCTCCGACGCGCTGTACGCGGCCTACGCCCGGGGGACCGACATCGTGGGCTACGACCACTACCCGATCTACGGCTGGGGCAAGCCCGAGCGCGTGCCCGAGGTGGCCCAGGCGACGCGCAAGCTCCGCGAGCTGGCGCCGGAGAGGACGCCGGTGTGGGCGATCCTCGAGACCGGGCGCGGCGGCCAGTGGACCGCCGACACCATGCGGGCGCCGCACCCGTTCGAGATCCGCGCCGAGGTGTGGATGGCGATCGTCAACGGGGCCACGGGCATCGGCTACTTCCCGCACGCGTGGAAGCCCCGCTACACCTGGTGCCAGATCCCCGAGGAGAACCAGGCGGAGCTGAAGCGCCTGAACGCCCAGATCACGCGCCTGGCCCCGGTGATCCTCGGGCCGGCGTCGCAGCGCAAGGTCGCATGCAAGACGTCAGGCTCCGAGCCGATCGACCTGGCCGTGCGCGAGCACCAGGGGAGCCTTTACGTCTTCGCCGTGAGCCTCAGCCGCCAGAAGCGCCAGGCCGCGTTCTCCATCCCGGGCCTGGCGGCGGGCCAAACGATCGAGGTCCTCGACGAGGACCGCTCGCTCCGTTCCAAAGCAGGCGGATTCGACGACGCCTTCGGCGAGCTGGAGGTGCACCTCTACAGGATCGGCGAGTAACGGCCTCGCCCGGCTCGGTTACCGAAAGACCTTGGCCAGGGCCAACAGGCCCAGGATGCAGGTCGCCGCGCCCACGCTGGATCGCATCGCGGCCTCGTGCATCTTGCGCACGGTGAGCGTGGCGACCGGCACGGAGAGCAGGGCGCCCAGCGTCAGGGGCAGGGCCAGGGCCCAGTCCACGCGGCCGTCGAGCAACAGGTAGGCCCCCAGCCCCACGGCACAGGTGAAGGCCTCGGCGAGCGACGTAATGGCCACCGCGCTTCTGGGCGAGACGCCGGAGACGACCTGGCCGGCCGTGACCAGCGGTCCGTAGCCGCCGCCGCTGAGGCCCTTGTTGAAGGCCGCCACCGCGCCCAGGGCGACCATGTGGCCGCGGCGATAGCGGAGCCGCTTGCGGAACGTGGCCAGGGTGACAACGCCCACGGAGAGTATCACGATGCCGATGATCGCCTGGAGCCAGTGCTTGGGCACTTTCAGGGCGAACGCGACCGCCGCCACCGCGCCTGCGGTGCTCAGCACGCTGAGCCACGCGGCCGTCGAGCGGGCCTTCCGGTCGCCGAGGAAATCGACGTTGCCGTCGCGGTGATGGAACAGGCCTGCCGCGGTCCCCGTGACCAGCTCGCTCAGGAGCACGCAGGGGACGACCTGGAGCGGCTCGAAGCCCGCCAGGAGCAACAGCGGGGTGAGCATCGTTCCGTACCCCATGCCCAGGCTGGAGTCCACGTACTCGCAAACCAGGGCCGCGAGGAAGACCGCCAGGGCCGTGGCCGGGCTGAGGCCCTGAAGGCAGCTCGGCAGGAGACTCCCGTGGGGCGCCACCTGCTGCGCGAGCAACACCGCGACGATCGTGCCGACGGCGGCCGCCCAGAGGCGAAGGCGCCTTGTCTTCAGGGCCGAAAGGCATGCCGCCTGGGCGGCGCGAACGAGCTCGGTCACGGTCGGTTTCTCCCGGGGCGACTTGTCGTATAGGGGGGCGCCTCTTCGGGGGAGCAAGCGCCGTGCCGGACGAAGGCCGATGGGCCGGCGGCCGTTTTGGGAGCGGCTTTCCCGGCATGACGCACTTCTTGTGAAGCCCTGGCGAAACCCTGTGCCATGATATATGATAGATATGTCTGTGTAATCTAACGGTATACCCGTAACATATACTGGCGATCCGTCATGGAGCGGTTCCAGTCCGTGCTCCTCCGCGTGTGGCGCGAGGCCTGCCGCCACATCCAGATCGACCGCTCGGTCGCCACGATTGCCCCCATGCTTCTCGGCGACATCCCCCTGGCCGACCTCCTCCTGTGGCGCGTGGATCGGCAGGGGTCGAGCCTGGAGAACGTGGCCCGGGCAGCGCCCGACTCAGACGAGCGGCCCGCGGCGTTTCGCGTGGGGTGCTCCGCGGCCGGGCTGCGGAGCCTGCTCTCCTGGTGCCGCAAGGGCCAGGTCGCCCACCAGACCGGGGCGGCGCCACGCAAGGGGCCCTGGCTAGTCGCTCTGCCGGACCGGATCGAGGCCGACGCGCTCGTCGGACCGCTGGGCGATCCGCGGGGCGTGTGCGGCCTTCTGGTCCTGGTGGCCCCGCCGCGGCGGACGTTCACCGCCAGGCACCGGGCGCTCACGCAAACCCTGCTCCAGCCGTTTTCCGCGGCCCTGGCCAACGATCACCAGCTCCGTGAGCTGACCGCCCTGCGCGAGGCGGCTGAGGCCGACCGGCGATCGCTCCTGGCGCGGCTGGGGCGCCGCAAGCTGGGCGATACGATCGTCGGCCAGAGCACGGGCCTGCGCGCCGTGATGGAGCGGGTGGAGCAGGTGGCGCCTTCGGACCTGCCGGTCCTCATCTTCGGCGAGACGGGCACGGGCAAGGAACTGATGGCCCGGGCGATTCACGAGCGCTCCTCCCGCGCGGCCGGGCCGGTCCTCCGCGTCAACTGCGGGGCGATCCCGCCGGAGCTGATCGACTCGCAGCTCTTCGGGCACGAGCGCGGCGCGTTCACCGGCGCGGTCGAGGCCCGCAAGGGCTGGTTCGAGCGGGCCGACGGCGGCACGCTGTTCCTCGACGAGATCGGCGAGCTGCCGCCGGCCGCGCAGGTCCGCCTGCTGCGCATCCTGCAGGACGGGTGGCTGGAGCGCGTCGGGGGCGAGCACCCGGTCCACGTGGACGTACGGATCGTGGCCGCCACGCACCGCGATCTGGCCGCGCTGGTGGCCGAGGGCCGGTTCCGCGAGGACCTCTGGTACCGCATCGCGGTGTTTCCCCTCGTCCTCCCGCCTCTCCGCGAGCGGGTGGAGGACATCGCGGAGTTGGCCCGCCATTTCGCCCAGCGCGCGGCCACGCGGTTCGGCCTGGCGCCGGCGAGCCCTACGGAGCAAGATATCGCCATGCTCTCGGCCTATCGCTGGCCGGGCAACATCCGCGAGCTGGCCGCGGTGATCGACCGCGCCACGATCCTCGGAAACGGCGAGCGCCTCGAAGTGGGAATGGCCCTGGGCACGCCGCTGCCTCCGCGGGCTGCTCCGGCGAGGATAGGCGCCGCTGCGCCGGCGCCAGCTCCCGTGGCGACGATCAAGTCGCTGGATGCCGCGATGCGGCGGCACGTCGAGGCCGCGCTGGCCGCCACCAGAGGCCGCGTGGAGGGGCCACTCGGAGCGGCCGCGCTCCTGCAAATCAACCCCCACACGCTCCGCGCCCGCATGCGCAAGCTGGGAATCGACTGGAAGCGGTTCCGCGCGATCTAGCGGGCGAGCAAGCTCGCCGGCCAATGGAGCGCGGCCGGCTACTTGCCCTTCCTGCCCTTGACCGTCACCGGCGGCACGGGCGTCGGCTTCTTCACCCCCGCGAAGTCGTCCCAGCACTTCTGGATCACCGCGGCGGGTGGCATCTCGCCCTCGGCGATGAGGAACCGGTAGCGCACGGTCAGCGACTCGCCCTCGGGGATCTCCTTGACGAAGAACGCCCCGAAACGCCCGTAGTCGCGATAGGCCGAGAACCGCGTGCCCTTGGGGTTGTCGGGGTGGTTCAGGTCGACCACGCTGTACCGCTTGCCGTCGAGCGTGTAGGTCTCGCCCACCCACGGCAGGTCGAGGTCCTTGCGCGGGTCGGTATCCTCACCCGGGAACACGTAAGTCGTCTCCTTGGTATTGACCTCGTCGGCCGGCCGGTACTGCACGCCCGCGTGCTCCGGATCGCCATCGAGCGTGACCGGACCGTACGAGGCGGTGAGCTTCGACGTGAAGTCGATCACCAGCCGCGCGGGCTCCGGGCCGCGGCGGAAGGTCATGGTCCGCTCTTCGTCGAGCATCGGCTGGTCGTCGTCGTCGAGCCAGTGGGTCAGCGAGGTGATCGTGGCCTCGTCCGGGCCCGACTCCTTGGCGAGGAACTTCTCGTGCACGATCTCGCCGCTTCGCATGTGCCAGCGGTCGTAGCGCTTGCCCTTGAATCCCAGCTTGCTGAAGCCGATGAAGATGCCGCGGTGGTGGGTGAACTTGCCGCCCGCCCCCTTGGTGATCGGCCGCTTGCCCTCGGCGTCGAAGACGTGCAGGTAGGGCTTGTACGTCTCGTGGAGCCGCTCGGGCGAGGACTTGTCGTAGGCGATCATGTAGCGGGCGGCCGTGCGCCCGTCGAGCAATACGTCGAGGTGCTCGCCGTCTTTCTCCTGGAGGGTGAAGCCCTTCTTCGCGGGGCCCTCCTCCGCCACCACAGCGATCGCCGCCAGCGATCCGGCCACCAGGGCCGCGAGCAGTCCGAGCCAGTGTTTATAGGTCATCATGGTGCTCCTTTCGAGCTTCCGGTGCGTTCCAGGTTGCATCAGTTGCCGCGGCGGGACTTCTCCCAGGTCTTCCCATCGAGGATCGTCTTCTTCAGCCGGCTCACGTACCCGTTGGGCCGGCCCGGGGCCTTGGGGTCCTTCACGGGCATATCCTCAATCATAGCTCGCAACGAATCGGCCTTCTCGTCCAAGGCGTCGATCACGTTCATGGCCAGGATCGAAGTATAGCAGCCGCTCTCCTCCGGCGAAGCCAGCTCCTTGAGTACCGCGAGGGCCTGCTTCAGATCGGCCCCTTCACCGTGCTCGCCCAGCGCCCGGGCCGCGGTCAGACGGACCGTGGGCGACTCGTCCTCAAGCGCCTTCTTCAGGTCGCCCTTGGCGGCCTCGACCGCCTCCCCGCCGCGGATCAACAGGCCCATGGCCGCCCAGACCCGCACGCCGCTATCGGAGTCGGCGAGCCCCTTGCGGAGCTTGTCCACGTCGCCCATGGCGCGCCGCGCGGCCAGGTCGGCCATCTCCAGGACCCGCTCCACGGGATACTGCTTGGAGTGGCCGAATTCGTACAGCGTGCGGTCGCCCTTGCGGCGGTGCATCTCGGCCTCCGTGAGCAGGCCCACGTCACGGATCGCCAGCACGTGCGCGCGATGGGCCCTGCGGAGCTCCTCGAGCACGGCCTGGTGCTCGGGCGAGTCGACCAGGTTATTCACCTCATCCGGGTCCTCCTGCAGGTCGTACAGCTCCTCGGACGGCTTCTCTTCCCAGAAGCAGGTCTTGGGCGGCTCGAGCTTGCCCTGGTGGTAGAGCCGGTGCCAGACCTGGGTGGTGGGCGTCTGGAACATGTAGCCCACGTGCTGCCCGTAGATCAGGTGCGGCATGTAGTTGCGGATGTAGATGTAGCGCTGGTTGCGCACCGAGCGAACCAGGTCGATCCGCTCGTCCATGCGCCCGCGGAAACCGAACAGGTGCGGCTTGGGCTCGGCCGCGTGGGGTCCCATGAAGGCTTTTCCCTGCATCCAGTCCGGCGGCTGGATGCCGGCCAGGCTCAGCAGCGTGGGGGCCAGGTCGACGAAGCCCACCAGCCGGTCGGTGGCCGCGCCCGGTCGGTACTCCGGCGGGGCGAACTGCTTGAGCTTCCCGGGCACGTACACGATCAGGGCCACGTGCAGGCCGGAGTTGTACGGCCACCGCTTGCTCCGCGGCATGCCCGAGCCGTGGTCGCCGTAGAAGAAAACGATCGTCTCGTCCGCCAGGTCCGCCTCCTCGAGCTCCTTCAGGCGCCGGCCGACCTGGGCGTCCATCTCCGTGATCTTGTCGTAATACTGGGCCCAGTCGTGGCGGACCTCGGGGGTATCGGGATGATACGCCGGCACCGGGGCCTTGGCCGGATCGTGCACCAGCTGGTGCGGGCGCTTGCGGAGCTGGCTCTCGTGGCTGGTGGTGATGTTGAAGATGGCGAAGAAGGGCTGGCCCTCCTTGCGGTTCTTCCAGTGCCCTTGGCGCGACGACTCGTCCCACACGCTGCCCGGCTTGTCGAGGTTGTAATCCTCCTTGCTGCAATTCGTGCAGTAGTAGCCGCGCTCGCGGAGGTACTGCGGATACATCTTCATGAAGTCGGGCATCTTCACCTGGCTCCGCATGTGCTCGGCGCCGAGGCTCGGCGGATACACGCCGGAAATGATCGTGGTCCGCGCCGGCGCGCAGACCGGGGCGTTGGACCAGCAGGTCTCGTAGCGGAGGCCCTTGGCGGCCAGCCGGTCGATGTTGGGCGTGTCAGCGTACCGGTCGCCGTAGCAGCCCAGCTCGGGCCCGGTGTCCTCGCAGGTGATCCAGAGGATGTTCGGCCGATCGGCGGCCGCGGCCGGCTGAGGCAGGACGACCGAAGCGGCCAACACGATTAGGGCCGCACTCAACGCAATAGGGCGAAACGCGTGCATGCTGGGGACTCCTCCAGTCGATGGTGGGTCAAGGATCAAGCCCGCTTGGCCGGCGGGCTTGCCCCCCGCGTTGTTGGCGGCCCGCCGCATGCCCTCGCCAAGCGTGGGCGTGCTCGCTGCAGGTCGGGAGGCAGGAATCAGGGAGTAACGCAGCTTGAGGATTGCAAAATTGCGGATTGCAGGCCGGATAGCGCGACGGCGCCGAGTCCGCATTCGTCGTTCTGCACGCATCGCGCCACCGCCGCATCCCGCCCATTGTGCCTTCGCGGCCAGGGCTCCGTCCAGTCGGCAGGGCAAGAAAACGCCCGGCTTGACAGGTCCCTTGCCCCACCGCATCATCGGAGTGTTCCTCCCGCCACCGCCGCCCCTTGTCCCCAAGGAGCCTTTGCCATGTCGCGCCCCGTCTCACGTCGCCTATTCCTTCGCCGCTCGGCGGCCGCGGCCGCCGCGGCCGGCCCGATCTTCGTACCCCGCTCGGTGCTGGGGGATGCGAACAAGGCCGCTCCCAACGACCGGATCCACGTAGGCATGATCGGGGTGGGCCGGCAGACCATGGCCTACAACCTCAAGGCCTTCCTCCGATCGCCGTACACCCAGGTCGTTGCGGTCTGCGACGTCGATTCGTGGCGCCTGGCCGGCGCCCTGAAAGCGGTTGAGAAGGCCTACGCCCAGAACAAGCCCTCGGCCCGCTACCGGGGCTGCGCGGCCGTCGTGGACTTCGAGGAGATCCTCGCGCGGAGCGACGTGGACGCCGTGATGATCTCCACGCCCGACCACTGGCACGTGCCCATGGCCCTGGCCGCCGTCGAGGCCGGCAAGGACGTGTGCCTGGAAAAGCCCATCACCCGAACGATCGCCGAGGGTCGCGCGCTGGCCGAGGCCGTGGCCCGGCACAAGCGGATCTTCCGCGTCGATAGCGAGTTCCGCTCGCTGAAGGTCTTCCACCGGGCGTGCGAGCTGGTGCGCAACGGGCGGATCGGCCAGGTAAAGACGATCCGCGTGGGCGTGCCGGCCGGCGACAACGTCGACTGCCCCGAGTGCCCCGAGATGCCGGTGCCTGAGGATCTGGACTACGCGCGGTGGCAGGGCCCGGCCCCGCGCGCCCCCTACACCCAGAACCGCGTCCATCCGCCCAAGAGCCTCGGCCGGCCGGGCTGGATGCGCGTGCTCTACTACTGCGACGGGATGATCACCAACTGGGGCTCGCACCTGTGCGACGTCGCCCAGTGGGGCAACGACACCGAGCGGACCGGCCCGGTGGAGATCGAGGGCACCGGCGTGTGGCCGCAGCGGGGCAGCCTGTGGAACGTGCTGAAGACCTTCGAGGTCCGCTACCGCTTCGCTGGCGGCGTCGAGATGATCTACAAGACCGAGAGCCCCTACGTCCGCTTCGAGGGGAGCAAGGGCTGGATTGAGGCCCATTTCGGGCGGGGCGGGACCAAGGCGGAGCCGGCCTCGATCCTCCAGGAGAAGATCGGCCCCGACGAGACGCACTTCCGCCTGAAGAGCGAGAAGGACGATTTCATCGACTGCGTGCGCTCGCGCCAGCCCACCCTGGAGGACGCCGAGGTGGGCCACCGCACCACCTCGCTCTGCCACCTGGGCCACATCGCCATCTACCTTGGCCAGAAGCTCACGTGGGACCCCAAGGCCGAAACGTTCCCCGGAAACGACGCGGCCAATGCCATGATCGACAAGCCGATCCACGCCCCGCCGGCTTGACGTGCGAGCACCGCCCATTAAGCCGGCGAGCTTGCTCGCCGAGCGAAGTCGCACTTCACGTCCCGGCGAACAAGTCCGCCTAGTGTAGTGTTTCAGGCTGTTGGAACTTTATCGAGGGCTGCGCGTGCCTGAG
>CAYSUS010000128.1:0-18149 GCA_964434165.1 uncultured Pirellulales bacterium
CCGCCATGCCGCTGAAGACCCATCTCGACGAACAGCCGCAGATGAACATGACGCCGATGATCGACTGCGTGTTCCTGCTGCTGATCTTCTTCCTGGCCGCGTCGCGACTCGACGAGGCCCAGGAGAAACGGATCGCGCTGCGCCTGCCCGAGGTCGTGGACCGCGGTGCGCTGACCGCCGCGCCGGCGAAGAAGGTGGTCAGCGTGTATCGCGATGGGTCGATCACCCTGGACGGCAGTCCGATCGGCATTCGCGAGCTCACGGCCCAGCTTGCGGCGGCGCGGAGTCAGTACGCCGACCTCGGCGTGCTCGTGCGCGGCGATGCCCAGGGCCAGTACGAGCACGTCGCCCAAGTGCTCAACGCCTGCAAGCAGGCGGGTATCCGGCAACTGGGGATCTCCGTGCGCACGATCCGGCCGGGGGAATGACCGATGTGCGCCGTGCGCCTCGACCATCTGCTGGAGTACCTCACCGGCGGCGGGCTGCTGCTCGGGCTGCTATGGCTGGGCTTGGCGCTTCTGACCGTGGGCCTGATCGCCTTGATGCTCACGCGGTGGGGCCAGTCGCGGTCGCTGCGCAAATGCCTGGCCATGTCGATCCTGGCCCACCTGCTGCTGGCCGGATACTCCACGACCGTCCGCATCGTGGACGCCACGCGGCAGATGGCCGACGACGCGCCCCTGCGGGTCTCGCTGGACGACGCCCCGAATCCCGAACCGGCGGACAAGGCCTACTCCGAGCATCCGTGGGAGACCTTCTCCCACGAGCGGACCCTCCCGACGAAGACCGAGCCCTTGCCGCGGGAAACCTCCTCGCCGGACCTCGCCCCCCAGCGGACCCGCCCGGTCGATGCCGTTTCGCTCCCCGATGCCGCCCCTGTGGGAGCGCTACGGCCGCACCACGTGCCCGGGCGCGAGCCGGGTGGATTGACCGAAGAGGTGCCCTGGGCACCGGTCGGCGTGGGCAAGGCCCCCGAGAAGATCGAGGCCCCGACCGCGCAGCGGCGCGAGGAGAAAGGCCCGACGGTGCCCGATCTGCCCGGCCGCCAGCGCGAGCCTGTCGCTTCCAAGTCGAGGCCCGCGCCGAAGCGAGCCCGCGTGCCCGGGCTGTCGGCGGCGATGTTCAAGACGCCCCCGCCGCTGCCGCGGATCACGGACGACCCCGACTCGCCCGCGCCCGGCGGACTGATCGGCCCGTTCTCGGAGATCGTTTCTATCCCGCCCCGGGGCAAACCGGCGCCCGCGGAAAGCGTGCACGCCAGCCTGGTGACCGGGCAGGGCGGCAACCGGTCCTTGCCGGCCGACGCAGTCCGCGGCCCCGGACGTACATCGCCGCCCTCGCTCGGTGGGGTGGTCGGCAAGCATCGGCCCGAACTGGGGCCGATGGCCGCCTGGAGCGCCGCTCGCGGCGACGTGGGACCGCCTCCGGTGGCGATGCGCCGCCCGGGCGAGGCGCCGGCCGGTGTGCCCGAGATCTACAAGCTCCGCACCGCCCCCAATCGCGCCGAACTGGCCGCCCGACAGGGCGCCAACGAAGAGACCGAGCAAGCGGTCAAGGCCGCGCTGAAGTGGCTTGCGGAGAACCAGGATGCGGACGGCCGATGGGACGCCAGCCGCCACGGCGCGGGGCGCGAGCTGCTCGTGTCGGGGCGCAATCGAATGGGGGCGGGCGCCAATGCCGACACGTCCACCACGGGGCTCGCCTTGCTCGCCTTCCTTGCCGCGGGCCACACGCATCTGAAGGGCGAGCACCAGCAGACCGTGCGCCGCGGCTTGGAGTTCCTGCTTCGCTCGCAAAGCGCCGATGGGAGCCTCGGCGGCCAGGCCGGAACGTACGCGTTCATGTACGCGCACGCCATCGCCGCGTTCGCCATGAGCGAAGCCCTGGCCATGTCCGGCGACGACCGCCTGCGCGAACCCGTGCGCCGCGCGGTGGGCTACACCCTGGGCGCGCAGGACCCGAAATCCGGCGGCTGGCGCTACAAGCCGGGTGACGAGGGCGACACGAGCCAGCTCGGCTGGCAGCTCATGGCACTGAAGAGCGCCGAGCTGGGAGGAATCGGCATCCCGCGCCAGACCAAACTCGGGGCGATGCGGTTCTTGAGGGACGTCTCGTCGGGGCGCGCGGGCGGACTGGCCGCGTACCGGGTCAAGCAGCGCCAGGAGCCCGTCACCCACTCCATGACCGCCGAAGCCCTCGTCTGCCGGCAGTTCCTGGGCGTGCCTTCCAGCGACCCCGCCTGTCGCGAGGCAGGTGACTTCCTCCTTGGGCGTCTCCCGGGCCAGGGCGACGACAACCTCTACTACTGGTATTACGGCACGCTCGGCATGTACCAGCTCCAGGGCACCTACTGGCGGCAATGGGAGCCGGCCATGAAGAAGACCCTCCTTGCGCGTCAGGTCCGGCACGGCCCGCTGGCCGGAACGTGGAACCCGGACACCCGTTGGGACAACTACGGCGGCCGGGTTTACAGCACGGCCCTGTCCTCGCTGTGCCTCGAGGTGTACTACCGATTCCTCCCGCTCTACATGGATGCATCTAGCAATTCCGAGGGGGGCGAGTGATGGGCGCCCCGTTGGGGGTACGGCGGTAATCTGTGTGAAGGGTCCTGGGGGCCGTTTGACACGGTACATCCGCCCATTAGAATGGTTTAGTGGGGCTGCGATAGCGGTTTGCCGAGGTCAGTGGTGTTCGCGCGGGAGTGGTCTTTGGCACGCCGTGCGTGCCGACGACAACCGGAAGAGCGTCCCGTGAGCCGTTGACGTAACACCGACCCGGGCTGCCGCCCGCGCCCCGGCGGATTCCCTTGCGGCAGACCCGCCCACCAATCGGTCCACCTGCCCCACGCTCTCCCTTTGCGCGAGGACGTTTTCATGCATCCCTTGTTGGGCTATTTCTTCGGCGGCGTGGGCGTTTGGGAGATGCTGTTCGTCGCCCTGATCGTGCTGTTGCTCTTCGGCAATCGGCTGCCGAGCGTGATGCGGTCCCTGGGCCGCGGCGTTGTCGAGTTCAAGAAGGGCGTCCAGGGCATTGAGGAGGACGTGGAGGGCTCGGGCAAGAACGAAGACAAGACGGCCAGCAGTTGATCTGCGCCCCCTCCCTCCCGCCATCTCCAAGCGCGGCGCTCCTGTCCGGCTGCCGCGCTTGGCAAAGGCCGCGCCAACTCCCACGCACAGGTCGCACCGCTCGCCATGGGTCCGCCCGAACTCCTTATTATCCTCGTGATTGCCGTGCTTCTGTACGGCAAGCGGCTTCCGGAAGTCGCCCGGTCGCTTGGCAAGACCATGATGGAGTTCAAGAGGGGTATCAGCGGGCTTCAGGAGGAGTTACAATCCAGCCTTCGCGAGGAGACCTCTTCTTCCTCGTCCGCGGGGTCCTCCGCCGGCCCGTCGGCCGCGGTCGAAGAGGACGAGGAGCCGACGGCTCCGAAGTTCGAGCCCCCTCCGAGCGAACCCAAACCGGGCGCGGAGTTGTCCAAGGATTCGGCGAAGGTGTAAGGCGTCTGCTGCCGACAAGGTACTGGCGCGGTCTTGCCAGGACGGAATGGGCAGTAGGGGGAGATTCCTACCGATTCACAAACTATCCATCGGGCGGCTAGCTCAGTTGGTTAGAGCGCCATCCTCACACGGTGGAAGTCACTGGTTCGAGTCCAGTGCCGCCCACTTCCAAAGCCGTTGCGAGCACAGGACTTGCGACGGCTTTCCGTTTGCGCTGGTCTGAGCCCGATTCCCCTGACCCCAATCCTGACCCCTATTCCGCGCGCTGGGACAGTGGTCATCCCCCCGGTGACAGCCCCGCTGGCTCCCCTGCCGGCCCGTCGTCGCGATCCCACACCGAGCGCGTCACCCGGCAGCAGGTTCGCGAGGCCGTTGTCCAGGCGGCCTGTAAAGGACGTCTCAAGTTGTTTATCGTACGGTCGTATGAAGAGGGGATGCGCGGAGTGGGTGGATGAGTTGGCGAAGGTCAACAGGCGGGCCGGGAAAAGCCCGACGCAATGCATGGACGAGGAGGAGTCGAGACCATGAGTGCCCGCAGGCCAGCCAAGACGATCGACGAAGTCCTCGCGGAGTTCCTGGCCGACCAGGAGGCGAGACTCAGTGATCGGACCTTCCGGCAATACGAGAGCATCATCGGCCTGTATGGTTCCTACCTGGAGAGCTACTGGCCCGACTGTGACGAGAAAGAATACGCCCGAATCACCAGCGCCGGAGGCACCTATTGCGGCACCCTTGGCCCGGACGGCATCATCGGTGGGACTTCCGAGTTCCTCGGGTATTTCATGCCGCGCAAGGTGATGGCTGGCAAGGATACCATGAAGGCAGCCGCGACGGTGACGAAGAAGCTCGTCAAGTGGTTGGCCGAGAAGGGCTACGTGGAAGACGAAGAGGCTTTGGAAAGGGCCGAGGAGCGAGCCGGAGAGGCTGCCCGGGATTTGCCGTCGGCAAGCGACGTGGCCGATCTGCTCGAAGCCTACATCGACGAGCACATCCCGACCCGCTACTCAAGAGAGATTGAGGACCACTTCATTGTCACGCGGGTCGAGCCGGGCAAACTCTGGCTGGAGCCGCTCACGTCGGGCGACCGGCAGATCGGTCCTGTCCCGGTGCCCCGCGAAGTGAGCCGCCTGTGCGGGAAAGGCTGGGACATCAGCGGGACCGCCGTGAAGACGCCCAAGGGCTGGCGGCTGCTGGAGGTGTGGAATGTCACGCCGTAGAGCAAGCGGGAAGAAATCCTCAGCAGGCACGGACTCCCATGATGGCGCGGATCGTGGCCTTCTGCGACTCGCGGGGCGGTGGAGACCTCATTGAGAAGCGATCGCAAGGCTGCTCCCTTTTCCGCGAGGACAACGGCCGCCCGGCTGCGTCCCACAGGAAAGGGCGACCTGGTGGAGGTCATGTGGTGGAGCCACCGAGACCGGTGGGACCAGATCGGCGATTTCGGGCCAATGGTCGTGCCGCTGGACGAAGCCCTGGAGTGAATCGACTTTTCGATAGCCGCGCATGCGAGGGCCGATCGGCGGCAAGTTCAAGAGGGATCCGTTTCAGGGTGCGCGTACGCGAAATCGAGCGGGAACCCCAGGAGCAATCCCCCAGCGCCAGACCCTTCTGGATACGCTGAACTCTCAGGGCTCTTCGAGTACCCGATTCGCACCCGCAAGCATCGCGCTTGTTCGCGGCGATGCGAGGGTTGCTATTGGACACCTGGAGCAGGCACACTCCGTGTGCCGTCCGCCGCCTCCCAGGGACGCCCTCTAACAAGGCCCCGAAGGTTCCGCCGTTTGCCTTTCGAACGACCTCCTGCCGCACCGGAAGCTATTCGCAAGCGAAGCGGACGGCACACGAGGTGTGCCTGCTACGGCTGGGGGGCAAAAGAGAGGGAGCGCGCGAGCCCGTGAAGGAACTCGACAGGGGCCTTGCCACCAGTCCCCGGCCTCCTGCAAACGGCGCTTGCTGACGCGCTGCGGCGTCCGGCGCCGCCTTCAGTCGAGGGACAGGCGTACACGGCGCGAGGTCATTCGTGGCGTTGGCCCCAGATCACCTGTTTGCGGGAGCCTGGCTCACGCGGTCTGAGATCGGCCTCAGCGTGAAGTCCTTGATCGTGACTCCCTTGGCGTATCCCTCGCTCTTGTGCGAGAACCGAAGCACGTTCTGGCCCTGGACCAGTTCGACTTCAACCGGTGCGGTCGTGTCCCACATGCCGACGGTGAACGGCAGCGCGATCTCGATCGGGCTCTTGGCATCGTTGACCGCCAGCAGCAGGCTCTGCCTCCAACTGGGCGTCACGACCCGCGCGGTGAGCGCGTACTTGCCGGCGGCCGGGGCGTCGAAGGTGTACTGGAAATCCTGATTCCCGCCGTTGCGGCTGTAGTGCAACTGCTTTCCGCCGAGGTTGCTTTCCATGAAGATGATCTTGCCGGTGCTCTTGGTCGGGCTGCTGGTGGCTGCCGCGGGAATCGTGATCACGCCGCTGCTGGCAACGACGACCTTGCGGTCCGCGTCGGTCAGGTTCGCCTCGGCAAGGTCGACCTTCTCCTTGGTTTCGTTGGCCTCGCCGATGTCCTCCCCGACCGCGGCCAGCGTCTTCGCCTTCGCGGCCTCGATGATTCCGCGCTGCGCGTCGAGGGCCACGCCGTTCCAGAACTCGGGATCGCCGGAGAGGAGACCTAAGACCCGCTTCTCGCCCATGACGTCGCCGATCCAGTGCGCGCGCTTGACCTGCATGTAGGGCTCGCCGACGGCGCGGGCCTGCGTGGTGGCGAGGAAATCGAGGTCCTTGTTGTAGGGCGTCTTGGTCCACCCGGCCCCCCAGCCTCCGCCAAGGCAGACCACCCAGCCATCGGGCGTCCAGTGGGCCAGGGCGGCGTGGCCGCGCTGGGGACGTGCCGTGGTGGGAATGCCGAAGGCGCGGAGGATGAAGCGGCCGAAGAAGGCGCGACGGCCGCAGACGCCGCCGTTCATCAGGATGTTCTGGAAGAACTGCAATTCGTCCTTGTCGTACTTGTTGTCCTGCGATCCATACCTGATATCGGTCCTCACCGCCGCCACGTAACGCCAGCGATAGTCGGGGGTGCTGATGTGGTCGGGGCGGTAGTTGCGGAGCATCTCGCGCCCCCAGGTGAGGATTTCCTCCGGCTCCTCGCCATTGACCACCATGCGGTAGTCCCACACGCTCAAATCCCCAAAGCCCGGGTCGAGCTCGCCGTCGAGGAAGGCCTTCTCGAAGTGGAGGTAACGCTTGACCGGGTCGACCGTGGCGGGCGCATCGGTCCGGCCCTTGGCGTTTCGCTGCGCGCGAGGCACCGCATGTTCCAGGGCGACCGCCAGGGCCAGCCGCTGCAGCGTGCCCGCGCGAGCCTTGGTGCTCGCCTTCTGGAGGTCGTTGTAGATCTTCATCGCCTGGCCGTACTTGCCGTCCTTGGCACCGTCGGCGACGGCCATTTGCACCAGCAGGGCATCATCGGCCAGCATTCGCTCGACCAGTCTCCACAGCGATTCGCCCTGCTGGGCAAATGCCGCCAGACCGCGCGGCGTGGCTTCGAGCAGGACGACGTATCTCGCCAACCTGGCATCCAGCCTATCGCTCGAAAGGAGGGACTCCAGGCCCAAGTCCTCGATCGCCGCCATCGTCCGAGCCTTCGCTCGGGCAAGGGCCTCCTCCGCTTCCTTCAGTTCCCTTTCAACTCTCGGCTTCTCACGCTCCGCCTTGTCCAGGGCCGCCTGACGCTGCTTGAGCGCCTCGACCCCGTCTTCCCGGTTCTTCTGCCATTTGACCAGCTCTTCTTGCGCCGCTTCGCGCTCGGCCTCCGTGGTCGCCTTCGTCAGCTTCGCCTTGGCCGCGGCGATCCCCTTGTCCGCGCCGCCGATCCACTTGCCCTTCGCGTGGGCCACCAGGGCTCTTGCGGTACCGATCTCGCCCAAGCGCTGCTGCGCCGCTTTGACCGCCTCGCTGGCAGCGACTTCGGCCTCGCGGGCCTTCAGGTAGGCGGCCTTCTTCTGCGCGTCCACGTCCGGCAGGGCACGGGTGATCTCCGCCTTCAGATCCGAGAGCATGCCCTCGTACCGCACCAGGAGCTTCTGCCCAACCACGGTGAGCGGCGTTTCCGGGGCCGCCTTCTTCCTGGCCGCCCACGCGTCCGATGCCCCGATCGCCGCAGCAATCAGCGCCCCACAGATGCTTGCCAACTTCGTCGTTCTCATTCTCATTGCTCCAAGCCCTTTGCTTGCGTCACTCGATTTGCAGGAGTTCGTTATCGGTTCTGGCCGCGACATCGGTTCTGGTCGCGACCGGATCGTTGGCCGGATCAAGCACGCGTGTCTCAAGCGTGAAGCTCAACGCACTACCCGGGGCGGGCCGCCGACCAGCGGGCCGAAGGGGCGTGCAGGGGCCAGCGGGCCGAAGGGGCGTGCAGGGGCCAGCGGGCCGAAGGGGCGTGCAGGGGATTGGCTGGCGCGCGGCCGCCGCATCCTACTCTTCCAGCAACTTGACCATCGCCTTGCCCATGGCTTCGCCGACGTTCATGTAGGTCTCGGCATTTCCGCCGTAGTGGCCGTTGGAGGCGCCGCCCATGCTGACCGGATTGGTGTACACCGTGGCGACGTTGCCCTTGAATTCGGGGTACTTGCCCGACTCGCCGTCGACGGCGAACATGGCATCCAGGATCAGCCCTTCGTTGCCCGTGGCGCCTTTCTTGGTTTGGCCAAGCGTGGCGACGACGAACTTCGCTTGCGGGGCGTTGAAGTCCTTGCGCAATTGCTTGATGAAACGGACAAGATTCTGCTCGTATCGGCCGGCGTGGGCGGCGTTGTAACGGTCCTTGTCGCCTTGCCAGAAGAAGAAGCCCGCGACCTCGTACCCCTTCGCACCCGGATAATGCTTGTCGAGTTCGTCCAGGACCGTCTTCGCGTTGGCGACGTCGCCGTCGTACTGCATGCCGGCGTACCAGCCGATCTTCTCCGGCTCCGTGCCCTTCTCCCATTTGGACGGCGAATCCTTGTAGCCGGCGTAGATGAAGGTCTTGGTCTCTCCCGTCTTCTTGTCCTTCTCTTCGACCTCGTAGCGCTCGCTCCCCGGCGGCAGCAGGTCCCAACCGAGGCTGCGGTTGCCGATGCAACTCTTGAGGATGAGCACCGGCGCGTCGATGGCGTGGCCCACGTAATGCCCGATGCCGTACTCCGGACCGATCTTCCCGCCGGAGATGGTCATCCACTCGTTGTTGAACCGCCGCATCGCTCCCGTGCCGCTTCCCATGACACGCACGTAGCGCACGTCCTTGCGCTCCGTCCAGTTGCCGTCGTCGTCGACCAGGTAGGGGTACTTGTTCTTCTTCTGCACCGCGTTGGTCAGGGTCCCTTCCTTGTCCCCCGCGATCCTGCCGGCCCCGACCATGTTGGACTGCCCCAGCAGGATGAAGACCTGGACCGGCTCGGACATGTCGGCCGGCCTTCCGTCGGGGTCGGGCAGCGGATCGGGGACGTCGGCGGCAAGGGCAGGCAAGGCGAGCAGCGCCAGCGCGACAGCGGCGGCAGGCACGAAGGACCGAGGTCGGCGGCGCGAAGTCATGGGAAGGCTCCTCGGGGTTTGGGGGGGGCGTGATTCAGCCTGGCGGCATGCCCGCCGGAAGCTCCATCACGAACCGTTCGTTGGCAGGGCGTTCCGATTGAGGACGTCCCGATTGTACCACACAGGATTCTCACTGCCAGAAAGCGAGCTGTCCGCTCGTAGCCGTCCCGGCTCTCGCGCAGACGCCTGAGAAGGCACACGTGAGGCTCGACGACCGCCGTGCGGCGCTGGCATCCCACGCGCGGCACGGCGAAATCCGCGAGCAAAGCGAAGAATGCCTCTGCCTCGGCCCATTCGGGGGCCCTCCTGTCCCTGAGGAACGAGTCAAGAACACCTCGGCCTTCTGGGTAGTCCGGCGGCCAATCCAACCGGGAGAGAACCGAGGCAACGGAGTGGGGCAGCTCCGCCACGGGGGCCGATGCCGTGCCCCTTCTGCGGCCTCAATCCCGGTTGAGCTGCCAGACTCAGCCCGGAGCTCTTCGAGAAGCTGGAGTCTCTCGGCCTGGTCCCGCCGAGGCCCCGGCAAGAGGGTGACGCAGGCGAGCCGCGCGGGCCGACGCTTGGTGCGTTCCTTGCCGAGCACGTCGAGCGCCGGATCGACGTGAAGCCGGCGACGAAGGAGGTCGAGAGTACGGCCGATACCCCTGGGGAGGCGTTCGAGGTGGCAACAGGTGGCAACACTGGCGACATTCAAGGGATTGGCAACCCCCGCACCGCGGAGGCTTGAATCGATGGCGATCGCGGCCCCCAAGAAACGACGCAAGCCCCTGTTTCCAAGGGCTTTGTGCCGATGCTGGCAGAAGCTGGCGGAATCATTAGCGGAGAGGACAGGAGTCGAACAGGGGCCGCAAACGCGGGGAATAGTGGGGTTACGGTCCGAGGCGGCGCGCCAGGCGGCGCGCGATCCGAGGATTCGCCCTCCAGCGACCCTGAACTGGCTCTCATCGTCAAGGCGTGGCCACGGCTCGCGGCCGAGACCCGCGCGAAGGTTCTCACGCTCGTTCGAGAGGCCGTTGAGCAGCCCGACGCACCCGACCAGGAGGAGCCGACGCGGTGATCCTGCCGACCCGCTTCACGTGGGCCGGCAGCCTGGTCAACCGCGCGGCGTCGATCGCCTCGGGGCTTGACCACGCACTCACGCCGGCCGCCATCACAGCCCGAGGCCACCTTCCCCTGGCCGGCCAGGCGGTGAAGCCGCGCGGCAGCCGCCTCGCACCCCACAACGGCCCGCGGCTCGGCCGCTGTCCGCCTAGCCGATCCGAGACGCGAACGCCAAGGGGCCTCTTGTATCGTCTCTCGCGTTCCCGCGGCGAGCAGGCCCCGGAGACCGTCCTGACCCGGCAATGCGTCAGACGAACGCTGAGACGCTCGGTCATCCACCGCCGATCCTCGGCACTCACCCCAGGCAGCGAGGCCATCGCCCCGAGCCGGGCAGCCCTCGCACGCCGCCCTCCCTTCCACACCCCAGCCCCGCGCCTTCGAGCCTCTCCACCATTAACCCTCGCGAAACTGAGACCCCTTTTTCGGATGTTAATCTAGGTAATTTGCACTTCTGAAGCGAAAGGAAGAGTCATGTCGAGCCAAGGTGGGAACGGGCCTGAGCCCCTTCGTCACGATGGATGCGGTCAGGGCAGCCAGGCCCCCGTCCGGTCCCGGCTTGCGAAGAGGTGTGCGGAAGCACCTCCCGATGTCCAAGAGTTCATGCACTCGATGAAGGCCCTCAGCGGCGGGCTGCTGCACTTCGACTACGGGCCCGGGCTCTCCGAGGACGGGAGCGGGCACAGGTGCGAAGTCACTCTCTGGGGGTGGCTTGACGGCGGCGAGGAGTTCGTCTATCTGAACCACTACGAGCCCAAGCCGCTGAAGGACCAGCTCGTCGGCGAGCTGCGGCGGGTCTCGGAGGTCTTCGCCTCCCTGGCCGGGCAGATCGCCGGGGCTCCCTGAACCCCAAGGGAGGCCCGCAGGTGAAGTCCTCATCCGTGAAGAACGGCCTGCTGATCGCCTTCGCCCTGGTCGCAATCGGCTGGGCGGGCTGGCGCGTATTCGGCCGGCAGGCCCAGCCCGTGGACCTGGCCCTGGGGCTGAGCGTGCTGAAGACGCTCGCCTTCGCTGGGCTGTTGGTCGGCAGCATGACGGCCTTCGGCTCCAAGGGCCCGGCCGGCGATCGTGCCGTGGCCTGGCTGTGGGGCGTCGTCCTGCTGGTGCTAGCCATGATCGTGCTGCTGGTGTTCTGACCTGCCCCGTTTACCCGACGCCCGGACTCCACCGCGGTCCGGGCGTCGGGCCTTTGTACCTCACCCTCCCCCTTCCCTGGAGCGCGTGCCGATGAATACCGAGATACAAAAACCCCAGCCCGCGGCCTGGCTCCTGGCGGCCGTGCTGCTTGCCGCTGGGGCCGCGCGGGGCGAGTCGAAGAAGGCCCCTGTCCCGTCGCCCGAGGCCCAGACGGCGATTCGGCAGCAGGCCCGCGCGCTGTACGCCGATCGGTTCGAGGAGGCCAAGACCGACCAGGAGAAGACGGCCCTGGCCGAGGAGATTCTCCACGCGGCCCTCCAGCTCGAAGACGGCACGGCAGACCAGTACGCCCTGTTGGACATCGCCCGCGGCGTAGCGGCCGCTGGAGGCGATCCAGAGCGGGCCCTGACGATCGTGCGGGCGATCACGGATCGGTTCGAGCTGCAAGCTGCCAGGGTGCAAGCGGAGACGCTCCTGGCCGTGGCAAAGGGTGCCACGTCGAAGCCCGCGCGGAAAGCCCTCGCCGAGGCGGCCGGGCCTGTGGCGGGCGAGCTGGCCGACTGGCGGGACTTCGCTACGGCCGTCCGCCTGGCCGAGGCCGGCCGGGCGGCCGCGTACCGGGCCCGGGAGATCGACCTGGCCAAGGCCCTCGCCGGCCAGGTGGAAGCAATCAAGCAGCGGCAGGCTGCCCACGCCGCTTACCGCGAGGCCGCCGAAAAGCTCAAAGCCGATCCCACTGATCCGGCGGCGAACCAGACGGTCGGCATCTACCTGTGCCTTGAGGAAGGCGACTGGGCCCAGGGCGTGTCGCATCTCGCCTTGGGCGGCGAGTCGGAGTTGCAGGCCGCGGCCGTCAAAGATCTGAACGGGGCCGAGACCGTCGAGCAGCAGCTCGCGATCGCCGACGCCTGGTGGGAGCTGGCGGAGGCCAGGCCCGAGACCGAGGCCTTGATGCGGCGTGCGGGAACCTGGTATCGCCGCGCCGAGCCGAAGGCGACCGGGCTGGCGAAGGTCAAGATCGAGAAGCAGCTCGCCGCGATCGCGGAGCAGGGCACGGAGCTGCCTGAACCGGAAGAGGGCCCGCCCCTGGCGATCGCCCCGTTCGACGAGAAGAAGGCCCGCGGCTTTCAGAAGCGCTGGTCAAGGCACTTGAAGATGCCGATCGTGGACACCAACTCCGTTGGCATGAAGCTGGTGTTGATTCCGCCAGGTGAGTTCGAGATGGGATCGAAGGAGCCTGCCGAGTCGCCCAAGCACCGGGTGAAAATCACGCGGCCGTTCTACCTCGGGGCGTGCGAGGTGACGCAAGCGGAGTTTGAGCGGGTGATGGAAAACAACCCGAGCAACGCACGAGGGAGGCCGACGCAGCCCGTCGAGCAGGTCACGTACGCCGAGGCCATCGAGTTCTGTCGCAAGCTGAGCGACTTGCCTGGTGAGGAGGCGAAGGGCCGGCAGTACCGTCTGCCCTCCGAAGCCCAGTGGGAGTACGCCTGCCGTGCGGGAACAACCACGCGGTACAGCTTCGGCGACGATCCTGCGCAGCTCGTTCGGCACGGCTGGTATCGCAAGAACTCCGGCGGCAGGCCCCAGCCAGTCGGCCGGCTGGGGCCGAATCCCTGGGGCCTTTACGACATGCACGGCAATGCCTGGGAGTGGTGTGCCGACACGTTCTCCGCGGAGTTCTACGCCCGGTCGCCCGAGAGCGATCCACTCGCCACCGGTTCCGGCAGCGCCCACGCGGTCCGCGGATCGAGCTTCTACCAGCGCGACCCGAGCCGACACCGGTCCGCCTCCCGCGGCTTCGCCTACGCCCCCACCCGCTACATCGACGGCGGCTTCCGAGTCGTTTGCGCTGTCGCAACCGAGGAGGCCGGGAAGCCTGAGCCGTGATCGGGGGCAGGGTCCCCTTCCTCCCTGGCCGGAAACGCCGGCTCCCGGCGGCCAGTTCTGTACAGACAGTACCCCGCTTGCACCCCCACCCCGGCAGCGGTAAATTGCGACCATCCACTGGCAGGTGGGACTCTGCCGGCGGGTGAGATCTGCACCAATGCTCGCCGGCCGGACTCGCCCCCCTCCTTCCCTGGGGACGAAGATGGAATTCGCTTCGAAGGAACTCGTCGGGATCATCTCGTATCTTCTGCCCGGCTTTCTCGCCGCCTGGATATTCCATGGTTTGACCGCACACCCCAAGCCGCAGCCCTTTGAGCGAGTCGTTCAGGCACTGATCTTCACGGCCATCCTGCAGGGCATCGTGTCCATCGTGCGTTGGTTCTTCCTTCTAGCTGGGAACGTGGTGGCTCTCGGTGAATGGACTCATAATGTGAACCTCGTTTGGTCGCTGCTTTGGGCTGTTGTCCTCGGCTTGGTTGCTGCCGGGATCACCAACAACGACACGATCCACGCTTGGCTGCGTCATCGAGACTGGCGGCTCCGAACGAAGTTGTCCTCTGAAAAGGAGAACCGTTGGGTGTGGACTTACCGGACTTCGCACCCATCGGAGTGGTTTAGTGCCTTTTCGCACCCCAAGGTCCGATACGTCATCTTGCACCTGAAGGATGGTAGGCGGCTCTTTGGATGGCCCGACGAGTGGCCCGACTCGTGCGATCGGGGCCACTTCGTCGTTAGCGAGTGTGAGTGGTTGCTAACATCGGGCAAGAGGGCCGCGCTGCATCGTGTCGAGTCAATGCTTGTCCCAGCCGGTAGCGTTCAGTTCGTCGAGTTCCTCAAGTACGAGAATGAGGTCAATGCCGACGACCAGTCGCTTCGACATTCCGAGGATCTTCTGATTCGCATCAACCAGCAGGAGAGCAGTGATGGGAAGCAAGGCCCCACAACCACCGCCGAGCCAACCCGAGAAGTACGGGAAGAGGGGAGCGAGCCCGAAGCCGGCAGCCGGCCCCAAGCCCAAGCCGTCGCCTCCTCCTCCACCTCCGCCGAAGAAGCAGTAACTGGACGCCGTTCCGAAACCACTTCAGAGGGCTGACCAATGTCCGACAAGCCGAAAGCCCCGCGTGACATTCGAGCCGTGCCGCCCCCGCCCACGATCATTGCCCCTGACACCCAGAAGGTTCAGGCGGGCAAGAGCATCAAGCCGACCAACGAATCCAAGCCCAAGCCGTCTCCACCCCCACCCCCGCCGAAGAAGTCCGAATAGTTGAAGACGCCCATTGTGAGACGATTCAAGTGGACTCGCCTATCGCTTCGGTCCGTTTGACGGCTCCCACCGCTTCGCGGTAGGCTCCAGCCAGGGGAAGGGGAGCCTTCCCCTCACGCCGCCGCGGTGGGAGTGGCATGGATGCAATCGGCGATCGCCAGGAGCAATCGATCGAAGCTGAACCGCCTCTGCGCGCAGTTCCTCTCCCTGGCCGGTGTGGAGCCCGCCGAGGATCGCTCGCACGCCCTGCAGCTCCTCCTGCACTTCCTCGAAGAAGCAGCCGACCCCGCAAAGACGCCCTGCCGCCTCACCGGCCGCGATCGCGACCGCCTTGGCTCCCTCGTCGTCTCCGCCCTCCTCGGAAGCCCCACAACGGCCGAAGCGACCGTCTTCCCTGGCCGGTCGCGCGGCAAGCTGCTGGCCGGGCTCCGCCGCGTCTGCACGTGGACCGAGGCCGGCAACCTGCTCGCCGAGGTCGCCTGGCCACGACTCCGGCATCGGCTGCGGAAGACTCCAGCCAGGGAGAAGGGCCCCGACCTGGCCGCCGCCGAGAAGGTGATCGGCCGGTGCCTCTGCGTGCCCTGGGCCCGCCCTCACAATCCCCCAGCTCCTGGCAGCCGCTGGTGACTACGGGACGAGCACCGCACTCCCCGGCCGCAGAGCTGACCGAGCCGACCGCCCCCGGCCGTGCAGCAGCCTGCATCACTTTGCATCGCTCTGGATCAGTCTGAGACGAGCCCCGGCCTAGCGGAAGTCCAAGTGGGAAAGCGGGTTCAGGGGTGTTGCGAACTCCGGAAGCAGCAACGCCGCCGCCGCAAGGGATAGCGGTGGGAGGGTGTTACGAAGAGGCGCATTCGTAACACTCGACCGACTCCGGGCCGCGGCCGGTCCGAGGTGTTGCTCTGACACTAACCCTTGCCCCTTCGGCTCGATTCTAGCCCTGATCCTCCCCAGGCGGCCGTGTGCACGGAAGGGGCCCTTGCGAACACAGTCTAGGCAAGGTGCGGTCAAAGAAGCAAGCCGCGGCTGACCGTGCGGCCTTCGTTCCTGGCCGGGATAGGGCATTTACGTATACACAAAAACCCCATGCGTCCAACCGCCCTGGCCGGGGTTTTCGATTCCACGTTCGTCACGTGGCACTCGTTCCCCGTGTTCCTAAGCCTACGCGACCGGCAGTTGACGATCTCGGCCGGACGTGGAAGACTGAAATCAATCGCGGGTAGCTCCCGCAAGTTCGCGGCGCGGCGAGCCGGCCGGTTCTCCACCTGCTTCCCGGCCGGCCGCCCGCCGCCTATCGCGAAGCAGGTGCTCCGATGGTTGACTCTCTTGACGCCGTTCAGCGGGTCGTGTTGGCCCCGGCCGTGGAAGCGGCCCAGCGAGTTCTTCAGCAAGCCATTCGCGACGACGCCGAGTTGGCTGACCTGTTCCACCGCCTGGTCGGGGACTCGACCGGCCAGGTGCACGCGGAATTGAGGCGGCAAAACCAGGAGGTGCCGGCAGAGTGCCCGGGCACGATTGGCCGGGGCCCGCCGGATCCGGCGTGCGGCGAGAAGGAATCTTCCCTCTTCTGGGAACCGCGATGCCGGGCCTTGGTGCGGAAGCTGGGCGAGCTCGACCTGAATCGCGAGGCCGCGGCCCTGCATGAAGCGATCGAGCAAGGGCCGGAACGGGCCTTGGCCGTGGTCGAGGCGATCCGGGAGATCTCGGCCGCGGTTCGGGGCAACGATCCCGAGCAGGCGAAGGTGGAAGGTGGCCCGACTGCGAAGATAACACGCGAAGAAGCGAATCTGCGAGCCCGTGAAGCGCTTAAGAATCGTCCGCCAAGGGGGAAGAAGCGGTGGACCCAGCGAACCTTGGCAAAGGCGGTAGGCTGTGCAGACGGGATGGTATCGAGACTTCCTGCGTGGCAAGCCTATGCGGCGGACCGCGGGTTGACGCGGCGAGAGCCGGCGGCCCCCAAGGCGGTCAGTCTAACCGAAGCGGTCCTAGCGAAGGAAGGACGGGAAGACGGCGAAGAGCTTCAGCGACTCACTGGCCAACAGGCGGCCGACGACAAGGCCGAGCGGCGAGGCCATCGGCAACGAAAGCGGGTCTGAGCCGTGAGCGCTCACAGCGAATTTGTGAGCGCTCACGGGGCCTCTCGCCCCGCAAAACACGGCATTCGCCGCGATTTCCCGTGAGCGCTGCCTACAAGTGAAGGGTCGCACGTTGCGGCCCACACCACTTGTAGGAGCTCATTATGCGACTCTCAGCAGTTCCCTCTCTTCTCACGCCCGGCCGGATCGCGGACAAGTTGGGCGTGCCGCTGCCCCGCGTGCTGTACATCCTCTCCACGCGCAGGCATATCGTGCCCGCGGCGAGGGCTGGCACCCTGCGGCTCTACGACCGTGACGCCCTGGCGGCTGTTCGTCATGAGCTGAATGCGATCGCGGCCCGCAAGGCCGAAGGGGGAGGGCGGTGAGAATGCCCCGCCACCCCCCGACGCAGCCAACGAGCGAACCCGGCCCCGCCCTGGCCGAGGCGCTGGACCACCTCGCCGCGGCCGTTGCCGCTCGCGTCATTAGTGCACTCGCCCCACGGCTTGACCGGATCGTCGGCCTGCTCGATTCGCCCTGCGGCCAGAAGCACGCGGAACCCGCGGAGCTTTTGGCCGTGCCCGAGGCCGCGCGCTTGGCTGGAATTTCGGAACGGACCCTCCGCCGACTGTCGAAAGCGGGAGCCGCTCCGCCGGTCATCAAGCTGACGGATGGCCGCCAAGGCGCAGCAAGGATATCGCGCGATGCGATCCTGGGGTGGATCGCGCGCGGCTGCTCGTCCGGCCCGAAATCATCGCATCAACCGGGGAGGGCTGGGTAATGGATTGGCATCAAGCTACGCGCAACATCCTGGACAGCCTGGACCTCGCCGCGGAGGCCAAGGCTCTCGGGCTAGACATCGTGGGCGAGCCGAACGGAGCCGGCTGGGCTGCCTGCCGCGTGCTCGGCCAGGAGGACCGCAACCCCTCGGCCGGCTTCAACGTCAAAACCGGCAAGTACAAGGCATTCACGGGCAACGGCGAATCGTGCAACTTCTTCGAGTTCGCCGCCCTGGCCGGCAAGTTTGCGGACTGGCGTGAAGCCCGCAGCCACTACGCGCAGCAGGCAGGCGTGAAGCTGCCGCGTGGCCCGCGGCCCAAAGGCCTCGCGGACTCGATCAAGCTGGATGGGTGGCACGAGGCCCTGGGCTACTCTTGGGCTCGCCACAAGCCGCCGATCCAACCCTGGGCGGTCCAGGCCGCTGGCGGGCAGCTCGCCGGCTGGCCCCTGCCCTCGAAGCACTTCACGTGCATGGCCCTGCCCGCGTACGGCCCGCAGCTCACGGGCGGCGATCCCTGCGGCTGGACCATCTACAACATCACCGGCCGGCCGCTCGACATCCGCGGCAAAGACGGCCGCACGATGCCGCGCAAGACCTTCTCGATCAAGGGCTCCGTGGGCGGCTGGATGAACGCCTGGGCTCTCGACCGGCTCGACCAGGCCGAGGTGGTCTGGAAGGTCGAAGGCCCCACGGACATGCTGGCCCTCCAATCGGAAATCCCCGAGGAGCTGCGCGAGAAACACCTCGTCATCGCCAACAGCCAAGGCACGGTGGAACACCTCAAGCCCGAGCTAGTGTAGTGTTTCAGGCTGTTGGTGCTTTATCGAGGGCTGCGCGTGCCTGA
>CAYSUS010000129.1:0-18118 GCA_964434165.1 uncultured Pirellulales bacterium
TCGATTCACGCCAGTCGCCTGCTCCCAATATCGGGGCGCGGGCGCGCCTAGGAACAGCCTTGACGGGATGCGGTACAGGTGTACACTATTGCCTCGTGTCCTGTCCGCTGCGATCCCGTCATTCTTGCAGGGAGACGAGCCATGAATTCGACGACTCTCGCGAAACCGGCTGCCAGATCGAGGCGACTGCTGGACTGCGTGCGCGATGCGATTCGGGTACGGCACCTGGCCCGAACCACCGAGAAGGCTTACGTCTACTGGACACGCCGCTTCGTTCTATTCCACCACAAGCGCCATCCGCTGGAGATGGGCAAATTGGAAGTGGAGGCGTTCCTCACGCACCTTGCGGTCGATCTGCACGTCTCCGCTTCCACGCAGAACCAGGCCTTCACGCGGCGCGACGCGCGCCAGCCTGGCGAGCAGTCAGTATCTCCCCATAGAGGGCCACGATCTGGTCGCAATTGCGCTCCATGGTGTTCCGGAGGGCCAACTCCCTGGCCCGCTGCCCCATTTGCGTTCGCAGCGACGGGTCCAGAAGGATGCGAAGCCGATCGGCCAGGGCGGCGTCGTCGGCCGGGTCGGCAAGGATGAAGCCCTCGAGGCCCTCGGTGAGCAGCTCGCCCGCCCCGTTCTGTCGCGTGGTTACGGCGGGGAGACCGCAAGCCACCGCCTCGAGCACGCCGAGGCTGCACGGGTCGTAGAAGGTTGGAAGCACGTAGGCGTCAGCCGCGGCGTAATACGGAACCGTGTCGTCCACGCTGCCGACCTGGACCACGGCCAGGTCGCTGGGGCCGCCTGGCCCGGTCGCGCTTCTGCCGTAGCGGCCGCCGCCGACCACGAGGAGGCGGACCGGCAGTCCCTCGCCTTTCAGGCGCCGGACCGCGCGGACCGCCGGCGCAAGGCCCTTGCGGCGAAAGTCGTGACCCACGAACAGGAACACGACCTCGCTCTCGCTGATCCCTAGCCGCGCTCGCACGGCGTGGCGGTGCTCGCTGCGCCAACGCGGAGAGAACCGTTCGGTGTCAACCCCGTTGTAGATCACGCGGAGCTGTTCGGGCCGCAGCTTGTGGCAGGCGATGAAGTCGTCGGCAACCTTGCGCGACAGGGCCATCACGATCTGGCCGCGGTCGGCGAGTTGCCGAGCGATCAACCGCCGGAACTCGCGGTAGCGGGGCAGAACTCGCATGGCCAGCCGCTTCCACGGACGGAGCCAGTCGGGCACGGTTCGAAGTCGCTGCTCGAGCTGGGCAAGGCGCGAGCCGTCGTGCGAATGGAACAGGTCGCAGTGCCAGCCCATGCCCATGTCGTGGATCAGGTCGAGCGGAATCCGCCGCAGTGCCTTCTCGGCAGCCGCCGCCCGACCGACGCGCGAGCGTATCCTGCCCAGCGCATGGGCGGCGATGGGCAGGGGCTCGTCCGGCTCGAAGTCCTGGGCAACCACGTGCACCTCGTGCCCGCGTCGCACAAGGCCGGCCGCGAACTGGTAGGTCCATTTCTCGGCTCCACCCCGGCGCGGGGTGAAATGTTCGATGACGATGCCGACGCGCATGGAAGTGCCCCGGACTGCATGCCCTCCCGCGGCCACCGCCGCCGCGATCGCGACGGAGCGGACGGTTCAGGCATACCATCGGGCGCATTCGGCGCGGGGCTTTAACTTTTCGGCTTAAGAAGAATGCGAAGCCCTGGCCGTTTGGGTGGTATATAGGGACTGGTGAGTCCGAATTCCACGGCCGGGAGACGGCGGCCAGAAGTCCCACGCGCCGGTCAGAACTCCCAGCCTGGGCGCGTCTGGCGATGCAGGTACTTGTCTGCGTCGGGGGCGTTGGTGATATTCGCCTCGCCCGCGTCGAAAAGGACCCTCCTGCCTGCGCGGAGGGCGACGCTCGCCAGGTTGACCGCGTCGGTGATCGGTCCGGCATGGAGGAAGCTCCCCGGCGATGGCTCGCCCCGCAGCGCGGCCAGCCAGGTGTTGGCGGCACCACCCTCGCCGGATTGGGCGTCCAGCGCGAGCGGCTCGCTCGTGCCGCCGGCGAACAGGCGCGGGTTGCGACCGGTGAACCCGGCCATGATCGATCCCTTCTCGCCGACGAACAGGATCCCCTGCGAGGGCAGCTCGGCGCCCTGGGCCTCCAGCTCCGCGGGCAGACGCGGCATCATGCCCCCGTCATACCAGAACAGCTCCAGGTCGGGCTGCGGCCGGTTGCCCTCGCCGCCGCGCGCGTCAGCCGCCGGCCCAGGCGCGGCAAAGCGCATCCGGATCGTACAGGCGGTGGGGTAGGAGAAGTCGTTCTTCACCGGGCGGCTCACGCGATCGACGATCGCGCAGGTGTGCGTGCTCCAGGCCTCGGCGCTCCCGGGGGCTTCCAGGCCCAGCTCGGTGAACACGGGCCAGAGGCTGTAGATGCCCATGTCGGCAATCGAGCCGCCGCCGAAGTCGTACCAGCCGCGAAACACGGTGTGGGTGTAATGCGGATGGTAGGGACGGTAAGCGGCAGGGCCGAGCCACAGGTCCCAGTCGAACCCTTTAGGAATCGGCGGCTCGTCCTTGGGGAGGCTGGGGTACTGGGGCCAGACCGGGCGGTTCGACCAGTTGTGGATCTCCCGCAGGGGCCCGATCACCCCTTGCTTGATCCGGCGCACGATCCGGGCGTTGGCCGCACCGCTGCCGTAGGCCAGCAGGTGCGTGCCGACCTTGGACTGGCGCGCCTCCTGGAGCACGAGCCTGCCCTCGTGGAGGCGATTGGCGATCGGCTTGTGCATGAGCACGTTCTTGCCTCGCCTCATGGCCGCGACCGCGATCACGGCGTGGAGGTGATCGGGGGTCATGACCTTCACGGCGTCGAGGTCCTTCTCCTTGTCCAACAGCTCGCGGAAATCGGCATAGGCCGCGCAGGCCTTGAAGCGCTCGCCTTTGCGTTGTGCGGAATAGTGTGTATCGACTACTTCGCGTCCCACCTCGCGCCCGCCGGGGCAGCCGTCCTCCCCCTTGCGCCACGAGGGCTTGCCGAGAAGCTTGCGGATGGTGCGGAGCATGCCGCCCTTGCTCCACTCGACATAGTCGTTGCTGTCGGTGACGGGATCGCAGACGGCGACCACCTGGACCTGCGGCTCGGCCAGCAGACTTCCCAGCTCGCGAAAACCCTGGGTGCCCATCCCGATGTGGCCGACGGCGATCTTGTCGTTCGGGGCGACCCGTCCGGGCCCTCCCAGGACGTGACGCGGAACCACGGTGACGGCGCCGGACGCTAGGGCGGACCCGACGAACTCTCGGCGACTGATGCTCGTTGGCATTGGGCTCTCCCGGGCTTGAGTGATGCGAAGGACGCGCTGCCCCGCAGCGTCTGGAATCGTGAGCCCCAACGTGCGTGATGTCAAGCACCGCACGGCGAACCGGCAGCAGCGCGAAGAAGTACACGCACAGCAAGGCTTCAATCCGGTGCCCCGATTTGAGGTACACCGGCGCCACCTCGAAGTCGGTCTTCAACTGGGCGAAACGCTTCTCGATGGTCGGCTGCCGCGTGTACACCCGCAGCAACTCCAGCGGGGAGAGCTCCAGGACGTTGGTCACGAGGGGAAACTTCCCATCGCTCAGGGCGTCCTCCGCCACCTGCCGGTCATGGATGGCGTAGGCCAGGTCGAAACGCGTCGCCACCTGCTTCCGATAGCGCGTATGCCTGGTGGGCCGTCCGCGGAGGTCCTGGCGACAGCTTTCCACCAGCACCGGCGCCGGCACGTCGGCGGCGCACAGCTTGTCCGGGGCCCGGCCCACGCGGTCGTCGTTCAACAGCGCGATGTCGGCTTGCGTGAGGCCCAGGGGATCGGGGACGTGCCGCGCGGCCCACTCCGACTCGACTCACGTCCAAGGCGCTTTTCGTAATGTGCGGAAAGTAGGGTGTACTCGCAGCTGACCAATGAGGAGATGCCGAGGATACGGGCAAGCTTCAGCATGTCCGGGACGCACTTCGACCTCGAACACCTGGTACGATCCGTCGGGCCGGGCGATCAAGGTGCGGCCCGGCGGAAGCGCGCAGTTCACCAAGACCCGCTACGACGGCCTCGGCCGCGCGGTGGCCACCTACGTGGGCTACGACGTGGGCCAGACGAGCTGCGAGGAGGCCGCCCACCTGGAGGGCGACTCGATCCTCGAGCAGGCGGCGACCACCTACGACGCGGCGGGTAACATCATCCAGACCGTGCACCGCCCGCGGTACCACGACGCGGTGGGCCCGGTCGAGCTGAAGGATCCCGGCACCGAGCCGCGTGCGCGGGTCACGGACACCGCGGCCTGGCACGACGGGGCCGGCCGTCAGATCGCCACGGCACGCGAGGGCAGCGTGGCCCCGGCGGCCCGTCTTCCCGCGATGGGTGGAGAAGACTCAGGGAGATTCCAGCTCTCGCGCTCTGGCCAGATCCTGTTCGGCCTTGTCATCCTCGCCCAACGATTCATAAGCCCGGGCCCGGTAGAGAACGGCCGTCAGGTGCTGCGGATCGAGGCGGAGCACCTCGGTGTAGTCCTCCACCGCCCGGTTGAAATCGCGGACGGCCAGATCGCGCTGGCCCCGGGAGAGGGCCTGGTGAGCTTGCTGCTGGAGCTGCTGGGCCCGCTGGATCTTCTCCTGAATCTGCCGCTGACGCTCCGGCGGACTGGGGCTGCCCTGCGAGGCCATGGATCGCTCCTCCGGGGGCCGAGGCGGGAGCGTGGGGAGCGATCCCTGCGCCGCTGGCGCGGAGGTGCGAGATGAATCGTTCCCGGCCCCTCGTCTCGTCCCTGGCTAGAAGTTCGACGCGTAAAGGCCGCAGGCCGCTTCTCCGGTCGGACAGCCTCCATCATAGTCGTCCCGGGTTGGGGAAGCCAACCCCGATCCCCCGGCGCGCGATCGCGCGGGCATCGGGCGTCATCCGGGAGTCGAAATGCCGAGGAGAATCCTGGCACGGCCCGCCGCTGCGCATCGCAAGCACACAGCGGCGCGCTCGGCGCCGGGCAGCGCCTTGCCGCTTAGCGGGTGCCTTCCCCCGATGGAGCTTACGGGCCGGCCTCGTCTTGCGGTTCGTCCAGCCGGAGCAGCCCGCGGGTCTCCACGCGTTCCTGGCCGAAGTGCACCAGGACGTTGAGCGACTCCTGCGTGAGGTTCCACAGGCCGCACTCAACCACCGGCGTCTCGGCGTCGGCGGGGCGAAGGGCGACGCGCTGGGTGTTCTTGTCCACGGCCCCCACGACCGAGACCACCTTGTCGGTGAGCGTGTCGTGGAAGTTGCCGCGGATCACGCCCTCCTTATTGACGGCCAGCTGGATGACCTTGTCCGATCGGGTCTGCTCCTCTTCGCCCATCACCGCGAAGACGCCCAGCGGGAGCCACTCCTCGTTCTGGGTCTCCGCGCCCGAACTGGCCAGGGTCGTGGCCTGCTCGTAGTATTGCTCCGCGGAGGCGACCGGCTCGCTTCCGTAGTACACCGTGCCGTCCTCGTACGTGATCGAGTCGCCGTACTCGTAGGTGTAGTAGTTGTCCGAGCAGCCGCAGTAGGTGACCGTGGTGCCCCAGGCCGGCGTCGTCCACCAGGCGGTGGCGGCGATCCCCGCGGCCGCCCACGCACCCGGGTAGCGTGCGTAGTAGCGGGGCGACCACCAACCGATGCCGGGCCGCGGCGGACGAAGCGGCGGGCGCGGAATACCCGGACGCGGCGGCCGCACCATGGGCGGTCGGGCAACCGGCGGTCGGGCAACCGGCGGTCGGGCAACCGGCGGTCGGGCAACCGGCGGTCGAATGCCGGGAGGACGATCAACGGGCGGACGAGCTCCCGGTGGACGATCAACGGGCGGGCGAGCTCCAGGAGGACGCTGGCCCGGAGGACGCTGGCCAGATCCCGGCGGTTTCACTCCCGGCGGGCGATCGACGGGCGGCCTGCCGGTCGGGGGCTTGGCGGCGGGCGGACGCCCCGCAGGAGGCCTGCCCACGCCCGGCGGCGACGGAGCAGGAAGCGTCGTGACCGGTGGCCTTGCCGCGCCGGGTCCGCCGGGTCGGGCGGGAAGCTGCGTGGGCCCACCCGGACTGCCAGGCCGCACGCCGCCGGGCAGTTTCAGGAAATCGCCCAACTGGCCCTGCGATGGGCGCTGGAACGGCGAGGAAGGCAACGTCGACGGACGACCCGGCGCCGAGGGCCTGGTGCTTGGCCGCGTCGAGGGCCCTGGCCGCGACGGCGAAGGCCTAGAGACCGACGGCAGCGACGGCGAAGGCCTAGAGACCGATGGCCGCGACGGCGAGGGCCTAGAGACCGATGGCCGCGAGGGCGAAGGCCTAGAGACCGACGGCGAAGGCCGGCTCATGGACGGGCTGCGATTGATCGACGGACTGGGCCGCGACACACCCCCGCCACCTCGACTGAAACCGCCTCCACCTCCACCGCGACCACCTCGCCCGAGCGCGTCGCCCGTCGCCATCGCGAGCACGGCGACCGCGCCCATTACAGCCAACCATTGGTTCGGTCGCATGACCAAAGCCCCCTTAACGAAGGTGAAGAGTCTGAATGACAGGATCCGATCGGAGCGCGCCGGGCTTGGAAAGGCCCCGTTCCGTTCGGCTACTCGCGATCCCTCTTGGCCGAGACCCCCTTCGCCGGCCTGGACTTCGACTTCCGGACTTCCTTCGCCTTGACCGTGTCCGGCTTCTTCGCGGGCGAGGATTCTGCTTTTGCGGCCTCTCCGGCCGTCTCGGCGAGCTTTCGCCGGACGGTCACGTCCTCGACGTTGGGCAGGAACTCGCCGTCGACACTCCGCCCGATCGACCTCCAACGGTAGCTGTTGCCGTCGACGTAGGTGTAGACGTTGGTCGAAGTCGCCCGTCGTCCGTCGGCGAGCACGTGGGAGTACCGCACCAGCCACTGTTCGTTCTTGGCCGTCCACACGCCCTCGCCGAAGCCGCCGTCGGAGTCGAAGACCCACGAGCGGATCGTGCCTGCGATCGGATCCCAGCCGATCACCTGCGTCCCCTCCAGATCGTCCATACCGGGCATGGAGACCTTGAACTGCACGGTGAGGAAGTTGCCGTTCTTGGTGAAGGCCACGCGCTTCTCGACCGTGGAGTCACCGCTCGAATCGATCCACTCCCCGACCAGCCACTGGAGCGGTTTGAGATTCTCGTTGACGGGCGGGCCGGGCAGGGCCGTCTCTCGCACGCTGTGGAGCTTCCACTTCCCGTCCTGCTTGACGTGGATCGCCAGGTACGAGCTGTCCTCGGGGGGCTCGCCGGGTCGAACCACGCGAGCGACGCCTTCCTCCACGGCCACGTCGTCGGAAACCATGCGGATCTTGGGATCGTAGACCGCGATCCGCGGTGCCTGCCCCCCGGCGAACATCGCCCGCATCTGCTCCTCGATGGCCTGGCGGCCCTGGATCCTGTCGCCCGAGGGGCTGATCCACTCGGCGTTCTCGCTCCAGTGCTCGGCCACGGCCTTGGCATCGGCGCGATTGTAGGCCGCCACGTAGGACTCGACCGCAGCGCGGATGGCCGCCTCGTCGTCCGCGGCCGGTCGGTCGGCGGCGGCCCGCGAGAGCGGCAAGCCGAACATGGACGCGCAGAGAGCGAGAATCATGGAGCGGCGTAAAGGAAGTGACCCCATGGCGGTACCTGCTAACTTGGGCAGAAGGAAGCGGTTGCGATTCCCAAGACGGCTGAAAAGAAGGGGTGCCTTAGGAGGGTTGCCCCGAGTATTCAGAGTCTCCCGTATTGTACTTCCCCATGTGAACCGGAAAGCTAGACAAAGGATCACCCCCTCCACAGACCCGGAATCGGCAGCGGCATTGGAGCGCGGCGATCCATCGCCGCCATGGCACTTGTCGGTCGGAGTGCAGCTCCCAAGAGAAGCGGGACGCCGCGCGCGTCAACGAAGCCCGCGCGGCGAGATAGTGAACGCAGAGCGGCGACCTGTCGCCGCAGCCCACAGATCGGGCGGTCCCTACCTCGTCTTGGGCAAGAGGGCGAGCCCAACTCAAGCGGCCTAGTCGCCGGCGCAGTCCGACGTGATGCCCCGCGTGCGGTTCACGAACCGCTGGAGCACGGGCGGCTTCACTACGTTATCGTGCTTCCTTACGCCAGGATGTCCTTCACCACGTGCCCGGCCACGTCGGTCAGGCGGAAGTCGCGCCCGCGGTAGCGGAAGGTGAGCCGCTCGTGATCAACGCCCAGCAGGTGTAGCATCGTGGCGTGCAGGTCGTGGACGTGAACCACAGGGTCCACGGCGTGGTAGCCCATTTCGTCGGTGGCCCCGTAGGTGATGCCGGGCTTGAAGCCACCGCCTGCCAGGAAGAGGGAGAAGCCCTTGATGTGGTGGTCGCGGCCGCTGCCCTGGGCCATGGGCGTTCGCCCGAACTCGCCGCCCCAAACCACGATCGTGTCGTCCAGCATACCGCGCTGCTTGAGATCTTTGATCAGCGCGCCCGTGGCCTGGTCGACCTCCTTGGAGGTCACCTCCATCGCCCGTTTGATTCCGCCGTGATGGTCCCAGCCGCGGTGATAGACCTGGATGAATCGCACGCCGCGTTCGGCCAGGCGCCGGGCGAGGAGGCAGTTGGCCGCGAACGATCCGTCGCCCCCCTGGGTGCCGTACATGTCCAGCACTTCCTTGGGCTCGCCGGCCAAGTCGGTCAGCTCGGGCACGCTGGTCTGCATCTTGAAGGCCATCTCGTACTGCGCGATTCGGGTGGCGATCTCCGGGTCGTCGATCGACTCGGCCAGCCGGCCGTTCAACGCGTTGACCGTGTCGACCACGTCGCGCTGCCGCGATGGGCTCACGCCCTTGGGCCTCCCCACGTAAAGCACCGGGTCGCCCTGGGAATGGAACTCCACGCCCTGGTACTTGCTGGGCAGGAACCCCGAATGCCACTGTCGCGAGGCCACGGGTTGGGCCTGGCCGCCCCGGCCGATCGAGGTCAGCACGACGAAGCCGGGCAGGGCATCGGCCTCGCTGCCCAGGCCGTAGAGCAGCCACGACCCCATGGCCGGCCGACCGGAGATCGACGTGCCCGTGTTCATGAAGGTGTGGGCCGGGTCGTGGTTGATAGCCTCGGTGACCATCGAGCGGACGATGCAGATCTCGTCGGCGACCGTGCCGATCTGGGGGAATAGCTCGCAGATCTCCTGCCCGCTTGAGCCGAACTTCCTGAACGGGAACTGCGGGGCGAAACAGTTGAGCGTCTTCCCTTGAAGCTGGGCGATAGGCTGCCCCTTGGTGTATGAGTCGGGCATGGGCTGGCCGTGCATCTGGGCCAGCTTGGGCTTGTGGTCGAACGTCTCCAGGTGGGTCGGCCCGCCGGCCTGGTACAGCCAGATCACGCGCTTTGCCTTGGGCGCGTGATGCAGCGGGTTGAGCATGCCGCGGCCGGCCAGGCGGGGATCGCCCCGCTCGGCCGCGGCCGCGCGAAACGGGCCCGGGTTGAGAAAAGACGCCAGGGCCGCTGCCCCCAGTCCGCCGGCCGTACGGCTCAGGAACGTGCGGCGGGTATGCTCCGTGCCGATCCAATGGTCCAGATGCATGGCTTGCCTCAATACCGCGTGATGGTCTCGTGCAGGTTGAGGATCGATCGGGCGACCGACGTCCAGGCGGCCAGCTCCACGCGGTCCACGCCCTCAGGCACCGGCGCGTCGCCAACCGCCAGCAGCTCATTGGCCGCCGACGGGTCCCGGGTGTACTCCCCGCGATGCCTCACCAGCAGGGCCGTGAGCAGCTCGACCTCCTCCGGGCGCGGCTCCCGCGCCAGGGCCCGGCGGTATGCCAGCGCGATGCGGTCCGCAGCGGCGGAACCGCCCTGGCGGATCATCCTGGCAGCCAGCACGCGCGCGGCCTCCACGTAGGTCGGGTCGTTCAACAGCACCAGGGCCTGAAGCGGCGTGCTCGAACGCGGACGGCGTGCCGTGCACTCCTCGCGGCTGGGGGCGTCGAAAGCCAGCAGGCCGGGGTGGAGGAACGTCCGCTGCCAGTACGTGTAGAGTCCCCGGCGGTACTGGTCCTCGCCCTCCTCGGCGACCCATTTGCGCCTGGGGAAGTTCAAGTGCTGCCAGTAGCCGGCCGGCTGATACGGCTTGACGCTGGGGCCGCCGATCGTCGGCACGAGGAGCCCTGACGCGGCCAAGGCCGTGTCGCGCACCAGCTCGGCTTCGATGCGGAACCTTCCCTGACGGGCGAGCCAGCGGTTCTCCGGGTCTTTCTCCAGCACGGCGGCGTCGGCCTGCGACGCCTGTCGGTACGTGGAGCTGGTGACGATCAGCCGCACCACGTGCTTGACGTCCCAGCCACTCTCGATGAGTTCCACGGCGAGCCAGTCGAGCAGTTTCGGGTGGGTCGGCAGCGTGCCTTGCGTGCCGAGATCCTCGACCGTCCTGACGAGCCCTTCACCGAAGAACAGCCGCCACAGCCGGTTCACGAACACCCTGGCGGCGAGTGGGTTGTCTCGGGCGACGATCCAATTAGCCAGGTCGAGTCGCGTGGGGCGGCGCTCGCCCACCGCGAGCCGGCCGAAAAACTCGGGGATCGCCGGCTCGACCACGTCGCCCGAGTCGTCCATCCAATTGCCCCGGGGGAGAACCCGCACAGTCCTGGGAGAGCCGAGCGACTCGGAGACCAGACTGGTCGGCACCGACGCCCGAGCCGACTCCAGTTGCTTCTCCAATTCAGCCAGCTTCGCGCGCTCGGGCGCGAGTAACGGCGAGATCGAGCGATGGTACGCGGCCAAGGCCGCGCGCTGCTGGTCGGAGCGCTTGTCGGGCATGACGGCGAGTGCGGCTTCGATCTCCCCTGGCAGGCCGTGTTTGCCCGCCCGGACCGGTCGGGATGCGGTGGTCGCGGCCAGGCCGAATCGCCCGAGCGTGTGCCGGCTGCCGTACTGGAACGAGAGCGAGCAGACCAGCTTGCCCGAGGTGTTCTTGTCGGAGCTGGCGTCGATCTCGAAAACCGCGGCGCTCGCTTTGCCCGTCTGGGGAAGGATGGCCCAACCCGTGCGCCCCTGGTTGTCGGCCGCTGCCGAGACCGGGTAGTCCTTTTGCTCGTGGGTGGCGCTAGTGGCCGACCATGCCAGAGCCTTGCCGCCCTGTTTCAGAGCGATCTCACTGAGAACGAAATTGCCGTTCTCGGCCCTGCCGGGGCCCTTGGCCGGAAGGGTGTTGTCGGGCAGGACCTCCAACCGGAGAGCGGTCGCGCCGGGGGGCAGGCTCTCGATCGCAATCGAGTAGGTGTCCTTCTCCGGACTCTCGCCGCTTGCCTGAATCGTGCCGTCGTCAAGCACCGTGAGGGAGGCCCCGCCCTGCGATCGGACCTCAACGGGCAGGAGCGTGGACCACTCGACGGTCCGCTCGCGGACCGACTTCTCCCAGGCGGCCTGGGCGGCGTCGAGCTCGGGGGTCTGGCGGTTGAGCATCTTGCGCTGGGCGGCGACGGCCCCCTGAAGCCGGTCGATCTCCTCCTTCTGGTCGGCGGTGGGAAGCGGGGTCTGCGCCTGCCGGCCGACGGCTCTCTCGCTGACGTCGGCGAAGAAGGCAGCGAAGCGGTAGAAGTCGCGCTGCGTATAGGGGTCGTACTTGTGGTCGTGGCACTCGGCGCAACCCATCGTGGCTCCGAGAAACGCCCCGGCTGTATTTCGCACCCGGTCGGCTGCATACTTGGCGGTGTACTCCTTGGGTTGGGCCCCACCCTCCTCGGTGGTCTGCAAGAGGCGGTTGAAGCCCGAGGCGATCCGCTGCTCGCGCCCCGCGTCGGGCAAGAGGTCGCCGGCGACCTGCTCCACGACGAAGCGGTCAAACGGCTTGTTGGCGTTGAAGGCGTCGATGACGTAATCGCGGTACAGCCACACGTCGCGATGGTTGTCGCTGTGGTACCCGCCCGTGTCGGCGTAGCGGACCACGTCGAGCCAATATACTGCCATCCGCTCGCCGAAGTGCGGCGAGGCCAGCAGCTCGTCGACCAGTTGCTCGTACGCGTCGGGAGCGCGATCGGCTAGAAAAGCATCGACCACGGCGGGGTCGGGCGGCAGTCCGATCAGGTCGAGCGAGAGCCGCCGGGCCAGAATGCGACGGTCGGCCTCCGGGGCCGGCTCGATCCCTTGGCTTTGATGCTCGGCGGCGATGAATCGATCAACCGGGGTCCGGATCCACGATTGATCCGCGGCCCCCGGCAACTCGGGGCGTTCGGGACCCACGTAAGCCCAGTGGCCATCGTAGGTTGCCCCCTGCTCGATCCAGGCCTTGACCAGGGCGACCTCAGACGGGGTCAACCGCGGTTTCTTCGATGCCGGCGGCGGCATGCGCAAGTCGGCGTCTTCACTGGAGATCCGCTGGAAGACCGGGCTTTCGGCCGGATCGCCCGGCGCAATCGCGTAGTCCACCGCGGCCTCTCGCACGTCGAGTCGCAGACCCGCCTCGCGCGCGGTCTCGTCCGGGCCATGGCAGGCGAAGCATCGCTGCGAGAGGACCGGGAGGATGTCGCGGGAGTAATCCACGCTACGCGATGCTGCCCTCCCCGTCTTCGTCTCCTGCGCAATGAGGGGAGGGAGGCGGGGAGATAGCCCTGCGACTAAAAAGATGACCGCAGCATGCGCGACAGGAGTCAACCGGCGGAGGCCGAGCATGGGGAGGTCCTCCAGGCGGGAGAGCGAGCCGCCCAACTCGGCGGCCCGGGCTTGGGGGGTGATGTCCCTCGCATGACATCCTACGGCAGAAGGGCCGACAGACAACTGCCAAGACCTGGACAGGGCCAGATCCGGCATTCAGGATGTCGGAGGGTAGCCTGAAGTGGGGCGACACCTTTTCCCCCTCTCGCCGCCAGCGACCAGTCCGGGATAGGCGGGGGACTCAGGCGAGCGCGCAGTACACCCCGCCGCATAGCAGCGAACAGATGCACCGGAGAGGGGTGTGCCGAGACCGGGAGCCCTCCCCTTCGAAGATGGGGCGAGTGACGGGGCGCCGCGACGGCACTCTGAGCCCCACCCGCGGCGCCCAGGCTCGCAACCACCGGCGGGTCAGTTCCAGCCGTCGTTCTTGCGACCGCTGGCCCGCTTCTCGGAGGGCGTGAGCCGATCGTTGAGGCTGCTGATGCGCTTCTTGATGGCGACCCTCGTGAGCAGGGCAGCCTTGTCCACGCCGAGCTTGGCCATTGCGCGGGCCTTGTGGTTGTCCACCGTGTTCGGCGCGAGCTTCAGCACCGCAGCGGCTTCCTCGACCGTGCAGCCGAGGCTGATAAGGCGGACGACTTCGGTTTCGCGTTTGGTGAGGTTTTCCGACATCGTGACATCCCAGATCGATCGCGTGACGAAGAGGCCAATTCCATGACTGGGTTAATTCACCCAGCATCATGAAGGCGGGCAGTGGCTAGCAACATACACTCCTTTGCAGAACATGCCAAGGGGGTGACTAGGGGATTTACAGATTCCGCGGCAAAATCGTCCCTGTCCACGTCCAGGGTATTCCCCCCTGAAGTGGACGGATCAATCGCTCCTCCAGGATTAGTCGCGACGGGCCCAGTTCCGGGAGCAACCCAGCCGGCAGGGGAGATCGGCAACCCTCCTCCCGCCCCATCGGCGCGACTCCTGGCCCGTCTCAGAGGCATTCGCACGCCGGAATGGATCACCCCGCGGTGAAAACCGACCAACTCATTCACGCGGGCTCCGCCTTGGCCTGCGGGCTGCGGCAACCCGCAGTCGAAGAAGACACCCCAGCCAGCTTGTCTTGCCTTCCGGAGCGACCCGATCGATCCGTTGCGGAGAGGGCGGGACCGGCCCGCCGCTTTTCTCTGTGGCCCTCGGCTCGTTGACTTCCATGCCTCCGCGGCTATACTCACGCTCGGGATGCGGCCTGCCCTCCGGCGGAGGAGAGCCGCCGAGGCGAGTGGTCGCTACGACGCGGTCATTCTCTCAAGGGCTCGCGTTACGACCGCCGGAGCTGTGTGCCTACCGAGACCGCAGGAACCTGCCTGCCGCGCGTGCGGGCGGGCCGAGATCGCTGAAGTTCGATGGCACTGACTCAGGAAGACCCGGCGTCGTACCTATCGGGGGGCATGTCGTGGACGGCTCACCCTGCGCGTCAACGCCCCTCAGCCGCAGCCGCGGCGGTTGGCGTGGTGCTCATGCTCGTTGCCCTCTGCGCCAGCCTCGGGGGGCTTTGGGCGGGGGTGTTCGCCGCGGCCGCGATGGTCGTTTCGCTGACCAGGTTCTTCTTTCCAAGTCGCTTCTCCATGGATGATGAAGGAATCGTGGCCAGCGACCTTTTCGGGAGCCGTTGCCTGCGTTGGTGTGATATCCGCCGAGTTTCGTATGACTCACACGGCGTTTACCTTGCGACTCGGCGTACACCATCTCGACTCGACGCCTTCCGCGGTCTGCACCTGCTGTATGGCGGGGATCACGAACGGGTGCGGGCGGCGGTTCGCGCCGGGCTCGCGCGCCGCGGCGCAGCTTGTTCGACCTTTTCCGACCGAGGTGGAGCCTCTGGTTCGCGTCATGCGGCCGCTTCCTGTCGCCAGACCCTCCCTGGAGTGCGCCCGTGAACTGGTTGAAGCATGCCTTTGCCATCGAGCCGGAGGGGCCGGCGCAGCCCAATGAAGCCGAAAGGCAATTGGCGGAGCATTTGTGCCAGGCGGTCGTGCGTCGCGGGCTGACCACGCCGGCGCTGCTTCTGCTTGAGACGTTTCGGCCGCTGAACTACCTTGCCGCGCAGTCGATGCACTTCCTTGGGCCGATTGCCCAGGCGGTCTTCGACGCCGAGGGCTATCGTCGGCTGGCGGGATTTCTGGAACGGCGTGGGGCGGTCGATTACCTCTGCCGTCGGCTGGAGGAGTTGGAAGCCGAGGCATGAGCAACATCGACCCCAAGCAGCTCCAGGTGATCCTGGCCACCGACTGCGGCAGCACGACCACCAAGGCGATTCTGATCGAGAAGGTCGATGACCACTACCGCCAGACGTGGCGCGGCGAGGCTCCCACCTCGGTCGAGGAGCCGTTAGCCGACGTCACATTGGGCGTGGTCAATGCCGTGACCGAGGTCGGCGAGCTGGCAGGCCGCCGGCTAGTGGATGACGGCGGGATGATCCTTCGCCCTGCCCTGGGGCGCGACGGGACGGACATCTACATCTCCACGTCCAGCGCCGGGGGCGGCCTGCAGATCATGGTCGGCGGCGTGATCCGCGAGATGACCGCGGCCAGCGCGCAAAGGGCCGCCTTGGGAGCCGGGGCGATCGTCATGGACGTGATCGCCACGAATGACAGGCGGCGACCTCACGAACAGATCCAGAGGATTCGAGAACTGCGGCCCGACATGGTCGTGCTCTCCGGCGGCACCGACGGCGGCACGACGACCCACGTTGTGCAGATCGCCGAATTGATCGCACCCGCCCGGCCCCAGCCCAGGTTCGGTGTCGAGTACCAGCTTCCGATCATCTTCGCCGGCAACCGGGACGCGGCCCCGCTGGTCGTGGAGACGCTCCGCGAGGCCTTCGAGGTGACCGTGGTGCCCAACCTCCGCCCCACGCTGGAGGTGGAGAACCTCGGCCCGACGCGGGACAAGATCCACGACGTGTTCCTCGAGCACGTCATGGCCCATGCCCCGGGCTACGACAAGCTGCTCCGCTGGGTCGATGCCCCGGTCATGCCCACCCCCGGCGCCGTAGGCAACATCCTCCAGACGATCGCCGAACAGCAGGGGATCAACGTGGTGGGCGTGGACATCGGGGGAGCCACGACCGACGTGTTCAGCGTGTTCGACGGGGTATTCAATCGCACGGTCAGCGCCAACCTGGGGATGAGCTACTCCATCTCCAACGTCTGCGCCGAGGCGGGCATGGCCAACGTGCTCCGGTGGGTCCACTTCGACATGGACGAGCGCAACCTGCGCAACCGGGTGAAGAACAAGATGATCCGCCCGACCACGATCCCGCACACGGTCGAGGCCCTGGTTTTCGAGCACGGCGTGGCCCGAGAGGCCCTGCGCCTGGCGTACGCCCAGCACAAGGAGTTCGCAACCACGCTCAAGGGGATTCAGCAGCAGCGGACGGTCGGCGACCTGTTCGGGCAGAAGGCCGGCGGCCAGTCGATCGTGGACAACATGAAACTCGACCTGCTCGTCGGCTCCGGCGGAGTCCTGTCTCACGCCCCGCGCATGCTCCAGACCGCCGCCATGCTGATTGACGCTTTCGAGCCGGAGGGATTCACCACTTTGGCCAAGGACAGCATCTTCATGATGCCGCATCTGGGCGTCCTGGCCCAGGTTTACCCCCAGGCGGCCATGGAGGTCTTCCAGCGCGACTGCCTGGTGTATCTCGGCACCTGCGTCGCTCCGCGAGGCCAGGGAAAGCCCGGGCGCAGGTGCTTCGAATACCGGATCGAGGGGCCTGCGCTGCGGGACTCGGGTGAGGTCGCGGTCGGTCAGATGCATCTCCTTCCACTAGGCCCGGACGAGATGGCCACGATGTCGGTCGAGCCCGCGCGCGGGTTCGACGCCGGCGCCGGAAGCGGCCGCCGCGTCGAGCGCGAGGTCCGCGGCGGCTCCGTGGGCTTGATCCTCGACGGGCGTGGCCGGCCGTTGGAGTTGCCTGCCCATCGGGCATCATCCCAGCGACTTGTGTCCCAGTGGGTCGAGTCCCTCAACCTGTACTGAGTCCACGTCGAGAGAACGAAAGCACTACTCCGAAAGCGTATACAGCTCCCGCCTCGCACCTCGCCCGCGATCCCGGTCTTGCCCCGCGCCTCGTTGCCCTCGTGCGAACCTCCTTCTGAGTGGAACCCGGCTGCCATGGCCCATGCGTACACCCCAGGGTTGAAAGTTGCCCCTCGGACGGCGCACCGGGCGCGCCGCGCGCTGCCCATCCCCGGCGAGGTCGTGGTCTCGGTCGGGCAGCCCGTGAGTTCGCGGGACGTGGTCGCCCGCACGTTCATGCCCGGCGAGGTCACTCCCCTGAATCTGGCCAACCTCCTTTCGCTCTCGCCAGGCGACGTGCCGGGGGCGATGCTCAAGCAGGAAGGTGACCGCGTGGAGGTAGGCGAAGTGCTCGCGCGCACCAAGGGCGTTTTCGGAATGTTCAAGACCGAGTACGCGGCCAAGACGGCCGGCACGATCGAATCGATTTCCGGCACCACGGGCCAGGTGATCGTCCGCGGCGCGCCGCAGCCGCTTGAGGTCCTTGCCTTCCTCGCAGGCGAGGTCGTCGAGGTCCTGCCCGACGAAGGCGTCGTGGTCGAGGCCGACGTGGCCCTGGTCCAGGGCATCTTCGGCGTTGGCGGCGAGGCCTACGGCCCTATCCGCATGGCGACGGCCGAACCGGAGCAGCCCTTGACCGTTGATTTGATCCAGGACGACATGCGCGGCGCGGTCGTGGTGGGTGGTCAACGCGTGACCGACGCCGCTCTCGAGAGGGCCGTTGCCGCCGGCGTGGCCGCCGTGGTGACGGGCGGCATCGACGACGAGGACCTCAGGGGCTTTCTGGGTTACGACCTGGGCGTGGCGATCACCGGCTCGGAGCAGGCCGGGCTGACGCTCATCCTAACCGAGGGTTTCGGCGACATCGCCATGGCCGGGCGGACTTGGAAGCTGCTGCGCTCCCACGAGGGGCGCGAGGCGGCGGTCAACGGAACCACCCAGATCCGCGCCGGCGTCATGCGCCCGGAGATCGTCATCCCGCTGGCAGATTCGGACCGGAGCACGGAAGTCGCTGCGTCGCAAGGTTTGGGGCAGTTGGTGGCCGGCTCGCCGGTGCGGATCATCCGCGACCCCTACTTCGGCCTCTTGGGCCGCGCGACCTCTCTGCCGCCGGAGCCTGCGGAGTTGCCCTCGGGCTCCAAGGCCCGGGTGCTCGAAGTCGAGCTGAGCTCAGGCGAGCGCGTGGTGGTGCCCCGGGCAAACGTGGAACTGATCGAAGGGGGAAGCGCATGAGGTCTGCGACCGCCGCGGGCATGGTGGTTCTCATCGTAGTGTCCGCCTCCCAGGCGAAATCCCAGGTTTCCGAAGCCTCGAACACTTCGGAAGTCTCCCTGTCCCCTGCCCCGCCGGAGTCCCTTGAGGCCACCGACGCGCCATGGGACGGCGGCAACACGATGGGACGGTGCGGGACGTCGACTGGGGCGGGCGGTTCGCCGCACTGCGGAGCAGCAC
>CAYSUS010000130.1:0-8191 GCA_964434165.1 uncultured Pirellulales bacterium
AGTACTTCAGCTCCACGCACGGAGCCCGCAAGGGGTTGGCCGACACGGCCCTGAAGACGGCGGACTCCGGGTACCTGACGCGCAAGCTGGCCGACGTCGCCCAGAACGTCGTCATCACGCAGCACGATTGCATGACCACGCAGGGCATCACCAAGGGCGTGATCTACCGAGGCGAGAAGGTCGAGGTGAGCCTGGCCGAGTCGATCCGGGGCCGGGTCAGCCGCAGCAACATCGTCAACCCCATCACCGACGAGGTGATCGTCCGCGAGAACGAGCTGGTCAACTGGGAGATCGCGCGGAAGATCGAGGAGATGGGCCTGGAGCGGATCCAGGTCCGCAGCCCCATGACCTGCGACGCCGCGCTGGGCGTGTGCGCCTTGTGCTACGGCATGGACCTCTCCACCGGCTCGGCCGTCGAGGAGGGCATGGCCGTGGGGATCATCGCGGCCCAGAGCATCGGCGAGCCGGGGACGCAGTTGACGATGCGGACGTTCCATATCGGCGGCACGGCGGCCCGCGCGGTCGAGGAGAGCGAGATCCGCTCCAAGAAGGCCGGTCTGGCCCGCTTCGCCCGGCTGAAGGTCGTGCGCAACGACGAGGGTCAGCAGGTCGTCCTCACCCGCAACGGCGAGGTCGCGCTGGTGGACAACAAGGGGCGCGAACTGGAGAAGTTCGAGATCCCCGCCGGCGCCTACCTGACCGTCGAGGAGAATCAGGAGGTCGCGGCCGGGCAGGTGCTCTGCCAGTGGGACCCCCACAGCATCCCCATCCTGGCCGAGGTCGGGGGCAAGGTGCGTTACGAGGACGTCATCGAGGGCGACACGATGCGGATGGAGAAGGACCCCAGCGGCCACATCCGCCGCATGATCATGGAGCACAAGGGCGACCTCCACCCGCAGATCGTGCTCGAGGACTCCAGCGGCAAGATCCTCGACTTCTACTACCTTCCGGAGAAGGCCCACATCGAGGTCGAGGAAGGCAAGCAAGTCTCCGCGGGAACCCTGCTGGCCAAGACGCCGCGCGAGGTCTCGGGCACGCAGGACATCACCGGCGGCCTGCCGCGCGTGACGGAGATCTTCGAAGCCCGCAAGCCCAAGGACCCGGCCGTGATCGCCGAGATCGACGGGGTCGTCGAGATCCTCGGCGAGAAGCGCCGCGGCAAGCGGACGATCATCGTGCGCAGCGAAAGCGGCATCGAGCGCGAGCATCTGGTCTCGCACGGCAAGCACCTCCGCGTCCACTCGGGCGATTTCGTGCGGGCCGGCGAGGCGCTCGTCGATGGCCCGCTCGTCCCCCACGACATCCTGCGGATCTCGGGCGAGGAAGCAGTCCAGCAGTACCTGGTGCGGGAGATTCAGAACGTGTATCGGAGCCAGCGTGTGGACATCGACGACAAGCACATCGAGATCATCGTCGCCCAGATGCTCCGCAAGGTCCGCGTGGAGACGATCGGTGACACCGGTCTGCTCCCCGGGGCCGTGATGGACAAGTTCGAGTTCCGCAAGGTCAACGACGACCTGGGCAAGTGCGTGAAGATCTCGGTCAAGGGGGACAGCGACTTCGAGGTCGGGTCGATCGTGCCCCGCGAGGCCCTGGACCAGGTCAACGCCCAGATCGAGGCCCTCGGCGGCGAGTCCGCCCAAGGGGTCAAGCCCAAGCCGGCCACCGCCAGCACGCAGCTGTTGGGGATCACCAAGGCCGCGGTGCAGAGCTACAGCTTCCTCTCGGCGGCCAGCTTCCAGGAAACGACCAAGGTCCTCACCGAGGCGGCCCTGGCCGGCAAGGTCGATCGGCTGGTGGGGCTGAAGGAGAACGTGATCCTCGGCCACCTGATTCCCGCGGGAACCGGTTTCCAGCTCTACCAGGAGTCGGAAGTGCGAATCCGGCCGCAGGCCCTGGAGGCGTTGACCGCGCCGCGCGAGGCGGCGCCCCGGCCCGCCTTCCCCCTGCTGGACGATTCCGGGGAGGAGGCGCCCCAGGCGGAGCCCTCGACCGTTCCTCCGTCCCCGCCTTCGGAGGCCCCGTCGGCCCTGGACGACCTGCTCGGTGGAGGGCAAACCCCGGAGTCCAATTCCTGAATCGCCGCGCGCGATTCCGCGAGGAGCGGGCAGCACCCTTGTGCCCCGGCGGAGGGCCGGGATGGTCGAATCGGCAGGGCCTCCGCTTGACAGCCGGCGCGTTTCCGATAGGCTTTAAGGTTTCGACGCTCCCAGGATTCAAGCGGCGCTGAAGGGAACCCCCGATGCCCACCATCAACCAGCTTGTGAGGAAGAAGCGGAAGGTCCAGCGACGGGTCACCAAGGCCCCGGTCCTGGATTCCTGTCCGCAAAAGCGCGGGGTATGCCTTCAGGTCAAGACGATGACCCCCAAGAAGCCGAATTCGGCTCTGCGGAAGATCAGCCGCGTGCGGCTCTCCAATCGCAAGGAGGTCACCGTTTACATCCCGGGGGAAGGCCACACCTTGCAGGAGCACTCGATCGTCCTCGTGCGCGGGGGGCGCGTGCGCGACCTGCCGGGCGTCCGCTACCAGGTGATCCGCGGCAAACTCGATTGCATGGGCGTGGACGGGCGCAAGCAGTCGCGCAGCCGCTACGGGCAGAAGAAGTCGGGATAGGAGGACTGGGCGGTCTGGGGGTTCCGCCGGGCCTGATCCCGGGCCTCGGCGGTCCGGGCCGAAGCGCCACACCCTTCCCGGTCCCCTCGAACCTTACCGAGTCACGGCGAAGCCATCATGGGTCGTATCACGGCGAGCGAGAAGACGTTGGCTCCCGATCCCCGCTACGGGTCGCGGCTGGCCAGCAAGTTCATCAACTGCATGATGTGCGACGGCAAGAAGAGCGTCACGCAGGCGGTCTTCTACGACGCGCTGGACATCATCGGGAAGAAACTGTCGGACCAGGATCCGATCGAGGTGTTCCACCAGGCGATCGAAAACGTCAAGCCGGACATCGAGGTTCGCAGCCGTCGCGTGGGCGGGGCTTCCTACCAGGTCCCCATGCAGGTGAACCGAAAGCGGCAGCAGTCGCTGGCCATCCGCTGGGTGCTTGGGGCGGTCCGGGAGAAGAAGGGCCGGCCCACGGCCGTCAAGCTGGCCGACGAACTGCTGGCCGCCTACAATCGCGAAGGTACGGCGATGACCAAGCGCGAGAACGTGCATCGCATGGCCGAGGCCAACAAGGCTTTCGCCCACTTCGCGTGGTAGCTCGGTCAAGGAACTTGCGCCGCGTCGATTTCCCCTCGGCGCGGCGTTTGTGCGCGCCGTCGGCCCGGCAGTCCGCAACCGCGATAGTCGGCGAGGAGCCCACGATGAGCGACCCAACGACACGGGAAACGATCGTCCGCCACGAGGACACGGCGCCTCGCGAGCGCAGCACCTGCGGGTGGCGGCTCCGGCTGATCAGCCGCGAGGACGCGGGCCGCGTAGCCGCGTGGGCCCACACCGTGGATATCGACGGGGCCAGGCCCCACTACCACCGCCGCGGCACGGAACTGTACTACGTGCTCGATGGCGACGGCTCGGTCGTGCTCGACGGCGTCGAGCACCCGGTGCGGGCGGGCTCGATGGTGCACATCCCGCCCGGCGTCGTCCACGGAGCCAAGGGCCGCATGCGCGTGCTCGTGGTCGGCGTGCCCGACATCGACGAGAGCGACCTGTTCTTCCCCGACGAGAACCCGCCCGCCGCGGGGTGAGCCCCGCCCGCCCGCGCGCCATGCCGCCCAAGATCGACCGCCTGCGCAACATCGGCATCATTGCCCACATCGATGCGGGCAAGACCACGCTCACCGAGCGGATGCTGTACTACAGCGGCTTCACGCACCGGGTGGGCCAGGTGGACAAGGGGACGACCGAGACGGACTTCGATGCCGAGGAGCGGGAACGGGGCATCACGATCTACTCCGCGTGCGTCACGTTCCCGTGGCGCGATCACCAGATCAATCTCATCGATACGCCGGGCCACGTCGACTTCACGGCCGAGGTGGAGCGGAGCCTCCGCGTGCTCGATGGCGGGGTCGTCGTGTTCAGCGCACGCGAGGGCGTCGAGGCCCAGAGCGAGACCGTCTGGCGCCAGGCCGACAAGTACCACGTGCCGCGGCTGGCGTTCATCAACAAGATGGACCGTGAGGGGGCCGATTTCTACGCCACCCTGGACGAGATGACCGCGCGGCTGGAGGCCAAGCCGATCGCGGTGACCATTCCCATTGGAGCCGGCCCGCCGCACGTGCAGGACGCCTTCCGCGGCGTGATCGACCTCGTCGAGATGCGGTTCCTCCGCTTCACGCCCGAGACCCAGGGGCAGGAGATCGTCGCCGAGGAGATCCCCGAGAAGTGGAAGGACGAGGCCCAGCTCTGGCGCGGGCAGATGCTCGACGCGCTCTCGCACTTCAGCGATGAGTTGATCGAGTTGATGCTCGCCGACGAGAAGGTCCCCCCGGAGCTGATCCGGCGCGTGGTCCGGCAGGCGACGATCCACGACATGGTCGTGCCGGTGTTCTGCGGGTCGGCCCTGGACGGAATCGGCGTCCAACCCGTCTTGGACGGGGTGACCGGCTTCCTGCCCAGCCCCCTGGACGTCCCTCCGGTCGAGGGCAGGTCCCTGAAGAAGGAAAAGGACGCGAAGAAGGAAGGGGGCACGCTCGCGCGCAAGCCCGATCCCAAGGAGCCCTTCTGCGGCCTGGTGTTCAAAGTCGTCGCCGATCGGCACGGCGACCTGCACTGGGTCCGCGTTTACTCGGGGGTGTTGAAGGCGAACTCCCGCGTGCTGAATCCGGGCAAGGACAAGAAAGAGAACGTCCCCCAGATCTGGCGAATCCTGGCCGACGACCGAAAACAGGTCGAGTCGGTGGAGCCGGGCGAGATTGTCGGCATCATCGGTCTGCGGCACTCGATCACCGGCGATACGCTGTGCGACCCGAAGCATCCGATCCTCCTGGAGTCGATCACGTTTCCCGAGACGGTCGTCGCCATGGCCATCGAGCCGGAGACCTCGACGGAGCGCAAGAAGCTCTCCCAGGTGCTCGATATGCTGCGCCGGCAGGATCCCACGTTTCGCGCGCTGGAGAACGAAGAGACCGGCCAGACGCTCATCAGCGGGATGGGCGAGTTGCACCTGGAGGTCATCAAGCATCGCCTGCTCCGCGACTTCAAGCTCAACGTCCGCGTGCACAACCCGCGCGTGAGCTACCGGGAGACGATCGAACGGTGTGTGGAAGTGACGGGGCAGTGCCACCGCACCGTGGCGGGCCAGGCCCTGTTCGCCGAGGTCACGATCCGCATGGAACCCACGGAGGTGGGTCGGGGATCGGGGCAGGTGGCCGTGGTGCCGGCGTGCGGCGAGGCCCTGCCGGGGGAGTATCTGGCGGCCGTGCTGGAGGAGCTCGGGGACCAAGGGCTGGGCGGCGGGGCGCTCGGGTTCCCCTTGTTGCATGTGAAGATCAGCGTGCTGGACGGGAAGGTCCACGAGACCGAGTCCAATGCGATGGCGTTTCGGATGGCGGCGTCGGACGCGTTCCAGAAGGCCCTGCGCGAGGCCGGAATCGTGCTCCTGGAGCCGATCATGCGCCTGGAGGTGACCCTGCCCGAGGAGTTCGTCGGCGACTTCGTCAGCGACCTGCAGCAGCGGCGGGCGATCATCACGCGGACCTGCACTCGCGGCAAGAACACGGTGATCGAGGCCCAAGCGCCCCTGGCCAACCTGTTCGGATACTCCAGTGCCATGCGGGGGCTCAGCCAGGGCCGGGCAAGTTGCACCATGGAACCGTCGAGCTACGGACCCGCGCCGCCGGAGGTTCTGCGGAGCTTCACGTGACCGGGAGGGAGCCGGCCGGGGGCGCCCGGGCCGATTCCCCCACTCTTCTGAGGGAGAGGTTGGCGCGGCCGTGGCGGCGGTGAAGCGGGGCGGCGGATGAAATCTGTGGGCTCCTTCCGAAGTGCGTGCCGATGAAAGGTGGTTCGTCCGCGCGAGCGAATCGCCGGTTGAAAATCCGCGGCGTACGCGGGGCGCGGCCGTTGACACGGTTCTGAAGAAGCGTTAGCATTTGAGGTTTTCCCGCCGCGCTAGGCGGGTTGTCTTTGGCAAGTCGGAATCGGACCCTTTGGGAAACACGCCGTGGCTGGTCAGACGAACGAGCTGATACGCATCCGGATGGAGGCCTACGACCACGCCATCCTCGACCAGTCGGCGGCGGAGATCGTCGATACGGCCAAGCGTACCGGGTCGATCGTCCACGGTCCGATCCCCCTGCCCACACGCATCGAGCGATACACCGTCCTGTCCAGCCCGCACATCGACAAGAAGGCACGGCAGCAGTTCGAAATCCGTACCCACAAACGACTTGTCGATATCATGCAGGCCACGGCCAAGACGATTGAAGCGTTGAACAAGCTGAGCCTGCCCGCGGGCGTGGACATCAAGATCAAGGCATCCGCGAGGCATTAGCATCCGTTCATCCCTGCCGGTTCCTGGGAACGGGTTTTTCGGGATCCCTCTATGAAATGGAAGCGGCGCGGGTAACCCCGGAGTGCTCCGGCGGGTCCCGCGTGCGACGCAGCAAAGGCAAGTACGATGGCGATCGGACTGCTCGGCCGCAAAGTGGCCATGACCCAACTGTATGACGACGCCGGGAACGTGATCCCGGCGACGGTGATTCAGGCCGGCCCGTGCCACGTGCTCCAGGTGAAGACGAAGGAGCGCGACGGGTACGAGGCCGTGCAGTTGGGATTCCTCGACAAGCCCCGTCGTCTTGCCAGCCGCGCGCAGCGCGGCCACGTCGCCCGGCTCGATTCCAAACGCCAGAAGGCCCGCAGCGCGGCGGGCCTGGAGGCGCTTCCCAAGCCCGATTGCGAGCCCAAGCGCTTCGTGCGCGAGTTTCGGGGGTCGATCGAGGGCGTCGAGGTGGGGCAGGAAGTCAAGGTGGACGCTTTCGCCGAGGTCGCCGCGGTGGACGTCGTGGGGACCTCCAAGGGCCGCGGCACGGCCGGCGCCATGAAGCGGCACAATTTCCGCGGCCAGCGCGCCTCGCACGGCGTCAAGAAGGTCCACCGGCACCTCGGCGGCACCGGCATGGGCACCGACCCTGCCCGCACCTTCAAGGGAACGCGGATGCCCGGCCGGTACGGCAATGCCCGCTGTACCGTGCGCAACCTCAAGGTCGTGCGCGTGGACCCGGACAACGACCTCCTTGTCGTTCGCGGCGCGGTCCCCGGGCCCAACGGCGGGTTCGTGCTGATCCGCGAGACCAACCGCCTGCCGCAGCCCAAGGCGGCGACGGCATGAGCGACGCCGCTCGGTGGGCCCTCGAGGAAGCCTCGGACCGCACTTCGCCATGAGTCAACAAGACGGTAGCACGATGGTCAGCCTGCCCGTTTACGATCGATCCGGATCCCAGGTCGGCACTTACGAGATCGACCCGGCCGAACTGGCGCCGCGGATCTCCAAACAGCTTCTGCACGATGCGGTCGTGATGTATCGCACGAACCGCCGGCAGGGCTCCGCGCACACGCGCGGGCGATCGGACGTCGCCGGGACGACGAAGAAGATGTATCGGCAGAAGGGGACCGGCAACGCGCGGGCCGGCTCGCGGCGGACCAACATCCGCCGCGGCGGCGGCCACGTCTTCGCCAAGCGGTCCCGCGACTGGTCGTACCGGCTGCCCAGGCGGGCGTTGCGCCTGGCCACGCGCATGGCCGTGGCCTCCCGGCTGGCCGACAACGAGGTCACGCTCATCGAGGACCTCCGCTTCGAACAGCCCAGGACCGCCGAGATGGCGGCCGTGCTCAAGGCCCTGTATGGGGCGGGCGAGCTCGCGACCCTGGCCGAGTCTCTGGCCCGCAAGCGTCGCGAGGCCCGCAAGCGCCTGGCGGCTCGGCGCCAGGAGGAGGGCGAGGGGGACGGGGATCAGGCCGCGAGCGAGACGAAGGCCGATCCGGAGGACGTGCGGGTCTCGATCTTCGACGCCCTGAAGCACCATCCGAACGCCTTGCTCGTCGCCCTGAAGACCTACGACGCCAGCACGTACAAGAGCATCCGCAACCTGCCCGGCGTGACGTGCCTTCCCGTCGCGGAGTTGAACGCCCTGGAGGTTCTGCGGCCGCGGCGCCTGCTGATGACGCGCGAGGCGCTGGACGCCTTCCGCAACCAGGACAGCGGACAGGACAGCGGACAGGACAGCGGACAGGACAGCGGACAGGACA
>CAYSUS010000130.1:8291-18023 GCA_964434165.1 uncultured Pirellulales bacterium
CAGGACAGCGGACAGGACAGCGGACAGGACAGCGGACAGGACAGCGGACAGGACAAGGCCGAGGCGAGCGAGGATACCGCCTAGACGGAGGCGTTGCGGAGCGTCGCGTCGCCCCACGCGGGGCGCTCCGCCCGAAGCCGACGCAGTTCAGTTGGAGGGGAAGAGCCCCATGGCCCGTGACGTGACCAAGACGAGACTCGAATTGGCGCCGCACCAGGTGGTGCTCCGTCCGCTGGTGACCGAGAAGGGCTACCACAAGGCGGAGCGGTACAACACGTACACGTTCGAGGTGAGCTCGCTGGCCGGCAAGGACGACATCCGCCGCGCCGTGGAATCCCTGTTCGACGTGAAGGTGGTGCGAGTGAACACGCAGAACCGTCGCGGCAAGCCGCGCCGGACCCGTTTTCGCCAGGGGCGGACGAAGGCCTGGAAGAAGGCCCTTGTCACGCTGGACCCGGAGGACCGGATCAACTTTTTCTAGACCGCGCGCCGAACGCCGCCGGGTCCTGCCTGGGGCCCCGCGGACGCACCGCAGGCCGAGCGCCGAGAGCCGATCACCATGGGTATTCGCCGATACAAGCCGACGACACCGGGACGCCGCGGGGCGAGCGTGAGCGATTTCGCCGAGCTGACCCCCGGCGCCAAGCCGGCCAAGAGGCTGCTGAAGACGAAGCGCCGCACGGGCGGCCGCAACAACCACGGGAGGATCACGGCCCGCCATCGCGGCGGGGGGCACAAGCGCAAGATCCGGCTGATCGACTTCCGGCGCAACAAGGACGGGGTGCCGGCCCTGGTCAATTCGATCCAGTACGACCCCAACCGCAGCGCCCGGGTCGCCCTGTTGCATTACGTGGACGGGGAGAAGCGTTACATCCTCGCTCCGGACGGGCTGCGGGAGGGGGACAAGGTCCTCAGCGGCGCCGAAGCGCCCCCCAGCCGGGGCAACTGCCTGCCGCTGTCGAGGATCCCGCTGGGCACCGACATCCACAACGTCGAGCTGCAGCCCGGCCGCGGCGGCGTGATGTGCCGCTCCGCCGGGACCAGCGCCACGCTGGTCGCGCGCGAGGCCGATTGGGCGCAGATCAACCTGCCCAGCGGCGAGATTCGCCGCGTGCCCGCCGCGTGTCGGGCGACGATCGGCAAGATGAGCAACCCGGAGCACATGAACATCGAGCTGGGCAAGGCCGGACGCAAGCGGTGGCTGGGCCGGCGGCCCCACGTGCGGGGCACGGCGATGAATCCCATCGACCATCCGCACGGCGGCGGCGAGGGCCGCACCAAGGGAGGGCGCCACCCGGTCAGCCCGACCGGCAAGTCGTCCAAGGGGGGATCGACGCGCAAGCCCCGCAAGCCGTCGAACAAGGCGATCGTGCGCCGCCGCCGGTCGGTGCGTTACGGCCAGATCAAGATTTGAGGTGTGAGGATTTGACGCCCGTGGAGCGGCCGCCGCGCCAGGCGGCCTCCGGAAGCCGGCCCCGGAGCCGGCGCAATCCCCTTCGAGCAGTGGCATGAGCAGATCGAAGAAGAAAGGCCCGTACGTCGATCCGAAGCTCTACATGAAAGTCGAGCGGCAGAACGAGGCGGGGACCAAGGACGCGATCAAGACCTGGGCCCGGGCGTGCGTCATCGTGCCGGAGTTCGTCGGTCACACCTTCATGGTGCACAACGGGCGCCAGCACATGAAGGTGTTCGTCACCGAGGAGATGGTCGGCCACCGGCTGGGCGAGTTCGCCCCGACGCGTACGTTCCGGGGGCACGGGGGCAAGGGCAAGAGATAGCGGCTCGCCGGAGCGAGACAGAATCGGGCCCGCCGCAGTGCCGGGCAACATGCGAGGACACCAGTCATGGCATACGAGGCGACGCACCGATTTGCCCGGATCAGCCCGACCAAGGTCCGCCCCCTGGCCGACCTCATCCGCGGCAAGTCCGCCGACGAGGCGCTGCACCTTCTCCGCTACCAGCCGCACCGCGGCGCCCGCATGTTGGAGAAGGTGCTCCGCAGCGCGATGGCCAACGCCGAGGACCGCCGGGCGCAGAACCTCAATCGCCTGCGCGTCGTCGATGCCCGCGTGGACCAGGGACCGATGTTCCGCCGCCTCCGCCCCAAGGCGCGGGGGATGGCGGCGGTCCTCAAGAAGCGGATGTCGCATATTCGCATCGCCGTGGAGTGACGCGCGAACGGAAGAACCGCGGTTGTTTTCGCCCCGGACGGGGGCCGAGCCGACGCCGAGAATCGCCAGAGACGAGCTATGGGTCAGAAAGTCAGTCCGACCGGGTTTCGCACGGGGGTTGTTACCGGCTGGAAGAGCCGCTGGTACGCCTCGAAGAAGGAGTTCTCCGAGCTGCTCGTGGAGGACTTCAAGATCCGCAGGTTCATCAAGAAGCGCAAGGACCGCTTCGGCAAGGCAATGTACCCCGCGATCGCGAAGATCGAGATCGAGCGGACCCGCGACGAGGTGAAGGTCGTGCTCCACTCGGCGCGCCCCGGCGTGCTCATCGGCCGCAAGGGAGAGCGGGTAGAGGAGCTTCAGAACGAGCTGCAGGCCCTGACCGGGCGGCGGATCAACATCAAGATCGAGGAGATCAACCGCCCCGAGGTCGTGGCCCAGCTCGTGGCCGAGGACATCGCCGAGCAGCTCGGCAAGCGGGCCAGCTTCCGCCGGACCATGAAGCGGGCCCTGGAGCAGACCATGGACGCCGGGGCCAAGGGGATCAAGATCCAGTTGGCCGGCCGGCTGGGCGGGTCCGAGATGTCGCGGCGCGAGAAGGCGATCGCCGGTTCGATTCCCTTGTCCACGTTGCGGGCGAAGATCGACTACGGCTTCGCCGAGGGGCTGATCGCCCAGGGACATATCGGGATCCAGGTGTGGATCAACCAAGGCATGTATAGCGAGGAAGACACCGATGGCTCTGATGCCCAAGCGGGTCAAGCACCGAAAAAGCCAAAGAGGACGTATAAAAGGTGAGGCCACCCGCGGCAACCGCGTCGTCTTCGGCGACTTCGGCCTCCAGTCCACGCAGGCGGGCTGGATCAGCGCCGCGGTCATCGAGGCGGGGCGGATCGCGGCGCAGCAGTACCTCCGCTCCGAGGGGCGGCTGTACATCCGCATCTTCCCCCACAAGCCGATCACCTCGATCCCCCTGGAGACGCGGATGGGCAAGGGCAAGGGCGAGCCGGAGTACTGGGCGGCGGTGATCAAGCCGGGGACGGTGATGTTCGAGATCGGCGGCGTCACCGAGGAGGTGGCGAGGTTGTGCTTTACGCGCCTGGCGCACAAGATGCCCGTCAAGGTCCGGTTCATCCGCCGGCGCGCGATGTGACCCGTTTGCAGCCCGGGCCCCGGACCCGACGCGACCGCGTGCGACTTTCCCAGACAAGGCAGGATCCGCGATGACCAAGGCCGCCGAGTTGCGCGAGATGAGCGACGAGCAGTTGCAGTTGACGCTCAAGGAGACCACGGAGGGCTTCTTCCGACTGCGCCTCCAGGCGGAGACGGAGCGGCTCGACGCGCCCAGCGAGCTCCGCAAGCACCGGCGCCTGATCGCGCGGCTGAAGACGATCCAGTCGGAGCGGCGGCGGGCCGCCGCGCCCGGCGCCGCGGAGGAGCCTCCGGCCTCCGCCTGACCGTAACCGAGACAGACCGCGGCCGCCCGCCGGCGAAGGGACGGGCCGGCCGATTGAACCCGACCGGAAGACCAAACCATGCCCCGCAGAGTCGAGATCGGCATCGTCACCGCGGACAAGACGCCCAAGACGCGGCGCGTGGAGATCGCCCGCTTGGAGCGCCATCCGATGTACGGCAAGTACCTCCGCCGCCGCACGGTGTGCTACGCGCACGATGAGAACGACGAGTCGCGCGTGGGGGACAAGGTGGAGATCGCCGAGTCGCGACCCATGTCGCGGACCAAGCGATGGCGCCTGGTGCGGGTCGTCACCCGGGGGACGCAGATCGACCTGGCCGCGCTCCGCGCGGCGCAGAAGGCGGCCGGGCAGGACGAGGAGGAGCGCGCGGGCAGCGAGCAATGAGACGTTCGGGCGCGCCGCCCGCCGTCGCGGAAGGCCGGGCGCGGCGAGGGGCCAGGAAGACCGTGCCTTTGCGGCACGCAAGAGCGTGCACCTTTGCGAGAGTGTAAACGATGATCCAGATGCAAAGCCGACTCTCCGTGGCCGACAACACCGGGGCCAAGGAGCTGATGTGCATCAAGGTGCTGGGCGGCTCCCGTCGGCGCACGGCCGGGCTGGGCGACGTGATCGTCTGTAGCATCAAGAGCGTCCTCCCCTCGAGCGACTACAAGAAGGGGACGGTCGTTCGCGCCGTGATCGTCCGCTGCAAGAAGCCGACCCGGCGAAGCGACGGCAGCTACGTACGGTTCGACAGCAACGCCGCCGTGATCATCGACAACGACAAGAACCCCAAGGGGACGCGCATCTTCGGCGCCGTCGCCCGGGAGCTCCGCGAGTTGAATTTCATGAAGATCGTCAGCCTCGCCAGCGAGGTGGTGTGATGCGTATCAGGACAGGCGACACGGTCGAAGTCATCACCGGCGAGGACCAGGGGGTCCGGGCCAAGGTGCTTCGCGTCCAGCGGGACGCGGGCAAGGTCGTGGTCGAGGGGGTCAACCGGGTCCTCAAGCACGTGCGGCGGAGCCAGAAGAACCCGCAGGGCGGCCGGCTCTCGCGGGAGATGCCGATCCAGATTTCCAACGTGCTTCTGGTCTGCGACCGGTGCGACAAGGCCACGCGGGTGGGCGTCCGTTTCCTCGACGACGGCGCCAAGGAACGATTCTGCAAGAAGTGCGGCGCGTCGCTCGGCCAGATCGGCCGGACGAAGTCCCGCGCTGCCACGAAGTGACGGCGAGTACCATGGCTGCGACCCTGACTCCGCGACTCCGCGAACGCTACGACAAGGAGATCGTCGCCGGCTTGAAGGAGAAGCTGGGGCAGACCAACCCCCACGCGATCCCCAAGCTGGAGAAGATCGTGATCAACATGGGCGTGGGCGACGCCTTCAACGAGAAGAAGCATCTCGAGGAAGCCCTCGACGCCCTGACGTTGATCGCCGGTCAGAAGCCGATCGTTACCCGGGCCCGCAAGTCGATCGCCGGCTTCCGTCTCCGCGAGGGGATGCCGGTGGGCTGCAAGGTGACGCTCCGCGGCAAGCGCATGTACGAGTTCCTCGACCGCCTGATCTCGTTGGCGCTGCCGCGGGTCCGTGACTTCCGCGGCCTGAACCCCAACGCCTTCGACGGGCGGGGCAATTACAGCATCGGGCTGTCCGAGCAGATGGTCTTCCCGGAGCTCAATCCGGACAAGTACACCCGCACGCAGGGGATGAACATCACCATCGGCACCACCGCCGAGAGCGACGACGACGCGAGGGAGTTGCTTCGCCGTTTCGGGATGCCTTTCCGGACCGAGGAGACCGGGGGGGGAAAGCGGAAAGGCAAGCGTTAGGGCGACCCGCCCTTCAGACGAGCCCTCCCGGGGCGCGGCCGGACTCGGACCGATCCCGGGATCACTCGAAGGACCGGATTTCATGGCAAGCAAATCGAAGATCGCCAAGGCGGCGCGGCCGCCGAAGTTCCCCACCCGCCAACAGAACCGGTGCAGGCTCTGCGGCCGCCCCCGCGCGGTGTTCCGCAAGTTCGGCATCTGCCGCATTTGCTTCCGCAAGTTGGCGGACGAGGGGCTGATTCCCGGTGTGAAGAAGGCGAGTTGGTGAGCGGGAGCAGCCGGCCCGCGGCGGCCGCCTCCCACGTTCCGGCCCTGACGCAAGATGGTTTGAACGGCAGGCTCAAAAGACATGATGACCGACCCGATTGCCGACATGTTGACCCGGATCCGAAACGCGGTTCGCGTGGAGCGGCCTCACGTGGAGATGCCGCTCTCCAAGGTGAAGCGCGGCCTGGCCGAGGTGCTCAAGCGCGAGGGGTACATCTGGGACTGGGAGGTCGTGGACGAGAAGCCGTCCAACCAGATCCGCCTGCACCTGAAGTACGGCCCGAACGGAGAGCGCGTGATCCGGCACATCCGCCGCGTGAGCAAGCCGGGACGCCGCGTGTACAGCCCCGCCACGCGGCTGCGGCCCGTCCTCAACGGCCTGGGGATCAGCATCATCAGCACCAGCCGAGGCGTGGTCAGCGACCGGGAGGCCCGCCAGCGCAAGCTCGGCGGCGAGATCCTCTGCGAGGTCTGGTGACCGCGCGCCGCCCCTGGAGACGATCAGGCCCCTGAAGGTTCCTAGCCATGTCCCGAATCGGAAAGAAACCGGTGAGCGTCCCCGACGGCGTGAAGGTCGCCGTGGCCGACCGCACCGTGAGCATCGAGGGCCCGCTGGGCAAGCTCGAGTGGCAGTTTCGCCCCGAGGTCGATCTGACGTTCGACGCCGACGCGAAGCAGGTGACCGTCACGCGCCACAACGACTCGCGCCCGGCGCGGGCCCTGCACGGGCTGACCCGCGCGCTGGTCCAGAACATGATCGTCGGGGTTACCAAGGGCTATGAGAAGCGACTCGAGGTCGTCGGCGTCGGCTACATCGCCGCCGTGCAGAACGATACCCTGCAGCTCCGCGTGGGGTACGCCAACGAGCTTCAGGTCCCCATCCCCCAGGGGCTGACGGTCACCTGCCCCGACCAGCAGCACGTTTCCGTCAAGGGGATCGACAAGCAGTTGGTGGGGCAGTTCGCCGCCGAGGTTCGGGCGCTCCGCAAACCGGAGCCGTACAAAGGCAAGGGCATCCGCTACGAAGGCGAGCAGGTCCGCCGCAAGCAGGGCAAGGCGATGGTGAAGTAGCGTCCCCGCCCCGGGCGGGGATTTCCCGCGCGCCCCCAAGCGATAAGCGAGAGACTGACGTGAGACACGAAAAAATCATCGGCCGGCAGCGGCAGCGACGCGGTTTTCGCGTGCGCAACCGACTGAAGCGCGACTCGGTCCGCCCGCGGCTGAGCGTCTTCCGCAGCCACAAGCACATGTACGCGCAGGTCATCGACGATCTGGCGGGACGCACGCTCGTCACCGCCAGCACGCTGGACAAGGAACTGAAGGGGCAGACGGCCTCGGGCGGCAACATCGAGGCCGCCAAGGCGGTCGGCGAGCTCGTGGCCAAACGGGCCCTGGAGGCCGGCGTGAAGCAGGTCGTGCTCGACCGCCGCGAGTACAAGTACCACGGTCGCGTGGCGGCGCTGGCCGACGCCGCGCGCGATGCCGGCCTCGACCTGGGCCCGAAGAAAGAGCCCGTCGAGCCGCAAGGCAAGGCCTCCCCCAAAAAGGGCGAGAAGAAGGGGGATAAGAAACCGAAGACCAAGGCGAAGGACAAGTCCAAGGGTGCGGCCTCGGCCTAGCCGCAAAGGCAGTGCCGCGCGGCGGCCCCCCTCCAGCGCCGTCCCAACGACCTCAAGTACCGCCGAGAGCAGGAGTCATGGAAACCGAAACGCGCCAAGGGGAACTGGTCGACAAGGTGGTCAAGATCCGCCGCTGCGCCGCCGTGGTGAAGGGAGGCCGCCGGTTCAGCTTCTCGGCGCTGGTCGTGGTCGGCGACGGCCAGGGACGCGTCGGCTGGGGCTACGGTAAGGCGAATGAGGTTCCGCCGGCCGTGGAAAAGGCCGTCAAGGACGGCAGCCGCAGCCTGATCGAAGTGCCCCTGGACGGCTCGACCATTCCGCACATGGTGCGGGGCCGGTTCGGCACGGCCAAGGTGGTGCTGATTCCTGCCGGGGAAGGGACGGGCGTGATCGCCGGAGCCCCCGTCAAGGCCGTCTGCGACGCCTGCGGCATCCGCAACATCCTCACCAAGTGCTTCGGCTCCACCAACGCCCACAACGTCGTCAAGGCCACCATCGAGGCCCTCAAGAGCCTCCGCTCCCGGAGCGAGGTCGAGCGTCTGCGGGGAGTTTCGCTGTCATGAACATCGACACCGTCAATCGCGGCATCAAGAAGCACAAGAAGCGGACCCGCTTGGGCCGGGGCGCGGGCTCCGGCAAAGGCAAGACCGCCGCACGCGGGCATAAAGGCCAGGCCTCGCGGGCGGGCTGGTCGCGCCTGGCGGTCTTCGAAGGAGGGCAGATGCCCCTGGTGCGCCGCATTCCGAAGCGGGGCTTCCACAATCGCTTCGCCCTGCGCGTGGCTGAGGTCAACGTGGGCGACCTGGAGAAGCTGTTCGAGGCCGGCGACGAAGTCACGCCCGAGGCCCTCCGCGAGAAGAACGTCGCCAAGGGCGCCTACGACGTGCTCAAGGTCCTCGGCGACGGCGAGCTGACCAAGCGACTGACCGTCTCCGCCCACCGTTTCAGCCGCGCGGCCCTGGAGAAGATCCAGAAGGCCGGCGGTGAGGCCAAGGTGCTGCCGGGCAAGAAGCCGGTGGCCAAGAACAAGCAGAAGTCGTCCGTCAAGCCGCAGTAGCGGAGGTTCCTCAAGCAGCCGTTTTGGAAGCGACCTGTCCGGCGTACGAGAGGCGGCGCGCCGGGACGAATCGCGGCGCACGTCGCCTTGCCCGCGGTGGCCGCGCCCGTTTGAATCCGACGTTCCGCGTGACGACGTCCCGATATCAGCCCCAGAGGTTCAGGTACCCAAGCGGCCGGTCGTCTCACGCCGCCGGCCCGGCAGACAACACGCGGGGGAGGGAGAGGCCAGTCGAGCCATGTGGGAAAAGCTACGCGTCGTCTTCACGATCCCGGAACTGCGGCAGAAGATCCTTCTGACGTTGCTGTTCCTGGCGATCTACCGGATCGGATGGCAGATTCCGCTGCCGATCGTGGATCGCCGGGCGATGGAGGACTATTTCCAGGCCCAATCCGACTCGGGGCTGGGGCAGCTCTTCGAGCAGGTCGCCGTGTTCAGCGCCAGCCAGCTCAGCCAGGCCACGATCTTCGGCCTGGGGATCATGCCGTACATCTCGGCCTCCATCATCTTCCAGCTTCTCGGCAGCGTGTATCCGCCCCTGGAGCGGCTGCAAAAGGAGGGCGAGAGCGGTCGCAAGAAGATCAATGAATATACGCGCTACGCCACGGTCGTGCTCTGTCTGGGGCAAAGCTACTTCTACGTCAGCTTCCTGGTGGGCAACAACATGATCCACCCAAACTTCCTTTCCGGAGGCAGCCCCCACTGGGGCTGGGTGCTGACGGCCGTCCTCACGATGACGGCTGGCACGACGTTCCTCATGTGGCTCGGCGAGCAGATCGACGAATACGGCATCGGCAACGGCATCAGCCTGTTGATCATGGCAGGCATCCTCGCCCGCATGCCGTTCGCCGGCTACCGCTTGTTCCAGCCGATGATCGAACAGGGGGAGATCCAGCTCGGCGGGCAGGCGGGCGTGGACAAGATCCTCGTCCTGGCCGTGCTCTTCGTCGCGGTCGTGTTCGGCGTCGTGTTCATCACCCTGGGGCAGCGCCGCATCCCCACGCAGAGCGCCAAGCACGTGCGGGGGCGCCGCGTGTACGGCGGAACACGGCAGTACCTGCCGCTAAAGGTCAATCAGGCCGGCGTGATGCCGATCATCTTCGCCTCGAGCCTGCTGCTCTTCCCGGCCGCGCTGTTCAGCATCCTGGCCGGGTACTACCCGACGGCGACGTTTCTGCAGGACGCGGGCGACACGTTCCAGCGGGGGACGGGCTACCTGTACAACATCATGTACATCGGCCTGATCTACTTCTTCTGCTACTTCTGGACGGCCATCACCTTCAACCCGAAAGACATGGCCGACAACCTGAAGAACTATGGCACCTTCATTCCGG
>CAYSUS010000131.1:0-17897 GCA_964434165.1 uncultured Pirellulales bacterium
GGAAGATCTCGAAGTTGCACGCCCGGGTGACGCCGGTGTACTTCGCGACCTCCGCGAGGTTGGGATAGACGCACCACTGGCCGATCTCGTGGCTGATCACCGGCTGGGTGGGGTATTTCTGCACGAAGTCGCGGTAGTCGGTCACGGTCTCGGGCGGCCGTGCGTTGACGCGGCTGGAGAGTCCCGCGCCCCAGGCCTGAATCCGCGGTTTGGGCGTGACGTGGAACTGGCTCTCGGGCAGCTCGGGCCAGCCCGACCCGGCCGTGTACAGCCGCCGGGGATCGGTCTTCTTCCACCGCTGAAGCCATCGGGCGAGGAAGGCGTTGGCCGCTTTGCCCCCGCCGGGCTCGTTGCCGTGCGAGAGGAGGCAGAACGACGGGTGATTGCCGTAGGCCCGCAGGATCCGCTCGGTCTCGGCCTCGATGAAGGCGTCGATCTCCGGGTCGCTGCCGACCCGCGTCCACACGCCGCACTCGACCTGGAATATGACGCCCATCCGGTCCGCGGCCACGAAGGCCGCCTCGGGCGGACACCAGGAGTGGAACCGCACGTGGTTCAGTCCGTGGGCCTTGGCCGCCGAGAGAATCCGCGTCCACGACTCCACGTCGATCGGCGGGTAGCCGGTCAACGGGAAGATGGCACACTCCAAGGTCCCGCGGAGAAACACGGACCGACCGTTGATCGTGATCTGGGTGCCGTCCGTGCCGACCTCGCGCATCCCGAAGGTCGCGGTGCGGCGGTCGCCGTGCGTGCTCCGGCCATCGGCGACCTCGAGGTCCACGGTCAGCTCATGCAGCTCGGGGGAGAACTCGCCCCACCGCGCGGCCCGGCGCAGTCGGGAATGCCTGATGGCGAAGCGGTGCGATGTGGTGTTCTGCCGGCCGGTGGGCTTGTGCTCGACTTCCTGGCGCGCGATCGTCTCGCCGTCCCTGTGCACCGAGGCGACCAGCCGGCCTTCGTACGCCCGGTCCAAGAGGCTGGAGACTTCCACGTGGACCCCGACCATGCCTTGCGAGGGCAGGGGAGACACGCGCAGCTCGTCGATCCACACCGGGCCGCGGGGAAACAGCTCGATGCGCCCCACGACGCCGTTCCAGTTGGTCTGGGTGTGGTCGGAGACGCTGTGGGCGTTCCTGCCCACGTCGATCTTCACGCGATTGTCGATGCGGATCGTCAGCCGGTGCTCGCCCGGAGAGAGAACGCCCAGGTCATACTCGTGCGGCGTGCTGAGGCTGTTGCGCATGCCGACCTCGCGGTCGTCGATCCACACGCGGCTCTCGATATGGACCCGTTCCAGGCGCAGCCAGGTGTGCTTCCCCTTCCACGCGTCGGGCACGGTGAGGTGGCGCTGGTACCAGGCCGGCCCCACGTAGTGCTTCAGCGGCGTGAGCCAGAAGGGCACCTTCACGTTGCCGGGCTGGCGGTAGGGCTCGTACTTGGGGTCGGCGAACCAGCTTCGATCGACGATCTGGCCGGTCCACGCCGTATCGACCGAGACGTCGTCGCCCAGACCGTTCTCGGTGAGCGAGCCCGGCAGGCTGGCCTGGCCCTCGATCTCGCGCTGGAACCAGCGCTGGTCGATGCCGGCATCGTCGCCGTCCAGCGCGCACCGCCAGGGACCGGCCAGAGAGATCGGCTCGCTGGGAATCCGTCCGTCCGCTTCGGCTTGGAGCGCGACGCCAGGCAAGCAGAAGAAAGACAAGGTCGCCACAAGGATCGGGGATCGCGTCATGGGAGAAAGCCCTCGGCGGTGACGGAGACCGCCATTGTCGCCACGCGCCGGCCGGGATGCAAACCCGTACGTGGGAGATTGGAGATTGAGGATTGGGGACGGCTTGAACCTTATTGCCGCTGAATCTGCAATCATCAATCCCTCGCCCCTCGCCGCGGGCCACGGGCCACTTCATCACAAAGGGCCGCCCGGCGTCGGACGGCCCTTCGCATGTTGACGTCGGTGCATCGCGCCGGTCGCGGCGCCGGGCTCCGATTACTCCTCGGCCTTCTTCGCTTCGGGCTTGGGCTTCCTCTTCCCGGCCGGCTTCCTCATCTTCTCCTTGACGGCCTCGCGCTGCTCGGGCGTAAGCAGCGCCATGACCTGCTCCTGGACGGTCTTCATCGCCTCCTGCATCTCCTTGCGGATCTCCTTCATCGCCTCCTTCTGCTCGTCGGTGAGCTCGACGGCCGCTTCCATCGCCTCGCGCATTTCCTTGCCCTTCTTGCCGGCCTCGCGGGCGGCCTTTATGGCTTCCTGCCGGGCTGTCTTCTGGGCGTCGGTGAGGACGTCGGCCATCTTCTTTCGGACTTCGACGAGCTTGGGCCCGGCCTCCTTGATGATCTCCTTGAGCTTGGCCTCCTGCTCCTCGCTCAGGTCGATGTCCTTCAGCCAGCTCATGATCGGGGCTCCGTGCGCCCGGACGCCCGGCTTGGCCTTGGGCCCCTTCCGCTTGGGCTTCTCCTCGGCCCACCCCATCACGGCCACCGACAACACCAATCCCAACAGCAGCACCCCTCGACAAGTTCTCATGGCATTGCGCCTCCAGAGAGAACCGAACGGAAAACCCGCGGGAAAGGCCCGCGCGGCAGCCACAGTTTGGCCGCCCCCGGCACACGATGGAAGAGGGGCCATCGGAAAGCCCGAACCGCGTCGCGATCCGCCCCGTAGCGCAAGAGCATTGACTCCGCTGCCACGGGGGGGCTAAGCTGGGGAGCGGTGTTGCAGGAATCCGCGGTCTGATCCGGCCTCATCCGCTGCTTCTCGCTCTGTCCGGATCGCGGTTTCCTCCGGAGGTCGGCCTGCTTCGAGTCGCGCTCGGCGCACGGTTCGGTCTTTTCATCGCGCCCCACCCCTCGCGGACACGCTCGGCGGGGGTTGCACGCGTGCCCCCGCGTGCCCTAAGCGGAGGGTATAATACGGCTATGTGTTCCTCCCCCCCTGGGCGCTCGGCGTCAACGCATCTTACTGCCATTTCCACCACGGCGGCCTGGCCGCGGGGCCGGGTGAGTGCGCCACTGCCATGAGCTCCGGCGTCAATCCGAACGACGGCCCTGCGGAAAAGCCGCCCGAGAGCACGTCGCCAAGCCTGTTGCAGAGGGTCAAGGCCCTTCGGCCCGACGCCTGGCGGCGGCTCGTGCGTCTCTACGGTCCGGTGGCCTACGTCTGGGCCCGCAAGGCGGGCCTGTCGCCGGAAGACGCCTCCGACGTGGTCCAGGAGGTGTTCGTCTCCGTGGCGGCGCACGTCGAGGGGTTTCGACACGATCGGCCCGGCAGCACCTTTCGCGGATGGCTGTGGACCATCGCCCGCAACAAGATCCGCGATCATTTCCGCCGCGGGCGGGGACGCGCGCAGGCCCAGGGCGGAACCGACGCCCAGATGCTCCTTTCGCAGGTGCCCGACCCGGTCGATCCATCGTCGGAGCAGCCGGCCCCCGCGCCCGACGGCCTGTGGATCGCGCGCGAGGCCCTCGAGCTGATCCGGGATGACTTTGAAGAGCGGACCTGGAAGGCATTCCTTCGCGCGACGATTCAAGGGGAGTCGTCGGCCGCCATCGCCGCCGACCTGGGGATGACCAAGCGGGCCGTGCGCCAGGCGAAATACCGCGTGCTCAAACGGCTCCGCGAGGAGTTCGAGGGGCTGCTTGATTAAGGCCCCCAGGGCGTGGGACGACGGGGCCGGGAGGGACTTGCCGCAGGGACTTGCCGCCGAGACTGGAGCCTCGGTGAGCGAAGCCCCCTGACACCCGCCCGTGGAAAATCGCGCGCCCGCGTGGCGCCCCCGCGTTGAATTCCCTTGGAGAGGTCGGGGACTGTCTCTGCGCACGCATCACCGCGCGGAACGACCCTCCCCGCCGTCGAAGCGGCCTGTTCCGGCACCGACGATACCACATCACGCTTGCAGCACGCGGGTGACCGCTTGGGGGGGTCACTCGGCCGGTGCAGGCCGCTTTATTTGCTCTTCCGGGGGGGGGCATTGGTGGAGAGTTGGGCTGGGCGTATGAGCGACGCGATTCGGGTAGGGATTGTGCATCGCAGCCGGCTGTTCCGGGACTGCCTGGCGGCTGCGGTGTCGAAATGGGATCGTTTCGAGTCCCAAGCGCTGGAGCATCCGTCCGAGCTGGACCTCGGGGTGGGCGAGCCGCGGGCCGACGTTGTCCTGATCGACCTGAACCTTCCCGGCCGCCAGGCGCGGGAGTGGACGCGGGCGGTCTACGGGGCGGCGCAAGGGTCGAATCATGATTCGCAGGCCTGCGAAGAGGCCGGCCCCTCCGGCAGGCCCAAGGCGAAGGTGATGGTCCTGGCCTCGGGCGAAGTCAACGACTCGCTGTTCGAGTGCATGGCGGCCGGCGCGCACGGCTGCGTGTTGGAGAACTCGTCGATCGAGCATCTGCGCAAGGCCATCGAACGTGTCCACCGCGGCGAGACGTTTCATTCGCCGGCGATCGTGCAGTCGCTGTTCCGGCGGGTGACGCAGAGCGGCCACGCCGCGCCGGCCGCCGCCCGAACGCAGCCCGCCGAGCTGACGCCCCGCGAAAAGGAAATCGTCCGCTGCATCGCCGAGCGGCTCAGCAACAAACAGATTGCGCGGCGTCTGGAGCTTTCGCTGCACACGGTCAAGAACCACGTCCATAATATCGTGGACAAGCTTCAGGTCCGCTCTCGCCACGAGGCGGTCGAATACGCGCGCCAGCGGAACTGGCTGGAGGAACCCGAACCAACACTCTCTTAGGACGGCGGCTCTCGAGCGGCATGTTCCACGCGCTTCCCCGCTCGCGCGGCCTTCTGGCAGTCATGTTGCCGGGGCCGCCGTCCTGCTTTTCTCTCCCCTCCTCGTTTCGGCGAGCCCGCCTGCCGGCCACGTCCGAGCCACCGCGCGTCCGGGCCGTGCCGGCCCGGAAAACGCAGGAGTTCGTCTCGGGGCTGGACAACTCCGACGCGGCCCAGTTAGCCTGGGCGTGTCGATCGGCCGGGCGGCCGGCCCGGTCCTGCCTTGGCACCCATTGTCTCCCCCGAAGTCGCCGGAGGTCCCCATGCGCCGCTGTACCGCCGCGTTCCTTGCCGTCTGCTTTCTCGATTTCGGTCTCCACGCGCTGGCCGGCGAGCCCCAGGTGCTCGACGTCTGGCCGGGGGACGTGCCCGGAGAGGAGGGCGGGCTGGGCGAAGAGAAGGTCCTGCCGCAGAAGGAAGGCCAGAAGGAAGTTGTCCGGCTGACCAACGTGACCAGGCCCACCCTGACCGTGTACCGTCCGGACAAGAAGAAGGACACCGGCGCGGCCGTGGTGATCTGCCCTGGTGGCGGCTATCACATCCTGGCGATGGACCTGGAGGGGGAGGAGGTCGCCGCGTGGCTCAACTCGATCGGCGCCACGGGTATCGTGCTGAAGTACCGCGTGCCGGCGCGCAAGGGCCAGCCGCGGCACCTCGCCCCGCTCCAGGACGCGCAGCGAGCCGTAAGCCTCGTACGGAGCAAGGCCAAGCAGCTCGGGATCGATCCCAAGCGGATCGGCATCCTCGGGTTCTCCGCAGGCGGGCACCTGGCCGCGGCGGCCGCCACCAACCACGATCGGCGGCACTATGAGCCGGTGGACGACGCGGACGAGGTGAGCTGCCGGCCAGACTTCGTCGTGCTGGTGTATCCAGCCTACCTGGCCAAGGACGGGGAGCTGTCGCCGGAGATCCGCGTGGACGAGAAGACGCCGCCGGTGTTCTTCGCCCACGCCGGCGACGACCGCATCAGCCCGGAGAACAGCATCGCCATGTACCTGGCCCTGCGCAAGGCGGGCGTGCCGGCGGAGCTGCACGTGTACGGCAGCGGCGGACACGGGTTCGGCCTCCGCCCCTCGGAGCACCCCTGCTCCACCTGGCCCGACCGCTGCGCGGCGTGGATGGAGAAGGCCGCGATGAAGAAGCAATGACGAGTGCAGACGGGTCGGCGGGTCGCCGCCGCCGTATCCCCAATGCCTGTCTCCCTTCCCCCTGACCCCCAACCGGCCGATTCTGCCCGTCGATCCGCGCAGCAATCGCCGGCCCCATCTGAGGCCCGCGCCACTCGCGGCCTGATGGCCGGCCCTGCCGAGAAGCGGCAACCCCTTTCCCGTCAATACCTTTTTCCCCTCGGGTGTCCCCAGGCTGGCGGATCGCGCGGGGTTCGGCGCGCGCCTTGCGTAAGCGGTCGCGCGGACGGAGGGCGCCGCGCGGTGCCCGCCGCGAAGCGGCCGTTCACGACATGCCGGGGGGCTGCCATCGGAAGGAGCCGAACATGGTGCCGATCAGCCAGGTGATCACTGGCGCAAGCGCGCTTTCGGGATTGCTCAACTCGTGGAAGTCGTCCACCGAGCCCGCCACGGCCTCGTCTGCGGCGGCGGCCGAGCCCCGCCCCGCGCCGCCCGAAGGAACCACGGCCGCTCTGCGCCGGCTGGCCGCCCAGTACGACGTCACGCAGATCACGCCCCGCCAGTACTCCCGCCTGCTCGACGGCTTGCACAAGACGGGGGCCCTGACCGAGGCGGAGCTCAACCAGCTCGGCCAGGTGCTCCTGGACCTGGAGCAGGAGGGGATCGAGATGGACGAAGAGCTCGATCTCTTGAAGTTCTACACCGATCGGCTCGACAAGCTCCAGGACCGGCTCGACGATTTGGGCGCCGACGCGGAGGCATTTCAGGCCATCGCCCCGTCGCTCTCCTCCATTCAGAAGCGGCTCGACTGGATCTCGCGCCTCGCCCTGTTGCACGCCGCGCCCGACGGGGCGGGCGTGAACGTGCTGACGTGACGCGCTAGTCACAGGGCGGCAGGGCCGCCAACCCAAACGAGCTTCCGCTCGGTTGCGGGAACCCGCTCCCGATGGGCGCTGGACATCGTGAAAAACCTAACGATGTTTGAGGCTGGTAGTACAGCGCGGGGTCTCGACATCGCCTGCCGCATCAGCGATCCCTGCCGACAGGGGCTGCCGAACCGCCCGCCGCGAATTTCTATGGCACAAGCCAGCGGTAGTCGTCAGAATACGCCGAATCGTCCCGGCCTTTCAGCACAAGGAGACGGCATGGCGCTTTGGCTCCGCCCCGTATTGGCTACGACCATACTCCTCACGTCAGTCCTCATTGTGCCGGCTGCCCCGCGCACGTGGACCGATAGCACGGGCAGATTCACGATCGAGGCCGAGCTCGTCGAGGTCCGCGACGGCAATGCGCATCTGAAGAAGGCCTCGGGCCAGGTGGTCGCCATGCCCGTGGACAAGCTCAGCACGGCCGACCGCGAATACCTGAAGGGCCTTTCCAGCGGATCGCCCGCCCCGGCAACCGTTCCCGCTACTGCCACCGAGGACTTGATCGAGCTGCTCAGCGGCGCCGAGACGGAGGGCAAGGTCACGGCCCGGGACGAGACCACGGTGTCGATCGAGGTCGAGATGAACGGCCGCACGTTTCTGCGCAAGTATCCCTTGTCGCGGATTCACGCCGTGACGGTTAACGGTCGCCGCGAAGTGATCAATGGGACGGACGGCGCCGAGGATTCGCCCCAGCGAAGCGACACTCCCGGATCCAGCGCGGCTGGCCGGACGCGCGCGGAGATCGAGAAGCTCATCGACCAGAGCGGGCGCACGCCCCCCGAGTGGTTCGACTCGGTGCGCGTGAACTACCCCAACACGCTCGACCTCTCCTACCCGGCGCGTCCGCCCGGACCGTGGAACGAGTCGCGGAACGTGGATCAGTACGTCTGGGGCAGAATCAATCCGAACCCCGGCCGGTGGCACGAAGGTATCCGCTTCATGCATCATCTGTTGGTGATGCACGAGAAGGACGTCGGCAAGCGCACCCGGGCGATGCGGCAATTGGGGAGGATGTACTACGACTTCGAGCAGGACTATGCGCGGGCCGCGTTCTGGTTTCTTCGGGCGGGGCTGGGCCCGGACAACCCTTCGCCCCAGGCGGTCAAGCTGGCTTCCTGCTACTGGGAGCTGGGCAGCAAGGCCATGGCCGTCGAGCTGCTCTCGCGATTGCCGATCTACCCCAGCTCGATCAAGCTCTGGGCCGACATGGGCGACACGGACAAGGCCCTCGAGGCCGCCGAGGCCCTGGCCCAAGCCGGTTGGCCCCACGTGGCGTACATCGCCGCCGGCGACGCCTGCCGCATTGAAGGCCGCTATGGCCCGGCCGAAGAGTACTACCGCAAGGTGCTCGCCGTGCCGGCGTCGGGACGCGGCCACAAGTTGATCCTCAGGTGCCACCAGCGGGCCAGGGCGAGTATCGACGGCATTCGCATCTTCGACGCGCTGGACCTCAGCCGCGTGGCCGACGGGACGTACGCAGGGAGCGCCCCGGGTTACGCGGGCGACTTGCACGTGCGAGTCGTGGTGCGCGGGGGGCGTATCGAGTCCGTGGCGGTCACTCAGCACAAGGAGAAGCAGTTCTTCTCCTCGCTGACGGACACGCCTCGGCGAATCGTCGAGCAACAAGGGCTCAAGGGCGTGGACGCCGTGACCGGCGCGACGATCACCTCCGAGGCCATCATCAACGCCGTTGCCCGGGCCCTTGCCGAAAAGCCGGACTGACGGCCCGCGCAGCAGTTCTCCCGTTTCTGAGATTGCCCCGCCATGCGGCTCCACTGGTTTCTTCCCGTCTCCGCCAAGAGGCGCGACAGCGAGGCCGAAGGGCCCGCGCGCGGCCCGCGTCCCATCCGCCGCGCGCTGCGCGTGCTTGGTCCAACCTGGGTGTCTTCCCCGCTGCGGCGGATCATCCAGAGCGTGTGCCTGGCCGCGTTTCTCGGGCTGTTCCTCTACGTCTGCTGGCCCTACACGGCCCGGCCGGCCCCGGCCTGGCACGGCGTGACGCCCCTGGAGGTCGATGCCGAGACTGGAAAGGCCGTGGTCGAGTTCGGCTCCGCTACGGAGCAGAAGCCGGCTGACGGCGCGGTGGTCCACGTGGCCGACGCCGGATCGGAGGAAAGGGCGTATTTGGGGGTCTTCACGCTGCAAGCGGCCGGGGGCGGCGGGTTGGAGTTAACGCCTGCCGGGGAGCCGACGGCACAGCAGCTTGAACAACTGGCCGTGAGCTTCGGCCCGTGGTCGCTCTCCGAGGCCCCGCCCCACGCCTGGCCTTCACACTACGCCGATGATCGTCAGGCCAAGGAACTCGTGCCTGCGGAGACCTTCCTCGCGCTCGATCCGCTGGTGAGCATCTCCACGGCCCTGGCCGCGCGCACGTGGGTCTGGTCGCTGGCCTGGGCGGGTGTCATCCTGGCCGTGTGCCTAGTGGTTCCGCGAGGGTTCTGCGGCTATGTCTGCCCGTTGGGCACGGTCATCGACGTGTTCGATTGGGCCATCGGCCGCCGCGTGCCCTGGCGGCGCGTGGCGCGCGGCGGATGGTGGGCGAACCTGAAGTACTATCTCCTGGCGGGCGTGTTGGCCGCCTCGGTCGCCGGCGTGCTCGTCTCCGGGTTCGTGGCCGCGATTCCCGTCCTCACCCGGGCGATGGCCTTCGTGGTCTCGCCGCTCCAGCTCGGCTTTGTGAGAGGATGGCACCAGGTTCCCGAGGTCGACGCGGGCAACTACGTCTCCATCGCGCTGTTCGTTGCGGTGCTCGCCCTGAGCTGCCTCCAACCGCGCTTCTGGTGTCGATACATCTGCCCTTCGGGCGCCGTGTTCTCCTTGGCCAATCGGTTCCGTCTGACGCAGCGCAAGGTGGAAGTGTCGTGCATCGACTGCGGCAAGTGTGTTGAGGTTTGCCCCTTCGCCGCGATCGACTCCGACTTCGCCACTCGCCCTGCGGACTGCACCTTCTGCCAGACCTGCGGCGGCGTCTGCCCCAGCGGCAGCATCAAGTTCGTCGGCCGTTGGGAGGGCCACGACGAGAAGCCGTCGGCAGAACCTTCCGGGGCCGCGCCCTCGCCGGATCGACGGCGGTTCCTCCTGCAGACGGCCGGCGGCGTGCTGGGCGGCGCGGTGGCGGGACTCGGCGCGGCCGGGGCGATTCGGAGGTGGAGTGGCGGCCACGAGGCATCTCCGCTGGTCCGTCCGCCAGGCAGCGTGCCGGAAGGCGAGTTCCTCCAGCTCTGCATCCGCTGCGGTGAGTGCTTCCAGGCGTGCCCCAACAACGCCCTGCAGCCGGCCGGGCTGGCCGAGGGACTCGATCCGCTGTGGACCCCGCGTCTGGCGGCCGACTGGTCGGGCTGCGAGCCGAGCTGCAACCACTGCGGGCACGTTTGCCCCACCGGGGCGATCCGCGCGCTGCCGATGGAGGAGAAACGTCACGCGCGCATGGGGCTGGCCGTGGTGAATGAGCGAACCTGCCTCCCCCATGCCGAGCGCGAGGCCTGCCAGCTCTGCGTGGACGAGTGCGCGGCGGCCGGGTACCATGCAATCGAGTTCGTTGGGGTGGGGACCGAAATGGACCCCTTTGGCGAGCCGATCCCCGATTCCGGGTTCCAGGCGCCGCTCGTACTGGCCCACAAGTGTGTGGGCTGCGGACTATGCCAGACGCGCTGCTACGCCATCAACGTCAAGCAGAAGAAGCTCCTGGAGCAGTCGGCGGTCGTCGTCGAGGCCGGAATGGGACGCGATGACCGAATTCGCGAAGGTTCGTACGCCGAGCTTCGCCAGGAGGAGGCGAAGCGCCGAACCCGGGAGCGCAAGAAGCGCGTCGAGGGAACGGGAGTGCGCGATAGCTACCTGCCGGACTTCCTGAAGTAGTTGAGGAGTCAGCCATGATCCGACGTCTTGCGGGTGTCGTGGGCGTGGTGCTCGGCGTCGTGGGCCTGATTGCCTGCGTGGCGGCGATCGTCGGCGTGTGGTCCGTCGTGGCGTGGCTGAAGCAGCTCAATGCCGAGGTGCACGCGGAGATCGACGCCGTGATGATCCGGGTGGAGGAGCGCACCGAGGAGGCGCGGAGCACGGTGCGCGAGGCGAGGGGCTTCGCCGCCGTCGTCGACGAGTTGGTCCGCGACTCGGCCGTGGCGATCATCGAGCGCGACGACGCCGTGACCGCGCGCCTGGACCAGGCCGAGCGCCGCATCGACGAAGCCATTCAGCAGGCCGAATCGGTCATCCAAGTCTCGGCCGACGCGGTGGAGCTACTCGATCGGCTGCAAGCCTCGCTCCGCCAGCAAGGGCTGATCGAGGCGGGGTCGGGCGAGGCCCCCACAGCGCTCGACGACATCGTGCAGGCGGGACGGCGTACGCTCGCCGAGGCGTCGGGCGCGGTCGATGAACTGAAAGGTCGCCTCGACCATCTCGGCCGCAAGCCCGACGACGTCGATCTGGCCGCCATCGCGCGGCTGGCGCTGAACATCGTCGCTCAGCTCGACGTGGTGGACGACAGCCTGAGGTCGTTCTCCAGGCGGCTCGAGAAGACCCGCGACGGACTGCAGCGTCTTCACGACAAGCTGGGGCGGTGGATCCACCTCGGCGCCGTGATCCTCACGCTGCTTCTGGTCTGGATCGGCGCAGGGCAGTGCTGTCTGGCCGCCTGGGGCTGGCGCCTGGTGCGCGACTGAGGCCGTCGGCATGCAACTCGGCCGAGGGGAGCACGGGTCTCTTCGCGGCGGGCCGCGGCTTCCAGCCGCCGGGCGCGCCGGCCCCTTTGGGGCTGGGAATCGCCCGCGGTTCGGTGTTTAATGGGACCGCCGGGCGCGCTGCTTCCGGTCCTCACCTTCCGCCCCAGCTTTCCTTTCCCGGAGTTGTCCATGCCACGCTCGCTGAGTTCGCGATCCCGGCGCCCCTTTCGACTATTGGCCCATTCGCCCCTGTGGCTTTTTGCGGTCGGCCTCGTCGTAATCCCCGCGTTGGGAACCGAGCCGGCCGGCGCGGCCGAGGGGCCGTTCGGAGTGGCCCTGATGCGGCCCGACAGCCTGATCGGCTGGGAGTACTTCCCCGATCCGGTCAAGGGGTGGCGCGTCGAGGACGGCGTGCTGCACGGCGGGGCCGGCGCCTCGCCGCTTCTCTCGGGGTTCTCGTTCGGCGACTTCGAGCTCCGCTTCCGCTGGGCGGTCGGCGACAGGGGGCAATTGTGCCTGCACCTGCCCGACGTCCCGCAAGGCGCCGGACTGCGCTTGACCCTGAGCGAGGACACGACGTGCGGGCAGCTCGACGAGCACGGCAAGGTCCTCGCCGAAGGCTCCAGACCGGCAGACTCGTCCCTCGGCCGGATGCACGCCGCCGTCGTGCGCCGTCAACGCAGCGCGCTTTCGATCAAGATCGACGGCCGCAAGCCCGCCGAGGTGGAGGTCGATCCCCGTCGCCGCTTCGGCCTGGGGCTTTCAATTCAAGGGGGCGCGGCCCAGGTGTCCGACCTCCGCGCGGCCGAGCCGGCCGGGGAACCGATCTTCAACGGGCGCGACCTCGACGGCTGGTGGTGCCCCGGCAAGCTCAGCGCCTGGCAGGCCGAAGACGGCGAGCTGGTGCTCAAGCCGGGTGGCGGCAACTACCTGAGGACCAAGAAGGACTTCGGCAACTACACGCTCTCGCTGGACTACCTCATGGTCAAGCGGGGCAACTCCGGAATCGGCATCCGCACGCCCCAGCAGGCCTGGCCCTCGGTGGACGGCATGGAGCTGCAACTGGAGGACCGCGAGGGGATCGACAAGCACAAGACTATGGCCATCTACGGCAACCTGCCGCCGATCGCCCGGGCCGACCTCTCCGAACAGTGGAACCGGGTGGTGGTCAAGTGCGACGGGCGCATGATCACCGCCTGGGTCAACGGCCAACTCGTGCAGCACGGCAACACGGCCCATCACGTGGAGCTGAAGCACCGCCACCTGGCCGGCTGGATCGGTTTCCAGGACCACGGCGGCTGGATTCGCTTGCGCAACATCCGCGTGCTCGAGGCCCCCGAGGGCGAAGGCCTCGACGTCTGGAATCGACCGCGCGCGCTGTGCGCCGGGGCCCTGATGATCGACCGCCTGATGAACCCCGAGCGGCTGAGCGTGCCGGACGGGGTCGAGGCGCGGACCGTGGTCGCGGAAGTGCCCGGCGCGCCCAAGCAGGGGGACGGCTGCGTTTTGGCCGACCTGAGAGGTCCCGGCGCGGTGGTGCGCGTGGCCCGGTCGAGCGACCAGGGACGCCTGGCATTCTACTTCGACGGCGAGTCCAAGCCGCGCCTGGAGTGCAGGCCGCCGGAATTGTGGCGGGCCGCGCCGACGTTCACCGAGTACCGCGGGCCGGTGCTCACGTGCCTGGCCTACGAGAAGCGTCTCAAGGTCGTCCTCCAAGGCGCCGACCGCGCCCGCTACGCGATCGACTACGTCACCTTGCCCAACGCATTGCCTGTGGAGACGTTCGTCAGCGACGCGTCCGGGCTGCCCCGCGGCTGGCTGTCGGCGATCCTGTTCCGCGTGGTCCGCGCCCGATGGGGCACGGTCCGCGAGCACGATCCGCTGCCGAGACACGACGGGCCGAACACGACGATCGAGCCGGGCCGGCGCGAGCCACTGATCCATCTGGACGGCGCCGGCGTGGTGGAGTGGCTCAAGCTCAAGGCGCCCAAGCACGTGCTGGAAGATCAGGACCTGTGGATCGAAGTCACCGTGGACGGCCAGTCGGAGCCGGCCCTGGCCGCGCCGGCGAGGTTCCTCTATCCCGGTCTGGCCGGGCAGAACAACTTCTCGAACTTCGTCATGCTCAACCGCGGCGGCAGCTACTTCCTGCTTGCCATGCCGTTCGGCAACGGGATCACCGTGGCGGCCCGCAACGCGGGCAAGCGTCCGATCTCCGGCGTCGGGGCGACCCTCGGCGTGCGCCCGAGCGACCAGGTCGGGCCGGTGGGCGTTGACGCGCGGATGCGGCTTCGCGGGGAGTTCCTCCCGGCCGGGGAGAAGACGGACGTGCTGGCCGATCTGGAGGGTCCGGGCCGCTGGGTCGGTCTGGTCTGCGAGAACGGCGACGGCCGGGGCCCGGCCATCGCCTCGGTGGTCCTCGACGGCCGCGCGGAGGCAGACGGGCACGGGCTGCCGGCCGATCTGTTTCTGGGGCAGTCCGGCCCGTTCCGCGGCGCGTTGAGCGGGCGCAACGGCCCGCTTGCCTGGCGCTACTTGATCCCCGAGGCCGTGGACTTCGCGCGGTCGCTCGAGGTGGGGTCTTCCGGGGACCCCGGGGCCCGCCTGGTGCTGTATTACGCGAGGCCTTGACCCCCCCTGCCCCTCTTCGCGGGTAGCGCGCCGTCTTCCTCCTTGAGAACCGCCGCCCCGCTTGTTAGAGTGGATAGGTAGCGAGGAACTGGACAAGCAGCAGAAGAGGCATTTGCTGAGCGGGCCAGGCGGAAACCCGCCCTGGGGCAGCCCTTCCTGCCTTGGCACCCCGGTTGGACTGCGGGGCGCGCCCCGTGCCCCCCGTTTCACGCCGCCTGGAGCACTCGCCCTTCGCGGGTGGGGTACTCGCGTCCCGGACTTCGCCCTTTTCTTGTCAGGTTCGATAGCGTGGCGTCGGAGCACCGGCATCCTGCCAGTTAGAACGGTCCATGGCCAAATCCAAACCGATCGGCATCGATCTCGGCACGACGAACTCCTCGGTGGCCTGGGTGGACCACACCGGCCGAACCGCGATGGTCCCCAACAGCGAGGGCGAGATCCTCACGCCCAGCGTCGTGCTGTTCGACGACACCGAGGTCGTGGTCGGCAAGGAGGCCCGAAACGCGGCGGTCATCCATCCGGAGAAGGTCGCCGAGTGCGTCAAGCGGGACATGGGCCAGCCGGTGTTCAGCCGCCCCATCCGCGGCCAGCACCTCCCGCCCGAGGTGATCCAGGCCTGCATCCTCCGCAAGCTCAAGGGCGATGTCGTCGCCACGCTGGGGCCGGACACCTCGGTGGTGATCACCGTGCCGGCGTACTTCGACGAGTTGCGGCGCAAGGCCACGGCCGACGCGGGCGAGATGGCCGGGATCAACGTGCTGGACATCGTCAACGAGCCCACCGCCGCGGCGCTCTCCTTCGGCGAGGCAGCCGGTTTCCTCACCCCCACCGGCGCGCCCAAGGAAGACCTCACCGTGATGGTCTACGACCTGGGCGGCGGCACGTTCGACGTCACGCTCCTGAACCTGGCCACCCGCGATATCCGCACCCTCGCCACGGACGGCGACGTGCAGCTCGGGGGTCACGACTGGGACCTCCGCCTGTTGGACCACGTGGCCGAGACGTTCAAGTCGCGCTACGGCGACGACCCCCGCGAATCGCCCTTCAGCTACAACCGGTTGCTGGCGGCCTGCGTCGAGGCCAAGCACACGCTCAGCGCCCGGCAGAAGGCCAAGGTTCGCGTCGAGCATGGGGGCCGGTCCGAGGACATCGAGGTCGGCCGTGCGAAGTTCGAGGAGCTGACCGCGGACCTGTTGGAGCGGACCGCGTACACCTGCCGGCAGCTCGTCTCCACGGCCAGGATGGACTGGTCGCAGGTGCACCGGGTGATCCTGGTCGGCGGCTCGACGCGGATGCCGATGGTCTCGCGGATGATCCAGCAGTTGACGGGCCGTCAGCCCGACCACACGGTCAACCCCGACGAGGCCGTCGCGCGGGGCGCCGCCCTGTACGCGAGCTACACGCTGGCCAAGCGCGAGGCCGGCGGCGGCCCCACGCAGTTCGAGGTGACCAACGTCAACGCGCACAGCCTGGGGGTCGAGGGCATCGACCCGGACACGATGCGCAAGACGAACATCGTGCTGATCCGGCGCAACTCGCAGCTTCCCGCGCGGTTCACCGAGAAGTTCGTCACCAAGAGCGAGGGGCAGCGGTCGATCGTCGTTCAGGTGCTCGAGGGGGAAAGCTCGCTGCCCACGGAGTGCACGGCGATCGGGCGCACCGTGATCCGCGACTTGCCGGCGGGTTTGCCCCAGGGCTGGCCCATCGAAGTGACCTTCGAATACGGCACGAACGGGCGGTTGAGCGTCCACGCCGTGGTGCCGGGCACGCACCGCGAGGTCCAACTGGCCCTGGAGCGCGACACGGGCCTGACCAGCCAGGGGATCGCCCGCTGGCGCCAGACCATGTCGGGCGCGCCCGGCTTCGACGCCTTCGAAACGATCCTCACCGACGTGCTCAACCTGGGATCCGTGCCCGGCGGCGCGCAGCCGGTCCAACCGGCGATGAGCGCCCCGCAGGGGCGCTGGGAGTCGGGTCCGCAGCCGGCCGGCTACGCCGCGGCGCCCGCCCCGTTGTCCGCCCCTTCGCCGCTCGGTGCGGCCGGGGCCGCGCAGCCGGCCGCGACCGGCCATGCCCAGGCGCAGTCGATGCCCCTCGCGCCGCTGCCGCCGGGCGGGGGCGCCGTGCCCGGAACGGCCCCGGGGGAGGTTTCGGCCACCGCGGTGTGGAGGGGCGGCTACGATCCGGCCCAGCCGGGCGCGGCTCCCGCGGCGGCGGCCGGAGCCCCGATCCCGCCGCAGCCTCCACCTCCGCCCGGCGACAAAGCCGCCCCCGCGCCCGCCGCGACCGGCCGCCGCTGGGCCATCGTCATTGCCGGGCACGTGCTGGCGGCGACGCTGGGGTTGGGGCTCGGCTACGTCGTGCTCCACTTCATGCGCCCCCATTACTTCCCGCTCCCCTGGTAAGCCTCGGGGCTTCCACCCCACGACCGCGCCCCACGCTTCCACGAAGTCCATTCCTTCTTCACGCCGAGCCGCACGCCCTGCCATGAGTGACGACTCCCCTCCCGCCGTGGGCATCGACCTGGGCACGACCTTCTCCGTGGTCGCCAGGCTCAACGAGAACGGCCACCCGGAGACCCTCATCAACGCCGAGGGCGACCGGATCACGCCCAGCGCCGTGCTCTTCGACGGCGACGACGTCGTGGTCGGCAAGGAGGCCCTCAAGGCCCTGGCCACCGAGTCGGAGCACGTGGCCGAGTGCTCGAAGCGCGACATGGGCTACCGCGTGTTCCACAAGATCCTCGAGGGCAAGCAGTACCCGCCCGAGGTGATCGAGGCCTGGATCCTCAACAAGCTCCGCACCGACTCGATCGCGCGGATCGGCGAGTACGGCAAGGTCGCGATCACCGTGCCCGCCTACTTCGACGAAGTCCGCCGCAAGGCCACGCAGGATGCCGGGTACATGGCGGGCTTCGAGGTGCTCGACATCATCAACGAGCCGACCGCGGCGGCCGTGGCCTTCGGGTTCCACAAGGGGTTCATGACGCCCGAGGGCAAGTCGCACAAGCCGGAGAAGATCCTCGTGTACGACCTCGGGGGCGGCACGTTCGACGTGACCGTGATGGAGATCAAGGGGACCGACTTCCGCGCCCTGGCCACCGACGGCGACGTGCGCCTGGGCGGCTACGACTGGGACCAGCGCCTCGTGGACCTCGTGGCCGAGGGGTTCATCCGCGAGCACTTCCTCGACCCCCGCGAGGACCCGCGCACGGCAGGCCGCCTGTGGCGCGAGTGCGAAGACCTCAAGCGCACGCTCTCCGCCCGCAGCAAGGCCACCGTGGCCTGCGACTTCCAGGGCCGCTCCTCCCGCATCGAGATCACGCGGCAGCAGTTCGAGGAGGCCACGCAGGACCTGCTCGACCGCACGCGGTTCACCACGCAGCAGACGCTCCGCGCCGCGGGGCTGGAGTGGAACAAGATCGACCGCGTGCTCCTCGTCGGGGGCTCGACCCGCATGCCCATGGTCGGCGCCATGCTCCAGAAGCTCTCCGGCAAGGTGCCCGACTGCTCCGTGGCCGCCGACGAGGCCGTGGCCCACGGCGCGGCGCTGCACGCCGGGCTGATCCTGGCCAAGAACCAGGGCAAGCCGGCCGCGTTCCGCATCAAGAACGTCAACTCGCACAGCCTGGGCGTGGTCGGCGTCGATCCCTTGACCAAGCGCCGCCGCAACGGGACCCTCATCCCCCGCAACACGCCGCTGCCGGTCACCGCCAAGCGGACCTTCAAGACGCAGAAGGCCAACCAGCGCTCGATCCTGGTGCAGATCGTCGAAGGGGAAAGCCCCT
>CAYSUS010000132.1:0-17708 GCA_964434165.1 uncultured Pirellulales bacterium
GCGAAGGTAAAGGCGAAGGTAAAGGCGAAGGCAAAGGCGAAGGCAAAGGCGAAGGTAAAGGCGAAGGTAAAGGCGAAGGCAAAGGCGAAGGCAAAGGCGAAGGTAAAGGCGAAGGTAAAGGCGAAGGCAAAGGCGAAGGCAAAGGCGAAGGCCAGGGTGAGGGCAAAGGCGAAGGCCAGGGTCAAGGCGAAGGTCAAGGCCAGGGCCAGGGACAAGGTCAAGGCCAGGGACAAGGTCAAGGCCAGGGACAAGGTCAAGGCCAAGGCCAGGGACAGGGCCAGGGACAGGGCCAGGGCCAGGGCCAGGGCCAGGAGCAGGATGAGGGAAACCCGGCTCGCCGCCGTTTGGAGCAGGCCGAGCAGCGGATGCGCGATGCGGAGAAGAAGCTCGAGGAGGCCAAGCGCGAGGGAGCCGTCGAGGATCAGGAGAAGGCCCTGGAGGAGCTCCGGCAGGCCAAGGCCGAGCTGGAGGAGATCCTCCGCCAGCTTCGCGAGGAGGAGATCCGCCGTATGCTCGCCGTGCTCGAAGCGCGGTTCAAGAAGATGCTCGAGCTCCAGCGCGAGGTGTACGACGGCACGGTGCGGCTCGACGGCGTGCCCGAGGCCGAGCGGACCCACAGCCACGAGATCGAGGCCAGCCGTCTGAGCAGCAAGGAGCTGGAGATCGTCGTCGAGTGCGACAAGGCGTTGGCGCTTCTGTTGGAGGACGGCACGGCCGTCGCGTTCATCGAAGCGACCACGCAGCTCCGCGAGGACATGCGCCAGGTGGTCGATCGTCTCGCCCGGGCCAACGTGAACACGATCACCCAGGAGATCGAGCTGGACATCATCGCCGCATTGGAGGAGATGATCGAGGCCCTCCAGAAGGCGCAACAGGACCAGGAGAGTCCTCCCGGCGGAGGCCAGGGCGGCGGCGGGCAGCCCCAGGACCCGCCGCTGGTGGACCTCATCTCCGAGCTGAAGATGATCCGCGCGCTGCAGATGCGGGTCAACAACCGCACCGAGCGTTATTCGAAGCTGGTCGAGGGCGACCAATCGACCGAGAACGCCGAGCTCAAGGCGGCGCTGGAGCGATTGGCCGACCGCGAAGAGCGGATTCACAAGATCACCCGCGACATCGAAACGGGAAGGAACCGGTAACATGAAGACCCTGTTTTCACGTCTCGCCGTGGCGGCGGCCGCATTCGGCTGCCTGATGGTCTGCTCCCCGCTTCCGGCGGCCGACAAGGCGAAGGGGGAGAACGGCCCGGCCAAGGCGCCCGACGCCCGAGAGGCCGACAAGCCGGACGGCGAGGAGCCCGACAAGAAGGCCGAGAAGAGCGCGCCGGAGAACAAGGCCGACGAGAAGAAGGCCGACGAGAAGAAGGCCGACGAGAAGACGGCCGACGAGAAGGACGGCAAGAGGAAGAAGGAGTCCGAGAAGAAGGAAGAGAAGCCCAAGCTCCCGCCGATCCCCAAATGGGAGCCGCCCTTGGCCGCCGAGGTCCGCGACCGGGCCCTGGCCTGGCTCGACGAGCGCCAGGTGGACGAAGCCACCCGTCGCGAGGTCGAGAAGATCTGGGAGCTGGGCGACGGGCCGAGCGGACCCGCGCTGCTGGTGGCCGTCACGGCCACCTTCGCGATGGGCGACCAGCGGGCCCGCAAGCTGGTCGAGGTCTGTTCCCGGCCGCGGATCGAGCTCGTTCCGCCAAGCTATCCGTGGCTGTTGGATCCGAAGACCGATCCGTTCATGGCCGCCAACCTGCGGCTTCTGTACGGGCGGTGGCTGGCCCACGAGCTCCTGTACGACGAGGCGAAGGAGTTGCTCGGCGGTCTCGAGCCCGGCGACGTGGTCGATCCCGCGTCCCTGCTGTTCTACCAGGCGGTGACGTACCACTTCTTCCTCGACCAGGAGAACGGCCTGAGGACCATCGACGGGCTGCTGAAGAGCCCGGAGCACTGCCCGCGCCGCTACGTCGTGCTGGGCAGCCTCATGCGCGAGGACCTCAGCATGCTCAAGGAGGACACGCTCGACCATATCGCCCGGCGCATGCGCGACATCGAGCGGCGCCTCGACCTGGGGCGTGCCGGGCGGCGCGTGCGCCAGGTGGAGGACGGCGTGATCGAGTCGCTCGACAAGCTGATCAAGAAGCTCGAGCAGCAGCAGCAGGGCGGGGGAGGCGGAGGCGGCGCCGGCGGCAACAACATCCGCTCGTCCAGCCCCGCCCCCGACAGCCGGATCATCGGCGGCAAGGGGCCGGGCCAGGTCACCAAGCGGGACATCGGCAGCAAGAGCGGATGGGGCAGCCTGCCGCCGAAGGAGCGCGAGGAGGCCTTGCAGCAGATCGGCCGCGACCTGCCTTCGCACTACCGCGACAAGGTCGAGCAGTACTTCCGCAAGCTGGCGGCCGACAAGGACAGCGAGCCGTAGGGCCGGATGCGGATGAAGGGATCGCCCGACTTCCGAGGTCTTCGGGACTTCGGAGGCCGGACGCCGGCTGAAACAAGTTAGACTAGACTGGAGGCCCGTCTCCTGGCGGCGGGCCCGACCGACATTTTCCGGATTCGACATGACCATGTGGCCCATCGTGCTGGTTTCCCTGCTCGCCGCGGCGCTTCCGGAGGTTGAGGTTCACACGCTCAGCGGCGAGAAGATCGTCGGTCCGCTGGCCGGGCTGAACGACGAGCGCGTGGCGGTTGAGAGTGCCGCCGGTCCGGTGGCCCTGGAGGTCGCCAGTCTCGCGGCGGTGTCCCCCAAGGCCGCGCCCTCGCCCCAGCGGCAGCCCGCGGTTTGGGTCCGCCTCGTGGACGGCTCGGAGCTGGTGGGCCAGTCTTACTCGGTCGAGGACGGCCAGGCGCGGCTGGTCACCCCGCTCGGCACGCGGCAGTTCGGCCGTCGCGAGGTGGAGTGGGTCCGGCTGCAACCGGAGAGCGAGGCCCTGGCCGAGCAGTGGACGCGGATCCTCGAGGGCAGGATCGACGCGGACCTGATCGTGATCCGCAAGGAGCAGGCCCTCGACTACCACCGCGGCGTGCTGCACGAGGTGACCGGCGAGACCGTGGTGTTCGCCCTGGACGGCGAGAAGCTTCCCGTGAAGCGGGACAAGGTGTACGGACTGGTCTATTTCAACGCCAAGGGCCGGGACCTGCCCGCCTCGCGATGCGTGCTGATCGACTCCGAGGGCTCGCGCTGGTCGGTCCGCACGCTGGAGCTGGCCGGCGACAAGCTCCAGTGGACCACGCCGGCCGGCGTCACGGCGGCGTGCTCGGTCGGCGCGATCGCCCGGATCGACTACTCCGAGGGGAAGATCGTGTACCTGAGCGATCTGAAGCCGGAGTCGGTCCGCTGGACCCCGTTTTTCGGCACGGCCGCGAACCTGCCTTCCCTGAAGGCGTTCTACGCCCCGCGCGAGGACCGGGCCCTGGCGCCGAAGCCGCTGAAGGTCGGCGGCAAGGAGTATTCCAAGGGGCTCGCCCTGCACAGCCGCACCGAGGTGGTGTATCGGCTGCCGCGGGCCTTCCGCCGCCTGGAGGCCGTGGTGGGCATCGACGACAGCGTCCGCCCGTCGGGCGACGTGCGCCTGGTCATCCGCGGCGATGACAAGGTGCTATTCGAGGGCGACGTCGCGGGGAGCGACGAGCCCAAGCCGCTGGACCTCGACATCGCCGGCGTGCGCAGGATCAGCATCCTCGTCGATTTCGGCAAGGACCTGGACGTGGGCGATCATCTCGACCTGTGTGAAGCGAGGGTCATTCAATGAGAAACGTGTTGGGCATCGGGGTCGGGCTGCTGCTGTGGGCCGCCGCCCCGGCTGCGGCCGAGGTGGACTCGGCCGTGCTTGAGGCGCAGGAGCAGCGGATCGCGGCCATGGACAAGGCCCGGCCCAGCGTGCTGGCCGTGTTCTCCTCGACGGGCCGCGGCGGCGGCTCCGGCGTGGTGATCTCGGCCGACGGCTTCGCCCTGACCAACTTCCACGTGGTGCGGCCGTGCGGCAACGCCATGAAGTGCGGCATGCCCGACGGCGAGGTCTATGACGCCGTGGTCGTGGGGCTCGATCCCACGGGCGACGTGGCCCTGATCAAGCTCTTCGGGCGCGACGACTTCCCCGCCGCCGAGATGGGCGACAGCGACGCCGTCCAGGTGGGCGACTGGTGCTTTGCCATGGGCAACCCGTTCCTTCTGGCCACCGACTTCCAGCCCACCGTCACCTACGGCATCGTCTCCGGCACCCACCGTTACCAGTACCCGGCCGGCACGATCCTCGAATACGCCGACTGCATCCAGACCGACGCCTCGATCAACCCGGGCAACTCGGGTGGGCCGCTGTTCGACGCCGAGGGCCGCCTCATCGGGATCAACGGCCGCGGATCGTTCGAGAAGCGCGGCCGGGTGAACGTCGGCGTGGGATACGCCATCTCGATCAACCAGATCAAGAACTTCCTCGGCTACCTGCACAGCGGCCGGATCGTCGATCACGCCACCCTGGGGGCCACCGTGGCCTTCGACGCCGAGGGCCGCGTCGTGGTCTCCGACATCCTGGAGAGCTCCGACGCCTTCCGCCGCGGGCTGCGCTACGACGACGAGATCGTTAGCTTTGGCGGGCGGCCGATCACCACGCCCAACCAGTTCAAGAACGTCCTCGGCATTTACCCCAAGGGTTGGCGCGTGCCGCTCTCCTACGTGCGCGAAGGGGAGCAATACGACATCTTCGTCCGGCTCCAGGGCGTCCACCGCACCGACGAACTGGTCGAGTTGACCGAGGGCCGACAGCAGCGGCGAATCCCCATGCCGATCCCCAAGCCCGAACCGAAGCCGGGAGACGAGCCCGAGGAGCCCGAAGACGGAGAGTGGGAAGATGAGGAGGAAGAAGGCGACAAGCCCGAGAAGCCCGAGAAGGCCCCGGCCGAGGAGAAGCCCGCCGCGCCGGAAGAGAAGCAGGCCGACGGGAATCAGGGCGGGAAACCCGGCGGGGGGCCCGCGGCGGACAGGAAGCCGGCCCCGGACTCCGGGGCCCAACCCGATTCCGGGAAGGAGCCCGCCGACGAGCCGGACCAGGAGAAGCCTGCGAAGGACGAGGCAGACGCGGACGGGTCGAAGGGCGGCGAATCGAAACGGGACGCGGACGAGAAGGCCGGCAAGCCGAAGCCCAAGATCGAGCGGCGGATTCAGCAGATCCCCGTGCCCAAGCCGGGCGACCCGCATCGCGCAGGCCGCGCGCGCCAGGCCGCGCCCATGCCGGAGATCGTCAAGAAGCACTTCGAGGCCAAGCGGGGATACGCCAATTACTACTTCAACAAGCTCCACCGCGATCGGGTGTTGAAGGCGTGGGGCCAGAAGAGCGACTTCGCAGGCCTGGGCGGGGCTTGGGTGCTTGCGGGCCGGCTCGACACGGGGTCGGAGTTCGAGATGGCCCTGACCAACGACGCCGTCTCGCTGAGCCTCCCCAAGAACAAGCTAAGCTGGGACGCCACGCCCGAGCTGGCCGCCTCGCCCGAGCCTCGCAACAGCGGCGGCCTGTTTCCTGCCCTGCATCTGTGGCGGAGGCTCGCGCTTCTGGGGGCCGATCGCTTCGGCGACGTGTCCTACCTGGGCAAAGCGCCGATGCTGGGGCGCGAGGGGCTGGTGGACGTGCTGGTGGGCCTCCATGCCGGGGTGGAGTGTCGGTTCTTCTTCGACCCCGACGAGGGCCACTTGTTGGCGCTGGAGTTCTACCCAGCGGAAGACGTCGATCCCTGCGAAGTGTACTTCGGCGGCTTCCGTGAGCTGGAGGGGCGCATGTTGCCGGAGCGCATGGAGGTCCGCCACGGCGACGCGGTGTTCGCCGTGTTCGAGCTCAAGGCCTTTGCGTTCGGCGAGGGCGAGCTTCCCGAAGCCTCGTCGGCCGAGAAGGAGCAGGATCGCCGTGAAAAGGCCGAAGAAGCGGACGGCGAGGAGGAAGCGCCGGAGGAGAAGCAGGAGAAGCCCGACGAAGACCCCGTTCCCGAAGTCCCGGAATCCGATGGGGAGACCTGACCTTGTTCGCGATTGAGAAACGGCGGCTGGCCGAGCTGGGGCGTTTTGGCCTCTGGCTGACGTTGGGCTGTCTCCTGGGGAGCACGCCGGCACGGGCCGCGCCCGTCGGCGCCGTGATCGACCAGGTGCAGCCGAAGATCGTGAAGATCTACGGGGCGGGCGGTTTCCGCGGCATGGAGCCGTATCAGAGCGGCATGCTGATCTCGCCCGACGGCCTCGTGCTGACCGTCTGGAGCTACGTGCTCGACACGGAGGAGATCACGGCCACGCTGCACGACGGGCGCAAGTTCACCGCGTCGCTGGTCGGGGCCGACCCGCGCATGGAGGTGGCCCTGCTGCGGATCGAGGCCGAGAACCTGCCGCACTTCAGCCTTGACGAGCCGGTCGAGGCCGAGGTCGGCACCCGCGTCCTGGCTTTCAGCAACCTGTTCGGCGTGGCGACGGGCAACGAGCCGGTCAGCGTGCAGCAGGGCGTGGTCTCGGTGAAAACGCAGCTCGAGGCGCGCCGCGGGGCGTTCGAGACCCCCTACGACGGCCCGGTCTACGTCATCGACGCGGTGACCAACAATCCCGGCGCGGCCGGCGGGGCCCTGGTCACGCGGCGCGGCGAGCTGATCGGCATGCTCGGCAAGGAGCTCCGCAACGCGCTGAACAACACCTGGCTGAACTATGCCGTTCCCGTGGAGCAACTGCGGCCTTCGATCGAGCGGATCGTGTCCGAGGGGGGCATCGGCCCGGGGCCCGACGAAGAGGGCCCGCCGCGCCCGGCCCGGGCCCTGGAACTGGCCAAGCTGGGCATCGTCCTGGTACCGGACGTGCTGCATCGCACGCCGCCGTACGTGGATTTCGTGCGCGAGGGCTCGCCGGCGGACAAGGCCGGCGTGCAGCCCGACGACCTGGTCCTCCTGCTCAACGACCGGCTCATCCAGTCGTGCAAGGCCCTGGTGGCCGACCTGGAATACATCGACCACCAGGACGAGGTCAAGCTGACGGTTCTGCGCGAGCAGGAGTTGATCGACTTCGACCTTCGAGCCGCCCCCAACCCGGAGCCCGCCCAACCATGATCTCCCCCCGGCACCGATCGCTGACCGCGCGCCTGGCGCTGCTGGTCCCCGCCGCCACGGCCCTGCTTTCCGCGCCGGCCCCGGCCGCGGAGGACCTTGATCTGAAGGAGCAGAAGGCGTTTGGGGCGGCCGTGGACCGCGTGGCTCCATCGGTCGTCTCCATCGAGACGGTGGGCGGGTTGGAGAAGATGGAGCGCGTGCTGTTCGGCACCGGGCCGACCACCGGGCTGATCGTGGACAAGGAGGGGTACATCGTCTCCAGCGCGTTCAACTTCGTCAACAAGCCGGCCTCGATCCTGGTGCGCCTCTCCGACGGCACGCGCAAGCCCGCCAAGCAGGTGGCCACCGACACGAATCGCATGTTGACGCTGCTGAAGATCGACGCCGGCGAGTCGCTCCCCGTGCCCGAGATCGCCCCCCTGGCCGAGATGCGCGTGGGGCAGTGGACGCTGGCCGTGGGCCGGGCGTTCGAAGGGGCCGAGCCGAACGTCTCGGTCGGCATCCTCAGCGCAGTCAACCGCATCTGGGGCAAAGCCATCCAGACCGACTCGGCCGTTTCGCCCAACAACTACGGCGGCCCCCTGATCGACGTGCGCGGCCGCGTGCTCGGCGTTCTGGTGCCGCTCTCGCCCCGCGCGTCCAAGGAGATCGCGGGGGTCGAGTGGTACGACTCGGGCATCGGGTTCGCCATCCCGGCCGAGCACGTTTGGAAGGCCGTCCCGCGCCTGAAGAAGGGCGAAGACCTCAAGCCGGGCGTGATCGGCATCACCTTCCGCCAGCCCAGCCTCCACATCGGCGAGCCCGTGGTCGGCACCTGCCGGCCGAATTCCCCCGCGGCCAAGGCCGGGATCAAGGCGGGCGACGTGTTCTCCGAGATCGACGGCGTGAAGATCACCCGCGCCGCCCAGGTCAAGGAGGAGATCAGCAAGCGGTACGCGGGCGACACGATCCACGTCGTGTTGATGCGCGACGACAAGCCCGTCGAGTGCGACATCGCACTGGCCGCCGAGTTGATTCCTTACGCGCGGCCCTTCCTCGGAATCCTGCCCATGCGTACCCTGCCGGGTGAGCACCCGCCCGGCGCGGTCGTCCGCCACGTCTATCCGGACAGCCCCGCAGCCAAGGCGGGGATCGAGCCGGTCGATCTGATCGTGGGCGTGGACGGCAAGCCGGTCGCCGACCGCGACGCGCTGCGGCGGGCCATCGCGCAGATGGAGCCGGAGAGCGAGATCGAGGTGGAGCTCCGCCGCGGCGGCGAGACGGTCAAGGTCAAGACCACGCTCGGTCCGCAGCCCGAGCAGGTGCCCCCGGCGCCCCTGCCGCCGGCCCGCGTCGGCGGGCCGCCGGGCAAGGAGAAACGCCCCCAGGTCGGCACGATCCAGTTGAAGATCCCCGAGGTCAGCAGCGATGCCTGGGCTTACGTGCCCGAGGCGTACGATCCCCAGGTGGCGCACGGCATCGTGATCTGGCTGCACGGACCGGACGGGCTGGACGAGAAGGAAGTGATCACCCGCTGGAAGCCCTTCTGCGACGCCCGCGACCTGATCCTCCTTGCGCCCAAGGCCGAGGACCCCAAACGGTGGCGGCCCAGCGAGCGGGACTTCGTGCGCAAGCTGATGGACAACCTGCATTCGGACTACAACATCGGCTCGTGCCGATCGGCGGTGGTCGGGCACGACACCGGCGGCACCATGGCCCTGGCCGTGGGATTCGCCCATCGTGAGCTGATCCAGGGCGCGGCCGCCGTCAACGCCCACCTGGCATCACGTCCCGAGGACAACGACCCGGCCTACCCGCTGTCGTTCTACGTCGCCTGGGCGTCGAAGTCGAGCCACGCCGCCCGCATCCAGCAGGCCGTCGAGCGGCTCCGCAAGATGAAGTACCCCGTCACGGACCACGATCTGGGCTCCAAGCCTCGGGAGCTGAAGCCGGGCGAGTTCGAGGAGCTCGTCCGCTGGATCGACACGCTCGATCGGATCTGATCCGGACGTCGGGGGAGTCATGCGTCGGACGGCGATCGGCCTGATTGCACTGGTGCTTCTGGCAACGGCAACCGCCCTGTGGGCCGCCTCGGTCAGCGGCTACGAGGCGTTTCACGGGGCGTGCGCCCGCGTGGGCGCGGTGATGGCCGTGGCCTGGCTGGCCTACGACCAGATCGCGCGCCTTCCCACTTGGATCCTCGCCGCCGTGCCGGCGCTGCTGGTCATCCTGGCGATCAGGCCCAAGTGGCTCCTGGTGGCCATTCCCCTGGTCATCGCCATCGCCATCCTTAAGCCGCGGCGCAAGCCGAAGCGGTAGCGCGCCCCGGAAGTCCGAGCCCTGCAAGATCCGAGCCGGGCCGTGTCGGCCCGCCCCTCCCGGCCGATCGGGCCCCGTCACTGGGCGCGGACCTCGGTCACTTCATAGACCGTCACGCATCCCCGGCGGCTGGTCTTTTGCACCAGCCGGCCGCGAACCTGAACGAACTGGCCCCGCTCGTAGCCGCTGAGCGCCTGGGCGTTGCACAGGATGACGCGGCCCCCGAGGCTGTCGGCCGGGCTGCCTGCCGGGATGTAGCGCAGTCGCCAGCACGCGTCGCCCTGGCCGTACTCGATCTGCCCGCGCAGCCACTGGTACTGCGGATCGTGCCCGTACCGCCCATCCGACGTGGCCGAGGCAAGCTGCACGGCCCCTTCCGCTGGCGCGTCGCACCCGCAGTCGGACGTTGCCGTGGCCGGTACCACAGCCGATGCCGCGTTCGTGTTAGTGCGGGATGAGGTCGCGGGTCCGCCGTTGCTCCCGCCGGGCAGGCTGGCGAGATCGACGGGCTGGACCGCCCGCGCCAAGGCCGAGGCGGCCGGAGCGGCGGACGCTGCCGGCGTGCGCGGCTCGATCACGCGGGTGACCGGCGTGCGCCCCGCGATGTCGGCGCGGGGCGAGGACGCGCCCGCCGCAGGCGCGATCGACTCGGCAGAGGGCGCAACCCCTCGCGAGCCGGCCCCCGACGCGCCGGCTGCAACCCGCATCGAACCCTCAGCAGCCGGCGTGGGCGGGGGAATGCGAATCGATGAGGAGCGGTTGGCCTCGAACGCAGGCTGTTGTGCGGCGCCGCCTGAGGATCCGTGCTGCCCAGCGGGCAGCGTCCGTGGCGGGCGGGGCGCGGGGCTGGCGGGCGCGACCGATCGGGGCGGCTGTTGCGCGTCTGGCGACGCGGGAGCCCAGGATCCTGACGCGCCCGCCGCCGGGGCGTAGGACGGACCGCCGGGTACGGCCGGGTAATAGGGATCGCCCGGGTTGGTCACCGAGCCGGTGCGCGGGGGCTCGACCCGCGTGGGGCCGACGAACGGATCGACCACGTTTCCGTTGTTCTGGCAGCCGGCGAGCGCGAGGGCCGCGAACCCCAGGACGAGCAACCGTCGCATTGGGTGAACTCCTTTCCACCGGTGGCCCGCATAGACTAGCGATTTCCGGACCCCTGTCCAGGCCGGTTTTCGGGCCCAACCGCTGATCGGGCCGGGAGTTGGGACCGCCCGAGCGACCGCGCCGCCTGCTCATCGGCGGAGCGCGCGGCCCCGCCAAGTACCTCTACGGCACGGGCAGCTTCAGCGGAGCGGGCGCCCGCTTCTTGGGATCTGGCCCGGCTGGCGTCTCCACAGGTCGAACGATCTTGGGGGCCGGCTTGACGAGCTTCGGAGTCCTGCGCACCTTGGGCGCCGCTTCCGGAGACGAGTCGCTCCCGTCGTCCTGGATGTCCAGAAACGGCCCGATCCTCAGCGGCTGCGTCTGGGCCGTGCTCAGGGCCGGGGAGCGGCCCTCGGCCCGCGTGATGAACGGGCTTCGGATGATCAGGGGTTGCGGAGGGTCCGGCTCTGGCGTCCTCACGCCGGGCGGATAGGCATACGGGCTGTAGCCGTAGGTCCGTGCGACCGGGTAACTATAGTAAACTGGCGGGTGTTTGGCGAAGTAGGGGATATGGTCCCGCACGTACACGCTCCAGCGCGGCGAAGGCCAGTAGCAGCCGTAATGCGGCGTCTGTGCCGAGACCTGCGCGGTAGCAAGCAGCACCACGCCCGCGATGCCAGCTAAGACCGCCCTGTTGGTAAAGGATGCCATGATCGACCCCGACTGAAAAGCCTGCGAGAATTGCCCAGTCTTCCAGGCTACTCAGAACAACCGGCAATGCAAGCGGGAACGACCTTTGGACTACACACGCACCCCCACAGACGAGGAGGTTGCCGAACCGTGAACAGGTCTCAGCGGGGCGAAAGCGGGTCCTCGGTCCTCTCCGGCGGGGGGCCAAGCTCAGGCATAGGGTAGGGCTCGTCGGCCCCCGGCACTTCAGGGATTTCGAACACCGGGTTGGCGACCTCCTCGGGCCGCATCCCGTCGCGACAGCCCGCCACAAGGGCCAGAAGCCAGACCGCCGCACCCGCGATGCCCAAGTACCACTTCATCCTCAATGCTCCCACAACACCCCGGTCCCCACGTAGAATCCACCAGTCGATGCCCGGCCCCCCCATTCTATGTCAGGCTCCCGCGCTGCAAAAGCGGATGCTGATGGACCCCGCAAGGCTCACCCGACATCTCAAGGACGAGGCCCGCCGCCAGGGCTTTGAGCTGGCCGGCGCGTGCCCGGCCGTGCCGCCTCCGGGGCTGGATCGCTTCCATGCCTGGCTCCGCGCCGGATACGCAGGCGAGATGCGGTATCTGACCGAGCGCGCCGAGGCCTACGCCCACCCCGCAGCGATCCTGGAGGACGCGCGGAGCATCCTGATGCTGGCGGCGGCCTATCGAAGCGCGGACCCCCGGCCTGCGGCCGCGGGTCAGGGCAGGGTGTCGCGCTATGCGTGGGGGCGCGACTACCACGACGTCATCCACGACCGCCTGCGGCGCCTGGCACTCGCCCTTCGCGCGGCCGTGCCTGGGGCCCGTGTGCGCGGCGTCGTGGACACGGCTCCGCTTCTGGAGCGGGAGTTCGCTCAACTGGCCGGGCTGGGCTGGGTTGGCAAGAACACGCTCCTGTTGAATCGCGAGCTGGGAAGTTGGTTTTTCCTGGCCGCGCTGGTGACCGATCAGGAACTGGCATACGACGCGCCCCTTGCCGTGGACCACTGCGGCACCTGCCGCGCGTGCCTCGACGCCTGTCCGACCGGGGCCCTGGTCGGCCCCTACGAGCTCGACGCGCGGCGGTGCATCAGCTACCTGACCATCGAGCTCCGCGGCCCGGTCGATCCGCCGTTGCGCGCCGGCATGGATCAATGGCTGTTCGGATGCGACGTGTGCCAGGACGTGTGTCCCTGGAACCGCCAAACGCCCGAAGCGGCGGAGACGGACTTCGCCCCGGCCGAGGCGATGAATCCCGTGGATCTGGCCTCGCTGTTCGACCTGGACGACGAGGCGTTCCGCCGGCGATTCCGGCACACGCCCTTGTGGCGGGCCAAGCGCCGCGGGCTATTGCGCAACGCCGCCGTCGCGCTGGGCAACCGGCCTGTCGCACGGGTGCTCGACGCGCTCGTGCGCGGCCTGCGCGACCCCGAGCCGCTCGTGCGCGGCGCCAGCGCCTGGGCCCTGGGCCGCCATCAAAGCCCGAGCGCCTCCCGGGCGCTGAAGACCGCGCTGCAAGCCGAGACCGACGCGCAGGTGCGCCTCGAAATCACCACCGCCCTTCGATAGCCTGTTTGCCCCTGAAGGGCCCCGCGACCCGCCCCTCACCCCAGCCCCCAGCCCACTAACCACTAACCACCGTGCCCACTTCGTCGCCCGTCCACGTTCCGAGCAAGCTCTCCGGCCGGCTGCACGTGCTGGCGGCCGCGCTGTTGTGGAGTACGAGCGGGCTGTTCGTGAAATCCACGGTATTCGACGACTGGCCCGACGAGACCCGCGGCGCGATCCTGGCCTTCTGGCGCGCGTTGTTCGCTGGACTGGTCCTCGTGCCGCTGATCCGCCGACCGCGCTGGAGCCCCTGCCTGATCCCGCTTTCCGTGGTGTTCACGGTGATGTGCATCACCTATCTCACGGCCGTGGTGATGACGACCGCGGCCAACGCGATCTGGCTCCAGTGCACGTCGCCCTGGTGGGTGTTGTTGATGACACTGGTGTTTTTGCGCGAGCGGCCGGGATGGCGCGAGATGGTGCCGCTGGCCTTCGGTGGGCTGGGCGTGGGGCTGATCCTGAGCATGGAGTTCGACGTGTTCGGGAGCGGCGTGCAGACCGTGGCAGGCGCGGGCGTGGCCCCGGGTTACGCGCGCCTCGGCGTGCTCTGCGGGCTGGCCTCCGGACTGACCTACGGGTGCGTGGCCGTGCTGATGCGTCTGCTTCGCGACCACGACGCGGCGTGGATCGTGGCCCTGCCGCACCTGGTCGCGGCCGCGGTCATGCTCCCCTGGGTCGTGGCGCAGGGCGTGTGGCCCTCGCCCTGGCAGTTTTTGGTGGTGGCCGCATTCGGCGTGATTCAGATGGGCGTCCCCTACGTGCTCTTCTCGCGAGGGCTCCGCGCGATCAGCGCCCAGGAGGGCGTGATTATCGGGCTGGTGGAGCCGATCCTCATGCCCCTGTGGGTCTTCCTGGCCGGTCGGGAAACGCCCGGCTGGTGGACCACGGTGGGGGCCTCGCTGATTCTCGCGGGTTTGGTCCTTCGGTACGTGGTCATCGAGTGGCTCAGCGCCCGGCGCCCGGCCGCGGTGGGCGAAGTCCGCGTGGATGCCGGCTGAACCGCGGGGATGGCCCCGAGGGGACCGCGGCCGCGGAGCCTGCGGCGGCGCAAGCCCGACGGCCCTGCCCCGCCACGATCGACCGGCCTGAACCGCCGCACCGGCCGGCACTATCCACCCGTAGAACTTTTCTTGCGTTGCGCTCGTCCAAGAGCTTGTGCGGGCAACGTATATCTCTATATGATGCCCGCAGACCCCGCTCTCGCGTGGGGTTCGGATCGGATGCCGAGACGGAACCGCCCGCGTGCGGCCCGATTCTCCGGGCCTGGAACGATCGCCTTCTTGCCGCGAGGACCCGACCATGCGTTGCTCTCGAATCGGCCGGCCCGCGCTTCTCGCGCTGGCGGCGGTTGCGGTGTTGACTATCCCGAGCTCGTTGCGGGCGGAGGAGGGCCCCGAGAAGCCCGGGGCCAGGCCTCCGGCGCCTGCTTCGGGTGAGGCAACCAGGCAGACGACCGACGAGGACGAGGTCCTCCGCGAGCAGAGCATCTACATCCCCTACGAGAAGCTCCGCAAGGTATTCGAGAAGGAGGGCCGCGGGGTCTTCCTGCCGTATGAGAAGTTCCGTGCCCTGTGGGAGGCGGCGGAGAAGAAGACCCGGCCGGAAGCCGATCAGGAGCCGCCCCGCGCGTCGGTCATCTCCGAGATCGCCAGCGAGGCCACGGTGGCCAAGGACGTGGTCGCGGTCACGGCGGTGCTCAAGATCGAGCTGTTGGCCGAGGGCTGGTGCGAGGTCCCGCTGCGGCTTTCCGACGCGGCCATCTCCAAGGCCTTCATCGACGGCAAGCCCGCGCGGATCGTGCACGATGCGGCCGGGTACAAGCTGCTGGTGGAGAAGAAGGGCAAGGAGCCGGAAACGATCGAGCTCGATTTGGAGTATGCCAAAACGATCACGCGCACGCCGGGGCAGAACCGCGTTTCGTTCGAGGCGCCGCAGGCCCCGGTGAATCGGTGGCGGGTGCGGATCCCCGAGTCGGGCGTGAAGGTGAGCGTGCACCCGATGATCGCCTCGCCCGAGCCGCCCGCGAAGCCGGCCCCCAAGCCCAAGTCCAAGACCGACGGGGCGGATCCGTCGGAGACCGTGATGCTGGCCTTCGTGGGCGCGGCTCCCACGGTACGAATCGAGTGGACGGCCAAGGCCGAGGGGGCGACGGGGCTGGCGGCCCTGGCCAGCGTCCAGGTCCGGCAGCAGGTGACGATCGGCGAAGGGGTCGCGCGCACGCGGAGCGAGCTGGACTACGCGATCAGCCGGGCGGAGCTGGGGCGGCTTCTGATCGAGGTGCCGGCCGACCAGAAGATCCTCAATGTGTTCGACCCGAACATCCGACAGTGGTCGGTCCTGGAGCAGGAGCCGGAGGCCAAACCGAAACCGAAGGCCAAGGAAGCGGCGAAACCCGAGGCGAAGGCCGCCGAGCCGAAACCGAAGGCGGCCCCCGAGCCGGCGCCGGGCGTGCAGCGGATCGAGGTCCAGCTCTTCGAGCCGGCCAAGACCTCGCAGAAGGTGCTCGTGGAGCTGGAGAAGTTCACGGACGACGCCGACCGCACGACGCTGGACGTGCCCGTCGTCAACGCGGTGGACGCGGGCCGGCAGCAAGGCGTGATCGTGGTCCAGGTGGGAACGGGCCTTCGCGCCGAGCCGTCCGTCGCGACGGACGTGCTCCAGGTCGATGCCAGCAAGGGCTCGCGCGACCTGCCGCAGGCGATGGCGGGCCGGGCCTGGGACTTCGCCTACCGCTACGCCACCGTGCCGTTCGAGCTGAAGCTCGAGGTCGAAAAGGTCCAGCCGCGGATCCTCTCCGATTCGCTGGTCGAGGCGTACCTCGAGCCGGACACGCTCGCGCTCGACATGCTGACGGTCTTCACCATCGAGCGGGCCGGGGCCTTCAAGCTGGAGCTCGACGTGCCGGCCGGGTTCGAGGTGGAGCGGGTGGAAGGCCGGAAGGCGGCCGGCGCCGAGCCCGTGGCCGTGGACGGGTTTCACCTCACCGGCGAGGACGAGACCCGGCTGGTCGTGAGCCTGAAGCGCAAGGCCTTTGGCAAGGCCGCGGTCTTGGTCGGCCTGCGCAAGGAGCTCCAGGAGCCCGATCTCCTCACGCCGACGGGCAAGTCGGTGACGGTCCCGCTGACCATTCCGCGGGTGGCGCCGGGGATGGCCGAGATCGCCAAGGGCCGGCTGCTGATCCACGCGCCCGAGGCCCTGCGCGTCAACGCGGCCGAGACGCCGGGCGCGCGGGGCATCTCCTTTGAAGAGGCGCTCCAGGGCATGGAGCCGGTCCGATCGGCCAGGCCGTCGGGGGCCCGGCCCGTGCTCGCGATGGCCTTCTCCGAGACGCCCGATCCGGTCGCGCTGGAGCTGGACGTGGTCCGGCGCAAGCCCCACGTGACCGTGGGCCAGTTGCTGGTCGTCTCGGTGGAGGAGGGCGTGCTGAAGTACCGCGCCACGCTGTTCTACCACGTCCGCTACAGCCCCGTGAAGAGCCTGAGGCTCCACGTGCCTTCGGAGGTGGCGGGCAAGCTGCGGATCGAGACCCGCGGCTTCCGCGAGGAGGTGATCGAGAACGCGGAGGAGAAGCCCAAGGAGGGGGTCGAGGCCCCCAAGGAGAAGCCCCGGGGCGGTGACGTGGCCTGGAACCTTCGCGGCGAGGGCGAGCTGTTCGGCTCCGGCCAGGTGGTGCTGTCCTGGGAACAGCCCATGCCCAAGCTGGTGGTGGCCAAGCCGACCACGGTGACCATCCCGCGATTGCAGGTGAGAGGCGTGGACCGCGCCCCGGGCAAGATCGTGCTGAAGAAGGCGGAGAACATCGACGTCCGCGCCGAGGGGGACCTGGAGGGCCTTCGCCCCATCGATCCGCAGCGCGACCTGAAGGACGAGGTCATGCCCGGCGCCGAGGTGCCCGGCGCGGCCCGGGCCTTCGAGTTCCACGACGACGCGTGGACGCTGGCGGTCGAGATCACGCGCTACGACCTGGAGGAGGTGAAGCGGACGAGCGTCGAGCGGGCCGCGGTCCGCGCCGTGGTCACCCGGGCGGGCCGGATCCCCGTGCAGGCTTTGTACCGCATGAAGAGCGCGCGCCAGCGCCTGGCCGTCAACCTGCCGCCGGGGGCCGAGTTCGACGCGCAGCCGCTGCGCATCGACGGGCGCACCGTGGGCCTGGAGAGCGGCGACAAGACGAAGGGTGAATACTTCATTCCGCTGGTCGATCCCGACGCCCAGCGCCCGTTCGTGCTCGAGCTCCGCTACACGGTGCCCGTGCCCGACGAGGGCCTCCGCATCGACCTGCCGGTGTTCCCCGAGGAGCCGGCCGTGCAGAAGGTCTTCCTCTGCGTCTTCACGCCCGAGGAGTGGGCCCTGTTGCGCAAGTCCGGGCCGTGGACCGAGGAGTTCGACTGGTGGCTCGACCCCTCGCTGCACTGGCAGCCCCGGTATCGCGGGCAGGGCGGCGGCACGTGGGACGACGGCCGGGCCGTGCGCTGGGTGTGCGAGGGCGTGCGCGTCTCCGGCGACCCCGTGGAGTCGTTCCAGACCGACGGCCGGCTGTGGATGTTCTCCACCCTCGCGCCCCCGCCCCCGTCCGAAGGCTCCCTGTCCCTGGAAACCGCCGAGCAGCTCGTGGTCAACGGGGCCGTGATGGGGCTGGTGCTCCTGGCGGGCCTCGTCCTGCTGCCGGCGGGGATCGGCCTGCGCGCATTGGCCGTCGGCGCGATCGTCATCGCGCTGGTCGTCTGCGGCGTGTTTGAGCCGATCTTCGCCATGCAGGTCCTCGACGCCGAGTTTGGCGCCGCCGTGTTCGTGGTCGTGGTGGTGTGGGCCGTGTGGTTCTTCGTGCGTCGCGGGTCGGACCTGATGGGCATGCTCGCCCCGCGCGGCGGGCCGGCCGGGGGCGAGGGACGGGGCGCTGCGGAGGCGGCGCAGCGGTCCGAGCCCGTGCCGGCCTCGGTCGTGGACGAGCGACTCGCCCACCCG
>CAYSUS010000133.1:0-17397 GCA_964434165.1 uncultured Pirellulales bacterium
GTTCGTATTCCTCGCCGAGCCGGAGTTGTTCTTGATGGATGGCAAAGAGCGCGGAGTAGACCTTATGGATTTCCTCCCACGTATTATGTTCTTCCGTCCACGGCAACCATTTGTCTTCGACATAGCTATCCCATGCGCGTTGAATCTTAGGATGATCCTCAAGGCGTTCAGTGTTCGGGATGATTTCCGGCTGGTCCGAACCTTCGCGCCAATCGGGATTCGGGATTTGCCGGGTGATTTCCGAGAGAAGTTCGGGCAGGTCATTCTTGTTTCGGAGCGATGGAAGGCTCACCCAATCCTTGCACTGAGCGGGAACGGCGGGCAGTTCCGGTTCCCGCCGGTTCTGCACTTCCAGCCATTCGTCCGGCTCGTGTTCCTCATCGCGCCCCCATGCCTGTGTGAAGCACCCCCGCTCATGCGGAACGCTCGAAACCCAAAGCACTGTCTCATAGTCGGCTACGTCGCGGATCAGCTTTGTTCGCCGAGTCGCGAGCGTTAGATAATCGACAAGGCGAGCAACCTTCTGTTGCTCAGGGCTATGTGCTTGTGGGTTGTTCAAGACTTCGCGAGTCTCCATTCGTTCATCGGCCTAACTGCGTGTTAGATAGTTTCTGCGTAATGCCTGTAGGCCGCAAGTGTGCCGCCTAACGCGCAGACAGTCGATTGTTGTAAGTCCTATTCTAGCAGTTGGTTGCTGCGGTCTCACGCCGTTGGCCGCGTGATACGCAGTTTCTTCTTAGCGCTCCTCGCGTTGACGGCCGAGAAAGTCCGCAGGACTACGGACCGCCCGGCCACCGCGGTCTAACACATGCGTGTAGATCATCGTCGTGCGCACGTCTTTGTGCCCAAGCAGTTCTTGCACCGTTCGGATATCGTAGCCGTCGGCCAAAAGGTGGGTGGCGAACGAATGCCGAAACGTGTGGCTCGTTACGCGTTTCGTCAAGCCCGCCCTTCGGGCGGCTTGCCTGATCGCCTTCTGTACCAGCGATTCGTGAACGTGGTGTCGCCCCTGCTCGCCGGTGCGATGGTTTACCCAGGGATTCTCTTGCAAAAACACATACTGCCAGATCCACTCCCGGTTGGCGTTTGGGTACTTGCGGGCCAGGGCGTGCGGCAGTTCCACGCGGCCGAATCCTTCGGCAACGTCTTGCTGGTGGATGGCTTGAACGTGCTGGAGATGATTCTGTAGGGGATGTGCCACTGCCCGGGGCATTGTTGTGACCCGGTCTTTGTCGCCTTTGCCCTCGCGGACGGTGATCTCGCCGCGCTCGAAGTCCAGGTCCTTGACTCGCAGGCGAAGCGCTTCGAGCAACCGCAGGCCGCCGCCGTACAAGAGCATGGCGATGAGCCACTTGTCGCCGTGCAAGTGCGCCAAGACCCGCGATACTTCATCGACGGTCAGGACAACCGGGAGCCGCTTGGGGCGGCGGGCACGAACGACGCCTTCGATCCGGTCGAGCGGTTGTTCCAACACACGTTCATAGAGAAACAGGATCGCAGACAGCGCCTGGTTCTGCGTCGATGCCGCGACGTGCTGCTTGACGGCAAGGCTGGTCAAGAACTGGTTGACGTCGCCTTCGGCCAATTCGCGAGGATGGCGATGCTGGTGGAATTCGATGTATCGGCCAGTCCAATGAACGTAGGCCTGCTCCGTGCGGCGGCTGTCGTGGTGAAACCGCAGGACTTCGATCATGCGGTCATTGAGGCGGGGTACGGGCTTGTCCGGAAACAGGCCCAGCGGCGAGCGGCGGTTTCGCTTGGCTATGGTCATGGCCGCGTTCCGCACGGAACGATCGTGACACCCCCATTGTGGCAAGTCGCGATCCGAGAGACAACCGGGGTGTGGCGACGAGCAGCAACCTGTTTGTCTGCAATTCTTTGCGGCGACAATTCGCGGCGTCGTAATAAGTTCGTTCGGCCCCTTTTTCCGAATCCGGCCTCCAGCCGGAAATAACAGAATAGGGCGGGCACGGTGCTCGCCCGCACGGCTGATTGGCGCGAGGAGATACGCCAGTGGGAATTGGATTGACCTTGGAGGAGTACGTTGACCTGCAGGTGAGGGCCCGAGTGGGCGCGGATCGTGCCTTTCACGTGGCCGCCGCAATGGAGCGGAAGGAGATGTTCCCGATGAACACGATGGTGGCATCGAGCCATCTCCGCCAGAAGGGACACGCTTGCCGGCCGCAGATGCTCGATATGCTGGTTGAGGACGGCGTCATCAAGCTCGCGAAGCCGGACGCCTGGACGCAGGCCGACGTCGATGCCGCGGCCGAGCACTTCGAGGACGGCAACATCCTCACGCCGTATGCGGCGATGTGCGAAACGCTGGGCTGCCGCTACGCTGACTCCGAGCGGCGGATGGTCTCCGGCTCGGACTTCCAGCGCAAGCGATTGCGGCGACCGACCCGGTTCTGTCGGAAGAAGGTCGATCCGAGCGCCCCCGGTTCAAGCAGTCCACGCACGTGACCCGCGCACGGCTCGACCAGATCCTCGACCGCGAGGGAAGGGCCAGGAAGCGGAAACCGCGGCGCCGATCGGAGCAGCTCGCAGACGACACACAGGACGAAAAGCCCCTCGACGACGCCCGGCCCCGACGCCTCACAGCGCGGCCGCCACTTCCCTGGCCCGCTCGATCGCCTCACGGACACGCTGCTGGGCCGCGTCGGGTCCGCCGACCAGCGTGGGCTCGACCACGACGGGGCGGACGTCCACCAGGCCGATGAACCCCAGGATCGTCTCGAGGTAAGGCTTCTGGAAGTCGAGCTGGGCCGCTTCCGGAGAGGAGTATTCGCCCCCCCGAGCGTAAACGGCCGCCACGGGCTTGCCCGTCAACAGGCCGGAATAGCCCTTCTCCGGATCAAAGGAAAAGGTGTAGCCCGGCTGCACGATCACGTCGAACAGGTGCTTCAGCTTGTAGGGGACCGCGAAGTTCCACATCGGCAGGGAGAAGACGTACTTGTCGGCCGACTTGAACTCCTCGATCAGGGCCTCGACCTGCCCCCATGCCCGCTGCTCCTCCTCGCTGCTCCCCTGCTGTTGCATGATGTTGTATTTCGCCTGGAGGGCCGGTCCGTCGAAGGGGGGGAGCTCGCGGGTGAAGACGTCAAGCCGCTGGATCTCATCCTCGGGGTGCAGGCGGCGGTATTCCTCAACCAGGGCCTCGGCGACCTGGAGCGACCGGGACCGCTCCCCCCGAGGCGAGGCAGAGACATGAAGGAGCCTGGCCATGACGCTTGCATCCTGGGAGTGCGGAAACGGGCCCTTCATCGGCCAGGGATGCCGGGAGCCCCAAACCGGCACGCATCGACTCGGGTCGAGCGCTGGCAGAGGAAGTATAGAGGCCGCGCCGCCGCAGGCCAGAGGCAGGTTGGAGGTGGGAGGTCGGACCGCCTTGCCAGCTCAGCCTTCCTTGCCTGGCGAGGACTCGATGCGGGCCTTGCCGCCCGAGATCCGCCGGATTGCCTTCGAGACGAGGAAGCTCCGCGCCTCGCGGTCCGCCTTCAGGTGCGCGTCCCAGAACGCCAGCGTGGCCTGCTTGATCCATCCGGCCACCGGGGGATCGACCTGCCGGCCGATCACGAGGCCGCCGTAGGCGTTGTCCAGGCCTTCGATCCACAGGAGGTACTTCCGGCCCGGCGAAGCGAAGCGGTAGGGGTCGGTCCGCCACTCGGCCGGATTGCCCGTGCGCCGGCTGACCGTCTCGGACCCGGCCGCCACGAGGATCGGCCTGTCGATCCCCTCCCACGACTTCTCCGTGAGCCCCTGCCCGCGTCCCTGGGGCGAAAGCATCAGGGCCGCTTCCACGCGCCGGTCGCGGTAGCTCACCCCTTCCCCGTGGTCGCCGGGGGGGAAGACCTTCATGCCCACCAGGAGCGACGCCGCGTAGGCCCCGATCAGGTGTCCGCCCGCCCCGATCCGCTGGCGGTCGAGCTTGCCCCGCAGGGCCGGACTGCGGCCTTCGATCGCCTCCAGCGAGTCGAGCACGAGGCGCATGTCCTCGGCCCGGTTCCGCCAGTCGAGGCGCGGGCCCCGCTCCGCGGCGCTGCGCGAGTCGGAATGGTCGGCCTGGAGGCACACGTAGCCGTGCGAGACCCAGTGCTCCACGAGCGGACGGTAGTCCTCGCGCGCCCCGCCCACGAAGTGGGAGAAGACGATCACCGGATGCGGCCCATTCGCCGCCGGATACGTCACGCGGACCTGGAGCCGCTTGTCGCGCTTGGCGTCTTGGAGCGTCACCGGATCGATGGACTCCGCGCGATGCGGGCCGGGGGCGGCGCCCGCGGACTGCGCATTTTCGTCGACCGGCGCATCAACTCGCGGCTCGGCCGACTTCTGCGAGGACGACTTCGCCGCGTCGAACACCTTGCGGATGATCGGCCGGAGCTCGAGGAACACGGCCGCCGTGTCGTTGTACGGCTGCCACTGGCTGTTGAGCTTCAGGCTCCTGTGCCGCGGGAGGAAGACGCCGGCGATGTTCCGCTGGCGATCGACGAACGGCACGCAACCGAACGCCCCGGCCGACGTGGCCTCGGCGGCCAGGCCCGTCTCCGGGTCGATCCGCTCCAGCCAGCAGCCGACCCCGTAGCGCGACTCGGCGAACTCGGGGTCGAGGTCCACGTACGGCTGGCAGGCGCTTCGCCGGATCGGCACGTCGCCCGTCTGGTTGGTGAGCATGGTCTCGACGGCCCTTTCGGAAAGGACGCGTCGGCCCTCGAACACGCCGCGGCCCAGCACCATGCGGAGGAAGTTGCCGTAATCGTCGACCGAGGTGGCCACGCTGCCGGCCACGTTGGGGTTCTCCGTGCGTCCGAACGCGTCGTAGTGGGTGTTTTCCATCTCCAGCGGCCCGGCGATCTCTTCCTCGAAGATCTCCACCCACTTGTTGCCGGTGGCGATCTCGCAGATGCGGCCGGCGGCCTGCATGCCCGACCCGCTATAGAGAAGCGCCGTGCCGGGATCGAACTCCAGCGGGATCTCGGCGATCTGGTCCGCGGCCTCGGCCATGGTCAGTCGGGTGTTGCGATGCGGCGTGGGAGCGGCCGGCAGTCCGTGGGTGTGGGAGAACATCTGGCGCACGGTCATTTTGGCCTTCTTTCCGCGGAAGCCGGGCAGGTACTTCGAGGCGGGGTCGTCCAGCGCGATCTTGCCTTCGTCCACCAGGGCCATGACCACGCCGCCGGAGATCCACTTGCTGGCCGAGGCGATGGGGACGACCGTATCGAGGGTGAACGTGCCGAAGGCCTTGCGATAGACCACCCGGTCGCCCTGGATGAGCAGCATGCAGCAGCCCCCGCCCATCCGGTCGAGCGACTTTTCCAGGAATTCGTCGACGGGGGTGAAGTCGAGCCCGGCTTGCGGCCCGTCGTCGCCCTTCGGCGTGGTCGGCCCTCCGCTTGCGGCCGCTGATTGCTTCGCTCCCAGCTTGTTCTCCTGGCGGCACGCGCCCTCGGTCTCCTTCTGGAGGCCTCCGTCGCGGAGCCACGCGGCGGCCTGGCGGTCGCCCTTCAGGTGCGCGTCGAAGAACGCGGTGGTCGCCTTTTGAATCCAGCCGTGGTGCCGCGGGTCGCGCTTGCCGGCCGGGTAGTAGGGCTCCGAGTCGGTGAAGGCGTTATGCTCCGCCCCTTCGATCTCCACCAGGTACTTCTCGCCCGGCGGAAGCCCGTCGTAGGGCTTGCGGATCCAGCTCCTGTCGCGGCGCACGGCCGGGATCCAGAGGAAGTCCCGCGTGCCGGTGACGACCATCGTGGGCGCGCGGATCTCGGCCCACGACTTCTCGTGGAGCCCCACGTCGCCGCCCAGCCGCCCGGCGGCCATCTGGGGCGACATCGCCACGGCGCAGCGGAAACGCGGATCGGCGAAGGTGACGTTCTTCTTCTCCGGCAGGTGCACACGCAGCCCGACCATGGCCAGGGCCGTCGTCGAGCCCGCGCACTGCCCGGCCACGGCCGCGCGGTGCGGATCGACGCGCCCGGCGAGCAGCTTGCTGCCCGGATCGGACGAGAGGAGCCGGTCGAGCACGAAGCGGACGTCCTCGGGCCGGAGGTGGAAGTCGCGGATGCTGCCCAGCCCGCGCATGCCCCGCTCCTCAAACGCCTTTCGGTCGCTGCCGCGATGCGTGAGGAACACGACCAGGTAGCCGTGCGCGGCCCAGTGCGTGCCCAGGTAGGCGAAGGCCTCGCGCGACTCGCCCCCGCCGTGCGAGAAGACGATCGCCGGGAGTCGGCCTTCATTCTCGGCGAGGCGCGGGGCGTAGATCCGCACGGGCACGGTGCGGTCGCGCTTCGCGTCGTGCCAGTCGGCGTCCTCCGTTTCGACCTTCGAAGTCGCCGCCGGCGCGGCCGGCGCGGCCGGCGCCGGGGCTTCGTTCTCGCCGGTCTTGCGCTTCAGCCGCGCCGCGCCGCGGCTGAGCTTGTCGAGCGCCTTGGAGCGGAGAAACGCCCGGGCCTTTTCCTCCTTCTTGAGGAACGCGTCCCAGAAGGCGATGGCGGCCGTCTTGACGTAGAGGCGGTGGTCGGCCCGGTCGGGCCCGGCCCCGCGGAAGGCCCCGCCGCCCACGATCCCGCCGAAGCCGTGCCACGCCTCGTCGATCACCAGCGCGTACTTGTCGCCCGGCGAGGCGTGCTCGAACGGGTCGAGCCGCCACTGCCAGTCCTGGCCGCCGCGTCCGAGGTCCCGCGTGCCGGTGATCACCAGGTAGGGGCGCCGGATGTCCTTCCAGGAGTCCTCGTCCAGCCCGGCCGAGGCGGCCCCCACGCCCTGGGGCGAAAGCAGGAGGAAGGCCGCCGGCCGCGGGTCGGCGTGGCTCTCGCGGGCGCCCAACAGGCCGGTCGTCGCGGCCCCGGCCACGAGCTGCGCGGTGTGGGCGCCGAAGGAGTGCCCGCCCACGCCCACGGTCTGGCGGTCCATCTTGCCCGAGAGCGCGGGGACCTGCTTCTCGATCGCCTCCAGCGAGTCCAGCAGAAACGCCACGTCGCGCGGCCGGTTGCGCCAGTCGGTAAACACGCCGACGTCCCGGGCGGACTTCTCCCCGAACGCCCGCGAGTCGGAGTGGTTGGCCTGGAGGCACACGTAGCCGTGGCTGGCCCAGTGCCGCGCCAGGGGCTGGTACATGTCCTTGGTGCCCGTGGCCCCGTGCGACCAGACGATCACCGGATAGGGGCCTTTGCCCTTGGGATACGTGACGCGGATCGTCAGGTCCTTCTTCCGCTTCCCGTCGCGGAGCGTGAGCGACTCCACGGCGGCGACGTCCAGCGGCCCGTCCTCGGCCTTGTAGGCCGCGGCCGATTGCTCCCTCTCTGCGGAGTGCGTCTTTGCTCCTGGGCCCGCGCCGGCGAGCATGCCACTCGCCGCGACTACCAACAGCACCCAACGCGTCGTCATCGCCATCTCTCTCGTCCCCATTCATGGGATTCTGTTCCGGGCCCACGGCCCTGGAGGGGGGAACCGTCCAGGACCCTTCTGTCTTCGGCGACCGTCGGCCCGGCGCGCCAGCGCGCGCCGCCGCCCAGGAGAGTAACTGCGATTCCCCGGGCGGACAGGACGGCAGCATGTCCGGTCTCCGGGCCGGCACGGATGGGCCGGGGGCGGCTCGGGCGGACGCTGCCGGCGTCAGAACTTCGGCGGCTTCCAGTCGGGAATGCCTTCGCCGGCAAGCTGCTTCTCGTAGAGCACGAAGAAGGGCCGCTCCGCGGCCAGGGGCACGTCCTCGTTGACCATCAGCGGCCGGGTCTCGGCCCACCAGGCGTCGTAGGCCTCGCGCATCGCCGCCACAACCTTCGGGTGCCGGTCGATGACATTGGTCGTTTCGCCCGGGTCGGCCTCGATGTCGTAGAGCTCGCGGTTGTTCACGAGGCGGAACCGCTCGTTGCGCACGGCGCAGCCGGCGTACTTGGAATCGTCCGGATCGGATCCCTTCTTCCAACGGCCGCGGTGGACGAACAGGTAGCGGTCTTCCCACCTGGCGTCCGGCTTCTCCAGCAGGGGCACCAGCGACCGGCCGTCGATCTTCTGGGCCTTTTCGGGCACCTTGGCGCCGGCCAGCTCGACCAGCGTGGGGAAGAGGTCGATGTGGGCGGCCAGGGCGGCCACGTCGCGTCCCTCGGGCAGCACGCCCCTCCACCGCCAGAACGCCGGCACGCGCGTGCCGCCCTCGTACGGCGAGCCCTTGCCCGCGCGCAGGCCCGCCGTGTGAAGCTCGTAGCGCTTGCCGTCCTTGTTGGCCATGCGGCTGGCCTGGCCGTTGTCGGTCATGAAGATCACCAACGTATCGTCCCACAGCTTCCACTCGTCGAGCTTCTGCATCAGCAGGCCCATGTTGTCGTCGATGTTGACGATCATCCCGTAGCGGCCGGCCGTCTTCTCGTCGAAGCCCGCGTCGAGGAAGGGCTTCTTGTACTTCTCCGGCGCGATCATCGGCCCGTGCGGGGCGTTGGTGACGAGGTAGGCGAAGAACGGGGCCTTCTCGTCCTTCTTCTTCTTGATCCAGCCCAGCGCCTGCCGGAAGAACACGTCGGTGCAGAAGCCCCGGGTCTTGACGAACGTGCCGTTGTGGCGGATGACGCAGTCGAAGTAGCGGTTCTCCTGGTTCGGCGGGGCGTCGGCGCAACTGCACGGATAGGCCTGGCCGATGCCGCCGGCCCCGTGGATGAAGGCCTCATCGAAGCCGCGATGGTGCGGCTGGTACGGCTCCTCGTCGCCCAGGTGCCACTTGCCGAAGATGCCCGTGGCGTAGCCGGCCCCGCGGAGCACCTCGGCGATGGTCACCGTGTCGAGGGCCATGCGCTCGCGCTCGAGGATCGTGTGGGTCACGCCGTTTCGGAACTCGTGGCGCCCGCTCAACAGGGCCGACCGCGTGGGCGCGCACGTAGGGCTGACGTGGAAGTCGGTCAGCCGCGTGCTCAGGGCGTGGAGCCGGTCGAGGTTCGGGGTCTTCATGTCCGGATTGCCCAGGCAGCTCAGGTCGCCCTTGCCCTGGTCGTCGGTCATCACCAGGATCACGTTCGGCCGGCGCCCGGCCAGGTGGGCGCCCGACTCGGCGGCGGAGCATGTCATCGGCCCGAGGCACGCGGCCCAAAGCGCGGCCAGCGCCCACCACGTTGACGGTCTCTTCATCGCGCAATCCCTCTCGTGCTTGCCCGGGATGAACGGCTTCTGCCCGCACCGCGAGTCTGTCCCGGCGGCCGCCGGGCGTCAAGTCCCTGGGGATCGGGTGTCGGGGCCCGTGCATCGCCCTCGCCGCCGCGAAGCTCCCCGAGCCGGACCCGCGATCGTGAGGGAGCGGAGGGGCCTGGGCGGAGAGACCGCCCGCTCGCCCGCGATGCCCTCAACCCCAGCCCCTCTCCCGCAGGCGGGAGTGGGGAGGCTGCGGTCGTCGCCTGCGCGCGCCTACTCGTCGAACAGCACGCAGAGCACGTCCAGGGCCGAGGCGGCCCGGGCCGGGTTGCGGATCCCGCTCGGCTCCAGGCATTCCTCCCAGATCGATAGCGCGTAACGAAGGTACTGCTCGCGCGACTCGGCGACCAGCGCGTCGCCCAGCTCGGCGCGGACCTCCGGCCACAGGTTCTCGAGCTGCTCCTGGCAGGTGGCGTCGCCGCCGATCGCCTCGAACACCACGTCGTCGAGCAGCTCGAGCTTCTCGAGCACCTCGGGGCTCTCGGGGTCAAGCTGGCGCGAGGGGGCTTTCAGGGTCGGCGCGGCGGAGGGCTCCTGCGGCCCGCTGCGGGAGGCATGACGGTGGGCGGCGTGCGACCGCGTCAGCCCCTTCTGGTCCTCCTCCGGCGTGCCGGGAAGCGGACGGTCCCACGGGGCCGACTCGCCCGGCCCTTCGAGATCGTCGGCGGCCGGGCTGTAGCGGTGCGCCCGGCCCGCCGGGGCCGGGTCGTCCTCGCCGGGACGGGCGTCGCGGAGGGTCGTGGCGTCGAGCTCCTCGAGCAGTTGCAGGCCCAGGGCGGGCAGGTCGCTCCGCCGCAGCTCAAACCGGCGCTTGGAGAACTGCGTGGCCAGGAACGACGACCGCCCCGTCTTGAGCACGCGGAGGATCAGCCGCGCCCAGCCGTCGCTCGTCGCCAGTCCGTCGGGCGGATCGCCGTCCAGGTCGAGGACCACCGCCCCGGGGCGCTGCGCGATCCGTCGGCGCTCGGCCGGGTCGCTCGGCAGTCCCGCGATTCGATAGGGTCTCTGCGCAGAGAAGCGCAACCCCGTGCTGAACGAGAACTCGGTGCGGCACTCCGGCGGCAGGCAATTGATCAGCCCCGCCACCAGGTGCACCGCCCCCGGACCGCCCACCAAGGCCAGGGCGTCGGACTCCAGCGCCGCCTCGACCAGGGCCGCCATCCACTCCGGGCCGGGGTTGGCGGTCAGCCGGGCCAGCAGGCCCGTGTCCACGGCCGCCGCGCGCCCCACCAGCGTCAGCGGGGTCAGGTGCCGGGGCACCTCGTCATGCACGCGCAGCGACCCCGCCGCCAGCGCGGCGCGAAGCAGCGCGAAGGGATTGTTCCCGAAGCGGGCCAGGGCGTCGGGCGGCACGATCAGGCACTGGGTGTAAATACGCGCCCCGCGCCGGCCGCTGTACTCCCGGCCGGCAGGCACGGTGCGGCTGGCGCAGAAGTTGCCGCTGGGCAGGGGGTGGAAATTGAAGCTCATCGCGTCCGGCCCGCGATCCCAAAGCGAGTCGTGCGAAGGGCACCAGACGGCCAGCTCGCGGGCGTCTTCGTCCGATACGCCGGGACTGCGCGCGACGATCTGGTAACCGGCCGCCCGGGACGTCTCGGCCGACGTGAATACGGCTTGTTCGATCCGCGTCATGGGACTTGCAAGGAAGTTCGCGGTTGCACGGTTTCCAGGTGGGGGGCCCTGACCGGCACCATCGGCGTTTCTGGTACTCTAGCTTATTCGGAAGCGGCGGGAGTCACGCTGGGGAAGCCCGCTTTCGAGGCGCCCGCGCGCCATCGCTGCGGGGCTCAGTCGGGGAGGGCCGTCTTGCGCATCTCCCGAATGCGGTGGAGGATCCATTCAAAGGGCTCGATGATCCCGTGGGGCTCCACGCGGAGCGGCACCTGCTCCCAGCCGTCGCGGGTCTGGCGCCGGCCGCAGGCCCCGGACACGCCGCTGGCGAAGAACCGGTGGACCCGGAACCGCTCGCGGCATTGCTGCCAGAGACCCGGCGCGTGCGACTGGGCGTAGGCCCCGGGGTCCGCCGCGCACTCGTCGCACTGGTCGGCCTTGGAGAAGACGACGGCCACGGGGCGCTGCGCCCAGCCCTTCTCCGGCTCGTCGTACAGCTCGCTGAGATAGCTGACCAGCTTCATGGTGAAGTAGTTCTGGTCCAGCTCCCCCGTCTGAAGCTCGAGGGAATCGACGAGCACCATGGCGGCCGTGCACTTCTTCAGGAACGCGCGGATCACCCGGTACGTGTGGGGATGATCGACCTCCTCGAGCACGGCGTCGCCGGCCATGTCCGGCATGATCAGCTCGGCGTGCGTCTTCTGGCCCGGCCGGCGGATCTGGCAGTGGACCCAGTTCCACCGGTCCGGCTCGTTGGGCGTCTTCTCCGGGAACTCGCACCGGGCCAGCGAGGCCACGGTCGTCTGCTGCAAGGTGATGGAGAAGGCCCCGCGGGCGAGGAGCTGGAGCCGCTGCGGCTGCCGCGAGAGCATGTCCATCAGCATGCCCAGGTACACGGTCTTGCCCACGCCGCTGGCGCCCACGATGGCGACCAGCCGGGGCCGGATCTTCTGCGAGCTCGCCTGGTGGGCAAGCGCCATGGGAGCCGAGCAGTTGCGGCAGTACTCGGCATCGACCGTGTTCTCGCTCTCGCAGATGAAGCAGTTGATCGGCAGCGCGTACTGCGCCAGGCGATAGCTTTCCAGCGGGACGATGACGCCCTTGGTCATGCGGTTACCTCCTCAACAGCAGCGGGAGGGCTGTCCTCCGGCTCGGGCAGCGGCTCCGGGGCCGAGGTCTTCTTCTCCCTGGCCAGAAGCACGTCGCACACGCCCACCGCGCAGCGGAAGCCGACGTTCGGCTTCCGCCCCAGCAGGCTTTCCCCGCTCTGGAAGTGGCAAGTCGCCTGGACGTCGAAGTACGTGTCGAAGGCGCCTCCACGTAAGCTCTTCATGGGCACGTCGAGGACGACGGGCCCGTTGGGGTGATCGGCCGTGCGGAAGTTGCTGCTCGTCCACTCCCAGACGTTGCCGATCATCTGGCGGACTCCGCCCACGCTCACCCCTTCGGCGTTCTCGGTGACGGGAACCGTCGTGCCCGGCCCCGAGCCCCACAGGTTGGCGCGGCGGCGGTCCATCGTGTCGCCCCAGGGGTACTTGCGCTGCATCCGCGAGGTGGCCGAGACCTGGACGGGCCAGCTCGCCGCCTTGACCCACTCGGCGTCGGAGGGGAGCCGCTTGCCGACCCACCGCGCGTAGGCCGAGGCCTCGTACCAGCTCACGCCCACGACGGGATGGTCCTCCCTGCCGGGCAAGTACCAGCCGTCCTTCCAGGACCTCGGCCCGGGCTGGCCCGTCGAATCGACGAAGTCCAGCACGGCCGGCAGCACGGCCTCGTCCCACAGGGCCCCCTGCTCGTAGCCCCCGGCGGCGACGAACTCGAAGTACTGGCGGTTGGTCACCAGGTGGCGGTCGAGGAAGAACCGCTGCACGGCCACCACGCGGCCGCGACTCGCGGCGATCTCCGCGTCGTCCAAGCGCCCGTCCTCCAGGGCCTCGTCGATCTGGCCCAGCACGACCTCGCCGTCCGGGACCAGGGCCATCGCCTTCTCCAGGGCGTCCAGGGCCTCGGCGAACTGCGCGTCAACAAGGCTCGCCGCGATCTGCGGGCGCAGCAGCAGCGTGTAACGCCCCTGGGCCAGCATCTGCCGGACCAGGCTCGTCGGGTCGTTCTCCCGCGCCGGGAAGCGCACCGTGGCCGGCTCCGGCGGCACGGCCAGGTTGGGCTCGCGGGCCGAGGGCGGGGCGACCTCCGGGCGCAGCCGCCAGAGCATGCGGATGACCACGTAGCACAGCCCGCATGCCCCCGCCCCGGCCAGGAACATGCTCCGGACCAGCCACCCCAGGGTGACGTTCCATAGCGCCAGAAGCATGGTGGACCACAGCACGACGCTTCGTCTTTCAGAAGCCATGACCGTCGGTTCTCCTGGAGGACCCCCGCCACTTCTCCCTTACCCGTTATCCCACTTGACCGGCCTCGACGGGCCTCTCGCGCCGCCGCGCGCGGTCTTTCTGCAGCATCTGGAACTGGGCCATCACCGAATCGAGCACGGCGTCGTCGGCCTGGCCCGGCGCCGCGGGCGCGGCCCCGCCGTTCGACTCCGGCGTCGCCTGGCGCGATGCCGCGGCCTGCGGCGGCGCGGCCTCCACGTCGGCGAGCCGACCGCTGAGCACCTCAAGCATCTGGCGCATCCGCCGCAGCTCGTCGGACCACTGATCGCGCTGCTCGCTCATCTGCCGCTTCTGCTGGGCGAGCATCTCCGCCATCTCGGCGGCCCGGTTGCGCACGGCCTCCAACTCGGTCTCCAGCACGGCCCGCTCCTGTTCCATGGCCTGGCGCTCCTGCTCGGCCTGCCGGAGCTGCTCGCGCAGGACGTCGTCCGCCTCGCCCACAACGGGCGCCGCGCCCCCCTCCGCGCTGGGGCGGAGCAGCTCCTGACGGGCCTCGCTCAGCGCCGCCCGGGCCTGGGCCAGCTCGCGCACCACGTCGGCCAGCTCGCTGGCCTGGGCCTGCGCGGCGTCCATGGCCGCGTGCAGCGCCGAACGGTCCTGCTCGATGGCCGCACGGAGCTCGGCCAGCTCGCCCATCCGCTGCGACGCGGCGTCGGACTCCTCCGGAGACGAATGGGACGCCCGGTGGACCTGCTCGATCTGGGTCACCAGCGCCGCGCGTTGCTGGTCCAATTCGGCCGCGCGCTGTTCGAGGTCCGATTCCGCCTCGCTTCGGCCTGCCTGCCACGCGCGATGACGCTGGGCCATCTGGCCGGCCAGGGCGTCCAGATCCTCGAAGACCTCGCAGAAGAAGCGGTCGAACTCCTCGTGGGCCGTGCGGATCTGCGCAAGCGATCGGCACACGCCATCCCAGCCGGCAAGTTCGTGAAGCGACTCGGCGGACACGAGAACTCGTACCAGTGCAGATAAGGTGACGGGACGCGGCCGGGCAGGGCCATGGCGCTTCACTTTCGGGGCGTCAGCCCGAGTGAGTCGTCAAGGGGACATGCCGCCGCCAGGGCGAAGGGCGCGGCGCGCGCCGCGCACCCGGCTCGCCGGCGGGGACCCAGCCGCCTAAAGGAAGCCTAGGTCAGACCGCAAGGACAAGCAAACTCGCGGTTTCCGCCGCGCGCCGCCCCGCCCTCCCGGGGTGCGACGCGGCGATCTGAAGGTCCGAACGCTTCGGTAATCCACACCCCCGGCACGTCCGGCAGGGTCCGGCCCCTGGCGGGCACGCCGGCTTCGGCACGCGGGTACGGCGCGGTGCAAACCCATATTTACAAACGCTTTACAGCGTGCAACGGCTGGCTTGAATCCCTCAATCAGGCTCCATTGCATACAAATGTAATACGATTTGAACCGTTTTTTAACTTTCCGCTTGCACGACCTTCACCACCAGCATGAATGATTCTCACAAGGAAAGTACCCCAGAAGGAGACGCAGCGCCTTCGATTGACGAGTAGCTCCTTGATGCGACCCCTTGCGATCCCGCTGCGTGCTCGGACAGGGCGTCATGACTTCCACGGAGGGATGCGATGACCCCGCTGTTCTCGTCGTCCGCGCGCTCCAAGGCGGACCTGCACGTACACAGCAAGTACTCCGATCGTCCCAGCGAGTGGTTCCTCCGCCGCATCGGGGCCCCCGAGTGCTTCGTCGAGCCGCAGGAGATCTACCGCCTGGCGCGGCAGAAGGGGATGGACTTCGTCACCATCTCCGACCACAACTGCATCCGCGGCGCGTTGGACATCGCGCACCTGCCCGGCACGTTCATCTCCGTCGAGATCACGACCTACTTCCCGGACGACGGCTGCAAGATCCACTGCCTGGCGTGTGGGATCAATGAGGCGCAGTTCGCCGCCATCCAGGAGCTCCGCGGGAGCATCTACGACCTCCAGAAGTACCTGGCCGAGCAGGACATCTTCCACGCGGTCACCCACCCGCTGTTCCGCATCAACGACCGCCTGCGGATCGACCACCTGGAGAAGCTGCTGCTGTTGTTCAAGCGGTTCGAGCTGATCAACGGCGTGCGCAACGAGCGGCCCGTGGAGATGGTCGATGCGGTCTTTGGGAACCTCACGCCCGAGATGATCGAGCGCCTCGCCGACCGGCACAACCTCGAGCCGGTCGGCCCGGAGCCGTGGAAGAAGATCTTCACCGGCGGCAGCGACGATCACAGCGGGGCGTACGCTGGCAGGGCCTACACGCTCACGCCGTACGCCGAGGACGTCCACGAGTATCTCGCCCACCTCCGCCGCGGCGACCACGCCGCCGGGGGCGAGCCGGGCAGCAGCATCATGCTGGGCCACTGCCTGTACCACATCGCGTCGAGTTACTACAAGAGCCGGTTCCTCGGCGCGGCGGACGGCAAGGGCAGCATCGTCAGCGAGCTGTTCCGCAAGCTGCTCGAGCCGGCCCCGGAGACCCCGGTCCCCGCCGGGATCAGCCAGCGGATCGTCGGGCTGGCCACCGACTTCGTCCGCGCCCGGCAGATGCGCAAGCTCGGCGAGGTGGAGCGCGAGGTCGTCGAGGAGTTCGGCCGGCTGTTCGACGGCGACGGCAAGCGCGACGCGGTCTCTCCGCCCGACGACGACCGCCGCACCTTCCAGATCGCCTGCCGCATCGGCCACACGCTCAGCTACACGTTCCTCCGCACCTTCGAGCGCTACGTGCGCCAGGGGCGGCTGATCGAGAGCCTCCAGACGGTGGCCTCGCTGGGCCCGGTCGCCATGAGCATGGCCCCCTACCTGGCCGCCTTCTCGACGCAACACAAGGACGAGGCGTTCCTGCAGGCCGTGGCCTCGCACTTCCCCGCGGCCGCCCACCTCCGCCAGCGGAGCGACCGCAAGGCGTGGGTCACCGACACCTACACCGACGTGAACGGCGTCAGCCGCTCGATCCGCCACTTCGCCAAGGCCGCGCGGCGCAAGGGACGCAAGCTCACCGTGGTCACCAGCCTGGACAGTCCGCCCTCGGACGGCGTTGACCTGAAGAGCTTCCAGCCCGTCGGCACCTTCACCATCCCCGAGTACGAATCGCAGGTCCTCTCCTTTCCGCCTTTCCTGGAGGTCATCGAGTACCTGGAGCGGATGCGGTTCAACGAGGTGATCATCTCCACGCCCGGCCCCGTGGGGCTGACGGCTTTGGCCGCCGTGAAACTGCTGGGGCTGCGGAGCGTGGGCGTCTATCACACCGACTTCCCCAAGTACGTCTATTACGCCACGCAGGACGAGGCCCTCGAGCAGCTCACCTGGAAGTTCATGTACTGGTTTTACGACCAGATGGACGCGATCCTCGTCCCCAGCGAGGCCTACCGCGAGGTGCTGGTCGAGAACGGCTTCAAGGCCGAGAAGATCGGACTGCTGGGGCGCGGCGTGGATACCGAGGCGTTTCACCCCTCGCGCCGGGACGAGACCTTCTGGAGCGGCTACGGCCTGGACGGCGAGTTCAAGTTCCTCTACGTGGGCCGCATCTCGCGGGAGAAGAACCTCGCCCTGTTGCTCGACGCCTTCGGCCGGCTCCGCGCCCGCGGCGTCTCCGCCTCGCTGGCCATGGTCGGCGACGGCCCCCACCGCGAAGATCTCATGGCGCGAAACGACCCGGGCGTGGCGTTTACCGGGGTGCTCCAGGGCGCGGCCCTGGCCGCCGCCTACGCCAGCTCCGACGTGCTCGTCTTCCCCTCCACGACCGATACCTTCGGCAACGCCGTGCTGGAGGCCCACGCGTCGGGCTTGCCGGCCATCGTCAGCGACCGCGGCGGCCCGGCCGACATCGTGCGTCGCAACCAGTCGGGCCTGATCGTCGATATCGGCAAGCCCGACGCCCTGGTCGATGCCATGGAGCAGTTCGCTTTGAGCCCCCCGCTCCGCTCGAAATACCGCGAGCAGGCCCTGCGCACGGCCGAGGAGAGCCGCTGGGAGGAGGTCTTCGACCAGCTCTGGGACGGCCGCGGCGGCGAGCCGGACCCGGAGAAGCTCCGCGAGTTCCTTCGCCCCGCACAGATCAACCCCGCGATGATCGTGATGGACGTCTCGTAGGCGGCTCCCGTAGCAGGCAAGCTCCGCGCGCCGTTTGCTGCGCCTCCAATGCCCGCGCACGGCACGCTTGCGCCGCCACGCGAGCGCATGGGCGCGGCTCTAGTGTTCTGATTCAGAGTTAGCGGAACCTATGGAGGGTTGTGGGGTTTCAT
>CAYSUS010000134.1:0-17360 GCA_964434165.1 uncultured Pirellulales bacterium
GCTCAACAGCCGCATCGGCCGCTTTTCGAGCGTGTCGGCGACGACGCGCTCGAACGCAAGGTAGTCATCGTCGCCGAAGAACAACGTCTGCCTCCCCACGCCACGATCGATGACGTGGTAGACCATCCCGCCCGGCGCCGCTCGTGCTGTTCCAGGCATGTCCCCATCATGCAGATATGCCCCAACTTGTCAACAACTGGACCCGTCCCCGTTTCTGCACACTGAAGATCTTCAATCTTGCCCCTGGGCGTGCCCGCGCGCCCCGGCCGGTTGGGGCAGCAGCTTCGACGACTCCACCGTCAGCGGCTTCTCGTTCCAGTCCCCGAATCGGTCGCCGGGGCCGGCGGAGACGTGCGATAGCACCTCCCTTCCCTTGGCGTCGTAGATCCACGTCTTTGCGTCTCCCGCCCAGCCCTTGCCAAAACGCATCGAAACCGTTCCCGTGTCCAAGGCGGGCGCGAGCGCCACATTGAATTCGGCTTTGAACGGGCTTAAATCGTTGGCGGGCTTCTTGATGACGCAGAGGACCCCGGGGCTCCAATCCTCTGGCAGTGGTGGCCGAAAGCGGTCCTCAGGGCCGCAAACATCGGCGCGGCAACCCGGCTTCTCCCCTTGGAGGTACTTCGGCGGGGTCACGACGTCCACGAGCTGAACGTCGTCCGAGAAACTCAGGGCGTACCAGTCGGAATTGGTTTCTACCACCACGCGCACCCGCTGGGGCTGCCCGCGCGGGCGGTCCGGCCTACCAGGATGCATCGCCGCAGCAACGGCCGCCTGAAGCTGACGATCGAAGTCAGCCGGCCGCGGCACGCGCAAGGTGACAACGTTTCCTTGGCACGACAGGCGCGTGCCGTCGATCAACTGCCGGGCGAGGGCGACGGGCGACTGGTTCGGGGCCGGGCCGGCTTCCGCCGCCTGCTTCAAGTGGCCCAGGACGTCGCGCACCGCCGCCTCGATGTTGCGGGCCGCCTGATCGCCCTTCCCTTCCAACACGGCTTCCACCAGGTTCTCGCCGTCCAGGTCCAGGCGCACGGTGACCGCGCGGGAATTGTCCATCATCGGGGTGGCTTGCGACGCCAGGAAGTTTCTCGGCCCCTGCGTCATTCGCGATTCGACAAGCGCCGATAGCGATCCCAGCGTCTCGCGCCCCTGATCGGGCAGGGCGACGAAGACAAGCTCTCCCTTGCCCTTCAAGGCGCTTAGCCGCTTGCTCAACGGGCTGTCTTCGCGCTGCTTCGACAGCATGGCCTGAAGCCGCGCCTCGCTGGTGGCCAGGAAGACCGTCTGCCTGTCGACCGCGCTGGCGGCTTGGCCGGGGCGGGGTCCGCCAGTTCCGGGATAGCCCAGGTAGTAGGCTCTACCCTTGTAGTCCTTGCGTTTTGGCCAGGTCCCTTCGGGCTCGCTCTCCGGGAAGCCGCCTACCAGCTTCCGCGCCCACTGGTCACTGTCGAGGGGCCTGGAGAAGCGGAAGACACTCGTTACGCCGAAGGGCATGTCCCCGCCGCCCGAATCCGCAGGAACGAGGGTGTACGTGACCGATTCCAGGTCGCGCGGATCGAGCTCGGCTGCGGCAACCACGCGATCGGCGAAGCCGCGGTCTTCCATCAGGGGCGCCAGCGCCGCCGACATCGCGGCCTGGCGGGGACAGAGAACCACCGCCGCAATCCCGTCGCTGCCAGGGCGCGGCGTGTCGGGCGCTTTCGCGGTCGGTGCACCCTTGGTATCGGGCTCGCTCGCCGGCACGCCCTCGCTATCGGGCTTGCTAGCCGGCTCGTCCTTGCATCCGGCGAGCACCGCCAACAGGGCCAAGCACGCAAACACCCGAAGTCGCGATTCCATGGTCGGTTTCCTTCTGCAAGGGGTGAGAGCGACGTCACGACCTGTTCCCGCCAATCACGGCTCCGGCCGCGCGACGCTGAAGCTCCATGCACGCAAGTTGTCGGCGAACTGGCGGCTGGGGTCGTCGTGGGGGCTGAACTGGCGGGGGCGAAAGACAACCCAGCCCTGGTCCAAAGCCCTGACGGCGCAGACGACCCAGACCCGCGTGCGCGACGCGTCCCAGCCCAACAGCGGCGCCATTACCTTTTGGAGTTCGTCGGTCCTGCCCGTAATGAGCTGCCGATCCTCGCCGAGAGTGAACAGGACGGGTGAACCTGGGGTGAGATCCTTGGTCACCACGTGGCCGTTGGGCGGGACTTGGGCCTTGCCGCTGTTCTCCTCGCCAGGGGCGGACGCCAGCGGAAAGCCGAACTCCTTCGCCAAGTCCGAATCCAGCCAAAGCACGCCGCCTTGCTCGACCCAACCACGCAATGCGGCCAGGTCTGTCTTGCTTGTCTCAGCAGCCGTCAGTTGCACCCAAAGCACAGCCGTGTCGCTCGCGGCAAGCGCCTCACCAAGTTGCTGCTTCGAGGCCACGACCGTCGGCTCCTGGGACGGCTCAGGGACTGCCGGCGAAGGCGCCACGGGCTCCGCCTTCGTCGATTCGATCGTGCCGCCCGAGCAGCCGGTCGCCGCGCCGGGGGGTGGCACGATGTCAACCGTGGGCTTGGGAGGCGACTGGGACTCATAGGTGTCGTTGCGATCCTGAGTCTTCGTGGCAGCGCGCGGCGAATCGGACTTCGGCTCCGGTTTAGAAACGTCGATCCACGCAGGCATATCGCCCAAGCAGAACCGGCGGAAGTTGCGCCAGAAGCGCGCGCCGTCGTAGCTGGAGGTGTCGACAGGCTTCACGTCGCTGATCCAACCGCGGCCGTAACGCGCCAATGACCAGTGGTTAGTACCTTCTGAAGTGAGCAGATGCACGACTTGGCCGTCCCCGGACAAGTGCCCGAAGCCTTCACCGACCGGGGGAATCAGCACCTTTGAGCAGCCCTGCAAGATGGGGCAGATGTCGCCAGTGGTCGTCGCTGAGCAGACTGTGTTGGGCCAACCGCGGTATCGGCTTGGATGAGCTCCGTAGTATGACAATCCAAAGACCGACAACACATCGTTGTCCACCCACAGAATTCCGCCACGGCGGACCCAGTCCTTCAGTATCTCAAGCTCCTCGGTCTGGAAGGTCGCTCTCTTGCATGCGCTGGCGACCTGGACCACATGACACCGGCGGGGGTCCGCGGCCAGGGCATACACCATGTTCGGGCTGTCCATCGTGACGACCTTCAACTTCTTGTCGATATGCTGATCCCAACACCGGTCGACGATCTTGGGAAGATCGATGGCGGCGTCCGGCTCGAGCTCCGCCTCACCCTTGCGGAACTGCTGCTGCAAGCGCTCCGCGGTCTTGGCGGCCTGTTCGTACTTGGCCTCCTTCTCCAGCCAGTTGACCAGCTTGAACACGGCCTGCGACGCGCCCTCTTGCTTGGCGTGCTTGTCGATCAGCTCCTGGGCCATGGTCGTCACGCGACCGACCACCGCCTCATCGGGCTCCTCGGCCCCCTGGAACGCCTCAGGCGCGTCGCGCACGGCGATCGTCATCACTTCCGGCGCCTGCGGGCTCTGGGGGAACTGCTGGAGAAACGTCTGGCAAAGCTCGACGCGGGTACTGACGGTGGTCTCGCTATGAATGACCGTCAGGGCCTGCTCAGGGGTCTTCCAGGCGGCGGGTGTGATCTCGCTGGCCGGCCCCGCGCCTCCGCCGTTTCCAGCGGCCACCAATGGGCCAAAACGCCTCTCGTACTCCTTCCACCCGAAGAACCCCAGAGCCCCCAGGCAACCTGCGCAGAGTAGCACGACAACCACTCTCCCCAGCCCGCCGCGCTTCTTGGCGTGAACGGACGAGCCGCGGATCACCGTGGCGAATGGCTCCAACTGGTAAAGCGGCATCCAGCCGCTCATGCCCGGGCGCGTGCAGGGGGTCTCCTCGGGCACGCGCCCTTCCTGCCACGCCTGGATGATCTGCTCGGTGGTGAACGGCCCTTGGCGCTGATTGCCCGCGCCGGCCAGGTACCAACCGGGGTTGGTTGCGTTCATCGTGGCTCCTCCCGTGGGTAGTGGGGGTGGGGCGGACGGGGTCGAAGGCGCCGGGCCCGCCGCACGTTGATCCAGAAGTCGCGCCGGCCGGGCTTCGGCGCAAAACGGGCGCAAGGCCTCGGCCACTTCGCGCGGCTGGCAATAGCGGTCCTCGGGCGCCTTGGACAGCATGCACTCGAGTGTGGTGAGAAGGTCGCGCGGCAACTCGGGACGGAATTGCCGGGCTGGCGGGACCGGCTGGTTGACGTGCGCCATCAGGCGCTGGAGCCGCGTGCCATACTCGGGCCCGGCGAACGGCGCTCGCCCGGTGAGTAGCTCATAAAGCGTACACCCCAGGCTATAGATGTCTGCTCGGATGTCGACGGTGTGGCTGTCGTTGACTTGCTCCGGGGCGATGTAATCGGCCGTGCCCAAGGCCATGCCGCTGTCGGTGGCCTTGGCGCGAGTGGTCTCTTCCGAGGCGAGCAGGGCCAGGCCCAGGTCGAGGACTTTGACCTTGCCCTCGCGCGTGAGGAGCAGGTTGGACGGTTTGACGTCGCGATGGACCATCCCTTGCTCGTGGGCATACTGGAGCCCTGCGGCCGCTTGACGGATCAGCTCGCAGGCCTCCGGCACGGGCAACCGCCCCAGACGCCTGACGAGCTGCGCGAGGCTCGGCCCCTCCACGTACTCCATGACGAGGAAATGCCGTCCCTCGGCCTGCCCCGCGTCCATGGCGCGGACCAGATTCGGGTGTTCCAGTCGACCTAGTGCCTTCATCTCGCGACGGAAGCGGGCCACCGCCTGGCGATCTTGAACCAGATGCGGCGACAGGACCTTCAAGGCGACCAACTTCTGAAGGTCGGTGTGAAGGGCCTTGTACACGGTGCCCATTCCGCCTTGGCCCAGTCGCGAAAGGAGCCGGTACTGGCCCAGGCTCGTCCGCGCCGGCCGACGCGCGGGATCCAGCGGTGCCGTGCTGGCCGTCGCGCCTGGTTGGCCCAGCTTGCGGACGGCATCAGCCGCTTGTTTCAGTTCGGGCTCTGCGACCACCGGGTCGGGGGCCGGTTGCCGCTCGCGGAGCCCTGCCAAGAGCGTGTCTTCCGCCGAGTCGAGCCCTGCCACGGTGCTCTCGCACTCGGGGCAGGCCGCCACATGCCGGGAAACCGACTCGAACTCCTGCTGCGGCAGTTTGCCGAGCGCGTAAGCGAGAAGCCGGTCCCGGCTTGGACATGGGCCGTGACTCATCGGCGGTCCCTCCTTCCAATAGGATGGAACGGACGCGTGTGACACCACTTTCGCCCCGCGATTCGCTGAGCCCAGCCGGCGGGTCACTCCACGTCGCCCAGGGCCTGACGCAGCCGATGCAATACGCGGCACTTGCACTGGCGCACCGCGGCCGGCTTCATTCCCAGTTGCGCGGCGGCCTCGGGTCCCGACTGCCCCTCTACGGCAGTCAGCCAGAAAGCCTGCCAGGTCCGCTCCTCGAACTCCGCCCGGATCACCGCGAGCCCCCGATGCGTCACTCCCGTTTGTGAGCTTCGGTCTTCATCGTCCTGCGGCGGTTCTGCTGGCAGATCCTGGAACCGCTGCTGCGCTTCGCTTCCGCCCATGGCCACAGGCTGGTTGCCTTGCCGGCGGTAGTGGTCGCAGATCTTTGACCGGGCGATGGCCTTCAGCCAGCGATAGAAGCTGCCGCTGGTCGAATCAGGCCGAAACCCAGCCACGCCCTTTGCGACCGCGCGAAAGACCTCCTGCAACACGTCTGCCGCGTCCGGGGGCTTAAGATCCGCCCTCCGGCACCACCCGTAGACCGCAGGGCTGTACACATCCACAAGTCGTTCCCACGCTTCGGGGGAGCCGGCTCTCAACCGGGCAAGGAAGCTGGCGGATGTTGGATCAAGCATGACCTGTCACTGGTCCTTTCGCCCGTGCCCACAAGTAATCCACACTGTTCTAGGTGTCAATCTCCCCTGTCGGAGCGGTTTGACACCTTCACGTAAGGGCGCAAAGCCATCTTGGCGCAGACAAAACCTATCGGTTTTTGCGGAAAGGGAGAGAGTTAGAAACGGGGACGGGTCCAGTTTACCGTCGCTTGGGTCTCCCGAACGGCAAAAGGACAGGCATCATCCTCGTCTCATCGCCGTGCGCCCGAGTGTGGAAGCATCGCTTGCCGGGCGACTCGAAGCCGGGGTGGACGGCACGCGGAGCGTGCCAACTAAGGGGGGGAAGTCTCGATTCCCGTCGTCCGCAAGGAAGAAGGAAGAAGACAGGCATCATCCCACACGGCAGCGCACAGCGAAGGTTGTCCCTCGCGCACGCGTCGGGCTCTGCCGGATGCCGGAAAACAGCTGCGTCCCCCTTTTTCTCATTAGTGCCGCAGGGCACGCCAAGGGGGCCGTTGACTGGAGATGGTCCGGCACGAGACACTCTCGGATCGGTTCACCCCGACAGCGGGCGGGTGGCAATGCCGGCCCGCACGGCCGTGCTGTTGGTAGCAGCAACGCGCGGGCGCGCAATCGGCCGATCGAGGGGGCGGATGGCTGTGAACCACAGCCGGCGGGCCCTAGCCTCAGCACCGCCGCGTGCTGAGCACCTTGTAGATCCGCTTGAGGCGCTCGCGGTAGGCGACCATCTGGTCGTACTGCTGTCGCGCGGCCATCAGGGCCTGATCGGCCGCGCCCGGGTCCTTGAAGCGCGCGAAGACCTGCCACTTGTGGACCGTGGTGTCGGCGTGGGCGGCGACAAAATCGACGATGTACTCGCTCGTCGCCCGCTGCCCCGTTTGCACCATGAACCGGACGTCGGCGTGCTTGGTCTGGGGGTCGATGACCGCGGTTCCCATCAGGAACAGGTCGTCGGGGCTCTTCCGCTTGTCGTCCCCGACCGGCTTGAGGCGGCCCAGCTTCCGCTCCAGGTCGGACACCATCTTCTCCCGCTTCGGATCGTCCCACTGGGGCGGCGCCTCGGGCGCGGGGAGGTTCTCCGAAGGAAGGGCCGTGCCCAACTCCTCGGCCCACCCGCGGGAGTCGGACTGCAGGATCAAGCCGGCCGCGAGAACCGCAGCTCCTGCGAGAGCAATCGAGCCGGTCCCATGGATGGCGGTGAGCTTCCTTGGCATCAGGGCACCCCGTGTCTGGAGACAGGAAGTTCCGAAGCGGGCCGTGTGCGACGCCCGCATTGTACCAGCCGCACGCAGGGACGCCTATCACGTTGGCGGGGGGGCGCCGGGCCGGGCGGCCCCCCCCGAGCATGCGATCCGGCGTGTGCGGCGCGCCGGGTTGCGCCTCAAAGGAAACGGTGCTGGCCGGGCATGGGCACCTCGGGCGTGGGGTAGGGGCCCAGCACGTATTCGTCCGGCCCCAGCCGGGTTTCGGACTTCATGGCGTCGTCCCAGGCGATCGCCTTGCCGCTGTAGGCCGCCTCGCGCCCGAGGACCCCGGTCATCGTGCTCTCGGCCACGGCCTGCGCGGCGTTCATGGGCTTGCCCTCGCGGATGCTGGCGATGAGGTCCTCGTGCTCCTGCTGGTAGGGGTTGGTCACGCGATCGCGGAACCGCCAGCGGTCGCCCGTGGTCGAGTCGATGCGATCCTTGCAGTTGCTGTGGCCGAGGGTGCCCACGACGGTCTCCTCGACCTTGTTGTCGCATCCGTTGATCTGCCGGGCCTGGCTGAACATGCGCACGCCGCCGGGGTACTCGTACTCCACGGCGAAGTGGTCGTAGATGTGCCCGTGGACCGGCTGGGTGCGGACCTGGCGCCCGCCGACCGCGGCCACGGCGCGGACCGGGTGCGCGCCGAGGACCCAGTTCATGATGTCCAGGTTGTGGACGTGCTGTTCCACGTAGTGATCGCCGGAGAGCCACGTGAAATAGTTCCAGTTGCGCAACTGCCACTCCATGTCGCTCCACTGGGGCTGCTTCCGGATGATCCAGATCTCCCCGCCATTCCAGTAGCAGCGGCCGTACACGATCTCGCCGATCGCGCCGTCGCGGATCCGCTTGACCGTCTCCCGGTAGTTCTGCATGTGGCGGCGCTGGATGCCGGCGGCGATGCCCAGGCCCTTCTGTCTGGCCAGCTCGCCGGCCTCCAAGATCGTGCGCACGCCGGGCACGTCCACGGCGGCCGGCTTCTCGATGAACACGTGCTTGCCGGCCTCGACGGCGGCCTTCAGGTGCAGGGGCCGGAAGTGCGGCGAGGTGGCCTGGATCACGTAGTTGATCTCGTCGATGGCCAGGAGCTTCTTGTAGGCGTCGAAGCCCGTGAAGCACATCTCCGCGGGCACGTCGATGCCCAGCTTGGTGAGCTGCATGTTGCACAGGTCGAGCCGGTCCTGGAACAGGTCGGCCAGGGCCACGACCTTGATTCCTTTCTTCTGCACGGCCGCCCCTGGCGCGACGTCCTCGGTGTGGTAGCCCGTCGAGGGATAGATGACCTTGGTGGCCGCGCCGAGCGCGTCGAGGAGGGCCCCGGTGCCGCGCCCGCCGCATCCGATCAGGCCGATGCGGATCTCGAGGTCCTCGGCCCCGTAGGCCGAATGCACGAAGGGAACCTGCGCCGCGGTCACCGCGCCGGCCACGGCCAGGGACGAGCCCTTGAGGAACTGGCGGCGGGAGACGCAGGAGGCGCTGCGGTGGTCTTGTTTCTTCATGATGGGGGGTGGCTCCGGGAAAACGATGCTGTTGCTTCGGATGTGGATTGGAGGCGGGCGCCGCGGCGGCCCCTGGTCGCCCCGAACTCGCGTTGCGTGACTGCCGGGGAAAAGGGGACGGGGCCTTTTCGCCCAAGCGGCCCGAAGGGTGCTTCGCACAAGAGGGTCCCGACCCTTTGTCCCTCCCAGGAACGTGCACGGCCCTTGAGCTTAGCACGGCGCTCGTCGCGCTGGCAATCGTCGGCCGGCTCGCGGAGCGTGCCGATTCTTGACTTCCCCGTCCGGCCGCGTTAGCCTTCACCCCCATGCTCCGCTCGCGCGTGCGCCGTGCGTTTGTCATCCCCTCGGAGGTTTCCATGAGACGATCTGCCTTATCCCGCCGCGCCTTCCTCGGTTCCGCGGCGGCCGCGGCCGCGACCATCGTCCCCCGGCACGTCCTGGCCCAAAGCGGCCAGACCGCCCCGAACGACAAGATCCGCGTCGCGGGGATCGGCGTGGGGGGAATGGGGCGCAACGACCTCAGGAACGTGCGGGGCCAGGACATCGTCGCCTTGTGCGACGTGGACGACCGCCGCGCCGCCCAGACGTACCAGGAGTATCCGCGCGCGAAGCGGTTCCGCGACTTCCGCAAGATGTTCGACGCGATGGAGAAGGGCATCGACGCGGTCGTCGTGGCCACGCCCGACCACTTCCACGCCGTGGCCGCCATGGCCGCCATACGTCGCGGCAAGCACGTGTACTGCGAGAAGCCCCTGGCCCACTCGGTCTATGAGTGCCGCGCGCTGCAGAAGGCCGCGAAACAGCACGACGTGGTCACCCAGTTGGGCAACCAGGGGCATTCCTCCGGGGCGATCCGCTCGTTCTGCGAGTGGATCTGGGACGGGGCGATCGGCGAGGTCCACACCGTGCACGCCGGGTGCAGCGCGGTCAACTCGGCCCTGGGAGCCCTGTCGAGTTTGAAGGAGAAGCACGCGGTGCCCAAGGAGCTGGACTGGGACCAGTGGCTCGGCCCGGCCCGGGAGCGTCCGTACCATCCGGCCTACCTGCCCGGCAAGTGGCGGGGCTGGGTCCCCTTCGGCAACGGCACGGTGGGCGACTGGACCTGCCACGTGGTCGATCCGGTGTTCTGGGCCCTCGACCTCGGCGCGCCCAAAACGATCGTTGCCCAGGTCAAGGACTACGATCCCAAGACCCAGGGCGACGCCTTCCCGCGCGGCGAGATCATCACTTACGAGTTCCCCGCCAAGGGCAAGCGCGGCCCGGTGACCATGCACTGGTACAGCGGCACCGAGAGCATCCCCCGGCCCGAGGCCCTGGAGAAGGACCGCAAGCCCGTCTCGACCGGCGCCGTAGTGATCGGCGATAGGGGCACCATCATGCACGGCTCGCACGGGGCCGGCGGCGTGCGGATCATCCCCGAGGCCAGGATGCAGCAGTACGAGCGGCCCGAGCCGACCATCCCCCGCGTCGGCGGCCATCAGCAGGACTGGCTCCACGCCATCCGCGAGGGCAAGAAGTCGGGCAGCGATTTCTCCTACGGCGCGCCGCTGTCGGAGATCGCCATGCTCGGCGTGATCGCCATCAAGCTGCCCGGCGTGAAGCTCGCGTGGGACGCCGAGACGATGCGGTTTACCAACTGCGATGAGGCGAACCGGTTTGTCGATCCGCCTTATCGGGAGGGGTGGACGCTTTAAGGGACGTCGGCGGGAGGGCTTGCTGGCGCCGCAGTTTTGAAGTCCCCCAGACTTCGGAAATCCACGCCTCGGCTCGCCCTACTCGCGCACGCTGGGCTTGTCCGCGCCCGGGAAGTCGCCCGGCACCTTCTGGGTGACCTTCCCGGTGGCCGCCCACTCACAGCCCCGCTGCATGGTGACGATGAACGCCACGCTCTTGAGCTGCTCAGGCGAATGCCCCAGGGCGTTCTGGAACACGCGCCCCTCGCCGTACTTGACGGTGAACAGCAGCGGCTCGTGCTCGTCGGAGCCGCCCTTGGACTTGGGCGCGAAGGCCGTGGCCAGCACGGTGAGGTTCTCGGCCGGGCCACGGAGCCAGCCGTAGAGCTCGTCCTCGACGTGGGCGAACCGGGCGGGCAGGCCCTTCATGATGGGGTGGTCCGGGCAGCGGACGTCCAGGGCGAACTCCTGCGAGGGCCCGTGGCCGCCGCCCCGGCCCGGCGAGTTGTCCAGGACCATCTTGCCGTCCTTCCAGCGCACGTAGGGGCCGTGCTTCTCGTTGCGGCCGCCCCAGCCGCCCAGCCCGATCATCCTGTTCCACGCTTCCCACTTGGGGAAGGCCGCGCAGGCGAAGTGATAGATCACCAGTCCGCCGCCGCCCTTGACGTAGTCGAGGATCGCCTTTTTGGTCTCCTCGGGCCACTCGTCCCCCTGGTAGTTGCTGATCACCACGTCGTAGTCGCAGAACTCCGGCTTGAAGCCGCTCATGTCCTTGCCCTTCGCCGGCGCGGTGGCCACGTCCACCTTGAACAGGCCCGTCTCCTCGAGTTGGGCCTTGATCATCTTCGTGGTCTCGGGCCAGCACTTGTGCCCGTTCTGGCCGTCCACGATGAGGGCTTTCAACCCGGGCTCGGCGGCCACGGCGGCCACGGCCAGCACCAGCCACGCGCCCAGCGCGGCGATCAGTCGTCTGCACATCATCAGCTTGCTCCTGGGAGGGTGAGGTTGCGTTGCACGTCTGCGCAAAGCCGTCACCAATCTAGTCGGGGCCCGAGGCGGAAGCAAGCGCCGCAGGCAGGAAGCCGGGGCCCAAAGGGGCGGCCCGGACCGCGGGATCGCTCGGGCGCCGGTCGTCGTCGATCCTTCGCGTGGGCAGACATATCGGGGGGTGGCCCTGGGGCGTTTCGCGGGAAAGACTGGAAGGGGCCTTATCGCGCAAGACTTCCGGAGTCTCCGAGACTTCGGAAGTCGGGGACCAGCAACGTATGAGTTCGCCGCCTTCCACCGCCGACGCGTCCCCGCACGTCCGGGTGCTCCAGCCGAACGGTACCTCGCCGCGCCGGCGACTGCGTCCGTGGTACGCGCCGGGCTGGATCGCGCTTCTGGTGGCGGGGACGGTCGGGAGCGCGCTGGTCGCAGCCGACCGGCACAACTTCGATCCGTACGAGGGCCAGAGCGTCTCTTTCAGCGTGGCCCCGCCGCCCGGCTCGTACGGTCCGGCCATGCGCCGCATCTCGGCCCTGGGCAACTTCACGATCTCGCTGGAGGGCTTCTCCTACGGCTGGCCGCTGCGCTATCGCGAATACTGGGTGCAGAAGATGGTCTTCGCCGCGCCGGCCAATCGCGCGCCGGTGGTCGCGCGGGAGACGATTCGCGATTCGCATCGGGCGCGGTGGACCAATTGGGGTCTTGCCGGCCTGGTGGTTCTGTCCTCGTTCTTCGCGGTAAACCGGATCGCGCGCGGCCGTTGGCAGTTCGGGCTGCGCGGGCTGCTCGTCGCGACCACCACCGTGGCGGTGGCCTGTTCGCTGTGGAGCGTGCGCTGGCGACTCGAAGCCGCCCTCGGGCAGGGCGAGATCGTCGCCCGGCTCTTCGAGATGCCGGCCTGGCTCTACGGGCCGATCCTCCTCGGCCTCGCGCTGACCCTGCTGGCCGCCGTGTGGGCCCTCTTCGCCCCGGTGCTGGGGCCGCTGGGCTGGATTCTCCGCCGCCGCGCGTCGTAATCGCGGCAGGGCCGCCCGCCGAATCGGTGCTGCCGCACCCAGGCAAGGAAGCCGCTCCCGTTGGTCGCTGGAGCGCGTCCACGGGCTTGCGCCCCTGCCTATCGGCTTGCGCCCCCAAGGGCCTGGAGCAGCTCCGTGGCCTACTCCCCGCGCAGCCGCGCGCGGATTGCTGCCAAGCGCCGGGCGATCTCCTCCTCGAAGCCCCGGTCGGTCGGCCGATAGTACGTCCGCTCTATGCCGAGGTAGTCCTGGGCGGCGATCCCGTCGGGGTGGTCGTGGGCGTACTGGTAGTCCTCGCCGTGCCCCAGGCGCTGGGCGCCGGCGTAGTGGCTGTCGCGGAGATGGACGGGCACGGGCAGGATGCGGCCCTCGCGCACGTCGCGGCGGGCCTCGCCGATGGCCAGCGTGGCCGCGTTCGACTTGGGCGCGCAGGCCAGGTAGGTCACGGCCTGCGCGAGCGTGAGCTGGCACTCGGGCAGCCCCACCTGCTCGCAGGCCTGCGCGGCGGCCACGGCCAGGGGCAGTGCGTGTGGGTCGGCGTTGCCGACGTCCTCGCTGGCCAGGATCACGATCCGGCGGCAGAGGAACCGCACGTCCTCGCCCCCTTCGAGCATCCGGGCGAGCCAGTAAATGGCCGCGTCGGGATCGCTGCCGCGGATGCTCTTGATCAGCGCGCTGATCGTGTCGTAGTGCGCATCGCCCTGCCGGTCGTACTGGATCGCCTTGCGCTGGACCGACTCCTCGGCAAGCTCGCGCGTGAACTCCACGGGCCGCTCGTCACTGGAGAGCACGCCCACCTCCAGGGCCGAGAGCGCGCGCCGTGCATCGCCATCGCTCGTCTCGGCGAGGAAGTCCAGGGCGTCGTCGTGCATGCGGACTTCGTGACGGCCGAGGCCGCGCTCTTCGTCGGACATCGCCCGCCGCAATAGCGCCTTGATGTCGTCCATGGAAAGGGGCTGGAACTGGAACACGCGGCTGCGGCTGACCAGCGGGCTGTTGATGGCGAAGAACGGGTTCTCCGTGGTCGCGCCGACGAGGATCACCACGCCCTCCTCGACCTCGGGCAGGAGGACGTCCTGCTGCGCCCGGTTGAAGCGGTGGATCTCGTCGATGAACAGCACGGTGCGGCGTCCCTCGGCGGCCAGCCGGTCGTGCGCGGCGGCGAGCACCTCGCGGAGGTCCTTCACGCCGCTGGTTACCGCGCTGAGCTGAACGAAGTGGCTCTCGGTGGCGCCGGCGAGCAGCCGGGCCAGCGTGGTCTTGCCGCTGCCCGGCGGGCCGTAGAAGATCACCGAGCCGAGGCGGTCGGCCTTCAAGAGCCGACGGAGGAGCTTGCCTTCGCCCAGGAAGTGTGTCTGCCCCGCGAACTCCTCGAGCGTGCGCGGGCGCATGCGCGCGGCCAGGGGCAGGGCGCGATCGCGGTTGGCGTTTTCGGCGGCGTCGAAGAGGGACATGGGCGGCGATTCGGTGTTAGCGGCGTCCGGCCGCCTCCGCGAGCTGCCCGACCACGCGGTCGAGCTGCTCCACGAGGGCGTTGGAGCCGGCCTTCTCGAGCGCTGCGACCACGGCCCGGTAGTACCACAGCGTCCCCTCCCGCCCGCCGCGGAAGTGCCCCCAAACGGACTCGCCCAGCGCGAGGCGGTCGTCGAGCAGGGCCCGGGCGTTGTCCAGCTTGTCGGCGGCCACCACGAGGCGGACCGAGGCGGGCGCGGCGGCCAGTTGCGCGACGTGCGCCTCCTTGCGGGCCCGCCACGGCGGCTTGGGCGTCTGGTCCGTGTCGCTGCATCCAGAGACGATGGCCGCCACGCGATCGCCGAATCGCCGGCGGATCTCCTCGCCCGCGGCCGCGCCCCCCTGGTCTTCCACGGCATCGTGCAACAGGGCCGCGATCGCTTCGTCCTCGTCGGCCCCGTGCTCCAGGACGATTGCGGCCACGCGAAGCAGGTGCGCCACGTACGGTCCGCCCGAAACCTTGCGCCGCTGCCCGCCGTGCCACTGGAGGGCGAGCTCGACGGCCTGGACGAAACGGGACGATAGCTCGGTCATGGCTCGGCCCGCAGGCAGCGGGCGGCCTCCAGGTGCGGCGAAGCCGCGCGTTGTCCGCTAATGCGCCGGGATGATCGCTCCGGCGAAGCGGCTTTCCGGACCGCCTTCATAGACGCTGAACTCGGCCCACACCGGCCGGTGCTCCGAGACCTCCAGGGCCTGCTCCGCGGTGAGCTCCAGCTCGGCCATCAGGTCGAACACCTCGGCCCGGCCAGTGTACTCGATCGTCGCCCGGCGGTCGAATACCAGGTTGTCGGCCACGTGCGTGCCGCGCGTCGTGGTCGGGGTGCTATTGATCGCCGCGGCGAGGTTGAGGTAATGGTACCAGTGCTCCAGCCGCCGCGCGTCGGCGTAGAGGCTCCCCAGCAGGATGATGTCGTCCTCGTTGCGCCCGTCGTCGCGCACCGCGCGAAACACGTCGTCCATGAAGTCCAGCTCCTGGGCGGCGCGGTCGGGGCTGGTCCAGGCATTGATCAGCGTGAAGGTGAACGCCGTGCTCGGCTCCGGCCCCCGCGCACGGAAGGCGGCCACCAGGGGCCGATGCCGCAACCGCCCCGCCGGGTCCTCGACCAGACACACGGTGCTGGGATCGATCTGGAGCACGGCCTTGTCGAACAGCACCGCGCACATGGGCTCGCCGCGGACCCTCGCGCGCGACGGCGTCGAGGCCATCGCATAATGGCGCCCGTCGGCGTTGACCTGCTCGAGCAGCTCCCCGAGCAAGGCCGGCCCGTCCGCGCGGATGTCCTGCAGGCCGATCGCGTCGAATTGGCGGATCGTGCGCACCAGGTGGCCCGCGACCAGCCGATTGGCCAGTTTGCTGCGGTCCAGCGGACCGGCGTTGAAGCTGGCGATGCGGATCGTCTGGCGCTCGCGATCCGGCGGGGGCAGCCGGGCCTCGCCTTCAGCCGCGCCGGCGGCGGTGGGCCGGGCGTCGGACGTCCCTTCGAGGAAGTCCAGCCCGCGGATGTCGTAGTGCGTGTACACGTACCATCCCCCCAGCCCAAGAAGCGCGGCAAGGGGCACGAACCGTTTGAACATCGTGGCAACCCGCTCAACAGGCATCGCCCCGCCGCGGCCGCCGATCCCGCGCGGTCCGGGCAGAGCCGGCGCAGCGTCACTCAACCCGCCAAAGCCGATTCGGGGTCAGTAGGGTAGCCAAACGGGCCACCCGCGGCCAGGGCAGTTCTCCACGCGGGCCATCGGCCAGCGAGGCCGCGACTGGCAAAAACAGGTCTTGCCCACGCTCTGCTTGTCGCTGGAATCCTCCTGGCGCGGCCCCCGGTCGCCACGCCTTCGCCTTCGACGGGGGCCGGTCCGGGACCGACTCCCCCGCGGCCAGGATATGGCCCAGAAATCGCCCCTGGAACGCGCGCGAGCCGGATGCTACGGTCAACGGTTGGAGATGCCGCGCGCCCCGCTCAGCCCGCGCGATCCCCTTCGCCGCAGGGCGCCCCCGACAGGCCCGAACGCGCGAAGGACAACACATGACCCCAACTCCACCCAAACCGCCGATGCATCTATCTTGCCCCAAAACCCTTCCTTCTCCTTGCCCTCCGTGCCTCCGTGGTGCACTTCGACGCCTCCCTCAGTCGCCACCTCACTCTGTCAGCCGGCGGCCGCCGCCATCTTCCCCTCCACAGAGTGGATTCCCCGCGAGGAGGGCGCGACCTGGAAAAACTCGCTTCTGATGACCAAAAGTCCGCGCACGCTCTGAAGAGCCCGGACGGAAGGTGTTGGAAAATAGCGGCTTATGATTTGAAATCGGCCAACCGGCCGCGTGCCGGACGCCGTTTGGCACCCCCGCAACGGAGGCAGAAAAGAGGGCCGAGAGCCGCGAAGGCCCTCGACCCTGTGCGTAGCTCGACAGGCGGCACGCTCAGCCGACCGCGCCGCAACCCTCTCCCGGACCCGACCGGGGGGAGGTCTTAGAATATCCCCATCGCCACGAGGCTGTAGCGGACGATCAGCCCGGCCGCGACCACGCTGACCATACTCATCAGCTTGATGAGGATGTTCAGGCTTGGGCCGCTGGTGTCCTTGAACGGATCGCCCACGGTGTCGCCGACCACGGCGGCCTTGTGGGCGTCGGTCCCCTTGCCGCCGTGGGCGCCGGCCTCGATGTACTTTTTGGCGTTGTCCCACGTGCCGCCCGCGTTGGCCATGAACACGGCCACGCAGAACCCGCACGTCAGGGCCCCGACCAACAGGCCCAACACGCCGGCCACGCCCAGCAGCAGCCCGGCGATGATGGGCATGAGGAGGCCCAGGAGCGAGGGAACGATCATCTCCTTCTGGGCCGCCCCGGTACTGATTCGCACGGGCTCCTCGTAGTCGGGCTTCTCCGTGCCGTCCATGATGCCGGGCTTCTCGCGGAACTGGCGGCGGACCTCCTCGACCATGCCGAACGCCGCGCGGCCCACGGCCTTCATGGTCAGCGAGCAGAACACGAACGTGGCCATGGCCCCGAGGAACACGCCCACCAGGACCTTGGGGTTCATCAGGTTGGCTTCGTAGTAGCGCATGAAGTCCGGCATGGTCGCCGCCTCCACGGCCACCAGGGCGGCGGCCGCCGACGCGTCCTGGGGCTGGAAGCGGAGGATCTCGTCGCCGTGCTCGTCCTTCTCCGTGGCAAAGAAGACGTCGGGCACCCGGGCCGGCCCGCCCGAGGTGGAGATGTCCGTCCACCGTTTCTCCCCCTTCGCCTCCTGGGGCGGGAAGATCTCCTTGGTCACGGCCGGGGGCAGGCGGAGCTTGCGCACGTCGTCCGGGAACGCCAGGTAGGTGTGGACCGTGTTCTTGGTGGCGTCGCCCTCGGGCGGCTCGACGTGGGCCACGAACTTCTCGTTGATCTTGTAGTAGCCCGGCTCGACCGACTCCAGGGCCGATTCGCCCCAACGCTCGAAGCCGATGCGGACCTCCTCGACGTAGGCGGCCAGCAGGGCCAGGGCGGTCAGCGCGGCCGAGCCGATGGCAAACCCCTTGCCCGTGGCTGCCGTGGTATTGCCCAGGCTGTCCAGGGCGTCGGTCCGCTTGCGGA
>CAYSUS010000135.1:0-16875 GCA_964434165.1 uncultured Pirellulales bacterium
CCGAGGTGCTCGCGTGGTTCGAGCCCGCGATGCCGGGGCCGGGGACCGCGCGGCGCGCTCTCCCAGCGGGGGCCCGGCCCAGGCTTCTCCAGCCGCGCTGCTCCGACCATCCACCAGTCTACTCAAAAATCGTACGGGCTGCCGAACGTTTACTGCTACGCCTCAAGCCGTGCTGGGCGATTTCTAACACTTCTTGCAAACCTATATTCTCAAATAGGTTAGCGTGTCCGAGACCCCGCTGGCCTGTCGATTGGGGGTAGGTCGCGTATGGCCGCGGGGTGGCGGAGGGGGTAACTTGTGGAACCGACGTACGATGTACGTGCGCGGGGCCGGCGAGTGCCGGCCCCTCCCACCTTTGACCCCTGCACAAGGGGCCCCCACCCCGAACCGGGGCTCGCGCTCTGGAAGGCCGGATCCTCATGGCGGCCTGCCGAGTCGGTTGCCTGGGTCGTTGTCCCGCGGGCCGAAGCCAGCGGGCGGACCGCGAGCCCTTCACCCTTGGCGGGAGTGATCCCGCTCCGGACGATCGTTTCGGCTCCCCACCCGTACCGCTCCCGCTGCGTCCCGAGTCAAGAGGAGGAACATCATGGAAAGGATCAATCCCCACGTCCCCAGCCTGGCCTGGCTGGGCAGCCTCGTCGCGCTGCTGGCCGTCCTGGCCGCAAGCGCCCGCGCGGTGAACTACGACGATCGCTATCCGCCCGAACCGGCGATGTCCAGCTATTTGCGTGGGCAGGCCGAGATGGTGCGGGCGCAGGCCGCCATGCTGCAAGCCCGCGCCGCGAGGATTCGCGCGCAGGCCGAGGCGAATCTCGCCGCGGCCAAGACGATCCATACGCGCCAGCAGACCGCCTCGATGGCGCTGGACAACGACCTGAAGGCGGCCAGCATCTACTTCGAGCGCAAGGCCATGCACGACGCTTACCACTCGCTCAAGAAGCCCCGCGAGCGCGGCAAGCCCGAGGACTACGTGCGCTACAGCCAGATGGAAACCCCGGAGCGCCCCGCCAACGACGAACTCGAACCGCTGCGGGGAACGATCCAGTGGCCCGAGCTGCTCCAGCAGGAGGAGTTCGTCGAGGAGCGGATCGAGCTTGACTCGCTGTTCGCCCATCGGAGCCGGTCGAACCAGACCGACACGACCGAATTCTACCCGCAGGTCCAGGACGCGGTGCAGCGCTTGCGCGGCGAGCTGAAGGACAAGATCGACGAGATCTCGGCAGGCGAGTACATGCAGGCCAGGCGGTTCATCGACAGCCTGTCCTACGAGGCCCGATTCCCGCCGCGTCCGCAAGGCGTGGCCAGCCGATGACCTGAACGCGCTAGAACGAACGCCTCCGCCTATTCCCAAGGAAACCACTGCGATGAACGACATCCTCCGATCCTTCGCAATCCTGCTGGCCTGCGCGGTCGGCCTCGCCTCGATCTTCGGGAGCCGCGGGAACTGCCGGGCGGCTCCTCCGCCCGGAGCCCCCAAGCCGGCCCCCCCGCCCAACGTCAACATCCGTCTCTCGCCGCTCCCCACGCCGAGCTTCTACCGCCCCTCGTACCGGCTGGGGTACGCGCGCGAGCCGGCCCTCTCCAGCCAGTTGCGGGGTTACGCGGAGCTGGGGCTGGCCACGGCCGACCTGGAGCTTGCCCGCGCCCACGTCCTCCAGGCCCAATCCCAGGCCATGATGACCAACGCCGAAGCCCAGCAGCTCCTGGAGTTCTCGCGCTCCCAGGCGCTGGATAACCTGGCCAAGGGGGCTAACGTCTTCTACCAGAAACGGCAGCTCAACGACGCCTACGGGGAGGCCCTGCGAGGCGGGGACAAGCCGAAGAAGCCGCGTCGGGCCGCGCCCCCTGGCCACCAGGCCCCGCAGCCCGCCGGGCCGGTCGTGGAGCCCGTGGCCGGACGCGTCCTGTGGCCGCCCGTCCTCACCCGCGACGAGTTCCTCGAAGACCGCCTGCTGCTCGACGGCCTGTTCAGCCAGCGCGTGCGCAACGGGACGTTCGTCAGCGCGGAGGTCCGCGCCGCGGTCGGCGTGATGAAGGCCCGGCTGAAAGGGAAGGTCCGCGAGCTTCCGCCCAGCGAGTACGCGGTCGCCAAGCGCTTCCTCGACGCGCTCGTGGTCGAGGCCCAGAAGCCGCTCCCCGCCGACGGCGTGGCGACGCGCTAGAGCCAATGTATTAACACCAGACTTCCGAAGTCGCCGAGACTTCGGAAGTCTGCGGGGGGCGGTCGAACGACTACTCCTCAGGCTTCGGCCCGGGCGCCGGCCGCTTGCCCTTTGGGGACGTCGCGCCGGCTTCCACGGATCCGGCTTCCGTGTCGTCGCGGAGCTCCTGCACCGAGACCTTCAGGAACACGTACAGCGTCCTGTCCGTCGCGCTGCGCCGGCCCTGGTACGTCATCCCGCCGACGAGCATGGGCCGATCGACGGGCAGGCGGACCGTGGTCGAAAACCGCTGCACGGCGAGGTTCAGGCGGTCGATCGCGGCGACCACGTTGGCCGGCGGCGGCTGGAACAGCATCGGCGGGCCTCCCATGCCCCCATAACCTCCCGCCGCGGGCTTCGGCGCCTCCTCCTCGGTCTTGGCCGGCTCGCGGGCCTCGACCACGCGGCTGTGCACGTCGATCACCACGAACTTGCCCGTGTTGCTGGCGATGGGCGTGACCTGAAGCGCGGCCCCCTCGTGGATGACCGACAGCTCCGGCCGATAGGCCACCGGTCCGCTGGGCCCGTCCTTCTCACCCTTGAGCACCACCGGCTCGATCTGGGTGACGGCGAGGCGCTGCCCGCCCGAGATCGCGTACACGGTCTGCCCGTTGTAGCAGGTGAGCACGGCGCGGTAGCCAGTGGCCCGGGCGTCGTCCGCGGCGGCCAGCTCCTCCAGCTTCTTCTGCCAGGAAGGCGGGTCCACCAGTCCGAAGGCCGGCTGCTCGCCGGCCGCGACCTTGGCGTCGGCCAGCAGGGCGCCCAGCTCCGCGTCGTTGAGGTAGATCCAGTACGCGCGCACGGAGATCGTGCGGAGCGTGCCCCAGCGCTCGCGGAAGAGGTTCAACAGGGCGTCGATCTGGTCGTGCGTCTCCACGTCGGCCGAGACGATCAGCGAGGTGCCGATGCTGGAGATCGAGGCCGGCCCGCCCACGTCGTCCCAGATGGCCGGTGAGATGGTGCGGGTGACGGTCTCGATCAGGTCGTCGATCGACGCGCGGCCCGCGCCGAGCTGGATGTCGGAGTGCTGGAACAGGGCCCCGCGCGACGGGGCGGGCAGGAAGGCGCCTTCGGTTGCGCGGCCCTCGGGCACGCTGAAGAACCCGCCCCCCATGCCTCCCATGCCGCCGGGCCCGCCCACGCGCTCGACCGAGGGCCGCGGAAAGACCGGCTGCTCCTCGGCCTTCAGGTCGCTGGTGAATTTGGCGTCGTACGGCGGCGCCATGGTGAACAGGTCGCCCAGGTCGTAGATCCGCACGACCAGCTCGGGCTCGCGGAGTCGCGGTCGGGTGCCGCCGATCTGCGTCACGCGGCCGGCCGCCGCGGTGTCCTCCATGTCGAGCAGCTTCTCCTGAAGCTGGCGGATCTGCTTGCGGAGCTGCTCCACATCCTGCCCCTGGTCGCCGGGCTGGGCCGCGGCGACCGACGAGGCAAGAAGCACTGCGGCCGCCGACGCGGCCAACCGGGACAAGTACCTGCCCATGCCAAACCTCCTCTCCGAAACGAGACAAGACGAGGGGACGCACCACGCCGCTTCGGGAATCCTCCGCACTTGAGGACGCTTCCCGGGCGGCGACGTCACGCACCCGGTCATCCTAGTCGCGTGAGCGAGGCGCTGCCAGAGGGAGCGGCGGGCCGGATTGCGCGAGACGTCTCGGGCAGGTCAAGGAAGAGGGCCGCCCCCCGCAAGGGAGGGTACGCGGGGCGGGGGGCGCGATCCGCCTCGCAAGCGGTCCAGGCATGCCTTACGCTTCCGCCGGCGAGCCCGTCCCGAAACGATTGCATCCCCCGCGCGGCTTCTGGTAAAATCACCATCGCGCTCATCGTTGTCTCTTCAAGGTCCACCTGCGGCGACCGGCGCTGGCCGGCAGCCTTTCGGACCGCGCCGAAACGCCGGAGGCTTCAGTCATGGGTCGGCCGCGGAAGCCGGGCTTCACGCTCGTTGAATTGCTGGTGGTGATCGTGATCATCGGCATCCTCATCTCGCTGTTGCTGCCGGCCGTGCAGTCAGCCCGCGAAGCGGCGCGCCGCATCACCTGCGGCAACAACCTCAAGCAGATCGGCCTGGCGGTGCTCAACTACGAGGAGCAGATCGGCTCGTTTCCGCCCGGCGGCATCACCGAGGGGCCGTGCTGCGCCACGAAGAGCCAGATCAGTTGGGCGATTTCCATCCTGCCCTTTCTGGAGCAGGAGGGCCTGTACAACATGTACGACCGCAACGCCTTTAACGAGGACCCCGTGAACAAGGAGGTCCGCGAGGCCTTGGTGCCGATCTACTGTTGTCCCACCGAGGAAGGCGTGCGCCAGTTGGACGTGCCGGAGAGCGGGCCGGGCGGCACGTGGGGCGACAGCCTCGAGTATCGCCGCGGCTCGTACCGCTGCGTGACCGGCTACAGCGACAACCCCGGCGCCTGGTGGGACGGCGATCAGAACCAGTCGCTGCCCAAGCGCTACCGGGGCGTCATGCACAACGTGGCCAGCCACAACGTGAAGAGGCCGCTCCGCACCGAGACCTTCGCGGACATCAAGGACGGCTCGTCGAACACGCTGATGGTGGGCGAGATGACCACGCATACCCATCAGAGCCGGCGCACGTTCTGGGCCTACACCTACACCTCGTACAACGCCTCGTGCGCCTACCCGGAAAGCCGCACCCTGCTGGTCGATTACGACCGCTGCTGCGAGCTGGGCGACGCCAACCCGTGCAAGCGAGGCTGGGGCAGCTTCCACCCGGGCGGTCTCCAGTTCGTGCTCTGCGACGGCTCCGTGCGGTTCGTCTCCTCGGCGATCGACATGGCGGTCTTCGGCGCCGCGGCCACGATCGCCGGCGGCGAGCCCGCCGTGGAGCTGCCGTAGAGACCGCGCCGGCCCCCGGGGGCGCGCAAGCGGTCGTTCGAGACGTGTCCCCGTTCGATCCCTCTCCCGCGATGACGGTGCTTCCTATGCCATCCCGCCCGCAATACAGACGGTCTTGCCCGTTCCCACTTCTCGCCGGCGTGCTTGTTGCGGGCCTGACCCTGATGGCCGGCTGCGGCGGACCGGAGTACGAGGTGGTGCCCGTCGCGGGCCAGGTCACGCTCGACGGCAAGGCCGTGCCCGGGGCGTACGTGGTCTTCCAGCCGATCGGCATGGAGTTCGGCGAAGGGAAGATCAATCCCGGGCCGGGGTCGGTGGGCAGGACCGACGCCGAGGGCCGGTTCGCGCTGGAGATCGTCGATCCGGCCCGGCCCGGAGCCGTGGTGGGCGAGCATGCGGTCCGCATTCGCATGCATCGCGAGGCGGCTCCGCGCGACGACATGGGCCAGCCCATCGCCGATCCCCTGCCGACGAAGTGCCGCGACGGGAGCATGCGTTTCACCGTCCCCGAAGGCGGCACGGAGGACGCGCGGTTCGACCTCAAGTCCGGCTGAGGGTCCCGCTCCGCGTGCGGCGACGCAGCGGCCCGGCCGTTTTGTGGCCTTGACCTTCCGGCCACCGCGCGGCACGATGGCCCGCCGTCCGGTCCGGCCCGCCGCCCTTCTTCTGCCGACCAGGTGCATCGCATGCGCGACCTTTGCATCGCCGCCGCCCAGTTCGAGGCTCGCGACGCCGACAAGACGTACAACCTCGGCCGCATCGAGGCCCTCGCGCGCCAGGCCGTGGAGCGGGGAGCTCAAATCGTCGGCTTCCACGAGGGCTGCATCACCGGCTACACCTTCATCCAGGAGCTCTCGCGCGACCAGATCGCGGCCCTGGCCGAGCCCGTGCCGGACGGGCCCAGCACGCGGCGGCTCGTGGAGCTCTCGCGCGAGCTGGGCGTGCCGCTATTGGCCGGCCTCTTGGAGCGCGACGGCGAGAAGCTGTTCAACACGCACGTGGCCGTGGCCCCGCACGGCCTAATCGCCCGGCACCGCAAGCTGCACGCCTTCATCAGCCCGCACCTGGCGTGCGGCGACGCATTCACCCTGTTCGAGCTCTGCGGGGCCCGCTGCGCCATCCTCACCTGCTACGACAACAACCTGGTGGAGAACCCGCGGATCGTCGCGCTTAGGGGCGCGGAGATCGTGTTCGCCCCGCACGTCACCGGCGGCCTGCCCAGCCCCATGCCGGGCCGCGGCAAGATCGACAAGCGCCTGTGGGACAACCGCCATCGCGATCCCGTGCCGCTCCGCATGGAGTTCGAGGGGCCCAAGGGGCGCGCGTGGCTGATGCGGTGGCTGCCGGCCCGGGCGCACGACAACGGCCTCTACTACGTGTACACCAACGCGGTGGGCGAGGACCACGACACGATCAAGCCGGGCGGGGCCATGATCCTCGATCCGTTCGGCGAGGTCGTGGCCGAGTCGCGGGCCTTGGGCGACGACGTGGTGACGGGGCTCTGCACGCCGGAGAAGATCGAGCTTTCGGGCGGGCGACGCTACCTCCGCGCGCGCCGGCCCGACCTCTATGCCAAGCTGGCGGAGCCGCTGCCCGAGGGCGTTCGACCTCTGACCCATCCCGGCTGGCGCATGGACTTCGGCCGATGACCGTCCCCGATCCGCTCGACGCCGGCGGCCCCAGGCCCGGTCGGCCGGGCCGCGACCGGCGCATCGACTTCTGGCGCGGGTTGTGCCTGGTGGGCATGGCCTGCTGGCACCTGATGACCGACACGGCCGGACAGCAGCCTTCCCCGTTTCCCGGCTGGCTGGCCTTCCCGGTGATCCAGGCCTTCAACTTCGTGGCCGAGGGATTCGTGCTCCTGGCCGGCGTCTCCGTGGGGCTCACGTCGGCCCGCCACCCCGAACAAGGGCTGCGCGCGGCGCATTACGTGAGGCGCGCGGCGATCGTGATGGCGGCTCACTACGCGGTAGCCGGGGCCATCGTCTCGGCCTTCCCCGCCCGGGCCCAGGCCCCGCCGTGGCTCGCCGACGCCGGTACCGCCGGCAAGCTGGCCGCGGTGACCACCCTGCTCTACCAGCCTTACCTGGGCGACATCCTCTCCCTGTTCGTGTTCCTCTTCCTGGCCACTCCCGGGCTGCTGGCCGTGCGGCGGGCCTATGGGCTGGCCGGGCTGCTGGCCATCAGCGGCGGCGTGTACCTGGCCGCCAACGTGCTCCCCGTCGCGGGCCTGGAGGACCTCCGCCGGCAGATCGAGCCGAACCGCGGCGGGGCGTTCGACCTCTGGACGTGGCAGTTCGTGTTCGCGTCGGGGATTGTGCTGGGGCAGACGCATGGGGCGTGGATGCCGCGGCTGGAGCGGGCGCGCGGGACGTGGCTGGCGGCCGCCGCCGCGGCCTTCCTGGCGGCCGCCGCCGTCCGGCTGGGCGTCCTCAAGCTGGCCGATCTCCCCGAAGCCGCCGGCGACTTGATCTTCGGGCGCAATCCCCTCACGCCGCCCCGGCTGGCGTACATCGGCCTGGAGATGGTGCTGATCGCCCTGTTGACCCTCCGCTTCTGGCCGCTTCTGGCGGCCCTAGGGCCGGTGCGAGAGATCGAGCGCCTGGGCCGGCACAGCCTCGTCGTGTTCGTGGCCTCGGTGTTTCTCGACTACGGGCTGAAGAGCGTGATGGCCCGGTTCGGCGTGCGATTCCCCTTCAGCCTGCTGGTGCTGGCCGCCGAGCTGGCGCTGCTGGCCGGTCTGGCCGCGGCCTTGGACCGGCGGCGGGGGCGTTGAGTACTCGCTGCAGGTTGGACTTCGGAAGTCCGCGAGACTCCGGAAGTCTGTCACTCCGGAAGCCCTTCAGTAATCCCGGAACGGCCCCCGCGGCTCCGCCTCCTGCATCGCCTTCTCCCACGCGGCGAACCGCGCGCGGACCATCTTCAGCACCTCGGGCTTCTCTTCGGAGAGGTCGTGCTCCTCGCCAAGATCCTCGGAGAGGTCGAAGAGCCCGCGGCCCGCCGCCGAATCGACCCACTTCCAGTCGCCCACCCGCGCGGCGCGATCGCCGCGGCGTCTCCAGAACATCGCGCGACGAGGCGAGGGCGTCTTGCCCTGGAGCACGGGCAGCATGTCGAAGCCGTCGAGCACGACGCCCTCCGGCGGCTTCAATCCCGCCGCGCGGACGATGGTGGGGAACACCTCCAGGGCAGTGAGCAGCTCGTCGCACGTGTGTCCAGCCGGGACCTTGCCCGGGTAGCGCACGATGCACGGCACACGCAGCCCTCCCTCGAACATCCGCGACTTGCCGGCACGCAGCGGGCGATTGTCCGCACCGCCGCCGCCACCGTTGTCGGAGAGAAAGACCACCAGCGTGCGGTCGTCAAGGTCGTACTCGTCGAGCAGCCCGAGGATCCGCCCGATCGCGTCGTCCATGCAGGTGGTTGCGGCCATGAAACCTTGGCGGCGGCGCTCCCGTTTGCTGGCGTCGGGCTTCAGCGGATACATGTCGAGGTACTTCTGCGGCGCCTGGACCGAGCCGCGGATGGCCGGGTCGAGGCTCGACGCCGAGTGCGGGGCATTGAAGGGCAGGTAGAGGAAGAACGCGCGCCGGCGATTGGCCTTGAGGAACTTCACGGCCTCGCGCTCGAAGAGGCAGGTGCAGTAGGCGCCCTTGTCCTCCTCGGTCAAGTCGTTGCCGCGGCGCATGGACGGCACGCCGTACCGCTCGTGCGTGAAGTAGTCGATGCCCGTGTTGGCGAAGCCGTAGAACGCGTCGAAGCCCCGGGCGAGCGGCAGGAACCGCTTGAGCTGGCCCAGGTCCCACTTGCCGAAGATGCCCGACGTGTAGCCGCCCCGTGCCAGGACGCGCGGCAAGAGCACCTCGCGGACGTCCATGCCGCCGACCATCTCCCAGGAGACGGCGTAGCGCTGCGGATCGAGGCGCACGCCGAAATCCACCACGTCGTTGCGGTACATGTCGTAGGTGCCGTTGCGCTGCGGATAGCGGCCCGTCAAAAGGCTCCCGCGCGAGGGCGTGCAGGCCGGCCAGGCGACGTAGAAGCTGGTCAGGCGCACCCCTTCGCGCGCGAGCCGATCGAGATGCGGGGTCTTCACGTCTTCGGCCCCGTAGCAGCCCAGGTCGCGGTAGCCGAGGTCGTCGGCGACGATGAGGACCACGTTGGGGGGCGCGGCAAGCGAGGCGGTGGGGGCGAGCCACGTGCAGGCGACGGTGAGCACGGCCGCGATCCAAGCGGTGTCCCTGCCCGACTGGCGCATGGTGTCGTTCATGGGGTGGCTCCTGCGGTCGCGGTGGGCGGAGAGCGAAGCCGGCGTAGCCGTTGAACCTAGACGAACGGGCCCGCGCCGTCCAGGGCTCTCTCACCGTCCCAGCGCTTGTCGCCGATGCCTGCCCCGAAATGGCCGTGCACGTTCCTGGGAGGGAAAAAAGGGGGTCCTGACCCCTTTGCCCGGATGACCCCTTTGCCCGGAATCACGCACGGCGATTCAGGCCGGGGCCCGGGGGCGAGATAGAACAGTGTGAAGCGCTGCAGCGAATCGGCGCGCGAGGGGAGCCAGCCCCGCTTGCACCCCACCTGCGGTGCCCCGGCCGCGCCCGGCACGCGCAGAAAAAGTACACCTTGGCCCAATTCCGGGTATTGTACAAATGTACACTTCCTGCTAGATTGGGGCCGTGCGATCCAGCCGGACCCAACGGCCCGGCATGCAACCCCTTCGCGTGCGATAAGGAGCCACGGCCATGCCCCCCTCTGCTGCGTGCGTTCCTGTCAGGCCGCCGACCGCGGCAGCCCCCGCCCTCCGCGCCGCCTGGACCGTCCTTCGACAGGAGGCGGAATCCTGCGGCGCCGATCCGCTGGTTGCGGCCCAGGCCCGGGGAGTGCTTGCCGCGTACGACGCGCGTTGGCGCGGCGTCGCAGGCGAGTTCAGGCCGGACCCCCCGCCGGTCCCCCGCCCGATTGTCAATCCGGCCTCGGGCCGATCCTCGCGGACCTTCTGCTTCGCTGCGGCGTGCGACGGGGTCGCGGTGCTTCCGGGGCAGCTCGCAATGCTGGCCATACGCACCGCCTCCGAGGTGATCGACGCCGAGGAGGCCCCATTCTGGCAGCGCATGGCCCTCGACGATCGGCCGGGCATGGCCGCCCTCGCGCTGGAGGCCGTGGGTCTGGACGTGGGCGGGGTGCTGCACGACGTGATCCGCCGGCCCGCGATCCAGGCGCGGCTGATCCCCAAGGGCAAGGAGCCGCGCGAGGAAGGCACGCTGCTGGAGATCCTCGTGCGGGGCACGTATCACGGCCGGAAGCTGACCGAGTCGCAGCGCGAGGCGGCCTTGGCGGGCGAGGCCCGGGAGACGCCCGACCTGTTGGCCCTGCGCGTCGAGTCCGACGCCCGAGCGCGGCCCGACCGGTACTTCCAGCGTCGCGCGGTGCCGCTGGGCGACTGCCGCGACCGCGCCGCGCGGGAGCTGTGGCGCGCGGCCGCGGCGATCCGCCGCGTCCGCCTCACCGGCGAACACCTCCGCAATCCCGACGCCTGCCTGCGGTTCGGCCGGCTGTGTCCTTATCACGCCTTCTGCACGGGGGCGTGCGGGCCGCACTCGCCGCGGTACCGCCGCCGGGAGCGATTGCATCCCGAGCTGGGCGGGGGATGGACCGGGACGGCGGACCCGGGGGTGCTCACGCCCGCGCGGGTCCAGTGTTTCCGCACTTGCCGGATGAAGCATTACCTGCGCTACGAGCTGGGCATCGAGCCGGTGGAGGACGACTCGGGCGAGTCGCTGCGGTTCGGCCGGCTGATCCGCGCGGCGGTCGCCGCCTGGTGGCGCCAACCCCACACGGAGCGAGGCCCTGCTTGCCCGGCGAACGCCGAAGATCGAGGAGGCCCGCAATGATCCCCGACGAGAAGATCGCCGAAATCCGCCGGCTGCTGCACGAAAGCCCCCTGTCGCAGCGGCAGATCGCCCAGCAGCTCGGCGTCAGCCGCGGGACGGTCAACGCCGTGGCCACGGGCCGGCTGCGGCGGCGGCTTCAGAGCGAGTTCGCCGCGCCGCCGCCCGATCCGCTCCATCCGACGGAGCCGCCCCAGCGCTGCCCCACCTGCGGCGCCCTGGTCTATATGCCCTGCGTTGCCTGCCGCGTGCGTGCGATTCTGGCGCGACGCCGCAGGAGGCGGACCGCGCCGCGCGAGGAGCTTGCCTGTTCGGGCGAGGCGGCCCGCTGAGCTCCGCCGCGGACCGCCTCGGTGTCACGTTATTTCACGTCGAACCTGTGGACCGTCACCTCATGGTAGGTCTTGCCCGGGCGGAGCACCGTGGAGGGGAAGTCCGGCTTGTTGGGCGAGTCGGGGTAGTGCTGCGTCTCCAGGCACAGGCCGCGGCGGTTGCCCGTATAGAGCTGCACGCCCGGCTGCGTGGTGCGGACCTCCATCACGCGGCCGCTCTGGGGCTCTTCGACCACGGCGCAGAGCGACATCCGCTCGCCGGGTGTCTTGTTGAGCACATAGCAGTCGTCGTAGTAGCCGCGCTCGATCTGATCCATGCGCGAGCCGATCGTCTTCGGCTCGGCGAAGTCCATCGGCGTGTCCTTGACGTTGCGGATCTCGCCCGTGGGGATGAGGTCCTTGTCGGTGGCCAGGTAGCGGTCGGCGTTGAGCATGAGGACGTGGCCGAGGACGTCGGCCTTCGAGTCCGCCCCGGCCAGGTTCCAGTAGGCGTGGTTGGTGAGGTTCACGTGGGTGGGCTTGTCGGTGGTCGCCCGGTAGTCCATGACCAGCTCGTTGTCCGTGGTCAGCTTGTAGGTCACGGTCACTTCGAGCCGTCCCGGGAATCCGGCCTGGCCGTCCGGGCTGGTAAGTTTCAGCTCCACTCCGGCGGCCTTCTCTTCCTCAACGGGTCTGGCGCGCCAAACCCGCCAGGCATAGCCGTCCTTGCGCCCGCCGCCGTGGATGTGGTGCTTTCCGGCGTTGCGCACGACCTCGTGTTCCTTGCCGTCGAGAGTGAAGCGGGCCCCGGCGATGCGATTGGCGTATCGGCCCACCACCGAGCCCAGCAGCGGATGCCCTTGGACGTACTCCGCGAGCGATTCCTTGTGCAGGGTGATCGGGACGACATTGCCCTCTCGATCCGGGGCCATGACGGTGACGAGGGTCGCGCCCAGAGTCATCACGCGGGCCTCCAGCCCCCGGCCGTTGGTCAGGGTGTAGAGGTCCACCTTTGCATCGTCGGCCGTGGTGCCGAAGGCCTGTTTGGCGACCCTGGGCCCGGCGTCCTCGGCGCGGACGGCGCGCGCCGGGAGCGCGGCGGCGAGGACGAGCAGTGCGAGTTTGGCGATGGGGCGTTGGATGGCGTTCACGGTTGCCTCCCTGGATGTGTCTGGGACCTGATGTCGGCGGCCCGATCGGACGCGCCCCATTGTAGCTCCCCGGCGCCGTCCGATCGATTGACGAGGCCTGCATCCCCAAGCAAGATAGGGACGATTCGCGTACCGACCCTCCACGCCGCCCGATCCCACCGTGAGGCATCCCATGCGCCGCGCCCACCGTAGTCCCTCGATCGACCGCCTCTCTCGCCGGGAGTTCCTTGCCGCCGGTGCAGCCGGCGCGGGCGCGATGGCCTTTCCCTCGCTTCGCGCGGCCCGCGCCGAGGCGAAGAGGCCCTTCCCCGCCGAGCCGTCCGGCGTGCCCCGCATCGACATGCACGTTCATCTTGACAACAGCACCATCGACAAGGTCGCCGCGCTGGGGCGCGAGCGGAACGTCAAGTTCGGCATCGTCGAGCATGCCGGCACCAAGGAGAACAAGTACCCGACCGTGCTCAGTGACGACGAGGAGCTGGACCGCTACCTCAAGATGCTCGACGGGAAGGGCGTGTGGTGCGGCGTGCAGGCCGAGTGGATCGACTGGACCAGCGGCTTCACCAGGGAGGGCCTGGCGCGCCTGGACCACGTGCTGATGGACGCCTTTACCTTCCCCGGCAAGGACGGGAAGCGCGTCAAGCTCTGGGAGAAGGATGCCCCCGACCGGGTTGGGATCGGCGACCACGAGGCCTTCATGGACCGCTTCGTGGACTGGCACGTGGAGATCATCGCGAAGCAGCCGATCGACATCCTCGGCAACGCCACCTGGCTGCCGCGGCCGCTGGCCCCCGACTACGACAAGCTCTGGACCCGCGAGCGAGTCGAGAAGGTGGCCGAGGCCGCGGTCAAGCACCGGGTGGCCCTGGAAATCAGCGGGTCGTACCGGCTGCCCAAGCTCCCCTGGCTGAAGATCGCCAGGAAGGTCGGGGCGACGTTCACCTTCGGGTCCAACGGCCGCTATCCCAACATGGGCAAGATCGATTACAGCCTCCAGATGGCCAAGGAGTTGGGGCTGTCGGCCGACGACGTGTTCGTCCCCGGCAAGTGGCCCAAGGCGGTCGAGCGGCGGATGTAGCGTTTCACCCGCCCCGCAGCCCTTCGCGGTTTGACAGCCCCGCCCCTCGGGCAAACAATCATACGAGCCCAGACCCGGGGGCAGCCCGGCGTCCGTGGTCCGGTACTTCCCATCCTTTCTCGGAGTCTTCCCATGCGCACCGGTTCCATCGCCCTTGTCCCGTTGCTTTTGGCGCTGGTTGCTCCCGCGTCGGCCGACGACTGGCCCCAGTGGCTCGGCCCACGGCGCGACAGCGTGTGGCGCGCGGAGGGCGTCGTCAGAGAGATCCCTGGGTCCGGCTTGAAGGTCAAGTGGCGTGCCGCCGTCGCTTACGGCTACGCCGGCCCCGCCGTGGCCGACGGCAAGGTGTACGTTCTGGACTACGTGAAGTCGGCCGGCGAGATCGCCAACAACCCGGGCCGCCGCGACAAGCTCCAGGGCAAGGAGCGCGTGCTGTGCTTCGACGCGGCCAGCGGCAAGCTCCTCTGGAAGCACGAATATGACCGGCCGTACTACATCTCCTACGGCGGCGGCCCCCGATGCACACCCACCGTGGCCGGCGGCAAGGTCTATGCCCTCGGGGCGATGGGCAACCTCTCCTGCCTCGACGCGGCCAGCGGCAAGCTCCTCTGGAGCAAGGACTTCGTCAAGGACTACGGCCTGGAGGTGCCGATGTGGGGTGTGGCGGCCCATCCGCTGGTCGAGGGCGACGGGCTCTACTGCGTGGTCGGTGGGCCGGGCAGCGTGGCCGTGGCCTTCGACAAGGACACGGGGCGCGAGCGGTGGAAGGCCCTGTCCGCTTCCGAGCCCGGCTACTGCCCTCCCACGATGATCGAGCACGCCGGCACGCGGCAGCTCATCATCTGGCACGCCGAGTCGATCAACGCCCTCAGCCTCGACGACGGATCGGTCTATTGGTCCGTGCCGCTGAAGCCGGCCTTCGGCATGGCGATCACCACGCCGCGCAAACTGGGACCGCACCTCCTGGTGACGGGCTACGGCAACGCGGGCGTGCTGCTCAGGCTCGACGACGACAAGCCGGCGGCCGAGGTCGTCTGGCGCGGCACGCCGAAGACGGCCATCTACTGCGCCAACAGCACGCCCTTTCTCCAGGACGGCATGATCTACGGGTGCGACATCAGCACCGGCGCCCTGATGGGAGTGCGCCTCACGGACGGCGAGCGCCTGTGGCAGACGCTCGATCCGACTACCGGCGGCGAGCGGCGGGGGCGCTACGGCACGGCCTTCATCGTCAAGCACGAGGACCGGTTCTTCCTCTTCAGCGAGACCGGCGACCTGATCCTGGCGAAGCTCTCGCCCGAGGGCTACCGCGAGCTGGGCCGATTTCCAGTCCTGGAGCCGACGAGCCAGACGTTCGGCCGCCCCGTGGTGTGGAGCCATCCCGCGTTCGCCGGCCGGTGCATGTTCGCGCGCAACGACAAGGAGATCGTGTGCTTGGACCTTTCCGAATGACCCGTAGCGGCTCACCCCCCGGAGCCGTCGGCCGCCGTAGCAGGCTCACTCCGAGAGCCGACCGCGACGGGGCCTAGCCGCCAGGAACCATGCTTGACCCTCCGCAGAGAAGCGAAGTGGAGGGAAGCGGACGGCACTGGGGCGAATGCCGGCTACTTTCCGCGTCCGTAAGCCCACCCCTCCAACCACCACCGGGAGATCGATCATGGACCGACGCAGGTTCCTCAAGGTCGGCGCCGCAGGGACGGCGCTGGCGTCGCTCGGCGAGTACGCCCAGGCCCTGGCCGACGAGAAGCCCAAGCGCGTGGGGTTGATCGGCTGCGGCTGGTACGGCAAGTGCGACCTGTTGCGCCTGATCCAGGTCGCGCCGGTCGAGGTCGTCTCGCTGTGCGACGTGGACAGGAAGATGCTCGCCGAGGCGGCCGAGATCGTGGCCTCGCGCCAGGCCTCGAGGAAGACCCCGCGGACCTACGGCGACTACCGCAAGCTGCTCGCCGAGAAGGACCTGGATATCGTGCTCATCGCCACGCCCGACCATTGGCACGCCTTGCCCATGATCGCGGCCGTCGAGGCGGGCATGGACGTGTACGTGCAGAAGCCGATCAGCGTGGACGTGGTCGAGGGCCAGGCCATGCTGGACGCCGCGCGGCGGCACAAGCGGGTCGTGCAGGTGGGCACGCAGCGGCGGAGCACGCCGCACCTGTCCGAGGCCCGCGACACGATCCTCAAGGAGGGGAGGCTCGGCAAGATCGGGCTGGTCGAGATCTGCTGCTACTACCACATGCGCGCCCGGGGCAACCCGCCCGACGCTAATCCGCCCGACCATCTCGACTGGGAGTTGTGGACCGGCCCCGCGCCCATGCGCGCGTACAATCCCCTTGCCCATCCGGGGCGGTGGCGCTCGTTCATGGAGTACAGCAACGGCATCGTCGGCGACATGTGCATCCACATGCTGGACATGGTCCGCTGGATGCTCGACCTGAGGTGGCCCAATCGCGTCTCCTCGTCGGGCGGGATCTTCGTGGACAAGGACAGCAAGGCCAACATCTCCGACACGCAGACGGCCAACTTTGACTTCGACGAGGACGACCTGACCGTCGTGTGGCAGCACCGCACCTGGGGCTCGGCGCCCGACCCGGACTATCCCTGGGCCGCCACGTTCTACGGCGAGAGAGGCACGCTCAAGGCGAGCGTGAAGAGCTACGACTTCATCCCGCGGGGCGGGGGCAAGCCGATCCATCGCGACGTGACCTACGAGCTGGAGCAGTACCCCGAGGACAAGACCGAAAAGCGGCTGGAGACCCACGCGGCCCCGGCGATCCGCTACCACATGCTCGACTTCCTCAAGGCGATCGCCGAGCGGGACAGGCCCGTGGCCGACATCGAGGAGGGCCACATCTCCACGACAAGCTGCATCCTGGCCAACCTGGCCGTGGAACTGGGACGGACGCTCGCCTGGGATCCCGAGAAGGGGCAAGTGGTGGGCGACGACGAGGCCAACCGGCGCCTCGCCCGGCCCTACCGCGAGCCATGGGTTCACCCCAAGCCCAAGGCCGGGTAACGGCCTTGCTCCCGAGCCCCGTTCCGCCATGATCGCGTTGCGAAGAGAGTGCGACTTGCTGGGCGCCCGCGAGGTGCCGGCCGATGCCCTTTGGGGCGTTCATACCGCGCGGGCGGTGGAGAACTTCCCCATCGCGCGGCGCCCGGTGCACCCTTCGCTGATCCGCGCCTACGGGGCGGTCAAGCTCGCTTGCGCCCGGGCGAACCGCGAGCTGGGCGCGTGGGACGACCGCGTGTTCGCGGCCCTGGAACAAGGCTGCCAGGAGATGCTCGACGGCAGGCTGGACGCGCACGTCGTCGTCGATGCCCTGCAGGGCGGAGCCGGCACCTCGACCAACATGAACGTCAACGAGGTGCTCGCCAACCGGGCGCTGCAAATCC
>CAYSUS010000136.1:0-16575 GCA_964434165.1 uncultured Pirellulales bacterium
GCTGCTCGCGGATGCGGTCGGGAAGGTCGTTGTGGTCCAGGAAGCTGCGGTACGCGTCGGCCGTGGTCGCAAAACCCAGCGGCACGCGGACGCCCCCCGACTTCAGCTCGCGGATCATCTCGCCCAGCGAGGCGTTCTTGCCGCCCACGCGGCCGACGTCTGCGTTGGTCAGGTTCTCCAGCCACGCCACGTACTCGTTGGTCGTCTGTCGTTCGGTCATGTCGGTCGCTCCTCCCGCCGTTGGGGCCTTGCTCAACGCTTGCTGGACGGATCCGGCGCGGGTCACCGGCTCACGGCCACCTCGTTGACCACGTTGCGCGCCTCCCCTCGCACGTAGGACTCGATGTTGTCCACCGTGGTCTGGAGGATGCGGCTGACCGCCTCGCGTGTGTTGAACGCGCTGTGCGGCGTGACCACCACGCTGCGCAGCCGGATCAGCACGTGGTCGGCCAGCAGGGCGTCGAGGTTGTGCCTGCGCTCGTACACCGACCGAAGCAGCTCCGCCTCCTCGCGGATGACCGGCTCCTCGGGCAGCACGTCCAGCCCCGCGCCGCGAACCTTGCCCTCGGCCAGGCCCCGGATCAACGCCTGGTTGTCGATCACGCCGCCCCGCGACGTGTTGATGATCACCACGCCGTCCTTCATCCGATCGAACTGCTCGTGCGACAGCAGATGGCGCGTCTCGGGCGTGGACGGGACGTGCAGGCTGACCACGTCGGAGCGGCCGAGAAGGTCGTCCATCTCCACGTAGTCGAAGCCGAGCTGCCGGGCGGCCTCGTCGTCGTGCTCGATGTCGTAGGCCAGCACTTCCATGCCGAAGCCCCGCGCGATGCGGATCGTGTGCCGCCCGATGTTGCCCGTCCCGATCACGCCCAGCGTCCTGCCTTCCAGGTCGAACCCTTGCAGCCCCCGCGGGGAAAAGTCCCCCTTGCGCGTGCGGTCGATTGCCTGATCGAGCTTGTGGCTGATCGTCAGGAGCAGGCCGAACACGTGCTCCGCCACGGTGTTCTCGCCGTAGGTCGGCACGTTGCACACGGCCACGTCGTGCTGCTGGCAGTGATCCAGGTCGATGTGATCGAATCCGGTCGAGCGGGTGGCGATCAGCTTCAGGTGCGGAAGCTCCTCCAGCACCGCCCGACTGAGCTGCGAGTAGATGAACGTGGAGACGACGTCGGCGTCCGCGTGATCGGCGGCCGACTCGGGCGCAAGGGGCTCGGAGAGCAGGACCAGATCGTGCTCGTCGTCCAGGCCGCGGAAGGCCTCTCGCTCCCAGTCCTCCAATTCGAAGATGACGATGCGCATCGGCAGCCTCTCTTTTCTCTAAGATCTGCAGGCTTTGCGGCGCGGCTTCCGCGCGGGCGAGCGGATCGGAAAAAACGCACCGTCATGCGAGCAAACGCTGTACCATCGCCCACGCCGCGACGCCAACAGAATGCGCCGAATACGCGTCGCCCGATCACGGCTGAAATCGTGCGCGCGCCCGCGGGCCGCGACAGAATGGCCGCAAGGCGCTTCAGTTTGTCGTGCCCTGCCGAGGGGCGCCTCCGCAATACTCGACCCAGGCGATGGAACGGGACTTGCTGCCCCCCATGCTCAAAGGCACTTCGGCACCGGGCACTCTGGAGCACGGGGGATTCCACAATGCGACTGGCTCCCACCACATCGATCCTGCTTGCCACGCTGACGATCATCGCAGGGACGGCCGGCGTGGCGCCCGCGCAGCGAGGCCGCGGCGAGGCCCAAGGGGTAGCACGCAAGGGGTTGAAGGCTGAGCTGGTCCCACTTTCAGGCAAGGTACTCGCGGTCAAAAAGGGCCCCTGCGAGATGACGACGGGCCGTGCCACGATGGGGACGCACGTGGTCCTTGAGACGGGCGAAGGCACGGAGTGGAACATCCACCTGGGCCCAGCCGAGGCGGTGGAAGAGCTGGCTGACCTGCTCGCCCGAGGCACGCGGATCACGGTTCGCGGCTTCCAGGCGGACAAGTTGCCCGAGAAACACTATGTGGCCCAGGTCGTGACGATCGGCGAGCGATCGTTCCGTCTTCGCGACGAGAAGCTTCGTCCGGTCTGGGGGCAGCAGCGCGGCGAACGCCGCAAGCCATGGCGCAGAATGGGCTTCCGGATTCCGACTTCTGAAACCCGCGGAACCTTCGAGGCCCCGGTGGAGCCCGTCGTGGGAATGGGGATCCGCGTCGTCTATCAGATCAAGACCGACGCCTGGAAGGACGGCCACGCCGCGGGGCTGCACTACCTCGGGAAGCTCGCCGACCAGTATGAAGCCCTGGGAATCAAGCCCTCCGAGCAGCGCATCCACGGCGTGTTCCACGGGGACGCGGGCTATTTCCTCCTTGCGGACGAGGCCTACCGCGCCGAGACCGACGGATCGAAACCCAACCCGAACGCCGAGCTGGTTTCGAAGCTGGTGTCCAGGGGCATCCAGCTCGAGCTTTGCAAATCGACCATGAAGAGCCACGGTTGGACCGGCGACGACGTGCTGCCCGGCGTCGAGATCGTCGTGGCCGCCTACCCGAGGATCATCGATCTGCAGCTGCGGGGTTACGCCTACATCCGATTCTGAACCGGGCCGCGCAGCGACGGCTGCCCCGGAAGCCGCGATCCGCCGCCTGTGCGGCGCCGGCACAGGAAGCAGTTTCCTTTTTTCTCGAGCGCATGCGGGAGGAGCAATCATGGGACTCGTATTTGAGAGTTTCTTCGCGGATGGGATCGCCCAGCTTTCGTACCTTGTGGGCGACGATAGCGCGGGCACGGCCGCGTTGATCGACCCGCGCGCCGACGTGGAGGCCTACCTCAACGTGGCACAGAAGCGTGAGGTGTCGATCACGCACATCCTCGAGACCCACATCCACGCCGACTTCATGAGCGGGTCGCGGGAGCTCGCCGAGCGCGTCGGCGGAGCGAAGATCTATTGCAGCCATGAGGGCGGGGCGGAGTACGGCTTCGACCAGGAGGCGATCCGCGACGGAGACGAGCTCGCCCTGGGTAGCGCCCTGATCACGGTCCGCCACACGCCCGGCCATACCCCCGAGCACGTGGCCTATCTCCTTTCCGAGAAGGACCGCAAAGACGCGCCGTGGGGCGTATTGACGGGCGACTCCCTGTTCGTCGGATCCGCGGGTCGGCCCGACCTGCTCGGCGACGAGGCCACCGAGGAGCTCACCGAAAAGCTGTACCGCACGCTTCGCGACGTCTACCTGGGGCTCGACGACGGCGTGATCGTCTATCCTTGCCACGGAGCCGGATCGGCCTGCGGGGCCGACATCGGCGACCGGCCGATGAGCACGATCGGCTACGAGCGGGGCTCCAATCGTTTTCTCCAGATCGATGACTTCGAGGAGTTCAAGGAGTTCGTGCAGGAAGGGGCTCCCCCCGTCCCGTCGCACTACCCGCGGCTGAAGAAGGTCAACGCCGCCGGGCCGCCGCTGATCGGCCATCTGCCCGCCTGCCCCGGCCTGCCGGTCCAGGCGTTCCGCGAGCTGGTCGCGCGCGACGGGGTCCAGGTGCTGGACGTCCGATCGATGCACGCCTTCGGCGGAGGGCACGTACCGGGCGCGATCAACATCGGAGGGAGCCGCCCCGAGCTCTCCGTCTGGGCTGGCGACATGCTCGATCCGGAGCGGCCGATCCTGCTGGTGCTGGAAGAGGACTACGAGCTGCCGCGGATCGTCACGCTGCTGTGGCGGACCGGGTTCACGCGGTTCGCAGGCTACCTGGTCGGCGGCATGAAGACATGGCAGAACGCCGGCCTTCCGCTCGACAAGATCCCGCAGATGACGGTCCACGAATTGAAGGAGGACGCCGACGTCCAGCCGCTCGACGTGCGCTCGCCGAGCGAGTGGCAGGGCGGACACATCCCGCGCGCCGCGCACCGGTTCATCGGCGCGTTGCGCGACGAGGTTTCCGATCTGGACCGCAACAAGGCGGTGGCCACGTACTGCGCCAGCGGCTACCGGGCGAGCCTCGCCGCGAGCCTGCTTCAGCGGGCGGGCTTCCTCGACGTGCGCAGCGTGCCCGGCAGTTGGAAAGCATGGACCAGCGCGGGCTATCCGGTCGAGAACGGCGGGTAGCGCCCCGCACAGCGGGAGGGATCCTCGCGCAGTCAAAAGGAGAAGACGATGTTCGTTCGCACGGCACTCGGCGCGGCCGCCGTGATCGCGGCCACGCCGCTTCTCGCAGCGGCCCAGACCGAGCCGGTTGATCCGGGCTCCGCCGGGCCGGCCTGGTCGCCGTACCTCGTCGGCGCGCTGATCGGCGTGTTGAGCATGTTCACGTTCTACTTCAGCAACAAGCCGCTCGGGGCCTCCACGGCCTACGCACGGGTGGCCGGGCTCGTGGGGCGGCTGTTCGCCCCGCGCCATACCGACGCGCTGCACTACTACGCCGACAAGAAGGCCCCCAAGATCGGCTGGGAAGTGGCCTTGGTCGCCGGCGTGGTGGGCGGGGCCTTCCTGGCCGCCTGGACCGGCGGGGAGATCACCGCAAGGTGGCTTCCGCCGATGTGGGTCGATCGGTTCGGCCAGGCCCTGTGGCTCCGCCTCGGCGTGGCCTTTCTCGGCGGTGCCCTGATGGCCTTCGGCGCCCGGATGGCTGGCGGATGCACGAGCGGCCACGGGATCAGCGGGACGCTCCAGCTTTCCGTCGGGTCGTGGATCGCCCTGATCGGCTTCTTCGTCGGCGGCGTGATCGCCGCGGCGCTTCTGTTTTACGTGTGAGGGCGGCAGTCAAAAGAGAGAGGAGATCATGGCTCAAGAGGTATTGGATCGAGCGAGCCCGGAGCAGGGCGGAGCGCCCCACGAAAAGCCCCTGGCCGGACCACCGAAGCGACAGGCCGTGCAGCTCGGGCTCGGGTTGTTGTTCGGCGTGGTCTTCGGCTTCCTCCTGCAAAAGGGTGGCGTTGGGAAGTACGAGGTCCTGATCGGCATGCTGCTGCTGAAGGATTTCACGGTCCTCAAGGTGATGATGTCGGCCGTGGTGGTGGGCATGCTGGGAATCTACGCCCTGCACGCGGGCGGCCTCGTCGAGCTTCACATCAAGCCCACCCGGTACGGGGCGAACGCGCTGGGCGGGGTCTTGTTCGGCGTGGGCTTCGCCCTGGCGGCCTACTGCCCGGGGACCAGCGCGGCCGCCCTGGGGCAGGGCAACTACGATGCGGTGGCCGTCATGCTGGGGATGATGGCCGGCTCGTACGTCTTCGCCGAGGCGTCCGCAGGGATCGCCCGGACCGTCAACCGCTGGGGCGATCAAGGCAAACTGACGCTCGACGGCCTGGTGGGCGTGCGCCGCACGCTGTTCGTGCCTGCGATGGCCGTGCTGGTCGCGCTGGTGCTCGTCGCCGTGCACGTGTTCATCGACCCGACCCCGTAGAAGAGACGGGTCGGCAGGGGCAACTTTCTCAACAGGAATCAGGAGAGGAATCATGCTACGCTGGGCACTCGGGTTTCTGGTTTTCGCTTTGATCGCGGCGCTGTTCGGATTCGGCGGCATCGCGGAGAGCGCGGCCTGGATCGCGCAGGTCCTGTTTGTGGTCTTCCTGGTGCTGTTCGTCGTGGCGCTCGCGTCGGGCCGGGGCCGGCGCCCGGTCCCGTGATGGTTCTTAGCGCGCCGCGTCATCGGCGAAGACCGGCGCGAAACGAGCCGTCGCGTCGGCGAGGAACGTGATGAGCCGCGCCAAGGCGTACATCGGCACGAGCGGCTGGAACTACGGCGATTGGCGACGGCGGTTCTATCCGGAGGGGCTGCGCCAGGCCGACTGGCTGGAGTACTTCGCCGCGCAGTTCGAAACAGTGGAGATCAACAACGTCTTCTACCGTCTGCCCGATCCGGATACCGTGGCCCAGTGGGCGGAGCAGGCCCCGTCGCGGTTCCGGTTCGCGGTCAAGATGTGGCGCGGGGTCAGCCACTACAAGAAGCTCAAGGACTGCCGCGCGCACCTTGAACGGTTTGTCTCGGCGGTCGGCGCACTCCCCTCGGGCCGGCGCGGACCGGTGCTCGTGCAGTTGCCCTCCAACCAGGGCAAGGCCCCGGACAAGCTGGATGCGTTTCTCGACGACCTGAAAGCGGTCACCCGCCCGGCGCGGTGGAAAGTCGCCGTCGAGTTTCGAGACCCCCAGTGGCTGTGCCCGGAAGTCTTCGAGGTCCTCGACCGCCAGAGGGCTGCGATCTGTCTGCATGACATGCCTCCGGCGGACGTCGCGTCGCCCGGCGACGCCAGCTTCGTCTATGTCCGCCGGCACGGGCCAAAGGGCGATTATCGCGGCTCATACAGCGACCAGGCCATCCGGTCGGACGCGCGCCGCGTCCGCGCCTGGCTCGACGCGGGGCGCATGGTCTTCGTCTATTACAACAACGACACCGACGGCTGCGCGATCCGCGACGCGCAGCGCCTCGTCGCCCAACTGGCGAAATCGAACTGACGAAGGCTGCAAGCCGCCGTCAATCGGCCGTTTGCCCCTGGTCCGCCACCTCCCGGGCGAGCTGCTGGAACAGACGTTGCGTGTCGTCGCGTCGGCACAGTTCCACGCCCGGCGTCATCACGGCGGCTGCGCCGGCGGCCACGCCGAAACGAAGCGCCTGCTCCAGCGGCTCGCCGCGAGCGAGCGATGCGACGATTCCGCCCACCATGCTGTCGCCGGCCCCGACCTTGCTGCGAATGGGCACGGTCGGCGAGCGGACGTGCCCGGCCTGTTCGGCGGCGACCATCACCGCGCCGGCGCGTCCCAGCGAGACGACGACCACCCGGGCGTCGCCCCGCTGGACGATCTCGCGAGCGGCCGCGACGATCTCCTCGTCGCCGTCGATCGGGCGGCCTGCGAGCTGGCCGAGTTCCCGCAGATTGGGCTTGATCAGGTAGGTTCGGTCGCCGAGCGACGATCGCAAGGCCGCGCCCTTGGTGTCGATCACGACGCGGCAGTGGGCCGGAGCGGTCCGCGCGACTCGAGCGTAGAAGTCGGCGCTTACGCCCGGCGGCAGGCTGCCGCTGGCAACGAGGAAGTCCGGCGGCGGGTCGAGCCCGCGCACCTGCTCCAGCCAACGGTCCACCTCGGCGGCTTCGAGATTCGGTCCCGGCAGGGTGAATCGGTATTGCTGCCCGCTCGACTCCTCCTGCACCGTGAGGTTTTCGCGCGTGGCGTCCTCCACGCGAATCGGCCGGTGCGACACCGCTTCCTTGTCGAGCAGGCCGGCCAGGGTCTGGCCGGTCGCCCCGCCGCACGACCAGAGGGCCGTCGCGTCCACTCCCAGCCTCCGCATTGCCCTGGCCACGTTGATGCCGCCGCCTCCCGGATCGAGCGCCGGGCGGCTGCAACGCAGCTTGTCCTCGGCTACGAGCTGGGCGGTCGACGTGCTCTTGTCCACGGCGGGATTCAGCGTCAGGGTGACGACGCGAGGCATGGCGATCGAAGCTCCTTCCCCGGAATGCAACGAAGCGCGGGAGGAGGGGACTCGGACCCGCCCTCCCGCGCATGCAATTCCGAGTGCGATGGGGTCGGCTCGGCGGGCGCCGCAGGATCACGCCCGGCATCGTCCGGGCGTGGATCCGCATCGTCTCGCGGAGCCAGGGGGACGGCGCGGACGGACCGCGCTTGCGCCCGCGCCTACCCTGCCCCGATCCCGTTGCTGATTTCGAGCTTGCTGATCACTTCCGTGGCCCCGCCCTCGCGGGCGTTCTCCTTGGCCGACTGGAGCTCGTCCCAGTCCTCGACGGTGCCCATCAGCGTGGCCACGCCGGAGTGGACCTCGACCGTGACGTGGTCGCTGTCCACGAACGGGCTCCACCACAACTGGCTCTCGATGTCCTCCTTGATCTCCTGGTCCGACTTGCCGGCGAACTCGTAGTCCACGTCGAGGTTGCTCTGGACGTCGATCACGCCCGGCACCTTGGAGGCGACCTCCCCGGCCTCGTCTTTCATGTACCAGGAATCCACCTCGCCGTTGAGATGGGCCTTGCCGTTGTAGACGCTGACCTTGATGTCGTAGCGGTCCACGTAGGGATTGCGGCGCAGGGCGTCGCGGACGTTGCTGGCGATCTCGGCGTCGCTCCGCGTGACCGGCGGCCGCACGCGCAGGTAGTTCTTCACGCGCCAGACGCCGAGCACGTCATCGGCTTCCTCTTCGGCGGCCCGCTTGGCCGCGAGGTTGTCCACGGTTCCGGTCAGGGTGGCCACGCCGTCCTCGACCGTGGTCGTCACGTTGAACGACTTCACGCGAGGGCTGGTGAGCAAGGCGCTTTCCACCGCCTGTCTCATGTCCGCGTCGGTCCATCCGTCCCACTCGCTCGTGTCGGCGTCGAGCCACCACTTGACGTCGAGGCTGTTGGTCACGGACTTCACCCCGGCGACCCACCATGCCTCGGTTTCCGCCTCGTTCTTCTCGGTCGCGCTCCCCACGCTGCCGCTGAGCGTGACCTTCCCGTCGTCCACGGCCACGTCGATCAGCGCCGCGTCGATCGAGGCGTCGGACCGAAGGCGGCTCTGCACGTCCGCCTTGATCTCGGCGTCCGTCTGGTCGGTGGCGAAGTCGTAGGTCAGCAGGTTCTTCACGTCGATGACCCCTTTAACCTGCTCCGCGACGTCCTCGGCGAGAATCTTCTCGGAATAGGAATCCACCTCGCCGGAGAGCGCGACCACGCCGTGGTCCACGGTGACGTCGATTTGGAGCGCGTCGGTCGCAGGATCGACGGCCAGGGCGGTGACCACGTCGCCCCGGATCTGCGTGTCGAGCCGCACCACCGGCTCCACGTCGATGTTGTTGACCACCGCCAGCACCCCCTTGACCGACTCGGCGGCGTCCTTGGCGTCCAGCTTGGCGGCGTAGGTGTCCACCGAGCCGGAAAGGGTGACGATGCCGTCGTCGGCCGATACGTCGATCCTGTGCGCCGGCACGGCGTCGTCCAGAATCAGCTCGGTCTCGACGGCGAGGGCGATGTCGCGATCGTCCAGCGATTCCGGCGCGGCTGCGACTGTGGCCGCCGCGCCAAGCGACAGGACGACGCTCGTGGCGACGATCAAGGGGCGTTTCCAGCGTTTCATGATACGGCTCCTCGGGACTGAGAAAGGGAGGGGGAAACGGGGGGCCGGGAGGCTCCGGGCGAAGCCCGTCCCGGCTGACGTCACTCGTTGGACGCCAGCGGGAGAGGCCGGCGGTCCCCGACACAACGACGTCCAGCGGCGGCAGCCTGTCGGCCCGACGCCTCGACGTCGAAAACGCTTGCGCGCGATTCGTATGAGCCCCGCGTGCCTGGCCCGTTGCTTCGCCTGGTCTCGTCGGCAAATGCACTCTCGCGGGATCGCGAGACAGATACGCAAAAGGGGTACCGCACACCGGGAAACCTGCCAGCCCCGGCGCGCGGAGCTGATGTCGAATTGGCCGACGGAGGAGGATTCCCGGCGCGCGACACCTCGGCGTACCTCACGTCATTCTGCCGGTGCATTCTCGCGGCCCTCCAATGCGACGGACGCCCACGGCGATGAATCCGGCGGCCGCCTCATCGCGCGCGATCGCCGCCGTTTGCGCGGGAGGGTCGTGGCAAGGGTGCGCCCACAGCCGCGAAGGGGAAACTTACGCGACGGGTATCTCGGCCGCGCTGGCCCTGGGCGCCAGAACGCCGCGCAACACCCACAGCATGCTGACGAAGATGCTCGCGCCGGCCGCGGCGGCCAGCCAGGCCGAGTGGCTCGGGCCAGCCTCCGCGAGAGTGAATACCGTGGCCGTCAGGTCGGCGGCCAGGCTGCCCACGGTGAAGGTCCTGATCATTTCCGCTTCCCTCCGTGTCGATACGTGGATCGGAAAGGCTCGCGACGTGCGGGCCGCGGACACCTTTGCAAGCAACATCGGGGCCAATCGAGGCCGCGGCGGCCTTCTCCAAACGCGCGACAAGCGGCACGTGATTCGCACCCGAGAGAAGGAAGCCCCCCTACGCCGAGCGGCCTGCCGGGTCAGGATGTCGCCTCACGAATGAAGCACGATGCAGCTATGGGGAGAAGGAGATGCGATTCACCAACCGCGTCGAGGCCGGCCGGAAACTCGCCGAGAAGATGGCCGACTTGCAAGGGGCTGCCGACGCCGTCGTCCTGGCGCTGCCGCGCGGGGGCGTGCCCGTGGCCCGGGCGCTCGCCGAGCGACTTGAGCTGCCGTTCGGCATCTACGTAGTCCGCAAGGTCGGTCTCCCGGGCCGCGAGGAGCTGGCGATGGGGGCCGTGGCCAGCGGCGACGTCGTCGTCCGCAACGACGACGTCATCGAAGCGTTCGGCGTTTCGGAGGAGGTGTTCAACAGCGCCGCGGACGAACAGCTCCAGGAGGTCGCACGACGCGAACAGGCATACCGGGGGAGCCGGCCGCCGCCGCCCATCCGCGGTCGGACCGTGGTTCTGGTGGACGACGGGCTGGCGACAGGCGCGAGCATGACCGCCGCGGTCGAGGCGGTCCGCGAGCACCAGCCGCGCAAGCTCGTCGTCGCCGTGCCCGTGGCGGCGCGTTCGACCGCCGAGGTCTTTCGCGGCAGCGCCGATCGGTTCGTGTGCGTGGAGGTTCCTGCCGCGCTGGACGGCGTCGGCGGCTGGTACGAGGACTTCCGTCAAGTGTCCGACGAGGAAGTCCGACGGCTCATCGCCTGAGGTGCGGAAACGGCGACCGCGCTGCTGGGAGGCGCTGCTGGGAGGCCGGCCATGCCCGAACTACCCGACGTGGCCCATTTCAAGAAATACCTCGACGCGACTTCGCTCCACCGGACGGTGCGGCGGGTCCGCGTGCTCGACGGAGAGATGCTGCAGGGCGTTTCGGCGCGCCGCTTCCGCGGCGAGTTGGAGGGCCGCCGATTCGAGGCGACCGCCCGGCACGGGAAGTTCCTGCTCGTGGAGCTCGATAGCGGCAAGTACCTGGTCCTGCACTTCGGCATGACCGGCCACTTGAAGTCCTCGAAGGCGGGGCAGGACACGCCCGGGCACGCCCGGGTGGTGTTCGAGTTGAGCGACGGATATCACCTGGCCTACGTGTGCCAGCGCAAGCTGGGGCGCGTAGACTTGGTGGACGGGCCGTCCGAGCTGGTCGAAGACCTCGACCTGGGGCCGGACGCCCTGGACGACGCGCTGGATTTCGAGGCCTTTCGGGAGCGCCTCGCCGGGCGCAGGGCGGCGGTCAAGTCGGCGCTGATGGATCAGGGACTACTGGCGGGCGTGGGCAACGTGTACAGCGACGAGATCCTCTTTCAGGCCCGGGTGCATCCCAAGACGCCGGTCGGCGAACTCGAGGCTTCGAAGCTCCGAGCGGTCTATCGCCAGATGCGCAAGGTGCTGACGACGGCCGCCGACCGCGAAGGCCGGATCGAGCGCCTGCCGCGCAGCTACCTGATGCCGCATCGCGAGGGGGACGAGCGGTGCCCCCGCTGCGGCACCGGCTTGGAAAGCATCCAGGTCAGCGGCCGCACGACATGGATCTGTCCGGAGTGCCAGGGCTGACCCGCCCGCAGGACGGAGTGCCGGCTTCCATCCAGTGGACGCGCCATGCTGGCCGGACGGAGTGTGGGCAGGCCGTCCTGCGCGGGTTCACCTCTCGCCGAGGCCCGCCGCGTCGCCGCGATCCTCGAAATCCTCCCCGAACAGCCACATCCGGTCGATGGCCAGGTCTTCGCTCTCGCAGCGGCTGCGGTGTTTCCGCGGCAACCGGTTGAGGAAGCCGCGGTTCCATCGCACCAGGTACCGCGGCGGTGGCGTCCGTCGCTCGATGAGGATGACGACTCCCCTCCACCCATCGAGATGGACTTCCGGAAAGTCCGGGTCCGCGACTCCCCGCTTGACGACGACCGCGTCGCCTACGCGCGGCAAGGACGACCCGCTGGCGGCGATGCGCCGGTGCTCATGGCCTTTCGACATGGGTGGCTGCCTCCATCATGATCGCGCTTCGGTCTTGGGCGATTCCTTGAACGACGAGGCATGTCGTGCCCACCGTCAGTTCGTCGCCCGGCTTCAACGGCGATTCCTCGACCCGGCGTCCGTTCAGGAGGGTCCCGCCCTGGCTGACGAGGTCGTACACGACGAGCACGCCATCGACGCGGTCGATCATGCAGTGGCACGCGCTTGCGGCCGGGTCGTCCAACACCAGGTCGGCGCTCGGACCGCTACCGACGATCACGGGCAAATCCCGAACCGCGGTCGCCGCTGCCGAGGGTCCTCGGTAGGTCACTTTCACGTTCATGGGACCCTGCTTTCCCCCTCGTTCTGTGCCACCCGTCAAGCGTCGCCGCAGCCCGTATCGAGTCGATTGCAAGGATGCGCCTCGCGGGCCGTCTCATCGGCGGCGGCATGGAGCCGGCGATAATCGGCGTAGATGCCGTGGTAGACTGCCGTCTGGTGCTTTCGAACCCATCTCGGGGGCCGCGACGTGCACACCACAAAGGCGCCTGCCTCGCCCATCCGAGGTTGCGGATTTGCCTTGCGCCTGAGTTTGAACATCACTCCTCCTGAGAAGGCGGGGAAACGGGCCGGTTCTCGTCTTGCGGGTGTTCGTCCATAGTCCCGTGTCCGTCGATCGCAGGGTCTCCTCTCGGGGCTCCCGTCCTCAAGCGCCGCAGATCCGGCCGCTGCCGCCCGGCGACTCGAACCAGTCAAGCAACCGCGCCACTCGCTCGAGAACCGAGTTGCCCGTACCCGCCATCTCGTCGTGGTCCTGGCACGGATCGCGCGCGATCAGCGCGCGGCGGCAGTGACTGCACCAGACCTCTTGGCCCAGGCGCTCGACCTCGATCAGCAGGCGCCGGCCGCAGGTGGGACACGGCTGCTGGAAATACGTGACGACCGATGGCGCCCGGCCGGACTGCGGCGGCGTGCGGGTTCCGGACGGCTCGGCGTCGGCAAGCTCGATGCTTAACAGGCGTGCTGTCGATGGCATGAGGGTTCCTCCTTGGGCAGGTTTTCTCCAAACGGATCCTCAGCGGGCCCGATGGCGGCAGCAGAGTCGCGACAGGTGGGCCATGCGCTCCAGCGTTCCGCGGTCGAGGTACTCGGGTCGGGCTTTCACCTCGGGCAGCCCACCGGCGCGTACGACCCGCGTCAACTCGGGCACCGTCATCCGACGGATCTGGACTGAGGACAGCTCGGCGACCGCCGCCTGATCCAGCGCCTCCTCCGGCTCCGGGGGAGCCGTCCTTCGGGGATTCGGGGCCGACCGCGCGGTCCCGCGTGCCGTGCTTGTCGTCGATGGCATGGGGGATGCCCTCCCAACTCAAGCGAGGCTGATCTCGCGGCTCCGGAGAGCGCTGGGCCGTCGGATGCCTCGAGGCGGCCGGCCGCCGCCTCGCAGGTCGATCAGCGCGGCGGCCAGCCCCAGTTGGTCCAAGAGCCTCTCCATGGGAACCGGCTTGGGGAAGCAAAGACTCGGCGGCACGCCGGTCTGCTCGGCAAGCGCCTCGGGCGCGCCGTCGCCGACCACGAGCACGACCGGCATGGAAGCGGTGAAACGCGTTTCGCTCAACACCGCCGCGACCGTGGCGGCGCCGGCCGGCAGGTTCTGCAAGTCCACGAACAGCAGGTCGGGCTCCAGCGATCGCACCTTGGCCAGGCACTCCCACGCGTCCTCGGCGGTGTCCACCGCGAAGCCGCAGCGGGACAAGAACCTCTCGAACCTCGTGCGCGAGCGCGATTCGGGCTCCACGATCAGCAAAGTGGCGTCCATCGGGCCTCCTGCGTTTTTTGGCGCGCAAACCATCATCGCAAATCATCAAACCGCGCCTATTCCTCACTATGGTGAACCGCGTATGGTGGATTCCACCACACCTGACAGTGGCGTTGCCACGTGCAGAATGCTCTTGCCCGCCCGCCGCGGCCCGCGCGGGGGCAAGCCGCCGGGTGCCAAGGCGATAGCAACGGCGCCTGGAGCCCCGCTCCTGCACCGTTGAGCCGGACTGTGATAAATCTGGCGCATGCAGTTACCCATTGACAACAGAACGCTAACCGGGATCGTCCAGGCAAGTGTCCCGTCAAGCTCGGCAACTGGTGCTGAAGGTGATCAGTCTTTGGACTTCGCCACGCCGATCAAGCCAGAAGCCACCCGGGCACCGCCGTTGCACGTCGGCTGCGTGGAGGTGTCAGCCTGGGCGTGGACGACCAGCGCGCGTCCGAGGATATTGAGGCGGTCACCCAGCTTGAGCATCGGGTCGAGCATCTCGATCTTCCGCTCGACTTATGGTAAGGTGCGCTCTTGCCCCCCGCGAAGGGCCTCCGTCCCCCTGGGCGCACGACCCCGTCAAGGCCCCTGCCGGCTGGAGATTCGCGATGAGCCAGGGCCCCCAAGACGCCGACCGGCCTCAGGAGTCCAACGACCGGCAGCATGAGCCCGACGCCGAGGCCCCCGCCGAAGACCGGGACCAGCAAGCGCCGCAAGACGCCCCCGAAGCCCGCGAGGCTGTCGACTTCCCGGTGGTCGGCGTGGGGGCTTCGGCGGGAGGACTGGAGGCCTTCGAGCAGTTGCTCCGCCAGGCCGTGTCCAACGCCGTCGCGCACAGCGGGGCCCGCGGCGTGGAGATCGTCCTGGAAAGCGATGGTTCGGCCACGGCGGTGACCGTCTCGGACGACGGCAGCGGCCTGCCGCCCGGCGGTAAGCGGGGGCCCGGCATGGGCCTGCAGATCATGCGGCACCGCGCCGGATTGATCGGGGGCGAGCTCGTCATCGAGTCGCCTTCCACAGGCGGCACGCGCGTGACATGCCGCGTGCTGGGAAAAACGACGTGAAGCAGGCGCTTCGTCCTGCGAGGAAGCGTGACATTATGGCAGCCCGGGTTCTGATCGTCGATGACCATCCGGCCGTGCGCGAGGGACTGGCGGTGCGGATCTCCAGCCAGCCGGACCTGGAGGTCTGCGGCGAGGCGGGCGACGTGGCCGAGGGCCTGGCGCAGATCGACGCCACGCAGCCAGACATCGTGGTGATCGACATCCAGCTCAAGACCGGCAACGGCCTGGACCTGGTCAAGCGGGTCGCCGCCCGCGGCGGGCCGGTGAAGGTCCTCGTGTGGTCGGTGTATCCCGACAAGCTCTACGCGGAGCGGGCGCTGAAGGCCGGCGCCATGGGCTACATCAACAAGGAGCACACGACGGGCCGGATCGTGGACGCCATCCGCCGCGTGCGCGAGGGCAAGATCTACCTCTCCGAGGAGATGTCGGAGAAGCTCCTCCGCCGTGCGGTGGGCGGGACGCGGCCGCTGCGGGATTCGCCTGTCGAGACGCTCTCCGACCGGGAACTGGAGGTGTTCCGCCTGATCGGCGAGGGGCTGACGACGGCTCAGCTCGCGCAGCGCCTGCACCTGAGCCGGCACACCATCGACACCCACCGGCAGCGGATCAAGGAGAAGCTCAACGTGAGCACCGCCGCCGAGCTGACCCGGGCGGCCACGCGCTGGGTGCTGCAAGGGGAGTGATCGCGCCCGACCGCGTCAAAATGCCGGGCGGGTGGGACGCGATGACGTGCCCTCGGCCGCGGCAAGGCCTTCTTCGCGTGCTCCGCATGCCCGGCATGCCAATTGCTTCGCCGTGGTCGCGGCGTCGAGGTCATGCATCGAAGTCCGCGGTGCAGAGGCGGGCCGGCCGATCCTCCCTTCCGTCAGAAAACGCCGATGATCGTTCCCTCCACCACCGATCGCCGGGGCCAGGTGCTGGCCGTGCGCGGCAGCGTGATCGACGCGCGTTTCGCGGGGCTGCCGCGCCTGCACCACCGGCTGGAGGCCGGGGAGGAGGGGCGCGTGGTGGCTGAGGTCCTGGCGCACCTGGACGCCGGTACGGTCCGCGCGCTGGCCCTGACGCCCACCCAGGGTCTCAGCCGCGGCAGCCGGATCGTGGACACGGGCCGGCCTTTCACCGTGCCCGTGGGCGACCAGTTGCTCGGCCGCGTGTTCAACGTGTTCGGCGAGCCGATCGACCACGGCGAGCCGCTTGCCGGCGCGGTGCAGAAGCCGATCCAGCGGAGCCCCGTACCCCTGACGGATCGCACGACCAGGGCCGAGGTGTTCTCGACCGGCATCAAAGCGATCGACGTGTTGGCGCCGCTGGAGCGCGGCGGCAAGGCCGGGCTGTTCGGCGGGGCCGGGGTGGGCAAGACCGTGCTGATCATGGAGATGATCCACAACATGGTCGGCCAGCACGAGGGCGTGAGCATGTTCTGCGGCATCGGCGAGCGGTGCCGCGAGGGCGAGGAGCTGTACCGCGAGCTCCAGGAGGCCGAGGTGCTCGACAGCACCGTGCTCGTGTTCGGCCAGATGAACGAGCCGCCGGGAGCGCGGTATCGCGTGGGCCACGCCGCCCTGACCATGGCCGAGCACTTCCGCGACGATCTGCACCGCGACGTCCTGCTTCTGGTGGATAACATCTTCCGCTTCATCCAGGCGGGCATGGAGGTGTCGGGCCTGATGGGGCGGATCCCCTCGCGCCTGGGCTACCAGCCGACCATGGCCACGGAGCTCTCCGCGCTCCAGGAGCGGATCTCCAGCACCCGCGCCGGGGCGATCACGTCGATCCAGGCGGTGTACGTGCCGGCCGACGACTTCACCGATCCGGCCGCGGTGCACACGTTCGGGCAT
>CAYSUS010000137.1:0-16488 GCA_964434165.1 uncultured Pirellulales bacterium
GGCGGCATTGAGCCCAATCCGCGCTACGAGACGTGCGTCCGCGCCGTGGCCCAAGCCCGGGAGGCAGGCGTCGATTTCCTGCTCGCGGTGGGCGGCGGCTCGGTGATCGACGGCACCAAGTTCATCGCCGCCGCCCTGGCCTACGAAGGGGACGAGCCGTGGGATCTGCTTCTGGACTGGTCGAAGATCCGCGGGGCCGTGCCCTTCGGCACGGTGCTCACGTTGCCGGGCACCGGCTCGGAGATGAACGGCGGGGCGGTCGTCTCGCGCGAGTCCACGCACGAGAAGCTGTTCTTCATCACGGAGCACACCTTCCCGACGTTCTCGATCCTCGATCCCGAGACCACCTTCACTCTTCCCGAGAGGCAGTTCGCCAACGGCACGATCGACGCCTTCGTGCAGGTGCTCGAGCAGTACATGACCTACGACGTGAACGCCCCGCTCCAGGACCGCTTCGCCGAGGCGATCCTCAAGACGATCATCGAGGAGGCCCCCAAGGTCCAGGCGAACCCCCGCGACTACGACGCCCGGGCGAACCTCATGTGGTGCGCCACCAACGGCCTGAACGGCTGGATCGCCTGCGGGGTGCCGCAGGACTGGGCCTCGCACATGATCGGTCACGAGCTGACCGCCCTGTACGGGCTCGACCACGGCCAGACCCTTGCCGTCGTCATGCCCCTGGTTCTAAGGCACCAGAAGGACCGTAAGCGCGGAAAGCTGCTGCAGTACGGCCGCCGGGTGTGGGGCCTGGAGGGAGACGAAGACACGGTCATCGACCAGGCGATCCAGCGGACCGAGGAGTTCTTCCGGTCGCTGGGCACGCCGACGCGCCTGGCCGAGTACGGCATCCCGGCCGAGGCCCCGGCCCTGGTCGCTTCGCGCCTCGCCGAACGGAGCATGAAGCTCGGTGAGCACGGAGACATCCAGCGTCAAGAGGTGGAGGAGATCCTCTCCCTTCAGGCCTAGCAAGCGACCGCCCAACGGCACGGACAGCCGAAGTCTTCAGGACTTCGGAAGTTTTCTGGAGGCCTCCCACTTCTCCACGGCCGCCGGCTTGCGCGAGTAGCGGGGCGCGAGCTTCCACAGGTCGTCCCGCTGGCCCGCGGCGTACAGGTGCTCGGCCAGCCGGGCGGCCGCGGCCGCGGTCGGCGCCCAGAAGGCGGAGTCGAGGACTTCCACGCCGGGCGGCACGCGGTCAATGGCCCTCCTGAGGATCGGCCCCGCGATGGCGGTTCCCCGAGGGAACGATCCGAGCCACGCGTCGAGATCGAGGACCTGCCAATCGGCCTGGGCGATCGGCCAGCCCTGTTCGTCCCGGCGAAACAGCCCGGCGGCGACCTGACCCCGCTGGGCATCCACGGCGATGCCGAGACGCTCCGCGCTCTGCGGGCAGCCCACGGCGATCACCTGAAGCGTGTCGAGGCCAAGCACCTCGGCCCCGGCGCAGTAGGCAAGCGTCTTGGCCGCCGTCACGCCGACGCGGAGTCCCGTGAAGGAGCCCGGACCGATGCAGGCGGCGACCAGCCCGATGTCGCGAGTCCGCCAGCCGGCCGCGGCCCGCAGTTCGCGCAGGGCGGGGACGAGCGAGCCCGCGCTTCGCTGCCCTTCCATTAACCTCAACTGCGTTAACAGGTTACCGTCACGCCACGCGGCCACGCTTCCGAGGGCTTCGGTGGTCTCCAGGGCCAGCACGTTCAACGGGGCGGCCTCCTGCGCCAAGAGCAATCGTTACGACCCGGGCAAGCCGCCGCGGCCGGTCCCAGCCGCGCCTCCCCACCCGTCGGTTCGACTGTCCAGCTTGACGCAACGGGGCCGGCCTGGCAAGGGACGACGCGCCTTGACCCCACCACCACACAACAATAGACTACCAAAGGCCTTGGAAAGACTCAGGCCCCTGGCTCCTCCGATCGCAGGGACTCGTTCGCGGCAATACCGCGTTGGATCGATCGTCGTGAAACTGGCCGTTATCAGCGACATCCACAGCAACCTCGAGAGCCTCAGCGAGGTTCTTGCCGACATCAAGGGCCAGGATGTCAGCGAGGTGATCTGCCTCGGCGACGTCGTGGGGTATGGGCCCAACCCCCGCGAGTGCATCGACGAGGTGATGAAGTGCAAGGTATGCCTGCTCGGCAACCACGATCAGGGCGCGCTGTTCGACCCGGAGGGCTTCAATACCGGCGCGGAGCGGGCGATCTTCTGGACCCGGGCCCAGCTCGAGAACTCGCACGGTTCGGCCGGCATCAACGAAAGCCACCGCCGCTGGGACTTCCTCGGGGAGTTGCCCCGCAACCACCAGCAGGGCGACCACCTGTTCGTGCACGGCTCCGCGCGCAACCCGCTGAACGAGTACGTCTTCCCTGAAGACATCTACAATCGGCGGAAAATGGAGAAGATTTTCGCGCTGGTCCCGAAGTACGTCTTTCAAGGGCACACGCACGTGCCCGGTGTGTTCACCGAGGATTTCCGCTTCCTCAGCCCGGAAGACATCAACCACGAGTACCGGCTCGGCGAAGAGAAGGCGATGATCAACGTCGGGTCCGTGGGCCAGCCGCGCGATGGCGACGCGCGGGCGTGCTACGTCATCGTCGACGGGGATCTCGTGCGCTTCCGCCGCGTCGATTATCCGGTAGAGGAGACGGTGCGTAAGATCTACGACGTCCCCGACCTGGATAATTTCCTCGGCGATCGGCTCCGCGACGGGCGTTGACCCCGATCGACCGCGGACCGCAAAGGCGGTCCCAGCAGGTCCGCCGAGCTACTGAAGGACTTCCCCATGCCCCATAGAGGGGTGCATGTCCACCCGGGCCTCTTTGGCATTGCATCATCTCGGCAATGCGCGACAATTGGGGGTTAGGCTAGTTTAGTGAAATGCGCCGGTTTTGCCCGGCTTTCTCCTGCCGGTCTGCGCTTGCGCGCCGAGGGGTTGTGATCGCATGGAAAAACGGACGGTCCTGTTCCTGGTCCTGTCGTTTGCCATTCTTGTGGGATACCAGGCGCTGTTGGCCTGGCTCGTCCCGCCGCCGCCGAGAAAGCCCCCGGGCGCCGACGCCGTGGCCGAGGCCGAGAAAGAGCCGGGCGAAGGGCAGCCCGCACATGCCGACGTCGCGGCCAAGGGGGAGTCGGGCGAGGACCGCAAGCCGAGAACCAAGGACGACCGCGCGGAGAAGCCTTTGCCGGAAGAGAGGCCCGGCCCCGAAGCGAAGCCCGAGGAACAGCAAGAGCCTGCCGAATCCAAGGACGCCCCCGAGGCGGCCGAACCGGAACCGCCCGAGCAATGGATCACGCTCGGCTCGGCCGACCCGGCGAGCCCGTACCGGATGCTGGTCACGCTGACCAACCGCGGCGCGGCCGTGGCCATGGTCGAGCTGAGCAGCTCGCGCTACCAGGACTTGACCGACCGCAAGGGCCTGAAGTACGACCGCAGCGGCTACCTGGGCCGCGTTGCCGTGGACGAGGACCTCAACGGCGTCGGCTGCCCCGTGCAGGTCGTGGGACCGGGAACGCCCGCCGAGGCGGCCGGGCTAAAGCCGGGCGACGTGCTCACGGCCGTGGGCGACCGCGACGTGCTCGACTCGGCCACGCTGCGCAAGGCGCTCGAGCATACGCGCCCCAGGCAGACCGTGGTCCTTTCCGTGCTTCGGGACGGGCGGCCGCTGGAGCTGGAGGCCACGCTCGGCGAGCGCCCCCTGGCGGTGATCCGCCCCGAGCAGCCCGACCCGTTCTCCTTCCTCCTCACGCTCGCGCAAGTGGACGACGAGGAGCTGGAGACCAAACCGCCGTCCGGCGACGAGCCCGGACCGGCACACGACCTGGAGCAGGAGCTCAGGGGAGTCACGCTCCGCCACGGGCGGTGGCAGGTCGCGGAATCGGCTGAGGACAAGGTCGTCTTCCGCCGCAAAGTCCCCCAGTGGGGCCTGGAGCTGACCAAGACGTACCGACTGGCCGAGGTGCCGGCCGAGGAGCACGACAACGAGAACTACCGGGCGTATCATCTCGTTCTCGAGCTGGCGATCCATAACTCCGACGAGACGCCCCACAGCGTAGCCTACCAGCTCGACGGGCCCACGGGGCTGCCGATCGAAGCCTGGTGGTACGCCTACAAAGTGAGCCACGGCTGGAGCGGCGTGGGAGTGCGCGACGTGGTCAAGTCGTTCGGCACGGCCGATCCCAGCCTGGTCAGTTGTCGTCAGATCGCCCAGAACGACGTGGATGCGCTGCCCTGGCAGGGCGAGCCATTGAATTTCATGGGCGTCGATGCGCAGTACTTCTCCGCCGTGGTCATCCCTCAGAAGGAGTCGGCCGGAGACGTTTGGTTCGCCCGGTCGTGGCCGATGACCGTCGGAGCCGTGGACCCGGATCACCCGAATCTGACGAACACCTCCTTTCGCCTGGTCAGCGTCGCCCACCAGTTGAAGCCGGACGAGACGCTCGCGCGCGAGTTCGTGGTCTTCGCGGGGCCCAAGAAGCCGCCGCTGCTGGCCCATTACGGACTTGGGAAGGTGGTCTATTACGGCTGGTTCACGCCCGTGGCCAAGCCCATGCTATGGGTCCTGCATTTCATCTACGACCACATCATCGGCAACTACGGGATCGCGATCGTGATGCTCACGGTCCTGGTCCGGCTGGCCATGTTCCCGTTGAGCCGCAAGCAGACGCTCAACGCCCTGAAGATGCAGGAGCTCCAGCCGGAGATCAAGAGGATCCAGGAGAAATACAAGAAGGATCTGGAGGCCCGCACCCGCGCCCAGCAGGAGCTGTTCCGCAAGCACAACTACAACCCCCTGGGCGGCTGCCTGGTGATGTTCATCCAGATCCCGATTTTCGTGGCCCTGTACCGCTCGCTGATGGTGGACGTGGAGCTCCGCCAGGCGCCGCTGTTGTGGGAGAGCATCCGCTGGTGCTCGAACCTCTCGGCCCCGGACATGTTCCTCGACTGGACGGGATTCATGCCGGGGTTTATCACCAAAACGACCGGCTTCACCGGCCTGGGGCCCTACCTCAACATCCTCCCGCTTCTCACTGTGGCGCTGTTCCTGGCCCAACAGAAGATGCTCATGCCCCCGCCCGCCGACGAGCAGGCCGCCATGCAGCAGAAGGTCATGACCTACATGATGCTCTTCATGGGCCTGATCTTCTTCAAGGTCGCGGCCGGGCTGTGCATCTACTTCATCGCGTCGAGCCTCTGGGGGCTGGGCGAGCGCCAGTTCCTGCCCAAGGCCAAGCCCAAGGACGCCGAAGACGAGGACGCCGCCCTCTCGCCGGCCGCCTCCCAGCCCTCGCCGCGCCCCGGCTCCAACGGACAGGATCGGCCTGCCGGCTCGCGCAAGAAGCGCAAGAAGGCCCGCGGCAAGCGCTAGGGCGGCGCCATGGCCTACCATCTGGACGACACGATCGCGGCCATCGCGTCGCCGCCGGGCGGGGGCTATCGGGGTATCCTGCGTCTGGCGGGCCCGGGCGTCGTCGCCTGTCTGAACGCGTGCTTCGTGTCTCACCAGCGCGGTTCGAACCCGCTGGAATCCGCTCGTCGTGCGTCGGTCGTCCAAGGCACTCTGAACCTGCACGACGCGCGGGCCCGGCTGCCCTGCGACCTCCTCTTCTGGCCCGGGCCGCGGAGCTATACCGGCGGCCCCCTGGCCGAGGTTCACACGCTGGGCAGCCCGCCGCTCTTGGACGCGGCGCTTCGCAACCTGTGCCGCGCGGGCGCCCGGCCAGCCGAGCCCGGCGAGTTCACCCTGCGAGCGTTTCTGAGCGGACGCATCGACCTGACCGAGGCCGAGGCCGTGATGGGCATCATCGATGCCGCCGACGCGCGCCGGCTCGACCTCGCCCTGGCCCAGCTTGCCGGCGGGCTCGCCCGGCCTCTTCACCGTCTGCGGGAAGACCTCCTCGACCTGCTTTCGCACCTGGAGACCGGGCTCGATTTCGCCGACGAGGACCTCTCCTTCATCGCGCAAGGAGAGCTCCTCGCGCGCCTCCAGGCCGCGCAGGCGGCCGTCGCCGCCGTGGCGGATCAGATGGCCTCGCGGGGACGGTCGGACGCGGCCGGCCGGGCGGCGATCGTGGGCCTTCCCAACGCGGGCAAGAGCCGCCTGTTCAACGTCCTCACCCGGCGCGGAGGGGCGATCGTCTCGCCCGTGGCCGGCACCACGCGCGACTACCTGACGGCCCGACTGGACCTGGCAGGGGTGTCCTGCGTGCTGGTGGACACGGCGGGAAGGGAATCGGCCGATGAGGTCGGGGCCTCGCCGGTCGCCGCGGCGGCCCAGCGCTTGGCCGACGAGCAGGCGACCGCGGCCGAGGTCCGCCTGGTGTGTCTCGACTCCTCGCGCCCGATCGACGCGTGGGAGCAGTCGCAGCTCGACCGGGACGCGAGCCCCGACCGAGTGCTCGTCTGGACCAAGGTCGATCTTGCCCCGGGTAGGACCCTGGACAGGCGCGCGCTGGCTACAAGCAGCGCCACGGGCGCGGGCCTCGACCCGCTGCGAGAGCGGCTCCGCGAGGCCTTGCTGGCGGCTTCGGGCGGGCCGGCGGGCGCGGTCGCCATTACGGCGGCGCGATGCGCCGACTCCGTCCGGACCGCGGCCGCATCGCTTCATCGAGCCTCGAACTTGGTGGATGAGGGGGGCGGCGAGGAACTCGTCGCCGCCGAGGTGCGCACGGCCCTGGACGCCCTCGGCCACGTCGTGGGCGCCGTTTACGCCGAGGACCTGCTCGACCGCATCTTCAGCCGGTTCTGCATCGGGAAGTAGACGCTTTTCTCGGATTTCTACCAGCTCCCGGGCTCCTGCCTGGAAGTGCACTGCAAGGGAGGCTCAGCCTCCCATGAGCGTCCAAGCGGGGCGTCGCTCCCAACCCCGGGTGCCACTTCCGCCCTCGCGCCGAGTACGGCCGTCTGCCGCGCCTGGCGCAGCCCCCCTGCGAGTCTGGCCCTTCCGCCCCGTTTCCTCTTGGTCGCGATGATTGCAGCCTCGCCCGCGGCCCGATAGAATCCCCAGAAGAAGATCGCCGGCAAGCGAGCCCCCCGCTCCGCGGCTGGAGTTCAACGGCGTTTCATCGCGCATCGCTCCGCGACGAGACGACAGAACCCTGTACGTTGGGCCATAGAGGTGCGCGTGGAGGAGGAGATTGCCGAAGTTGTGCGGGAACACGGCTGGTACGCTGCGAGCATCAGCGATCACGAGCCGCCGTTCCTATACACCATCGGCCTCATGCAGACTGTTGACCATCCCGAGTTCATCGTTTTCGGGCTGGAGGCGGACAATGCACGTGCATTGTTCTCGGAGCTCGTCCGGGATATCCGACCGAGCCGGTCCTACGCCGAGCCGGGCGTGGCTACGGTTAGCATCGGCGGCGACCACCACCGGGTCGGGTTCCGCCGAGTCCACCCGACGCAGCACCAACTGTACCTCGGCTTCGCGATGGGTTACAGTCGTTACATCGGTCGTATCGGGCAACTAGAGGCCATGCAGGCGTTCTGGCCGGATGACACCGGCAAGTTCCCGTTCGAGGTCGGCTGCCACTTGGACGTGTACCAGCTCCAACCGCGGCTGGATATCGGCCTCACGCCGCGGGAGGCGCGCAAGTGGCGACGGCACTGGGAGTAGATACTGCCGAACCAGGCGTTCCATGTGAGCGCGTGGGAAGGCCGAATCCGGGAATCAACGTCCGACGCGCCCGCCGCATGAACTTGACCGTTCTCTCCGTGCCCAGATCCCGAGACCTTCCCTGGAGTCCCCGCCATGAGATTTGCCGCCCGCCTCGTCGCCGCGTTTGTGCTGTCAGCCTTGGTGCTCACCTCGGTGAGCAGTGCCGAAGAGGCCAAGAAGGCCCGGGCGAAACGCAGGCCCCATCCGGCGTTCGCCGCCGTGAAGGACGACCCGGCCCTGCCGCGCGTGCTGCTGTTGGGCGATTCGATCTCCATCGGCTACACCGTGCCGGTGCGCGAGGCGCTCGCTGGCAAGGCCAACGTGCACCGCGCCCCGACCAACTGCGGCCCCACCTCCCGCGGCGTGGAGCATCTCGACGCCTGGCTCGGCGACGGCGAGTGGGACGTGATCCATTTCAACTTCGGACTGCACGACCTGAAGCAGATCGACGGCACGCAGCAGGTGCCGCTGGCCGACTACGAGAAGAACCTGCGCCAGATCGTCGAGCGCTTGAAGAAGACCAAGGCCCGGCTCCTGTGGTGCAGCACCACGCCCGTGCCGCCGAAGAGCAACCCGCCGCGCTCGCCCGAGGACGTGACCGCCTACAACGCCGTGGCGCGGAAGATCATGGAGAAGGAGGGGGTCGCCATCAATGACCTCTACGCCTTTGCCCTGCCGCGGATCGAGAAGATCCAGATCCCCTCGAACGTCCACTTCACGCCCGAGGGCTCGAAGGTCCTCGCCAAGCAGGTGGCGAGGTCGATCGCCGAGGCGCTGCCGAGAGCGGAAACGCCGTAGTCGCGGGGCGCAGCGTGTCCTCGCAAGGGACGTGACGGACCGGCCCGGCCGGGCCGTGTCGGCTCGGCGATTAGCGGCAACGCGCCCTCACCTTGAGCCCACCCAACCCGCTCCGGGCTGGACGCGCGTCCTACCGCTGCGCCGGCGCCAGGGCCGCGTCGTCCAGGTCCAGTCGATAGAGCACCTGGTTGTAGTCGTACCGCGGCGTGGGCTCGGGCCGATCCGCGAACATCGCCGTGTAAGTGCCCTCCAGGAGCAGGACGGGCGAGTCGGGGGGCGTCAGCTCCGGGTGCAGTCGTGGGTTGTAGAACGTGTAGTTCTCGTGCGAAAGCACCTTCACGGCCGGACCCCACGGACCGGTCGGCGAGTCGGCCTCGGCGTACCAAAGCTCGCCGAAGGCCGAAGGCTTGCCCAGCCGCTGCATGAACACCGTGACCCACCGCTTGCGCCACGGACTGAATGCGATCGAGCCGCTGTGGGGCTGAATGGTGTCGTCTCCCCCGGCCGCCGGTACCGTCTCCGGCGGCGTGAGCGTTTTCCACCGGCTCGGGTCCTGCCAGGCCTCGAAGGTGGCCGGGCAGCGGAGTCGCGGAAACGGGTCGCCGAACAGGAGCCAGCTTCTCCCGTCTTCGTCGCGGTGCGCTACGGCATGCCCCTGCGGCAGCGGGGGCGGCTTGGGCGTGTTCTCCGACTTCGTCCAGACGACCCGGTGGCGTTCGAACGCCTCCTTTTCCTCGCTCCACACGCACAGGCCGCACTCATACGCCTCCAAGGGCGGTTTGATCTTGTTGTACACCGCGACGAGCCGCGCGCGGCCGCTCTGGTCGGGCAGGCTGACCAGGCCGCTGAGCCAGGTGGGGCCCGAGCCGGGCATCCGAGCCACGCCGCGGGGCGTCCTGTGCTGGTCCGTGAAATACTCGTACTCCAGCCGGACCGGCGGTTTGAGGGAATCGAGCGGCCGAAGCGGCGTGGTGGCGCACGTGGCGTGGAAGATGCCCAGCGGGTAGCGGGCAAGGGTCGTATCGCCCCACAGCCAGAACAGGCGCCCGCGGTGCTCGGCCACCTGGACGCTGTCGCACCCCATCACCGGTCCGTCGCGCCACCGGGGCTCCTGCCCGAGTTTCTGGCTCTCGGCAAACAGTCCCGACCCAGTGATGCGCCCCAGGCGGCGTGCGACGATGGTGCGGTCGATCTCCAGACGAAGCGTGCCTCCCGGCCGGGGCGTTACGCGGACTCCGCGATAGCCGAAGCCGTCTTTGGGCACGCCATACCCGTGCCCTTGAATGCCCAGCCAGGTCTCGCGGCCCATCAGCTCGGGCAGGTCGAAGGCGATGAGGCCGGCGTTGTCGGTCACCAGGCGCACGTGGTGCGTGGTCCTGAGCTCGACCAGGGGCACGGGCCAGCCGCTCCCCTGCTCCACGACCTCGATGCGGCAAGGCTCCGCGGCGCGGCCCGCGGAGCAGGCCAGCAGCGCCATCATGCCGACCGCGGGCCGGATGCGCAGCGCGAGGCGCACGAATCGGGTCATGGCGGCACTCGACCAGTAACGACCCTGGGAAGCAGCGGGCATGCGATCGACCTCCATCGCGGTCAGCCGGGCAGGATCACGTCGCGCTGGCCGGGCACGTAGGTGCAGTCGGGCTCGGCGGCCAAGGCGTCGCCCGTCACGGCGTAGGCCCGGGCGCGGCTCCCGCCGCAAACGTAGCGGTACTCGCACATCCCGCAGATGCCGCCGAAGCGATCCGGGTCGCGCAATGCCCGAAAGGTCGGGTGGTTCTGATACACGGCCACCACGGAGTCTTCCGGGAAACGCCCGCACGGAAGCGGCAGGAATCCGGCCGGGTAGATCTCGCCGGTCTGCCCCACGAACATGATCCCGCGTCCGTCGCCCACGCCCAGCGGCGCGCGATGGCCGCGGCGGCGCGCGGCATCGGTCTCGTCGCCGGGTCCCGCCAGGGGATTGCCGCCCTGATGGAGCACGTAGCGGCGATAGTGCGGGGCCTCCGTGGTCTTCACCGCGTAGGGCTGCGTCTGCGCGTGGTGCCAGAGCTTCTCGAAGGCGACCTCGTACTCGTCGGGCTCGATCCGCGTCTCCTCGACTCCGCGCCCCACGGGCACGAGGAAGAACGCCGCCCACATGGCGATCCGCTGGTCGGCCAGCAGGGCCGCGATCGCGTCGATCTGGTGGAAGTTGCGTCGCGTGATCGTCGTGTTGACCTGCACGGCCAGTCCGAGGTCACGGGCGTCGGAGAGCATGCGCAGCGTGCGATCGAAGCTCCCCTCCCAGCCGCGAAAGGCGTCGTGCGTGGCCGCGTCGGCGCCGTCCAGGCTGATCCCCAGGTTGCGGATGCCGGCCTCGCGGGCCCGGGCGAAGGCCTCGCGCGTGGCCAGCGGCGTGGCCGAGGGGGTCAGGGCCGGCCTGATATCGCGCGAGACCGCATGGCGTACCAGCGCGAACAGGTCGATCCGTTTGAGCGGGTCGCCGCCTGTGAATACCATCATCGGCTTGCGCGGGAACTCGGCCACCTGGTCGATCAGCTGCATCGACTCCTCGGTGGAGAGCTCCTCGGGGTGGGCCTCTTCCTGGGCCGACGCCCTGCAGTGCTTGCACACCAGATCGCAGGCCTGCGTGATCTCGTAGTAGAACATCAGCGGGCTGCGGTCGAAGTCGGCCTGGGTGTAGTCGGCGTGGGACATGGGGAGAGAGGAGGGATTTGGGATTGGGGATCAGGAGGTCAGGCGTCGGCATCGCCCAGGCGCGAGGCGCCGGGGCCGCAGCCGTCGCGGATCACCTGGCGATGGAGAAGGGAGTAATAACGGAACCGGGCCGGCATGTGCGAGCCGACCGAGCCGATGGCGACCACGGCCAGCAGGAGGACGAATCGGTACTCCCAGCAGACGGGAACAAGCGCGATCAAGACGAGCTTGCCGAGCGTCAACACGCCGCGGACCTGGTGGAACCAGACGGTCCGCGGCCCGGCCTCGGAGGCCGCCAGGGCCACGCCCGAGCCGAGAGACGCGTAGAGGCTTGCCAGCAGCCTCTCCCGCGGCACGTCAAAGGCGTGACCGCCGAGCAGCACTCCCGTGGCGGCGAGGTGCGCCGTGCGCAGGGCGACGTTCCAGCCGCGGGCCGTGAGACCGTCGAGGGCCCGCAAGACCCAGCGAACCACGGTCACCGATTCCGGCGGCGCTCTTCCAGCGCCTTGCGCCGCTCCTCCGCCGCCTTGCGCCGCTTCTCCTCCAACTCCTTGCTCCGGCGCTCGTTCTCCTCCATCTCCTGGATGGTGACCTTGGTCTCCAGGGAGTGGCGGCGGTCCTTGACGTGCTCGCCCGGCGAGGCCGGCACGATCTGCTTGACGACGACGTCGTCGAACTCGATCCAGCCGGCGCCGAGGTACCCGTAGAGCATGACGCGGCCGTAGCGGGGCGTGTACTTGGTGTGCTTGGGGGTGAACTCCTCGACGTGCGTGTTCCACTGGTTCGCCGGCCCCTTGAGGTTGATCTGGCTGCGATAGACCTCGCGCATCTGGCCTTCCTCGGGCCGGTAGGCCTTGCTGGCGCGGGACTTGGGATTGTACGTCCCGGCACGGTACTGCGTGTCGATGGGCTCGCCGCACTTGATGAACACCTTGCCGGCCACGCCGCTGGTGCGCCACCGGCAGGTGAAGCGGTACTTGGCGCCCTCCTCCACTGGGAAGTAGTCGCTGTAATACATCACGCCGGTCGAGTCGCCGATGCCCTTGTTGAACTCCAGGCGGATGACCTTGTTGCCGGGGTTGCCGGCCTCGGGGATCCACTTGACCTGGTTGCCCAGCGGCTCGCGCTGCTGCCCGCCGCGGGCCTCCCAGCCGTTGGGGTGGCCGCGGCCGGCATCGAAGTCGCCGATCACCAGATTGGGGTTCTTCTGCCAGTTCTCCTCGGCCAGCCGATCGACCGGGGCCGGGCCGCCGGGCTCGCGCCCGTACAGCTTGTCGAGCATGTCCTTGACGTACTTGTGCGGGATCTCGCTGACCGTCTTGGTGCGGGCGTTGACCTCGTAAATCACCTTGGGATCGGGATACTTCGAGAAATCGACGCACTTGATCTCGAGGTCGTACACGTCCCATTCGTGGCCGGCCACGCGCTCCACACTCCCCCAGATGCCGATGTGAGCCCCGAAATCCTCGCGCACGGCCTTGCTGACCGTGTCGAGCGACGAGGAGCCGTTCAGGTGGATCTTGTTCGACTTACAGAAGTCGCGCACATCGAGCATCGTCTCGGGAATGATGAAGCCGCCCTCGCGCTCCAGCTTCTTCCAAATCATGTCGCCGACCATCTGGCCGTAGCGTCCCTCGTCGAACTTCGACTCGAAGTCGAAGGGGATGACCACCTTGCGGTCGTCGGCCGTCGCGGGATTAGCGGAAAGGAGCGAAACAACGGTGATTGCGGCCACACCGCAAGAGAGGAGCGTCTTCATTGCACACGGTCTCCCGAGTCAAGCGGGACGAGCTTGCGCGGAACGAGGCCGGCAAAACCCACCCGTAGATCCTGTGAATCCTAATCCCCCGCGGGGGCCGACGTCGAGCCGCCCTCCGAGAGACGCTGGAAGTACTGGCGGTTGAGCTCCTCCCAGCCGACGGGCGAGGGATCGCTCATGCTCCCGAGGATCTCCTTCTGGATGTCGCTGGGCAGGTTCTCCGTGGCGTCCTTGCGAACCTCGAACTCGCCGGAAAGGTACTGCTTGACGTTGCCCAGGCCCTCGGCCAGGACCTCGCGCTGGCGCAAGGCGCTCTGATAGCGGCCCGCCTTCAGATCGCGCTCGACCTGCGCCATCAGATCAATCATCTTCTGAAGGTCCGTGTGATGGAAATTGGCGATCTGGAACTGCAAGTCGACGCCCTCGGCCTTGTTGCGCAGGGCGGACTGCTTGCCCGCCAGGCGCTGCATGTCGGCCATGCTTCGTGGGTTCGGCGCGGGTCCCTCCAGTCCCTCTCCGCCCTGGCCGCTTTCCTTGCCTCCCCCGGTGGCCCCACCGGTGGGGTCTTTGCTATGGTCCTTGACCTGGCCCTTGACGTAAGGGTCGGGCGTCAGGCGGCTGGGCGTCTTGCGCCCGCCCTTGCCCACGGCCTCGTCGCCTACGAACTCGCCGCTGGACTTGCCCTGCCGGCCCTCGCCGCTGCGTCCGCTCATCTCGCTCGTGTTGGGCAGACGGTTGCCCGTCGCGCCCTTGGCGCTCATGTTCGAGATCGGCCCGTCGGACACGTCCCAGCCCGCGCCCTTGTCGAGGGAGTCGGCCGCGCTGCTGGAGACGTCCTCCATCTCGTCGAACAGGTCCTCCTCTTCCTCCATCAGGTCGCCGATGAGGTCCTCCAGCTCGCCGGGGAGCTCGGCCATCGGGGCCTCCTTGTCCGCGTCGGTGAGCGACTCCTCCTGGCTCCACCGCTCGCGGTCGGGCGTGTCGGGGAGCCACTTCTCCAGGTTTGTCTTGATCTCCTCGGCCATCTCGGCGCCCAACTGCTCCAACGGGACGGCGATGTCCGCCGTCTTCTTGGTCAGGGCGTCTTCGGCCATCTTGATCTCCGTCTGGATCTCAACCAGCTCCTTGGCCAGGGCCGGGTTGGAGAAGTCCTGCTCAGCCAGCTTGCTCAGGTCGGTGTTCAACTCCTTCATGAACTTCGACCAGTCGTCCTCCGAGGCGCCCACGGCCTTCAGGAACTTCTCGTCCTCTTCCGTGAAGTCCTCGACCGGCTTCTTCGCCAGGTTCTCCGCGGCCTCGATGATCTTCTTCCGCTGCTCGAGGAACTCGTCAATCTTGGCCGTGATCTCCTCGAGCTTCTTCTGGGTGTCGTCGGGCAGGTCGCCGCCGGGACGCTTCTTGGCCTCGGCCAGCACCTCGGCCTGGGCCTGCCGGGCGACGTCGAGCAGCTTGCGCAAGGCGTCGATGATCCGATCCTGCGTGCCGGTCAGCTCGGGCACCGCCGTGGCGAAACCGTCCATCTCCTTGAGCTTCACGAGCCCGTCGCACTGCTGGACGGCCTGGAGCATCTCGCCCACCGCCAGGGCGTTGATCACGCGCTTGATCGCCTGGCGCTCGGGCACGTCCTTTTCGTCGATCGTGCCGACCAGCGCCGCCGAGGCCTTCTGCACCTCCACCTGGATGGCCCGGACCTCCCTGGCGACGTTGACCCGCCCGGCCAGCTCGGTCTCGCGCAACAGCAGGGTCGCCCGCACGCGCCCGCGAACCTGCGTCTCCAGAATCCTCCAGATGGCCGTGCGGATGCTGTCGAGTTGGGCCAGGGTCTCGGTGGTCTTGGCCCGATCGTCCACGACGACGATCTGATGCCAGGCGGTGGCGGTCTCCTGGGGCTTCAGGTCCCTTCCCCACTCGGTGACGCGGCGCTCGTCGGTGGCGACCGCGCGGATGCGGAGGACCTGGCCGGCCTTCAGCGCGTCCTCCGCGAACTCCAGCCGATGGCTCAGGGTCACGGTTGTCGAGGTCTTGAAGTCCTTGTCCTTCAGCCAGGTCTTGGGCGCGACGGGCGAGGGAAGCTCGACCTCTTCAGGCTCGCTGCCTTCGGCGCCCGGCTTGCGCTCGAAGAGCTTGGCCTCCAGCCGAACGCGGCCCACGCCGTAGTCGTCCCCGGCGCGGATCATCACGCTGACTTCGCCGCCCGGAGCCACCTTGGTCTCCCGGTCGGGCTTGAGCAACTGCACGGCAGGCGGCTTGTCCTTGAGCACGTGGATGCGATTCAGGCGCGGGTCGGGGTCGGACCCGCCCTCGTTGGCCATGTGGATCGAGTAACTCGTGTCCTTCACCAGCGGGATCTTGCTGATCACGAGGAGCTGCCCGTCGTTCTCCACCCGGCCGCTGTACTGCTGACCCTCCATCTCGATCCAGCCCTTGACGACCGGCACGGTGGGGCGGATTCGCAATTCGGCCTCGGTGAACTCGGGGGCCTCCAGGTCGGCGTGACGCTGGATGAACACGGCGTCCGGCCGCTCCAGATAAGGCGGGAAGTGCAGCTTCACCTCCACCTCGTCCACGGCCGGCTTCTCGCAGATGCCCACCGAGTAGATCGAGGTCTGCGAGTCCCCGATCTCCAGGCGGTACTCGAGCGGATTCATCACCGCGGACAGCGTCGCGCGGTACAGGGAGTTCTTCTCCTCCCTCTCCTCGTCGATCGTCATTGTCACCGACTGCTCTTTCTCGCCCTCGGGCGTAAAGAACAGGCGGCCCTCGTACGCCTCGCCGGTCGGATTCTCGATCTCGGCCGTCACTTCCAGGTTCGCGCCGACGAGAACCTCGGTGTCGCCGGGCGTCACCCGGAGAATCTTCACCGAACCCACCGAGGGGGTGAAGGTCCAAGGGCTCATCAGGCGCGAGCCGGCCGAGCCCCAGTGGGGGATCAGCAGATGGCAGAGGATGCCGAGGCCCGCGACGATGCCCAGCAGGATGAACGACTCGCCGAGGTCGCGGGGCGTCTGCATACAGCAGATGAACCGCTGCCACCGCGACTGCTTCTCGGCCGCCTCGTCGAATCGGACGTGACCGACGCGCGTGGCCGACTGCTTGACCGCCGCCTCGCAGAACATGCGGTTCCCGTTCTTCCTGTCTTCGGCGAGCTGGAGCAGATTGATGAGGTGGCTGCCCAACTCGGGGTACTCGCTCTCGATCCGCCGCGCGGTGGCCTCCAGCGTCCGCTGGCTGCGCACCATGCGGCGGAACACGGTGACCAGCAGCCCGGCCGTGATCGCCAGCCACATCAGGAGCAGCCCCAGCAGAATCGCCTGGGAGAAGGTGAACAGCGCGTCGACGAGCATGAACAGCAGTAGCGCGCCGAGCGAACCGCTCAGGGCCAGCACCGCGCTGGTCAACAGCGTAAAGAACCACCACTTCTGCCGCGCTTCATCGAGCCGGCGGATCACAGACTGCGCGACCGGAGGCATGTTGGGGGCCCTTTCTGTCCCTGTGTCGGTTGGATCTCCTCCCCTCTCCCGCGTCGCGGGAGCGGGGTGTTTGCTCCTGTCAGTGCGTGATCGCATAGACCAGCACGTTCGTGCCGAT
>CAYSUS010000138.1:0-15762 GCA_964434165.1 uncultured Pirellulales bacterium
CCGGGCGGGCGGGTGGGGGGCGATTTGAGGGACGGGGGACATGGCAGGCAATCCGAATTGCCGGGAAGCCGCGCGAGTCTGGGCCATTTCAGGCGGGCGCTGCAACCATCGGCGCAAGGCGCAACCCGCCAGAGGTAAGTTCGACGCCGCGCCTCTACGGCTTGAGAGAAGATTGCCGGTTGAAGCAAGTTGTAGGTCTGGGCGGGTTGGGATGCTTCAACCGAGGCTTCTGGTGCGCTCGGAGACTCCGGGAGTGCGCGCCCGTTGTTTCAGACGACACTTCCGAACTCTGCGCAGGTCACTCCCCCATCAGCTCTTTCACCAGGTTCGCCAACATCGCAGGATTGTCGCTCTTCACGAGGTGGTCGATTCGAGACCTGGGCACCTCAAGCTTCTCGAGGGCCCCGACGACTCGTTTCCAAATCCGCTCGCGGGCCTTGCCGTCTGCCAGGTAGAGGTCGGTCACGAGCTCGCCCAGCCGCTGGAGCATGATGGAGTCGCGGTTCTGGTAGTAGTTGCGAATGATCCGTTCCTGGTGGGCGGAGCGTTTCTGGGGCATGGCGATTCCCTGTCGTATGCAAGTCATCCCGCAAAGCGATCCTGCTCGGGGCCGGTCCCGATCTGCCAGCGTATTCATCGTAAGCCACCGCGCGCCAAGATGATCGGAATTCTGCGGTTGGAGGTTGCCTCCGGCCAACCCCGCCCGAGCATTGACCCAAGCCGCCAATGGGCGACAATCTAAAGGAAAGGAGCAGGAGGAGCCATAGGGTATGTGGTGGCGACGCAAGACCAGCCCCGATGATACGGTGGAGTTCGATCCCTTCGCTCCCACGGCCACCACCCACCCCGTTGAACGGGATGATACCCCACTTCCGGATTGTGGGCCCTCGGTTTACCCGCACGTAGATGTGGACGGGGACTTGGAGGGGGAAGGGGACGAGGAGCAGGAGACCGGGGACCATCAGTTCACCGTGGGGGAGCTTCTCGGCCTGGTGGCCGTTGTTGCCGTGGTTCTGGGAGTTATGGGCTGTCTTCCGGGCGGGCATTCCATGGAGATCCTCGCCGGGGTCGCTGGCATCACCGTGCTGGCGAGCCTTGTCCTGCTTGCCCTTTTGCAGCCCTCGCGCCCGATCTTCCAGATCGCTTGGTGGACGCTGCTGGGGCTCTACGCCCTGGCCAGTCTGGCGGCGGTCGTACAGAACAGCTTTGGCGATCAGGCGTTCCCTTGACCGCTCCCCGGTCCAGTCCCTCCCTTTCGTCGGCGGGCGGACTCGCCACGCCTACCGTGATGCCATGCACGACTGCTTCCTGCTCATCCCGGGCCGCACCGCCAAACAGGGCTGCGGGATCAGTGAGGGCAAGCTCACCGAAGGCTACCTCGCGGAGACGACCACTGTGCGCATGAATCCCGAGGATTTCGCGCGCATCGGCTGTCAGGACGGCGAAAGGGTACTGCTTGTCAGCCAGGCCGGGGAGGCGCAACTGAGGGTGGTCCAGGCTCGACCCGACGAGTTGCCGCCCGGCGTGCTGTTCCTCGCCTACGGCGACGCGTCGAGCCGGCTGATGGGCGGCGACACGCACGGGTCGGGCATGCCGACAAGCAAGGGAATCGAGGTCATCTTGAGGAAGCTTCCATGAGCACGACGGAGAAGCCCGCCGCGCCGGCAGCCGATGCGTCGCAGTCGCGAGTCGTCGAGGACGCCGTCTGCACGTTCTGCGGCTGCGTGTGCGACGACATCCGCCTCAAGGTCCACGGCGAGCGCATCGTGGAGGCCAAAGGGGCCTGCGTGCTGGGCAAGGCCTGGTTTCTCCATCATTCGGCGGAGGACCGCCCGGCATGCCTGATCCGCGGCCAGCCGGCCCCGGTCGAACGGGGAATCGACATGGCCGCGCGGATCCTGGTAGAGGCCAAGTACCCGATCGTCTATGGGCTGAGCGATACGACCTGCGAAGCCCAGCGCAAGGCCGCGGCCATCGCCGATTGGATCGGCGGCACGCTCGACACCACCACGAGCGTCTGCCACGGCCCCTCCGGCATGGCCTTCCAAGGCGTGGGTGAGGTGACCTGCACTCTGGGCGAGGTCATGCACCGCGGCGACCTGATCGTCTACTGGGGCGGCAACCCGGCCGAAAGCCACCCCCGCCACTTCACCAAGTACTCGCTCATGCCCAAGGGCATCTGGACGCCCCGCGGGCGCAAGGACCGCTACTGCGTGGTCGTGGACGTCCGCAAGACCAAAAGCGCCCAGGCGGCCGACCTGTTCCTTCGCGTCAAGCCCCGTTGCGACTTCGAGGCTTTGTGGACGCTCCGCGCCCTGGTCAAGGGCGTCGATCTCGATCCGGTCGACGTAGAGGAGCAGACCGGCGTGGCGATGGCCACGTGGCAGGTCCTGGCCGACCGGATGAAGCGTGCACGATACGGCGTGTTGTTCTTCGGGATGGGCCTGACCATGACGCGGGGCAAGCACCTCAACAGCGAGGCCCTGCTGGCCCTGGTCCGGGATCTGAACCGGCACACGCGGTTCGTGGCCAAGCCGGTGCGCGGGCACGGCAATGTGACCGGGGCCGATAACGTGGTCACGTGGCGTACCGGCTATCCCTTCGGCGTCAACCTCTCCCGGGGCTACCCGCGGTTCAATCCCGGCGAATACACCACGGCCGACGTGCTCGCCCGGCATGAGGCCGACGCGGCTTTGATCATCGCCTCGGACCCGATGGGCAACTTCAGCCAGCCTGCCCGGGAACATTTGGCTTCGATTCCCTACGTCGCCCTCGACCCCAAGGTGACGGCCACCACGCGCGCGGCGGCCGTGGCCTTCACGACGGCGGCGTACGGGATCAACACGCCGGGCACGGTCTACCGCATGGACGACGTGCCGATCCCGCTGCGCCCGGCTTTCGAGTCGCCCTTTCCGAGCGACTACGAGATCCTCTCGCGGATCGAGACCCGCGTGCGCGAGCTCGGCGTGAGCGTGCCGTAGGTGCATTAGCTCTTCGGTTCGGGTCCCGCGGCGGGGAGAATCCCCAGGGCGGTCGTGCTCGGCATCAGGGATGCCACCAGGCTGGTGCGGGGGGTCGCACCGTTCTGCCCGAATCGGTCCACGATAGCCGTTTTTGAAAGAACCTTAAGCGGGCGGCAACCGTCTTTGCCCTGGTGAGCCGGCACGAGTGGCCCACAGCCACCCTTTAGATGGGTGTCACCCGATTCCTTGGCGGGGATTGGGGCGGATTGGCAGGAGCCTTCCGGCTCGAACCCCGAGATGGTGGGTTACGTAAGAACCGCGGCATCGGAATAATAGTCGGATTTTTGTAACGAAATACTGACTAAATCATCTCACGATGCGGGGCGTCCCCCGAACCGGTCTGATCGCGGGACCGTCACTTACCGGGCTCGCTGCCGGCTCCGTCGCCGGGTGCGGGCGAGCCGAGCAGGTTTCTTGAAGGGCACCCCTTCACTGAGGGGAACGGATTATGCGTGGCAACAGCGAGACAACTCCGAAGGCCGCTGCACTGCGGCGGAACCGGCATGGGCCGTCTCCCGGTCCCGGCTTGCGGACCGAGACCGAACGCGCCCGGCGCGCCATCGCGCACGGCGATGACCGGCTCCTCACCCTGGAGGAGCTCAGCCGCCAGTTCAACGTCTCCACGAAGACGATCACGCGATGGCGTCGCCACGGTCTGATCGGACGAAGGTTCGTGCGCGACGGGCGCCAGCGGATCGGTTTTCTCAAGAGTTCCGTGGACGAGTTCCTCCGCGACAACCGGCAGCGGGTGGAGAAGGCGGCCCAGTTCAGCCAGCTTGCGCCGGAGGAGCGCGAGGGAATTCTCCGCCGCGCGCGCTCGCTTGCCGAGGAGGGCACGCCCCCCGCGGAGATCGTGCGGCGGCTGGCGTCGGACACGGGGCGCAGCCCCGAGACCGTGCGTTACGTCATCAAGCGCTACGTCGAGCTCCACCCCGAACTGGAAGTATTCGCCGAGGCCTCCAGCACGATGGGCGATCGCATGAAGCGGGAGATATTTCGACGCTATCGTCGGGGCGAGTCGGCCGACGCCCTCGCCCGGGCCTTCGCCCGGTCGCGCACCAGCATCTATCGGGCGATTACGGAGATGCGGGTGAAGCGGGTGATGGAGCTGCCGCTGGACTTCATTCCCAGCGACGAGTTCCCGCGGGTGCGCACCGAGGCGCAGGAGCGCGAGATCTTGGCTCCCACGCCGCCCAGCGAGGTGCCGGCGCGCAAGATGCGCCGCCCCGCCGATCTCCCCCCGTATCTGGCCAGCCTGTACGAGACGCCGCTCCTGACGCGGACCCAGGAGGTGCACCTGTTCCGCAAGCTGAACTACCTGAAGCACAAGGCGTCGCGGCTTCGCGAGCAGCTCGATCCGGCCCACGCCACCTCGGCGGAGCTCGAACGGATCGAGACGCTTCACGAGCAGTCGGTGGCGGTCAAGAACGAGATCATCCGCGCCAACCTGCGCCTGGTGGTGTCCATCGCCAAGCGGCGCCTGCGCGACACGGGGGCGTTCTTCGACCTGGTCAGCGACGGCAACATGTCGCTGATCCGCGCCGTGGAGAAGTTCGACTACAGCCGCGGCTTCAAGTTCAGCACCTACGCCACGTGGGCGATCATGAAGAACTTCGCCCGATCCATCCCAGGCGAGTTGCGGCACCAGGAGCGGTTCCGCACCAGTGCCGAGGAGGTCTTCCAGGGCAAGGCCGACGAGCGGGCCAACCCCTACGAGGCGCAGTCGGCCCAGGCCGCGCGCGAGGAGCAGATCGAGCGGATCATCGGCTGCCTGGACAAGCGGGAGCAGGAGGTCATTACGCACCGGTTCGGGCTGGGACCCGACCAGCAGCCCCTCACCCTTCGCGAGGTGGGCGACCTGATGGGGGTGACCAAGGAGCGGGTTCGCCAGCTCGAGACCCGGGCGATTCACAAGCTCCGCGAGGCCGCCCGGTCCGAGAAGATCGAGGTCTTCGAGTTGAATTGAGCTCCGGCGGTGGCGCGCGGCGAGAGGCTCGCCCGCGCGGGGTGTTGCATCCGCCGCGGGAACACGCCCGATGAAGGTATGGCGGCCCGGACGGCGCGTCCGGTTCGCCAGCGACCCGCATTGGGAGCCCCCGTATGCACCGACGAGCCGACTCGCTGGCCCTCCTGCTCGCCGCCGCGCTTCCCACGCTGCTGGTCTGGATCTACTTCGTGGCCGCGGCCGGACAGGCCTCAGCCGCGCAGCAGGCGGTGTACGCGGCGGGCAAAGCGCTCCAGTTCGCCTTTCCGATCGTCTGGGTGGGCCTGGTCGCCCGGGAGCGGCTTCGCCTCCTGGGGCAGGGCAGGGGGGGCGTGGGTGAAGGCATCGCATTCGGCGCGGTCGTGCTGGCCGGGATGCTGGCAGGATACTACGCCTGGATCGGGCCGTCCGGGATGCTGGACGAGATGGGGCACAAGTTCCGAGACAAGCTGGCCGGGTTTGGGGTAAATTCGCCCCAGGCATACCTGGCGGTCTTCGCGTTCTACGTCCTGGCCCACTCCCTGCTGGAGGAGTACTACTGGCGCTGGTTCGTGTTCGGCCGGCTCCGCCGCCTGGTGCCGCTGGGTGTGGCGATCGGGCTGGGGAGTCTCGCGTTTACCCTGCACCACCTGGTTCCGCTGACCCTGTACCTGGGCTGGCGCTCGCCGTGGACCTGGCTGATGGCCGCGTCGGTCGCCGTGGGCGGGGCCTACTGGGCGTGGCTCTATCACCGCTCGGGAAGCCTGCTCGGCCCCTGGCTCGGACACTTGCTGATCGACGCCGGGATCTTCGGCATCGGCTACGACCTGGCGGGGATGTGACGAGGGGCGTGACCGACCTCTTCGCCCGGCTCTAGTTCGCCCGGGGCTTCACGACGAAATCCACCGAGCCCTGCGCGACCTCGCGCCGGTTCAGGTCCTCGATCGTCAGCTTCAGGGTGTGGCGGCCCGGGTAGAGCTCCTTCGGCAGGCTGAGGTAGTAGGGGATGAAGAAATCGTGCCGCTGGTTCCGGCAGATCTCCTCCGTCGCCGGGAAGTCCTGCTTGGCTACTTGCTGGCCCCGCGCGTCGAAGATCTTGTAGCTGCCGTGCAGGCTCGTCTGGTAGCCCCGCGGAGTCGGCTGGCTGTGGAAGTTCTCGACCTCGACGTAGAGCAGCACCTCCTGGCCGGGCAGGAACTCGTTGCTGCCGAACTCCGTGTAGCATCCGAAGCTCTGAACCTCGGTGCAGAACGCCAGCCCCTTGACCGTCAGGGGCGCGGCGACCGACAGCTTGCTGACGGCCTCTGCCAGCAGCCGCTTGGCCTCGGCCGCCCGGCTCCGCCGATCGGGCGTGCGCTCCGCGTCCAACAGCGTGCCTAGTGCGTACACCTGAGTGGACCAGAATTCCTGCATCCCCGGCGGAACACCCGGGATGGGCTTCATGGCCTCGTTGCGCTGCCCGGCCGCCATGTAGAGCAGGCGAAGATGAACATGGGCGGCGATCTCCGCGTCGGTCTTCGGCGCCGGACTGACCTCCGCCTCCAGGCCCGCAATGGCCGCGGCGAGCTGGTCGTGCCAGGCCACTTCGACCTGCACGTCGTGCCGCGCCGGGACCACGGCGTCGCGGCGAGGCTCGGGCGGGCTCCCGCTGTCGGCCGGGGGATGCGACAGCGCAGCCTCGTTTCCCGCCGCGCGGGACGGCGACGACGGCGTGCGCGTGCCGAAGTCCTCGCGCCGCGAGCCCGGAGGTGGCGGCCGAGGGATGCGTTTGTCCTGATCCGGTTTGGGCTGGCCCTTTGCCGCCCCGTGTCCATCGTCTTCCCCTTGGGGATCGCCGGGCTCGGTCTCGCCGGCCCCCTCGCCACCGTCCTCCGCGGGCTGCTCGTGCTGGCCGGGCTGCTGCAAGCCACCGCGGCCAAGTGCCTCCATGCGGCGGCGGTACGCCAAGGCAACCCGGAAGTTGCGCATGATCGGGCCCCACAATGCAGGGTCGGTCTTCTGCAAATCCTCGATGAGGATCTGCTGCGCGTTGGGGTCGAGGTCCCCCCACTGGCGCAGCTCGGCCAGTATGGCTTGCAGATCCTGCGGCGACGGCGTGGCAGTCTGGCGCGGCGCTGTGGTGCTCAGGCCAGCCTGGATGCCAGCAGGGGCCGCGGTCCGGCAGCCCGACGGCGCCTGCGCATGATGGGGCGGCCTTGTGGGAGCGGAAGTCGCCCCAGGCGCCGCCGCAGCCGGAGCCATAGGCGCGGCGTTTTGTGGGTACGGCCCGGACGGCGGATCGGTCGCCAGGGGATGCGGCCCCTGAACGTACGGGGGCGCGCCCGCGCACCCGCCCAGGGCGAGCCCCGTCAACGCAGCTAAAGCGGCAGTAGCCAGTGACCTGAACATCCGTCTGCGCACGATGCCCAATCGAGATCCCACCCGCAGAATAGGGGGCAGATGATAATGAAACGCTCGATGCGAAGCAAGGCGGAAAGGGCGGATCAACGTCGGCTCGGTCCGGCAATATAGGCAGTACGCGGGTTTTCGGGGTCTAACGTGAAGAAGACACGAGCGCCCCGTTGCTGGAGTTTCGCGGTGCAGGGGGATGACTCCGTCTGTCTCGCGTGACAAACTGGTGTCCGGCGGCGAGCCTGTCGCGCCGGCCGCCTTGGCGCGTTGAACCTCCCCCGACTGCCGGAGGGCTGAACGATGGGCGGGAACCCGACCGATTTCGGCTGCGGCTGCGACGGCGACTGCGACCGGCGCCAGTTCCTGGCCGCGATGGGCACCACGTTCGGGGCGGCGGCCAGCGGGGCCCCGATCTCGGCCGTGCGAACCGGCGCAAGACGCGAGAGAACGCCGGCCCGGGTTCGCGTCGTGTTCCTTTATCCGCCGTCCCAGTCGTTTCGGGAGGATCCCGACGGCTGGTGGAGCTGGCCTGGCAACGAGTTCGACGCCGAGGGCCGCCAGAAGCAATACGTCGAGTCGCTGCGGTCCAGCGAGGCCGAGTTCGGCGTGAAGCTTGAGGTCGTCGATCGTCCGGTTGCCAATGCCGCGGAAGCCGAGCGGACCGCGCGCGAGACGGTCGATGCGCGGCCCGACGGCCTGCTGCTGGTGATGTTCTACAATCGCAGCCTGGCGGACGCGAACCTCCTGCTCAAGGCGGCGGAGCAGGCCGGCATCCCGGTGATCTTCTTCATTGGCCTGGGCGTGAAGCACGGCCCGGTGGCCCAGTACCGCCGGCCCGGCGTGTACTTCATTCAGTCGCTGGACAACCTGGAGGCCATCCGCAGCGGACTGGGCATGATCGGCGCGCGCAAGGCCCTGGCGCAGTGCCGGCTGCTGAGCATCACCGAGGCCAGGGAGCCTCGCGAGGGCGTGGAGGAGTTCCTCGGGATCGCGGTTCGCGTCATTCCCTTCTCACGATACGCGGAGCAGTTCGGCCGCGTCGAGGTGGACGACCGCGTTCGGTCGTGGATGGACTCGGTCCGCGGCAAGGCCAAGGAACTCCGCGGCATCACCGACGCGTCGATGGCCAGCGCCGCCCGGGCGCATTTCGCCCTGACGAAGCTCCTGGAGGCGGAACAGGCCGACGGCGTGACCATGAACTGCCTGCGCCGGGGCATGCTCAAGCCGTGCGTGAGCTTCGCGATGCTCAACGACGCCCTGGTACCCGCCGCCTGCGAGAACGACCTTGCCGCCGCCTACACGCAGCTTCTCGGTCAGCTTCTCACCGGCCGTCCGGGCTTCCAGCACAATCCATGCTACGAGACAGAAAAGAACCACTACTACGCCTCGCACTGTACGTGTCCGACGCGCTTGCACGGTCCCGAAGCGGACGGCCTGCCCTATCTCCTGCGGCGCTTCGCGCATACCAACGAAGGGAGCTGCGCGGTGCAGGTGTTCTGGGAGCCCGGCCACCCGGTGACCATGGTCCGGTACTACCCGGGCAAGGCCCCGGCCCTGGACGTGTATTCGGGCAGGGTCGTCAAGTCGCATCCGATGCCACCCGCCGCGGGGTGCACGACCAACGTGGAGATCGAGGTGACCGATCGCGCCGACGCCTGCATGGTCCGCGGGCACCACAACCTGCTGTTCTGCGGCGACCACGCGCGGCGGTTCCGGCTTTTCGCGCAGCTCCACAAGGTGAAGCTCGCCGAGACGGGATTCGAGGGGCCCTGGCCGGCTTGACGAGGAGCGCGAGCCCGACTCACCGCCCGGCGTGAGCCCGCACGGGCGCTCGCTCGGGCGGGGGCGATCCGAGCCGGATGATCAATCGCTCGAGGATCAAGCGCGCCGGCATGGCGCTTTCGCCCTTCAGATCGAGGTCGGCTTGCAGCAGCCAGCGGAAGAGCCGTGCGCCCCGCTCCCGGCCCAGGCGCCGCAGGTGGCGCTCGCTCTTGTGGATCGCGAACGGCTTGACGCCGGCCTGGGCGAGCGCCTCGCGAACCGCCAGCCCGCGACCCGCCGCCTCGGCCGCAAGCACCAGGCACGTCGCCGCCGCCAGGCGCCGCAGGCTGGCCGAGACCTGCGCGAGGATGCCGACCGGGCTCTCGCCCGCCAGGAGGAGACGGTCGAGCTGAACGAGCGCGTCCTGGAGGTTCCCGTCCAGGGTGGCGTCGAGCATGTCCCAGGTGGTCTTCGACCGCCACGAGCCGCACAGGGCGGCCACCTGCTCCGGCTGGACCTTCTCTCCCGCCGGCACCGCCAGCGCGAGCTTGGCAAGCTCCTGGTCGATAAGCCCCAGTTCGGAGCCGGCCAGCTCCACGAGCTGGTCCGCGGCCGCGGGGGCGATCTCCACGCCGTGGGCCTGCCTGGCCCAGGTGCGGATCCACCGAACGACCTGGCGGCCGTCGAGCGGCGTGCAGTCGATGGCCAGGCCCGACCGCGCCACGGCCTTGGCCAGGCGCGTGTTGCCGGGCCAGGTCCTGGTTTCGAGCACGAGCACGCCCGTGCGCCGCGGCCGGTCCACGTACTCCTCGAGCTGCGCGCGGAATCGCGTGACGAAATCCGCGGCGTCCTCCACGACCACCAGGCGCTGCCCCGCGCCGAACATGGCGACCGTGGACAGCTCGTCGAGCACGTCCCGCAGCTCGACCTCGGTGCCGTCGAACGTGGCCGAGGAGAAGTCGCCTTCGCCCGGCCCCAACACGAAATCGCGGAGCCGCGCAAGCGCGTGCCGCTTCAGGAACGTCTCGGAGCCGAATACCACGCAGACCGCCTGCGCGGGGTGCTTCTCCGGCGAAGCCAGGTAATCCGTGGCCTTCAACGCATTGCCCATGCGGCCAAGTATAGCCGTCCGGGGCAGGGCAGGGCAGGGCAGGGCAGGGGGCGGCTGCGGCCGCACGGCACCGATCCGCCTAACCGAACCGGTAGCGCCGCGGCCGACGGGCCGCCGGGTTGATGGGACGCACGTCGCGAACGCGGCCTCCGTCGGACCCTGACTCCAGGAAGACCCCCCGAGGCGTCTCAAAGACGGCCACGTTGCCCGCCTCGTCGCGTACCTCCAGGCGAAGATAGATCCGCTCGGGCACCTCGGGCCCGGCCGTCCAGGCGTGCTCGCCCGTGTTCGCCAGATCGGTGGCGATCGCCGTCCACGATCCCGGCGCCGCGGTCTGGCTATAGAAGATCGAAACCGGACGCACGCCGAGCCGGCGGTCGGTGGCCTCCCAGCGAACGATCACCTGGTCGCTGCGCGAGCCCCGGCCCCGCTCGGCCGAGATCAGCCGCACGGTCGGCCTGGTCAGGTCCACGCAGACCCATACGTCGGGCGACTCGCCCGCCGAGGGCGCCTGGACCGGCATCTGCGGGTCGGCCGAAGCGACAACGCGGAAGCCGTAGATCCCTTCGTCCGGCGCGGTGACGATCATGGGACTGCGCGCGTCGGAGTCCACCCCGAAGCTCTCCCAGGTCTGCCCGGCATTGCGCGTGCCGAACAGCTCCACCTGCCGGGCAAGAGGCCCGCGTGCCGGCCCCAGATCGTACTCCAGCTCGAACACCCGCGAGTTGACCATGCGAGGCCGCGTCCCCAGCGGCATTCCGTCCGGGGCGGCTGGCTCGGTTGGTTCGCGCGGCCCCCTGGGCGCATATTCGCGCCGCGGAGGAGCTTCGCCGAGGTGGCGCGAAGCTTCTTCCGACGGCGTCGCCATGCGCTCGTCAAGACCACCCGCGTGCGGCTCGAATCGCGATTGCCCATAGGGCCGATACGGGTCGGCGTCCCGGTAATCGGTCGAGGCCTGCCACGCCCCGCTCCCAGCCACGTCGCCCGGCCGCGAACCCGGGTCGGCGTCGGGCGGATCGCGGCCCGCCGGTCGCCAACGGTCGGCCAGGGCATCGGCCTTGCGCCGAGCCTCGGCCAGGTTCAGCTCCGGCATGACCTGGGCGTGACTGACGGCCGGGTTTCCCGCGGCGTCGGACACCTCGGCGCGAATCTGGACGCGGTCCTGGCCGCCGTGGGGCACCCAGGTGACCGAGCCCGACTGGGTGTTGCCCTCCACGTCGACGCGGTCCCAATCGATCGTCACCGGCTGCCAGGGAAGGTCCGGGGCCTCGCGGTACTGAAGTCGGAAGCTCTCGCGCTTGGGCGCCAGCTCGGTGACCTGCCACCGCGCCGTGACCTGCCCGGCCTCGCCCGCCTCGGCCTTCAGGTCGAGCTGGGGAGGCGTGGTATCGACGACGACGCGGAGCTCGGGCTTGAACGGACCGGTGGGGCGCAGCCGCCCGGCCTTGTCCAGGGTCCGCACGAGGAACCAGTACTCCCCGTCGCTGACCGCGCGGAAGAGGAACTGCCCGTCCGTCGGAGCCACGCGCGCATAGGGCCGCCAGGTCACCCCCTGGTCCATCGACACGTACAGCCGCACCTCGGCCGGCTGCGGCGCCCCGGGCTCGGGATCCTCGATCCGGAAGGGGATCGAGAAGATGGTCTGTCGGGTGGCGATGGGTGCGGATGCGGCGGCCTCCGCGGGACCTTCGCCCGGCGCGCGCGGGGCCGGCGCGGCCAGGACCAGCCCGAGAACCAGCGACAAGCATCTCCCCATGGCACGGCTCCCTCGTGGAGTGCAGCCCGAGTCCTCAGCCGGGCGCGCGGACGCAGCACGATCCACGTACGCGCACGCGCAGGCAGCGGGCGTGACGCCTCAGGGTCCGTATCGGCGATGCCGATTGCGCGACTTGAGCGGAAAGTACCGAAAAAGGAGCCTGGGGTGGTTGCGAAGCGTGGGCAACGCACGACGATTCCCCACCGCGCGCAAGCGCCGAGGTGTCTTGATGAGGGTCCGTGCGGGCCCCAAGGAACGAGTCAAGAACGACTCCGCGATTCGGGAGTCCGGCGGCTAGTCAGAACAGGAGAGAACCGAGCCAACGGAGTGGGGAGAGCCTGGTTGCCTTCGCCTCCGCGGCGGTCTCGATCCCGGTTGGCCCCGGGAGGAATCGGCCTCGACACGCCTTCCTTCCGTTTCACGGCATGGAAACGGATGATCAGACCCCGCGGGATGTCAAGCAGCTCCATGTAGCCGAGCCGTTGTGCCTTGGGAATCGGTCGGACCGTCTGGACGGCCTTGGCTTCGACGAACAGGCAATCGCCGCGCCGATGGCGTCGTGGGCCGTCCGGGAGGCGTTGGTGAACGAGGCATTGCCTGACTCGCTGCCTGGAAGACGGAGACGACCGAGGCAACCGAGAGGGCCCCGTCATCGTGGCGGACTCCTGTTCCGTCCACCCGGTCATCCATCCAGCGTGCTGTCGAACGCGTCTTTCATCGGTCGGCAAGTGCGGAAGCTGTGTCTGCGTCGTCCCTGAACCGCCTTGCGTGCCCTCTTTTCCCTCCCAGGATCGTGCACAGCGATTCAAGGAAAATCGATGGGGCTGACCTGTTCGCCGCCGGCGATCGTCGTCAGCGCGGCCACCACGTCGGGATCGGTATCGCTGGACAAGCCGCGGACCGATCCATCGACGAAGCCGGCATTGGCCACGCGGGGATGGCCGCTGCGGATGCCGCCTCCCGTTCGGTCGTTGACCTCGAAGCTGATCTGGGTCGCGTCCAAGTCGCGAGGCTCCGACCAGCGCACGCCTTCGCCGGCGGCCTCGACGATCAAGATCGTGTTGGACGCTCCATCCTGGATGTCTTGCACACGGCTGACGGAAGATCCGTCGGAGATGCAGCCCGGTCCCACGATCATCACGTAGCTGGTAGTCGAGGAGTCGGCCGACGGGTCCGAAGGGCAGCGGAAGACGGGAGGCATCTGCGAGGCCAGCGCGAGATTGTTCGGGCTGTCCCACGGCTCGTCCATGTCGTACTGGTCGTAGAGCAATTGCTGCTCCAGGTAGGGAAGGACGAGCACGCGCCAGCTATGCTTGGGCTTGCCATTCTCGTCGGGAATGTAGGCCGGCGGGAAGCACCCGTTCGCGCTCTCGTAGTTCAAGAGGGCCAGGTTGATTTGCCGGAGGTTGTTCACACACTGGGCGCGGCGCGCGGCCTCGCGGGCCGCCTGGACGGCGGGAAGCAGCAGCGCCAGCAGGATTCCGCCACACACCAGGGCCACAACGAGGACTCCGGCCAGCACGGCGATGACGATCGGCGTCGCGGAGCTTCTCTGCGGGGCGGCCGCGGCGACGGGCGCCGGCCCGGGCACGGTCACCGGCTTGCCGCATCCGGCGCACGGGCCGGTCTGGCCCGCGTACTGTTCGGCCACCTCGGTCTCGCGACCGCAATGAGGACAGCGGAAGTGGATCGCCATGGCTGGACTCCAGAGTCAGGGGGACGGCGCGAAGTCTCACTGGGAAGACGTCTCCGCCCGGGTCGCACGCACGATCTCGATGAACTGCCGGGCAAGGGATTCGATGCGGGTCAGGTCGCGGGCTGCCACGGCCTTGGCCTCGACCAGGGCGGAGCCGACCCCCAGCGCGCACGCCCCGGCGCGGACGAAGTCGGCCGCGGTCTGGAGGTTAACCCCCCCGGTCGGCATGAGGCGGACCTGGGGAAGCGGTCCGTGGAGGATCTTCAGGTAGCGAGGTCCGACCATGTCGGAGGGGAAGACCTTGACCACGTCGGCGCCGGCCTCCCACGCGGCGAGGACCTCGGTGGGGGTGAACGCGCCCGGCATCACGGGCTTGTCGTAGCGGCGGCAGAGCCGGATCACGTCCAGATTCACGTTGGGGGCCACGATGAACTGGGCCCCGGCCAGCAGCGCCGTGCGCGCGGTCTCGGGGTCCAGCACGGTGCCGGCCCCGAGGAGGATCTGGTCGCCCAGCCGGTCGGCCACCTGCTCCAGCACACGATGGGCCGCCGGCACGGTGAAAGTGACCTCAATGGACGTCACCCCGCCGGCCAGCAGGGCCTCGGCCGCGTCGGCGAGAACCTCGCCGCGGGGGGCGCGAAGCACGGCCACGATCCCCGACTCCAGCGTCCGAGAGAGTATCGATGCTCCGGTCATGCGCAGCTCGCGTGGTTGGCGGATTCCCAATTCCGCCCTCAAGTTAGAGGGGCCGTCGCCGCCTGTCAACGAGTCGAGCGAGCGCGCCGGGAGCGCGGGAGAGGCGGGGTCTCGTCCAGCCCGGCGACGAGGGGGGCGGCCCGGTCTTTCTGGACGGGGAAGGGCCAAGCAGGCATAATGAGATTGCGGTAAAAGGGCCCAAAAGGTGGCATTGGCGCGCAGGCTCCCGATGCGATGGAGAAGCTGATTGAAGGGATGGCGGAAGAGCTGGTGATCTGGGCGGCGATTCTGGCCACCCTGGTCGCTGTCGCGTTTTACGTCATCGGACGACTCCGATCCCCCCCCTCACAACAGGAACCGACCGCCAACGAATTGCTTTCAAAATTGCGGGAAATGCACTTGCGGGGTGAGCTAAGCGACCAGGAATTCCGAACAATTAAGACGACGTTGGCGGCGCCGCTCCAGGAAGAGTTAAAGGATAACGGCGAAAAGGGTTAGCGCCGGGAGAGGCAGGTCGGACGGACGCGACGGTTCGTGCCGGGTGGAGAAGCCCTGTCGGTGGACGAAGGGAAGCGGGCAAACCCTCCCTGCCAACTGAACGTAGGAACACCAACGCCGGAACGCTCGATGTGCGTGCGGACAAGGATGACCCGAAAGGCCGACCCCAACCGATTGATCTCGGCCCCTCGAGCGACACCTTTGGATCGAACAGGACGCCCGGCCGGACCTCCGCGGCGGGCGCAGCGCGGAAAGGAACGAGCATGCCTTTAGGTCGGGACTTCAACGCAGGTCGCCGCGGCGGCGGCACTACGAAGAAGAACGCTTTCTGCTCCTTTTGCCGCAAGAGCTACCGCGACGTCGGGCCGCTGGTCGAGGGTCCGGGCGACGTGTACATCTGCGGCGAGTGCATCGATCTCTGCCAGTCCATCCTGGAGCAGGAGCGCCGTCGTCGCGGGACCGGCAAGCAACTGTTCAACCGCGTCCCCACCCCGCGCGAGCTCTGCCAGAAGCTCGACGAGTACGTCGTCGGTCAGCACCACGCCAAGAAGGTCCTCGCCGTCGCCGTCCACAACCACTTCCGCCGCCTCAGCCAGGGCAGCGAGGTGGCGGGCGACGTGGAGATCGACAAGTCGAACATCCTGCTCATCGGCCCGACCGGGTCGGGCAAGACGCTCCTGGCGCAGACCCTCGCCCGAATCCTCGACGTCCCCTTCGCCATCGGCGACGCCACGACGCTCACCGAGGCCGGCTACGTCGGCGAGGACGTCGAGAACCTGCTGCTCAAGCTGCTGCAGGCCGCGGACTATGATCTTGAGGCCGCGCAGCGCCGCATCATCTACATCGATGAGATCGGCAAGATCGGCA
>CAYSUS010000139.1:0-15416 GCA_964434165.1 uncultured Pirellulales bacterium
CTGCGTCCTTCCTCCCCGCCGGCGCGGCACGTCACGGCACGGGGACCTCGTTCGTGGCTCTGTGCTGCGGCGGTGAATGATGCCTGTCCTTTTCTGTTTTTTTTCTTTCTTGGTATGTTCTTTTTATTAGGTGTGTTCTTGTTGCTGCCAGCCCCGGGCCCTATTCCCCCAGCGTGGACTTTCGCCGCAGCAGGTGATGGTAGTGCTGGGCGAAGCGGTGCGCCTCGTCGCGCACGTACTGAAGCAGGCGCAAGGCGAAGCTGTGCCGGTTGGGGCGAAGGGGCTCGTCGCGCCCCATGACGTACACCTCCTCTTCGCGCTTGGCCAGGGAGAGGACCAGCGGCGGGTCGATCTGGAGCGCGGCCAGCGCGGCCAGGGCCGCGCTGAGCTGCCCCTTGCCGCCGTCGATGAGGAGGAGATCGGGGAAGACCTGGCCTTCGTCGTGGAGGCGCTGGAACCGCCGGGCGACCACCTCGTGGATGCTGGCGAAGTCGTCCACCCCGGCGACGCTGCGGATCTTGAACCGCTTGTAGCCCGGCTTGAACGGCATCCCGTCGATGAACTGCACCAGGCTGGCCACCGTCTCCGTGCCGCCGAGGTGGGCGATGTCCACGCCCTCGATCGTGCGCGGGACGCTGGGCAGGTGAAGGACCTTCTGCAGACCGAGGAGCCCCTTGCGCGGATCGACGTGGAACACCTCGGGCTGCACGTGCGTGTCGAGCTCGCCGCGCTCGTCCAGGGTCTCCAGGGCGCGGATCTCGTCGCGCAGTCGCGCGGCCTCCTCGAACCGCAGCGCCTTGGAGGCGGCCTGCATCTCCTGACGCATTTCCTTCAGTAGCGACTGCTTGTGCCCCTCGAGGAACTGCTGCAGCCGGCGGATGTCCTTGCGGTACTCCTCCCTGGAGATCCGCAGGTTGCAGGGGGCCGAGCACTGGTGGATCGACGCCAGAAGGCACGGCCGGAACCACCGCCAGCGGCCGTCCCCCTCCTCGATGTCCAGCGTGCAGGTGCGGAAGCGGAACACCTTCTGCAGGGCCTGGATCGCCCCGCGCAGGCCGGCGGCGCTGCCGAACGGGCCGTACAGCCGCGTTCCCCGCGCGCTGGGCTCCCGGGTAAACTCCACGCGAGGGAAGTCCTCCCGGGTGTGGATCTCCAGGTAGGGGAAGGTCTTGTCGTCCTTTAGGTCCGAGTTGTACTTGGGCTGGATGTCCTTGATCAGCCGGGCCTCGACCAGGAGGGCATCGACCTCGCTCTCCGCTTCGAGATAGTCGAGGTCGTGGATCTCCTGCACGAGGCGCGCGGTGCGGGGGTCCTCGGCCGCGGCCTTGAGGAAGTAGCTCCCGGCGCGGTTGCGCAGGTCCTTGGCCTTGCCCACGTAGATCACGCGCCCGGCCGCGTCCTTCATCAGGTAGACCCCCGGCGCGTGCGGCAGCGAGCGGACCTTCTCCGCGGCCGGCGAAGCGGCATTCGGCAGGGGATGGTCGTCCGGCGAGGGATCGGACACGGGGGATGAGACGGCGGGTGACGGAAACGCAGCCTTCGGTGGAGGCCAAATCCAGGCTTTCCGAGCCGGGCCGTGGCGGCCCGCGGAGTCACAGACCGCTGTGACCGGGCGGACACGGCCTGGCTCGGAATGCCCCCACGGATGCTCTCTCCTATTTTAAGGCCTGGTGCCCGGCTGTCTTCGCCAGGCAGCCGCTCCGGCACCGTTGGAGCGGCTGTTGCGACCCCGCTGCCCCCCCTTTCAGGATGATGTTTGTCACACTCATCGGAGTTAGAATGAATGGGGAGGGGGCAAGGTTCCATTTGTGGCAGGCAGCGATCTTGGGCAGCGTTTCCGCAAATCTCGATTTGCCCACGCGAGTCCTCTGCGCCCTGGTGGCTGAGAAGGCGCCTGCGGTGCTCTGGGTGACGGATCGCGACCTGCGCTGCACCGAGGTCTTCGGGGCCGAGTCGGCCGGCGTGGGGGTGAGGGCCGAGCAGGTTCGCGGGCGCACCTTGTTCGAGTTTCTCGGCACCGAGGACGAGGCGTCGCCGCCGGTGGTCGCCCACCGCCGGGCGCTGGCCGGCGAGGAGGCCGACTACGAGCTGACGTTGCGAGGCCGCGTGTTCGAGTCCCACGTGGCCCCGCTCCGCGACTCCGCGGGCCGCATCGTGGGGTGCGTCGGCGTCGCCCGCGACGTCAGTGCGCAGCGCGAGGCCGAGGCCGCGGTCCGCCGGGCCCGCGCCGGAAGGGTCCGGTCCGGGGCGGAGACGCCGGGCGATCGGACCACCTCGTCTTTCGAGTTGGAGGCCATCTGCGAGGGGCTGGCCGACGGCGTCCTGATCGCCGACATCGAGACGACGCGGGTGGTCCGCGCCAACGCGGCCATGTGCCAGATGCTGGGCTACGACGAGGCGGAGCTTGCCGGCATGGAGGTGACCGACCTCCACCCGGCCGACGAGGCCCCGAAGGTGACGCGCATGCTTCGGTCGCTGCCGGTCGGCGCTGCGCGGCTTTCGCAGGACGTGCCGGTCCGGCGCAAGGACGGCACGGTTTTCTACGCCGACGTCACCGACCAGGTGATCACCTACCGCCGCCGCACCTGCGGCGTGGCCCTGTTCCACGACGTAACCCACCGCAAGCGGGCCGAGGAGGAGCTCCGCGCCAGCGAGGCCCGCTACCGCGAGCTGATCGAGAACGTCAACAGCATCATCCTCCGCATGGACGTGCACGGCCGCGTGACCTTCTTCAACCGCTTCGCCGAGACGTTCTTCGGGTTCGCGCGCGAGGAGATCGTCGGGCGGAGCGTGCTGGGCACGATCGTGCCGCTCGAGGAGAGCTCGGGCCGCGACCTCCGCAAGCTGGTGCGCCACATCTGCCGGCACCCCGAGAAGCACGTCAACAACGAGAACGAGAACATGCGCCGCGACGGCAGCCGGGTCTGGGTGGCCTGGAGCAACCGCCCCGTGCGCGACGCCGAGGGGAACGTCGTCGAAGTGATGTGCGTGGGCAACGACATCACCAAGCGGGTCGAAGCCGAGCAGCAGCTCCACCGCGACCAGCGCGCGCTCCGCGGCATGCTCCAGTCGCAGGAGCGCGAGCGCAAGCTCATCGCCTACGAGATTCACGACGGGCTGGCGCAACTGCTGGCCGGGGCCGCCATGCAGCTCGACCTCGCCCGGCCGACCGCCGGCCGCGCGCCCGAGGGGACGCCCGCGCCCCTGGCCACGGCCCAACAACTGATCGGCCAGAGCGTGGCCGAGGCCCGACGCTTGATCCGCGGGCTGCGTCCGCCCGAGCTGGAGGAGTCGGGCGTGGCCGCGGCCGTCGAGCAGCTCGCCCGCGAGACCGCCGCGCGCGGCCGCATCGAGGTCGATCTGCGGATCGACGGCCGCCTCGGACGGCTCGATCCGCTCGTGGAGAACGCCGTGTTCCGCATCGTCCAGGAGAGCCTGACCAACGCCGAGCGATACAGCCAGAGCGGCCAGGTCCGGCTGCGCCTGAAGGCCTGCGGCGACCGGCTGCGGATCGACGTCCGCGACTGGGGCCAGGGCTTCGACGTGAAGGCCGTGGGCCGGGAGTCCTTCGGCCTGCGCGGGATGCGCGAGCGGGCCCGCGTGCTGGGCGGCACCGCCTCCATCCGCAGCGCCGTGGGCAAGGGCACGCACATCGCGGTCGATCTGCCCTGCCGGGTGGCGCCGTAGGCCGACGCGCTCGGGCAGGGCCGGAACGCCGCCTGGTGCGAACACGTAGTTCCTGGGCCGCTCTCACGTCTCCAGGGCGATCCGCCGCTCTCGCCGGTACTGCCTCGGCGAGAGGCCCAGCTCCCGCCGGAACACCTCGTACATCCGCATCGCCTCGCCGAAGCCGACGTCGCGCGCGATCGCGGCCAATGGCCGGTCGCTGTGGGCGAGCTCGCGCTTGGCCCGCTCAATCCGCGCGCGGCGAATCTCGGCGGCGATCGATCGTTTGAGATACTTCCGGAAGCGGCGCCTGAGGGTGCGGGTCTCGGTGGCCACGGCCCGGGCCACGTCGTCCGGTCGGATCGGCAAGTGGCTGTTGGCGGCGATGAATCCCAGCGACGAGGCGATCAGCGCGTCGTCCACGGCAAGGAAATCCGTCGATTCGCGGACGACAAGCCCCCGCGGCGGCAACAGGATCGGTTCGGTCGGCGCGGCTTTCCCCTCCATGAGCCGGTCCAGAAGCCTCGCCGCCTCGTAGCCGATCCGCTCGAAGCCGACCTCGACGCTGCTGAGCGTCGGCCGGAGGTGCTCGCAATACGTCTCCTCGTTCCAGCCGGTGATGATCGCCGCGTCCTCCGGCACGCGCCAGCCGCGATTGTGGCACATCTGGGCCACCATGCGGCCGTGCGCTTCGGCGCCGACGTACACACCGATGGGCGGCCGCCACTGGTCCATCCAGGCGGCGATGGCCCGTTCGGTGTTTCGCCACTCCTTCAACGAGGAAGCGGCGTTCAGCGGCACTCGCGCAGCCAGGCACGGATAGCCGGCCTGCTCGACCGTGTCGGCGAAGGACTGCATCTCGAATGACTGCCCGCGCTCGTGATCGGCCGTCAGCCCCGCGAACCGGCGAAAGCCCCGCGTCAGGAGATGCTCGGCTCGCAGACGCCCGATGGCCGAGAAATCGGCGAACACGCCGGGAAGCGACTTCCACGCGGGGGAGCTGAGCCAGACGTTGACCACGGGCACCTGCGATCGGGCCGCGCGACGGGCCAGCTTCGTCGTCGCCCGGGCGATGACCCCGTCGTAAGGAACCGGCGCCGTATCGCGCGGCGGGATCGTATCGTCCGCATACTCGTCGATGATCGACTGCCAGCCGCGCTCCTGGGCATACTGCTGGGTCCCCTCGAAGATGCCAGCGTGCCGTTTGTACGGCCATTCCAGATCCAGCATCACGGCCACGCGACGCGGTTTCAGCATGATCGGCGGTGTCCGAAAAACAAGAGGTCTTGTCCATCGAGCAATGCTTGCTCCCGTCTCGTCTCTAGCATAGCCGATGCGCGGCGGTCACGCGCCGATCCTGTGGCCAGCGTTTCCCCCTGCTCACAGCATGGCCGGCTGTGTCCGGAAAACAATGAAACTTGGCTGCCGAACATGTTTACATGGGTTCTGTTTGGATCATATTGGGGGCTGTGCAGGGACCTGCCACACTTGCCCCGTCGAGGCCCCCTCAGTAGTGGGTGGCTGGCGGCACGGGCGTGAGATTGGTTTGTGCGGGAGTCAAACCGTTGCTGTTCCATTCATGAGCCTTGGCGGCCTGGTCCGCCCTTCTTCGGGGAGAAGTCATGAGACGCGATAGATTATTGGTGGTATTGGGCCTTGCGGCCATTGTCGTGCTCGCCCTGGGCACATCGGCCAACGCAGTTCTCATCGGCGAGCTTGGCGTCCTCGATCCGGGTGTCGCCAACGGCGGCACCAATCCGCAGACCAGTGCTCCTTGGGCGGTGGGCGATCAGTATCACCTCGCCTTTGTCACCAACGGCACAAGAGACGCCACGGATCCTGACATCGCCACCTACCACGGATTTGTCCAAGCTCAGGCTGCCGCCGTGAGTATGGGTGGGACGACTTGGTACAGTATTCTCCAGACTTGGAATGACCCTGTTCGGGATACGAACGCCCCGCCGATGACGACCAGTTCGGGAATATTCCTCGTTAATAGCACCAAGCTCGCAGACAACGGCGGTGACTTGGCGAATGGCCCCGACGTCTGGTTTGACGTGACGGAAATCGGCACGCAGTACGTTGGCCGTGTCGCTACAGGATCAAGCCGTAAGCCCGGCGATCCCACTCCAGGGCAGACGAAGATCGAACACGGGAGTTCCGATCGTACCAGCGGTCAGTGGTGGCAAGTCTACAACGGTCAACAGGCCGACCAATGGCACTTCTACGCCATCTCGGACCCGCTGAGCATTGTCGACGCTCCGTACACGTGGGACACGACTCCGGGCACGGTGGGCCCCGGCGACGGCAGCATCACGACCGGAGACGGCACGTGGAATACCACGAACGGGAACTGGACCTACGACGGCGGCAAGAACAACGTAGCTTGGGATAACAGCGCCAATGAGAAGGCGCTCATTACCGGCACAGGGGGCGGCACGATCACGTTGGGTGAGGACATCAACCTCAGCGGACTGACGTTTGCCTCGACCGGCAACGTCACCGTTGCCGGCGGCACGTTGAATTTCGCGCCCGGCAGTGTGATCTACTCGTCTGTCGATAACACGGAACCTACGATCACCTCCGCGATCACGGGCAGTCCCGATGTGTGGGTCGCGAGGAACACTGCCTATAGGCCGGGAGGTGTCCGTGATTACGATGGTCTGACCTTTGCCCCGACCAGCGGCACGGTGACGCTGGGAACGGCCACCGTCCCCTACGGTACGGGTGACAAAGCCGGCTTGATCCTTGGGGGCACGACAACCGGGAACTCGGTGGCGAAGGTTCAATTCACCAACCCTAGCTGGCGCTATGGCTCGGTGACGAAAGTGGACTCCGGCGAGTGGACTGTAGGAGATGTGGATTCCGGAGCGGTCGTGGTCATGGATGGGACCCTGGTCGCCAACGGCACACTCGCGACCTACTACCGGGATCTCAGGATCGTCGGCGGGAAGCTGACCGGCGACGCTACGATCTTCACGAGTGATCGGAGAGGCTCTCCCTTTGTCTATAGCGGCGCCACCATCGCCCCCGGAAACAGCATCGGTACCATCGACGTCACCTGGGGTACTGGCGGCGGGAACCCTACGCCCACAGCATATACCGGTGATGCAACGTTCGGGGGTGGCGACTATTCGTTCACCTTGATGGATGGCTCGATCTATGAGTGGGAGGTCGCCGGCCGCGCCGCCACCGATACTATCCACATCATGGAAGGCGGACTGTTTGTGCAAGACATGACACTCAAGATCCTCGACGCCGGCGTGGGGGACGTATTTCCCACCACCGAGCAGTTGCCGGTCTTCACCTACGACGATGGCGTGACGGTTGACATCTCCGGGTTCGCCGACAGCTTCGATACCTCGGCCCTTGGGCCCAAGTGGATCCTGGGTGATTTGGCCATGATCGACGATGGTGCAGGGACCGTCTACCTGACCGGCCTGTCCCACGTCCCTGAGCCCTCCACCTTCGCCCTGGCCGCCCTCGGCCTGTTGGGGCTCGGATGGTCCGGCTGGCGCAGGAGGCGTGCCCCTCGGGCCTAGAACCGGCCGTCGGCTTCGGGTCGGACGAACGGAGGTGCAGGCGTTGTCGGGCCGATCCCAGCATCCATCCGCCCGTGTCCCAGATCGCGACGGACCCTGTTGTTCTGGACCCGCCCGCCGGGTGGGCGCGAGTGAAAGCCCCGGTCGCGCGGCCATCCCCCCCTCCGCTGCCACAGCAATCCTCTCCAAAACAGTCCGGCTGGCCGAGATACTGCCGGGAAAGGCCGCTCCTCGGGGCCGACCGCAAGCCGCTCGGCCAGCAAACTCCCACGGTACCGAAAGAGGAAAGCATGAAGATGCGAAGACCAGTCTTGCCCACTTCGAACCTCGCGGCTGCGCTCTTGGCGCTGGTGGCCCTTTCTGCCACGGCGGCCGAGCTCCCCGATCAACTGCCCGACCCGGACGGCAAGCCGGCCGATCGGACCAGGCCCGTGAAGGTGTTCATCCTGATGGGGCAGTCCAACATGGTGGGCATGGGCGACATCAGCGGCGGCAGCTCGCGATGGGGCAAGCAGTTCCTCGATCCGGTCGTTTCCGTCTACCCAGGCAAGTACTCGCCCGAGGCCGACTACGACAAGCTGACGCCGATCAAGACGATGAAGCTGCCGGCCTTCGGCGGGGTCAGGCCCACGCCCTATCCGGGCGGCGGAACCCATGTCGTGCGCGGCCACATCCAAATGGACGCGACGGGCGTCTATCGATTCAAGCCCGGCTATCATGCATCGACCTGCAATATCATGGAAGTCGACGGCAAGGAGGTGCATCGGAAAGAGGTCGATAAGGACCCGGTGTACACCGACATCAAGCTGACCGCCGGGAAGAAGGTTCCCTTCAAGATCACCTACCTGACCGACGCGGCCGACGGCCTGGGCTGGGTCCAGCGAACGGACGTGCCGGGATCGCTCGAGACCGTGGTGAAAAGGGACGGCAAGTTCCCGCACCTGGTGGATGACGAGGGGAACTGGACCGTGCGCAACGACGTGATCTACAAGGGCGTGATCTCGGCCACGGGACAGGGCCCGCTGACGGTCGGTATCCAGGGCAACACCATCGGGCCGGAGCTGGGCTTCGGGCATGTCCTGGGCTACTACTACGACGAGCCGGTCCTCATCATCAAGGCGTCGATTGGCAACCGGAGTCTGGGCTGGGACATCCTGCCGCCCGGCAGCGAGCAGTTCACCTACGAGGGCAAGGTCTATGCGGGGTACAAGGACTCGCCGGCGTCGTGGCCCGTGGGCGAGAAGCCGGAGCCGATCAACTGGTATGCCGGCAAGCAGTACGACGACTTCGTCAAGGCGACCCACGAGGTCCTGGAGGACTTCGACGAGCTGTTCCCCCAGTACAAGGGCCAGGGCTACGAGATCGCCGGCTTCGCGTGGTGGCAGGGGCACAAGGACGGCAACGAGGCTCACGCCAGCCGCTACGAGCAGAACCTCGTTCACCTCATCAAGACGCTTCGCAAGGAGTTCGACGCGCCCAAGGCGCCGTTCGTCCTGGCCACCATCGGGTTCGGCGGCTGGGAGATGAGCGGCCCTCACCTGACCGTGGCCAACGCGCAGCTCGCGGTCAGCGGGGAGAAGGGCAAGTACCCCGAGTTCAAGGGCAACGTGAAGACCGTCGAGATCCGCGACTTCTGGAGGCCGGTCGAGGTGTCGCCCAAGAACCAAGGCTACCACTACAATCGCAACGCCGAGACCTATATGCTGGTCGGTGACGCGCTCGGCCGGGGCATGGTTGAGCTATTGTCCCATTCGAAGAAGTAACCTGTGAAGACGAACGACAAGGAGAAGACATGAAGAAGCTCATCGCCAGCGCATTGCTTGCAGCGGGACTGATCGGTCTTGGCGCCGGAGGCGCGACGGCCAAGGACAAGCCGCTGAAGGTGTTCATTCTCGCGGGGCAGTCCAACATGCAGGGGCATGCGCACGTGAGGACGTTTGACGTCATGGCCTTGGACCCGAACACGGCGCCGATTCTCAAGGAGATGTTGGGCGCCGACGGCGAGCCGCGCGAGTGCGAGAAGGTGTGGATCTCGTCGATCGGCTGCGCGGAAGAGGAGCAGGTGGGCAAGCTGACCGCCGGCTTCGGCGCGACGAAGGGCGGCCCCAGGATCGGGCCCGAGTTCACGTTCGGGATCTACATGCAGAAGCTGCTGGACGAGCCGATCTTGATCATCAAGACCGCCTGGGGCGGCAAGAGCATCCACACCGATTTCCGTCCGCCCAGCGCCGGACCGTACGAGTTCAATGAGGGGCAGCTCAAGAGGTTCCAAGAGCAGGGGAAGGACCTCGAGGAGATCAAGGCCGAGAAGGCGAAGGCGACGGGCCACTACTACCGCTTGATGGTCGATCACGTGAAGAAGGTCCTGGCGGACATCAAGCGCGTCTGCCCGGACTACGATCCGGAGCGGGGATACGAGCTGGCCGGCTTCGTCTGGTTCCAGGGGTGGAACGACATGGTGGACGGGGGCACCTATCCGAATCGCGGCAAGCCCGGCGGCTACGACCAGTACAGCGAGGTGCTGGCCCACTTCATCCGCGACGTGCGCAAGGACCTCTCCGCGCCGAAGATGCCTTTCGTGATCGGCGTCATGGGGGTGGGAGGGCCCGTCGAGAAGTACCGGCCCCAGCAGCAGCGCTACAAGGACATCCATCAAGGGTTCCGCCTGGCCATGGCCGCGCCGGCCGCCCTGCCCGAGTTCCAGGGCAACGTCGCCGCCGTGCTGACCGAGAAGTACTGGGACATGGACGTGGTCGAGCTCAGAGAAAGGGAAAACGAAATCAAGCAACAGAAGGACGACATCAACGACAAGGTCAAGAAGGGCCAGATGAGTCGCGAGGAGGGCAATGAAGCGCTGGAGAAGCTCTATGCCGACACCTTCACCCCGCGCGAACTGAAGATCCTCAAGGAAAGCACCTCCAACTTCGATTTCCACTACATGGGCTCGGCCAAGATCATGGGCCAGATCGGCAAGGCCTTCGCCGAGGCGCTGGCGAAGATGCAGGAATCGGCGAAGTAGGGGGGGCCGTCGCGGTTTGCGCGGGAAGTCCGCGGCCCGGGGCGCCAGCGTCGCGCCGGGCTATAATGGGCATCTATGACCGAGGCCCCCCATCGCGCCGAGAACACGGCTGGCCAGGCGCACGCCCGGACCGCCCGGCCGCTGGCGGTCACCCTTGCGCTGGTGGTCCTGGTCCTGGCCGTGCCGATCGTGCCGTTCGTGCTCGCCGGGCCGGCGCTGGAGGACCGGGTCCGGGGGTGGTTCCACGGGGGCTTCTCGCCGGCGGCCACGGCCGGCATGGTCGTGGCGCTTCTCGCTGCGGACGTGCTGCTGCCGGTTCCCTCGAGCTTCGTGAGCACGTTTGCGGCCGGCGTGCTGGGGTTCCCCTTGGCCACGGCGGCCTCGTGGCTGGGGATGACGCTGGGCGCGGCGATCGCCTTCGTGCTCGCGCGATTTCTGGGCCGGCCCGCGGCCCTGTGGCTTTCGGGCCAGGAGGACCTCGACCGCGTCGATCGCCTCAGCCGCCGCTACGGGGCGATGGTGCTGGTGCTCGCCCGGCCCGTGCCCGTGCTGGCCGAGGCCAGCGTGCTGTTCCTCGCGACCACGCGGCTCCCGTGGCGGTGGTTTCTGCTGCCGATCATGCTGAGCAACCTGGGCGTTGCGGCCGTCTACTCGGCGCTGGGCACGGCCGTGCCCATGCCCGTGGCTTTGGCCGCGTCGATTGCGTTGCCGCTGGCGGCCGCGGCGGCTGCGCGGCGATGGTGGCCGGCCGAGGCGCGGGGCGCGTCGGGTGGGGCCTAGGCGAGTCAAGAGCGACCACCCGACCCCACGCTCGACGTATTTTCTTAGCTTGGCTAAGATAATAGCATGAAAGCCATTGGAGGAGAGAAACTGAGGGGCCATCTGGAAACGATGGTTCTGTCGGTGCTCGAGCAGGGCGAGACCCACGGCATGGAGATCATCCGCCGTCTCGAGGCGGCTGGCTGCGGCTTGCTTCGGCTCAAGGAGGGGTCGCTCTATCCCGCCCTTTACCGCCTCGAAGCAGGCGGGATGGTGGTCGTCGTCCGGGAAGAACCCCAGCGGGGAAGACGTGGTGCTCCACGACGCATCTACCGCTTGACTCCGAAGGGGAAAGGGCAGCTATCCAAAGGGCGTGCCGAATGGGCGAGCTTCGTCCAGATCATCGGCTCAATCGTAGGAGCGCCGGCATGAACGACACCACCTCGACGGAACTGAAGGTCATCGTGGAGCCGGCAGTGCGGCCAGTCCGGGCCACCATGGCGCGCAAGCGTCGGATGCGAGAGGAACTGCTCGCCCACCTTGTGTCCGCCTTCCAGGAGCAAGCCAAGGAACTTGGCGATGGGCAGGCCGCGCTCGATGCGGCTCGTAAGCGGTTCGGCGACCCGCGGGAGTTGTCCGGCGAGCTTCAGGCGGCTGTCCCGATCTGGGACCGTGCTGCAAGCTGGAACGAGAAGCTACTGCAATACCAGCCGGGGGAGACGTTACCTCACTTTGCCCAAAAAGCTCCTTCTGCTCACCCTGGTCGCTTTCTGTATTGGCCTGCCCGTTGTGCTGGCGATCTGGGTAACCGGTCAGCCACCACGCGAGCTTGGAGTCAAGGTGAGCGCGATGGGCGTTGCCCTCCTATGGGGCATCGGGCCGCTCATGGCGATCGAGCTTGCAGGGGCAGCGGTGCGCCGGGCTTTCGGCGAGGCCGATGCGAAGCAGTCCCGGCGACTGACGCTACTCGGTATTCTCGCAGCGCTTCCGATCGTGCCGCTAGCGGCCTTCATCACCTATTGGGCACTGACCGGGAATCTTGGAGCGAGCCTGCTCCACCTTCGTTTCGCGAGCTGCTTCGCTCCGGCGGGGGCGATCCTGCTGGCTCTCCTCGCCCGCAAGAGAGCGAGGGAGTTGTTCTACGAGGAACAGTGGGCAAGGCTGGAAGTCGGAGAGTAGAGCCGGGCGCCGCTTCTTCGCGAGCGTCCGATTCCTCGTTCACCGTGCCCGTTTTCCGCCGCGAAGCGGCCGCGCTGCCCGACCGGCAAGCCGCGCGCAAGCGCCGTCGTAGAATCTGGCCCACGCCCAACCCGTCAGCCCGTGGCAGAGATCGCTGGCGCCGGTTATCCTGAGGGACTTGTATCCCGCCCTACAGCTCATCCGAGCCCACGGAGACTGCCGTGTCCGAGCCTGATGAACTCCTTGCCCTCCTCGACTCGGGCGAGCCCCAGCTTTACGACGTGGACACGCACGGCCCCGGGCCCGAGGGAATGCTGCCGCTTTCCGACGAGATGCTCCGCAACCGGCCCAGCGGCGATGCCTTCGGCATGTCGCAGGACGCCGGCATGGGCTGGTCGCCGGAGGCCCTGGCCGGGCCGCAGTACCTGATGCTCAGCACGCTGGGCGGTCTGCGCAGCGACGCGGGCCGGCCCATTGCCCTGGGCTACCACACCGGGCACTACGAGCTGGGCGACTGCATGAAGGCCGCCGCTGAGGAGTTCCGCGCATCTGGGGCCGTCCCCTATGCGGGACACTGCAGCGACCCGTGCGACGGGCGCACGCAAGGCACGTTCGGCATGTTCGACAGCCTGGCCTATCGCAACGACGCGGCCACCATCTTCCGCCGACTGACCCGATCGATCCCCACGGTCCGCGGCGTGCTGGGCGTGGCCACCTGCGACAAGGGCCTGCCGGCGATGATGATGGCCCTGGCGAGCTTCGCCAACTTGCCCACGGTGCTCGTGCCGGGCGGCGTGATGCTTCCGCCCTCGACCGGCGAGGACACCGCCCGAATCCAGTCGATGGGCGCCCGCTACACGCGGGGCGAGCTGAGCATGGAGGAGGCTTCGCTGTTGGGCTGCCGCACGTGTGCGTCGCCCGGCGGCGGGTGCCATTTCCTGGGTACGGCGGCCACTAGCCAGGTGATCGGCGAGGCCTTGGGCCTGGCCTTGCCGCACTCGGCCCTGGCCCCCTCGGGGCAGCCCATCTGGCGCGACATGGCCCGGCGCAGCGCGAAAGCCCTCATGGCTCTCGACCGCCGCGGCCTGCGCGCCGGCGACGTGCTCAGCCAGGCCTCGGCAAGCAACGCCATGGCCGTGTTCGCCGCGGTAGGCGGATCGACGAACCTCTTGCTCCACCTGCCGGCGATCGTCCACGCCGCGGGCCTTGCGCGCCCGACCGTCGAGGACTGGGAGTCGGTCAACCGCCGCGTGCCGCGCCTGGTCTCGGTGCTGCCCAACGGCCCGGTCGATCACCCCACGATCCGCGTGTACCTGGCCGGCGGCGTGCCGGAAGTGATGCTCCGGCTGCGCGACCTGGGCCTCTTGGAGCTCGACGCGATGAGCGTGGCCGGCATTTCGCTGGGCGAGGTGCTCCAGTGGTGGGAGAATTCGCCGCGCCGCGAGGCCCTGCGAAGGCATCTGAAAGAGCGCGACGGGGTCGATCCGGACGACGTGATCATGACGCCGGAAAGGGCCCGCGAACTGGGCGTGACCAGCACGGTCTGCTTCCCCCGCGGCAACCTCGCCCCCGACGGCTCGGCCATCAAGAGCACGGCCATCGACCCGCGCGTGCTGGACGCCGACGGGGTCTATCGCAAGACCGGCCCCGCGCGGGTGTTCTGCACCGAGGACGCCGCCATCGCGGCGATCAAGGGGCAGGGCGATCGCTCCGTGCGACCGGGCGACGTCATGGTGCTTATCGGCCTGGGGCCGGCCGGGGCCGGCATGCCGGAGATCTACCAGATCACCGGCTCCTTGAAGTACCTCTCCTGGGGCCGCGACGTGGCCGTGGTCACCGACGGGCGGTTCTCGGGCGTGAGCACGGGGGCGTGCATCGGGCTGGTCGGGCCCGAGGCCCTGGCCGGCGGGCCCATCGGGCGGGTGCGCGACGGCGACAGCATCCGCATCGTGGTCGATCGCCACACGCTCCAAGGGAGCGTCGACGTGGTGGGCGACGCGGAGCGGGAGCTCCGCCCCGAAGAGGCCGCTCGAGTCCTCGCCGAGCGCCCCCCGCACCCGGACCTCGCTCCCGACCCGGTGCTGCCGGCCGAGACACGGCTGTGGGCGGCGCTTCAGCAGCTCGGTGGCGGCACCTGGGGCGGCTGCGTGTACGACGTGGACCAGATCGTGCGAGCCGTTGCGCAAGGCGGAGCATGGAAACGCTGAGGGACCCGCAACGGCCAAGGGAGGAAACCGCGAATGGACGCGGACAGAACGACTGATCCGCGTGGATTGGCGTCCATCGGCGTTTGCTTGGGCAGCCCCTCAGCGGTTCGTTCCAGCGTCTAACCGCGGTTCTTTTTCTTCCCGCAGCCTGCCAATCTGGCAGGGCCCGGCTCAACGCCAGTGGGACCTGCTGCCCAATTGACCGCCGGAGAAGGGCCGAGCGCGGCGATCCCCGATCCGCAAGTCGTTGATGGAATGGCGATTACGTCTAACAGGTCCATTGGCGCGCCGATTGCTTCCCCCACGGGCACCGGCGCGGATTCCGCGCCGAATCGGCAGACAACGTCCTGCCGCAGGGCGCGAGAGGCCCCCGGCGGCGACCTTCCCTTACCCACACCTAACGCACCGTCCGACCAACCGGAGGCAAACCAGCGATGGCGAAGAAGAAGGAATCCAAGAGCGGCGACATGCAGATCCAGCCCCTCGGCGACCGCGTGGTCATCGAGCGCGAGGAGGGCGAGTCCAAGACCTCCGGGGGCATTCTTCTGCCCGACAGCGCCAAGGAGAAGCCCAAGCGGGGCAAGATCGTCAGCGTCGGCACGGGCCGCATGCTTGCCGACGGCACGCGGGTCGACTTGGCGGTCAAGGTCGGCGATCGGGTCCTGTTCACCTCCTACGCGGGCGACGAGTTCAAGCTCGGCGAGCGCGAGCTGCTTCTGATGCGCGAGGAGGACATCCTGGCGGTGATCGAGTAGGCCCCCGCGTTCGACTTTCGGAGTCTCCGGGGCTTCGGAAGTCTTCCTGGGAAGCTTCAAGCACCCAATCCCAAGCACACACCGGCGAGACGCTTCGCCACACCCGACTCAAGGAGCACAAGACTCATGGCCAAGATGATTGCGTTCGATCAGGAAGCCCGCGACGCCATGCGCCGCGGCGTGTCCAAGCTTTCCCAGGCGGTGAAGGTTACCCTCGGCCCCCGCGGCCGCAACGTGATCCTCCAGAAGAGCTTCGGCTCGCCCACCGTCACCAAGGACGGCGTGACCG
>CAYSUS010000140.1:0-509 GCA_964434165.1 uncultured Pirellulales bacterium
CCAGCGCGGCGTGATCTACATCGACGAGATCGACAAGATCGGCAAGACCACGCAGAACGTGTCCATCACCCGGGACGTCTCGGGCGAGGGCGTGCAGCAGGCCCTGTTGAAGATGCTCGAAGGCACCGTGGCCAACGTGCCGCCCCAGGGCGGACGCAAGCATCCCGAGCAGCAGTACATCCAGGTCGACACCTCGAACATCCTGTTCATCTGCGGCGGCACCTTCGTGGGCCTGGACGGAATCATCGCCCGCCGGCTGGGAAAACGCACCATCGGTTTCGGCCAGGGCGGGCGGGCCCGCGGCGACCTGGGGCTGGCCGAGATGCTCCCCCTGGTCACCGGCGACGACATCCTCGAGTTCGGCCTGATTCCCGAGCTTATCGGGCGGCTGCCGGTAGTCTCGCCGCTTCTGCCCGTCCTCCATGAGTCCCGGCGGCGGCGGCGAGCCCCGGGGGGGCCTCGCCGGCGCCATCCGAAAGCGCCTCCGACCGGTCGATCAGTTTTGATCA
>CAYSUS010000140.1:519-15111 GCA_964434165.1 uncultured Pirellulales bacterium
GTTGAGCCGCGAGGCCATGGTGCAGATCCTCACCGAGCCGAAGAACGCCCTGGTCAAGCAGTACGCGGCGCTGTTCGCGATGGAGAACGCCGAGCTGGAGTTCACGCCCCAGGCCCTCGGCGCGATCGCCGACAAGGCCCTGGTGCGGGACACCGGCGCGCGGGGCCTCCGCTCGATCATCGAGGAGATCATGCTCGACATCATGTTCGAGCTGCCGGAGCAGGAGGAGGGACACCGCTACGTGGTTACCGAGGAGGTGGTCCTCGGCCGCGAGCGGCTCTTCTCCCTGCCCGAGCCGAAGAACAAGAGCGCGTGACGTTCAGCCCGCCGGCCAACCGACCGGCGGCCCTCTCAGTCACGGCGGTCGGCGAGCCCGGAACCGTCCTCTTCGTGGGGCGCTTCCGGGCTCGCTTCGTTTGCGGAACGATTGCCGCGGCCGGGCGGGCCGACGCGGCCGCGCCCCGGCGGTTCGAGGGGCGGGCGCCTTACAGCCAAGCGATCCCGTATTCGGCCAGACCGGCGTCGTGCAGAAGACGCTCGCGCTGCTCGGGCGTAAGGCACATGATCAACTGCACGTCGCGGCCGCGAACCTCCAGCGAGGCGAACCGCTTCGGCGAGCCGCGGCGCTGGAGCAGCCCGGCGAGCCCCTGAAGGATGCTCCAGTCGGGAGCGGCGCTGTTCACCACGCCGTCGAAACGCAGGACCTCGCCGTCCAGGCGCACCGAGAGCCAGGCCGAGCCCTCGGCCGCGTCCACGTGGTCGGCCAGGTCTTCGATTGGCAGGTCGCCGTCGGCCAGGTCGCGCATCCGCCCGGCGATGGTGACGTAGGCCCCCGGCCCGTGAACGCACTGCTTGTGCACGGCCAGAAGGTCGTCCGAGAGGGGCTCGTCCAGAGGGGGCGGCAGGAAGCCGCCCCCCAGCGCCGCGAGCAGATACTGGTAGGGGAACTCCTCCTCCAGGAACTTGCGGTCCCCGTCGCTCAGGTTCTGATCCAGAGACTCCGGATCGCGCACGCCGATGCCGCACTCCTCCAGCAGCCGGATTTGCTCGTCCAGCGGCACGCGCCGGGCCTGGGCCTGCTGCGCGGTTGCGGCCCCGGAGCCGGGCGCTTCGGACACGGATCGCGCCACGCGCCGGATCAGCCACTGAAGCACCAGGAAACAGAAGAGCAGGACGACTGCGTAAAGGAGGTAGATCATGGCAGTGGAGTGGGGCGGTGCCGGAGGTGGGGGGACCCTTTCGCGTCTTGTCGAGCCGCGACCTCGACCGCGGCCCTGGCGCCGCGTGCCGCTTGGCGGCCCCCATTCTGCCCTGCGCGTGGCCGATCCGCAAGGCGGCTCACCCGGCGCCGGGGGTGGAATTGCGTGGCGGGTCAGCGCGCCACGTCAACCGCGGCCGGCCATCTCCCGCAGGACTTCGATCCCCCGGGCGATCGTCTCGTCCGCGGCCGCGTAGGAGATGCGGAAGTGCGTGTCGCGCCGGCTGAACACCCCGCCCGGGATGATCAGCAGCTTCCGCTCGGTGATGGCTCGCTCCACGAAATCCGCGCCGCTCCCCCAGGGCACCTTGGGAAACGCGTAGAAGGCCCCGCCGGGCGCGGCCAGCTCGTAGCGATCAGCCAGGCCCTCGACGACCAGGTCGCGCTTGCGGCGGTAGGCGGCGATGGCCTCGCCCATGTCCGTGTCCAGGGCCATGGCCCCGGCCCACTGGAACGGGTGCGGCGCGCACACGAAGCTGTACTGCTGGAGCTTGATCATCGCCTGGATGATCTCCCGCGGCCCGTGCGCAAACCCCAGGCGCCAGCCCGGCATGCCGTGGCTCTTGCTGAACCCATCGACGACCAGGGTCCGCTCGTTGAAGCGGGCGGGCGAGACGAACGGGCCGTCGTAACAGAATTCGCGGTAGATCTCGTCGCTGAGGATCAGAACGTCGCGCCGGGCGGCCAGCTCGGCCAGACCGCGGACCTCCTCCTCGCTCGCCACCACGCCTGTGGGGTTGGCCGGGCTGTTGAACAGAATGATCTTCGTGCGTGGGGTGATCGAGCTAGCCACTCGGTCGAGGTCGAGGCGGAAATCGGGATAGGTCTCCAGGCACACGACCTCGCCGCCCATCAGTTTCGGCAGCGCCTCGTACATCACGAAGTAGGGGTCGAAGACGAGGACCTCGTCGCCCGGATCGACCAGCGCCATCATCGCCAGCACCAGCGCCCCGCTGGTCCCGCTGGCGACGAACACCTCGCGGTCGCCGTGGCCGTACTCCCGGTCGATCCGCGCCTGAAGCTTTTCCCTCAGCACGGGCATGCCCTGCGACAGGGCGTATCCGTTCTTGCCTCCTTCCATGGCGTCGATCGCCGCCTGCCGCACCGGACGGGGCACGTCGAAGTCGGGCTGGCCGATGGAAAGGTTGATGGGGTCTTTCAGCTTCGCCCCCAGGTCGAAGACCTTGCGGATGCCGGAGGCGTCGAAGCTGCTCGTGCGCTGGGCGAGTCGAAAGGACATGGAGGGTGGACCGAGGCGACCAATGGAGGATCAACAGACTTCCGAAGTCTTCGCGACTTCGGAAGTCTCCGCGAGGAGGACCCCGCGCGGGCGCAAGGCGGCCATTCTAGGCCGCGGCCGATCCGGTGTCGAGCACCGCAGACAGGGGGCGATCGCTACGGCTGAGCACGCCGAGCAGGCGGGTGAGCGCTTGCAGGGCGTCCAGCGGGCCGGGCGCGTCGTCCTCTCCGCCGAGCCTCGCGAACCGCTCGGCTGGGACGTGCCGGCCGGCCTCGTCCCAAACGTCGAGCGACTCTCCGTCGCCCGACACGGCCGCACCGAAATGGGCTCCCGCGCGAACCACCTCCCCAGCCACTTGCCGGGGCAAGGCAGGGGAGGGGAGCGGCTGGCAAGCCGTGGCTTCCAGCAGCCGAGCCAGGTAGCGCGCAAGCGGAGGGCACGTCGAGTGAAACACCAGGCGCAGCGGGCGCAGGCCGTGGTAGGCGCCGGCGAAGCGGGCGAGGTACTCCGCCTCGACGCTCAGGCGACGGGCCGAGCCGGCCTTCCGCGTGGGGCGATCGGCACGGATTCCGAATCGTCGGGCGATCTCGGCCAGGCCCGCGCGGTCCAGCGGCTCGCCGGGCCCGCGCCAGAAGCGGAAGCCGACGGTCTCGGGCCGGCCGGCCGGATTGCCGACCAGCATGGCCCCGCTGGCGCCAAGGCGGCCCGCCGCAAACGCCGCGCAGGGGGCGCTGGCCGCCCCGAGGTCCACCAGCGGCCAGCCCGCCCAGCGAAGCCCCTCGCCGGCCGCGGCCACCAGCTCGCACGTTTCCGGGCGGCCGTCGTGGGCCAGAAGAATCTGCCGGGACCGCGCGGTGCCTTGCCTGCCGGGCGCCGAATCCTCCGCCCGCCGGACCGTTTCGGCGTCTTGCAGGAGGAGGCCGAACGCGACCGCCAGCCGAAAGGCATCGGGGGGCTCCACGTCGTTATGCAGGACTCCCCAGATGCCGCCTTCGCGGAAGAGCGTCCGCGGCCGCCGGCGTTGCTCCAGCGCCGCAAGCCGCTTCACCTGGCGCGGCGACAGCGGGCCGTGCTCACGACGCCTTTCGCATCGGCGGCAGGCGGGATAGAACGCCGCCAGCCGACCCAGATGCACCGCCCGGCTGATCGGATAGCGCTCGCCCGGGCAGCGGTACCCATCGGCATGGGCGGACGTCGTGTCGGCGGCGGATTCCATGTCGCTCGTCGGGCAATGCCGAGCCGGGGGCGCTTGAAGGACAATTCCGAGCGGGGCCGACACGGCCCGGCTCGCGTGAACAGCGGCTCGGATGGCGGGACTATAGGGCGAGCGCGCTGGAAGGGCAAGATCAGGACGTGGGGGTCGGAGGGCCGCATTCCGGGCACCCCGCACTCCGTTGGCAAGCTCCTTGCCGTAATCCAACGCGACGAACGGCCGATCGATCACCCGCGTGCACGGCTGCTCAGCGCACCCGGCAGCGGAAGCGGATGATGCCGCCGTCGTTCCGCTTCAGCGGGTCGGTGATCTCCCACCGCAACGCCAGCGACTCCCCCTCGTTCTGCTGCACGCTGAACTGGGCCTTCAGGCTGCACTGCGCGCTGTCGGGGATCAGCTCCAGCCGGGCGGAGAGGTTGTCGATGATCGTCACGTTGCCGATCACCTGGTTGCCCAGGTTATCGAACCGCAAGGTGAAATCGACCACGTCGCCCGGCTCGGCGAAGTGCGTCGAGGCGACCTTGATCACGCGGAGCTTCGGCTTGCCCGGCGGTTCCTTGACGACGAATAGCTCATGCAGCTTGTCGTCACTGGTGACGGCCATGGCCGCGGTCTCGTCGAGGATGACCTGCACGGCCTGCTTGTGCTCCCAGGCCATGGCGGCCTCGACGCGCTGCGCGAGAAACGCCATCTCGCTCTCGTCGATCTGTCCGGCGCGGATCGCCTGGAGGTTCTCGTAAGGCATGAAGCCCTTCTGGAACGACTGCGGTCCGAGCGCGGCGGAGAGGGTGCCCTTGCCCAGGCGCGCGTGGTACATGTTGGCCAGGTCCGTGCCGACCTGATGCCCCGCCTGCAGGTTCTGCTTGCTCCGCGCGGCCGACTGGATGTCGTCGTGCCGCGTGAGCTTGGTGGGCGTGTACATGTTGGCCCAGCCGTCGCGCCCGTCGTTCTGGGCCAGGTTGACCACCTGGCGGACCGAGCCGAATCGGGGGCTGTAGATATGGACGCGGTTGGAGGGCTGTACCAGGGTGCGCCCGTCGAGCGTGTCAAAGTGGGCGATCGTGTCCTCCATCTCCAGCCCGCGAACCTGCCAGTCCGGCGCGACCTCGGCCGGAAGGCCCTTGTCTCCGCCGTCGCGGAGATACTCGTCGGCGGGCCACGGCTGGCGCATGCCCGGCGGCGCCCAGGGGCCGACGGGCAGAGGCGCGGGGGCCGCCACGAGCATGCCGGTCTGCGGATCGGCGACGTAGCCGCCGGGCGGGGCGGGCAGTGCCTGCCACGGGCTGCCGCCGGAATAGGCCTCGGGCGGAAGGCCGGGGGCGGCGGGCGGCGGGGCGGGGCAGTCGCTGCGCGGCCCCCGGCAGGAGCAGAGAATCAGCGTGCCGAGCGCCACCAGCGCGATCCGCCATGCGCGGGGCCATGGCGCGTCGGCCGGGCGAGAGTCTTCGTGGTTCATCGCGAAGGCGTCTCCGCAGCTTGAGGGTCGTTCTCGGGGCGCGGGCGCGGCGGCGGCCTGAGGACTTTCATGCGCGGCGGGATCCTGGTATGCGCGGGGCAGCCGCCGAGGAACTGCGGGTCAGGCATCTGAGGGTCCATGGGAATCCGTCCGCCCATGCGGAGGATCGCCACCGGCCGGCCCAACTGATCGGCGATGGCCAGCGGATCCCGGCCCGGCCCGGCTTCGAACCAGTTCTGGCCGGTCACGGCGTCGGTCCGCACCGGCAAGGCCTTCTCGGGGTCCTCCACGTAGATCACCCGCGTGACGAACTTGCCCGCCAGCGCCAGCTCGAGGTCGCCCTGGGTGATCTCCACGGGAATGGCGAACCGCTGCTCCTGCCCGTGCGGCGTGTAGAGGCGGTCGATGATCTCCACGGTCGGAAACACTTCCTCGCCGGCGTGGCCCGGGATGCCGGTCAGGCGCATGCGATAGACGGGCGAGATGAGCATGCCGACTCGGATGGGGGCGGCCGCGGGCTCGCCGAACTGGCCACCCTCGGCCAGCGCGATCACGGCCCCCAGCGGAGCCTTGATCTCCACAGGCTGGAAGTGGCCCGGCAACGGGCCACCCCGAGTGAGCTGCTGACGGCCGATCGCGCCCGGCGGCATCACGCCCTGGTGGTAGTAATGCACTGGCGGGTGTTGGGCGAGCGCGATTCCGGTCGCCACGAGGAGCCCCGCCAGCGCGCCTGCCACAGCGCGCCGCAGTGGGCGAGGCATCAGGTGGCGGAGAAGGGGGCCGGTCATTCCATTGGCGGTGGCACGGTGGGCGCTGGATTGTCGTCTCATCCGCCGAAGCACCTCAAGACAGTGGCCGCTTGGCCGTCGTGCGACTCCCCAAGCGGCCTTGGTGTGTCCGGTTTCCGTCACGGACGGCGGGCGCGGTGGCCTGCCGTCCGCACCTCACGCGGCGACCGACGCGCTACTCGATGGGGCAGGCGCCGTTCGGGCAGCCGCCTTGCGGGCCAATCACCTGGTGGGCTTGGCCCAGCGGCTGGCGGTACATGGCCGGGGGAGCCCCGTTGCTCTCCACGATCACGGCGTGGCTGGCCGGCTTCGGATAGGAGAAGCCCGGCCGCTGCTTCACGTCGATTCGCATGTGATGCGTCGGATGCGGGATCCGCGTCCGCGTATGGTTGACCATCGTGTGGCGATGCAGTCCGGCCGGCACTCCCAAGGGGACGTGGGGCGGGCCGGGCAGCCCGATCGGCGTGCCGCACGTCGGCATCCCCCACTGCGGCGCGGTGGCGCCCGCCACGTGGCCCGGCAGGGGCACCGCGTTGGGGTCGCCGCACGGCTGGCCGTCGGGGCCGATCGGCATGTAGCCGGCCGTGGGAACGACACCTTCCATCTCGCCCATCATCTCGCCGGGGATCTGGAGGTCCTTGTTGCCCAGGCGCACGATGGCCAGGATCGAGCCTCGGTTGTCGGCCTCCGTGATGGGATCGACGCCCGGATCGAGCCGCGTGCTGACCAGCGTCTCCACGCCGGCGATCGCCAGTTCCTGGAACTCCGGATCGGGCAGGTAGATGACCTTGGTCACGAAGTTGCCGCTGAGCACCTGATCGAAGTCCTCCTCGGTGAATTCCACGGGGATCGCCGAGTGGGCCAGGAACGCCGCGGTGCGCGGGATGGCCGCCGCGACCTCGAGGGTCGGATAGAGCTCAACCCCCGGCCGGCCGGGGATGTTGGTGAGCTTCAACTGGTAGATGCCGCCCTGCGGGAAGTTGTAGCGGCCAGGACAGACCAGCGGCTCGGCGTCGAACGCCCCCGGGGCCGAAATGCCCCAGGCGACCAGCATCTGCTCCGGCGAGCGGAACAAGACCTGGGAAGCCTGCGCCGGCATGGGCTGGGCCGGCAGATGGGCCATTACACCAGGTCCGGGGCCGTCCACGCCGGGCCCCGGATGCGCGAGCATCTGGGCGGGCGGCAAGTTCTTGGTGCACGGCCCTTTGCAGCCGGCAACCGCAATCGTCAAGACGAGCAAACCGATTCCGTGTTTCATCGTGTCCCCCCTGCCTAGCGCTCCAGTCGCCGGCCGGAATGCCCGGCCGGCCGAGTGCAAGCGTCAGTAAGAGTCCTTCCGTGGTGACCTGTGGAACGTGGCGGTGCTTGGACCCGCCGGGCCGGACTGCCCTGGACCCGGCTGGAAAGCCTCCCTACAATCCAAACCAGACTGCTGCGACGCGGGAGGAGTGCCGGACACGGCGCTGGGTCAATGGACGCTCCGCGGGCAGCGCGGAATCCTCTCGCGCAGCAGACGCTTCTGAGACCAATGGTCGGTCTGGCGTAACGAGTTTCTTTGGCAAATCCGACAGAACCCCCAAAATGCGCCGTAGAGTGGTTCAGGTCGTCTCAGCGGCCATGCTAGCTGCCATCCTGGCCGTGGTGGCGGGGACCTACTGGACGAGCCTGCCAGCAAGCGCCGAACCTGAATCGCCAGCAGCAGTTGCGCCGGACGCTGGCGTTGCGCACCGCCCGGCGGTCGAGGCCGGGCAGGCGCTTCTCCGACAGGCCATCGTCGCGCTGGAGGCACGTGAGGCCCTTTCGGCGCGGATCCGGTTCCACGCAGGCCCCTCCGGCCGCCGCGCGCTCGTCGGATCGGGGGCTTTCGCCGAGCAGCAATCGGACCGGGGGCAACTCTTCCGTCTCGAGTTGAAGCTGCACGTGGATGACCGCCGGATCACCCTGCTCGAGCTCTTCGATGGGGAGACGCTCTGGACCTTCGACGATCTGGACGGAGAGCGGCTGACCAGCGTGGACGTCGCCGAGGTGGCCCGGTTCCTCGCCGATCAGGGAAATCTACCCAGAATTGGACAAATAGGCACATGGCCCGGCTTGGGTGGAATGCATCGACTGCTGCGCGGGTTACATGCGGCCTTTGATTTCGAGCTCGTTGAGCAGAAGCCCTTCTATGCCATCGATGTCGGAGCCGATCACGAGCTGCCGGTCTGGAGGCTCTGTGGGACTTGGAAGAAAGGGGTTCTCGCCGAGATCCTGGGAGAGAAGGAAGAAGCGGTCGACCTGAGTCGCCAGGACGTGTACGAAAGCGTACCGGAGCGCCTGCCGCGGTGTGTGGAGGTCTTTCTCGGCAAGGATGACTTGTTCCCGTATCGCATCGCCTACCTGCGCACCAAGGCCGCCGCGGTCCAGGAGCAAGGCCCGGCCGAGGCGGATTCCATCCTTACCATCGAGTTTCCCGAAGTGGACTTCAGCCCGAGCTTTCCGGAAGCGACGTTCACTTACGTCCCCGGAGACCTCACCGCCCGGGATACCACGAAGCGATTCCTCGACCGTCTGAAGTGAGGCGCAGCCCGGCTCCGCGGTGTGGTGCGGCGGGGCAGGGGAGGGGAGGGCAGTCGGGCCGCCGCGCCGGACTCAACCAAGACCGTCCAGGTGGAACACCGCGTTGAGCGTGACGATTTTGGTCTTGTCCTCCCAGTGTCTAAGCAGGGTCACGCCGCAGTTGTCCTGCGTGATGATGCGGTACTGGGAGACGGGGATGCCCAACAGGTGGACCAGGTAGCAGCGGTTCACCACGTTGTGCGCGACAACGACGATCCTGCGGCCGCGGTTCTCCGCAAGCAGCCGCGTGAAGACCGGCACCACGCGGGCCTGAACCGACTGGAGATTCTCTCCACCTTCGTAGCCGTACCGCCCGGCGTCTTCCAGGAACCGCCGCTGCGACTCGGGATAGTCGCGCGCGATGACGTCCCACGGCAGGCCCTCCCACACGCCCACGTCCACTTCGACCAGCTCCTCGACGATCTCCGGCTCCAGGCCATGCGGCGCGGCGATCCGTTCGGACGTCTGGCGCGCGCGGAGCATGGGACTCGTGAGCACGCGTTGGACGGCAACGCTCGAGAGGAGCCGTCCGGTGCATTCCGCCTGGCGCTCGCCGATGTCGGCCAGCGGGGCGTCTAGCATGCGGCCTTGAAGCCGCGGCGGGTCGGCCAGGTTGATCTCGGTCGCGCCGTGGCGGATGAGATAGCACCAGCAGGTATCGGGGGCGGGGGAAGGAGGCATGGGGTCCAGGAGCGTGAGATCTCGGGGGAATCGGCGGGTCCGTTGGGTCAGCCGCTCGCCAGCAGGCTGGCGACGCGCAGGGCCTCGATCATGCTGCCCGTATCGGCGCGGCGCTTCCAGGCGATGTCGAAGGCCGTGCCGTGGGCCACGCTCGTGCGGATGATCGGCAGGCCCAGGGTCACGTTCACGGCGCGGTACATCCCCAGAAGCTTCAGGGCGATGTGCCCCTGGTCGTGATACAAAGCCACGACGGCGTCGAACTGCCCGTCGCGGGCGCGGACCATCAACGTATCGACGGGCAGCGGCCCCTGCACGTTGAGTCCCTCGGCCAGGGCCTTCTCCACGGCGGGTCGCACGATCTGCTGCTCCTCGCTGCCGAACAGGCCGCCTTCGCCAGCGTGCGGGTTGAGGGCGGCCACGCCGATCCGCGGCTTCGACCGCCGGCCCATCAGACGCCGCATGAAGGAGTCGGCCAGCCGGCACTTGGCCACGATCGCCTCGCCGTCGAGCTGGTCAAACACGCGGCGCAGGGCCGTGTGCAGCGTGACGTGGACCACGGCCAGCCCGTGCGGCGATACGATCGGGTCGTCCGGCCCCAGGTAGAGCATCATGGCGAAGTCCTTCACGCCGCACAGGTCGGCCAGCAACTCGGTGTGTCCGGGGTACTTGTGGCCGGCACGGTGCAAGGCCTCCTTCTGAAGCGGGGCCGTGGTGATCGCATCGACCTGGCCGGAGAGCACGAGCTGACTTGCCTTGACCACGGCCTCGTACGCAGCCTGCCCGGCCCGGGCGTCGATGCCGCCCGGCGGGACCTGGAGGACCTCGTCCGCGCAGCACGCCAGGCACGGGATCACGCCTTCGGAAGGCTCGGCCTCCTCCGGCGCGGCGACCTCGACCACCTCGATCCGGGTCTGCCAGAGCCGGGCAGCGCGCCGGAGCAGCTCCGGGTGACCCACCACCAAGGGGCGACAGCATTCGTGCACGAAGGTCTCCGGCCACGCCCCCACGATGACTTCCGGCCCCACGCCGGCCGGGTCTCCCATGGTGACGGCAATCCGCGGTCTCTCCGCCATGGTGAGGACTCCCCCTGAGAAACCCACCATTTTACCGTTGCCGCATCGACATCGTAAGATGGGAGGTCCGGGGCCTCGTCCTTCCGACTTGGGAACCCATCGAGGAGTGCATCCCTTGCGAGCGTGCATCCAGCGGGTGAGCCGGGCCCAGGTGACCGTGGCCGGCGAGCTGTGCGGCAAGATCGAGCGGGGCCTGCTTGTTCTGCTCGGCGTGGGACACGGCGATGGCGAGGCCGAAGCCCGCCAACTGGCCGAGAAGACCGCCACGCTGCGGATCTTCGAGGACGCGCAGGGGAAGATGAACCTCGCCCTGGCCGATGTGGGCGGCGCCATGCTGGTGGTCAGCCAGTTCACCCTGCTGGGCAACTGCCGCAAGGGGCGGCGGCCCAGCTTCATCGAGGCCGCACCGCCCGAGGTGGCCGAGCAGCTCTACGAGGTCTTCGTCGGGGCCGTGGCCGCCCGGGGCATCGAGGTGGCCACCGGCCGGTTCCGGCAGCACATGATGGTCGAGCTGGTCAACGATGGCCCGGTCACGCTGCTGCTCGATACCCAGGATTGGGCGCAGGGGTGAATCGCCCCAAAGGCCTCGGCCTGGCTTGCCCCGTCGCCTAGCGCACGAACCGAAGCTCCCGGTCGATGGGGGGCGGCTCGGCGAGCGGCCGGGCCGGCACCCTGGCGCTGCGCGGGGCGTACGAGGGCGGCGCGGGGCTGCCGACCGGGGCGGGGATCGTCACGCGATCCGGGCCGGCGCCGGGGGCGCCGGGGTTTCGTGCGGTGCGGAGATATTCCTCGGCCGGCGCCGTGCCGGCGTCGTTCTCGCGCGGATCGGGCTCTCCCCCGGCCTTCCCCATCGCTTCGAGCCGGGCCCGCTGGCGCTCCCAGAATCGGGCCTGGGCCTCGGCGTATCGCCCGTGCACGCGCTCCATCCACTCCGGCTCGTGAAACACGGTGAAAGACAGCAGCGCCAGGAGCCCGTAGGTCGTGACGTTCGGAACGAACCCCTTGCCGAACAGCTTCAGGGCCGTGCCAAACGACTTCTTGAATTGCCAGCGGCCGCGCAGCCACTGGACGGCCCACAGCTCGTCGAGCACCAGGTGGGTGAGATAGCCGAGCAGCACGCCGCCGGCCTTGTACCACCGAAGCGCCACGTCGGGTCCGGAGGCCAGCAGAAAGGCGATCTCGAAGAAGATCAGCGCGGCCGGCAGGCTGTGGAACATCCCGCGATGCACGGTGTAGCGCTTCAGGATCCAGGCCAGGCCGAACCGGATCACCAGGTACACGGCCGCCCCCACCAGCACGATCGCCTCGTGCGGCATCTCGAACTGGCGCATGCGCTCGGCGAGCATCATCGGCACCACGGCGGCGGCCAGCGCCACGCTCTCGCGGAGCGGTCTGCCCGAGTTGCTGTCCAGGTCCGGCAGCATGCCGGAAACCGCGCACAGCCCGCCCGCCAGCAGGCTCGTGGAAAGCGGCACCTCATACAGGCCGTACGCCGCTCCGCCGTAAGCGATGCCGATCGCGGTGCTGGTCGTGATGTGGGTTTTGAAGTCGGCCATGACGGCACCGAGGAGGCGCGCGCCGGAAGTCGCGATTGGGGCACGGACTTCCGAAGTCTTCGAGGCGTCGGAAGTCTGGTCCTACACTGGGCGGGGAGTGTACGTGGAGAACCGGGGACGGACCAAGGCCAAATCGCGGCCGGGTCGCCCCCTGCGCTTCCTCCCCTGCCCAGCTTGCAGCGCATGGGGCTTCTGACCTTCGCGGCGGCGGCAGCCTGGGCTATACTCCGCGCCGGCCGAGGGGCGCCGTCCGCCCCGGGCGCGCGTGGGGCACTTGCGGCCGCGCTTGACCATGTCCTGCCTGAATCACCGCGAGGAGAGCCGTGGGCGATCTCGCCATCCATCCCTACGACGTCGCGATGCTGGTGGTCCTGGGGCTGACGGGGCTCTTCGGGCTGTGGAAGGGCATGGCCTGGCAGGTCGCCTCGATCTCGTCGCTGGTGCTCAGCTTCGTCGTGGCGGGGCGGTGCAGCCCCGTGGTGGCGCCGTACCTGAGCAAGAGCGAGCCCTGGAACCACGTGCTCGCCATGTTGATCCTCTTCCTGGCCACCTCCTTCGCCGTGTGGACCGTGTTCCGGCTGGTCGCCGGACTGATCGATCGCGTGAAGCTCAAAAGCTTCGATCGACAGATCGGCGCCCTGTTCGGCCTGCTCAAGGGCGGCCTGTACTGCGTGGTGATCACCTTCTTCGCCGTGACCCTCTCCGAGACCCTGCGCCAGCAGGTGCTCCAGTCGCGCTCGGGCTACTACATCACCGTGGCCATCGATAAGGTGGAGCCGGCACTGCCCGAGGAAGTCCACGCCGTGATCGGCAAATACCTCGATACCCTTGATCGGAAACTCGAGGGAGCCCCCCCTGTCGAGACGCCTCAGGTGCCGGGATTCCAGCTTGGCTCCTCCGGAGGCGAAGAGCGCCCCGAGGAATCGATTCCCCAGGCCGCGCCCACGGAGCCCTTCTCAGGCCAGGTCGGGCTCGACCGGCTCGACCGCGAGCTGGGCCGGGCGCAGGAGGCGGTCCGCCAGACCGGCCGGTCCCTCGATGTGCTTCAGCAGCGGTACCACCGCGGACGCGACCACCTGGACGCCGCGCGCGGCGAGTTCTACGACACCCTCGAAGCGATCCCCAAACGGGTCGGCGATCTGCGGTCGGACTTCGAGAGGCCGCCGCCGCATCCCCGGTGACCGGCGGCGGGCCGGGAATGGGGAAACGCGGTTCTCAGGGCGTTTCTTGCGGTTCCGACAGGACATAAGAGACATTATCGGACGTTGGCGGGGGACCTCCGAAGTCTCGAAGACTTCGGAGGTCTGGTCAGCTCGCAGCGCTAACGGTCCACGGTCAGGCCCGGGATGGCCTTCCTGATCCGGGTCACGCCTTCGGCCGAGACGCGAGTCTGGAAGAGCGTCAACTGCCGGAGCGATTTCACGGCGTGCAGCGGCTTCAGCCCGGCGTCCGTGATGTCGAGGTCTTCCAGCAGGAGCCAACTGAGGTTCTCAAGCGGGACCAGCTCGACCATCCCCGCGTCGGTCACCTGGCTGCCGGAGAGGTCGAGGATCTTCAGCGTCTGGATCTTGGCGATCTCGTTCAGCCCCGCGTCGGTCACCTGGGTCTCGCGCAGGTGGATGACCTCCAGGTTGGGAAGGGCGCTGAGGTGCTCAAGACCCGCGTCGCCGACCGAGGTGTCGCTGAGCACCAGCGACGCGAGAATCGGCAGGCCCGAGAGGAACTCGAGCTGCTCGTCCGTGATCTTGCTTGCGCCGAGGTTGAGGGAAGAGACCCGGCGCAGGGCAGGGATCAGTCGAACCGTGGACGGATCGAGGCTGTCGCCGCGGAACGAGACGCTGGTCACGGCCTTGGTCTCGCCTTCGGCGACCACCAGCGCCCCGCTCGCTTCGAGCTTCCTCCGCGCTGCCTGCTCGGCCTGGTGCTCCGCCGCGGAAAGCGTCGGGTACGCCCGCGCGTCGGCGGGCCACCATGCGGCCAGGCGCCGGAGGATCTCGGGGTTGGACCGGGCCACGAACCAGAAGGCGATGGTGGCGCCGAGAAGCACCAGCCAGACGACGACCCGCACGTAGCTGGTGCGGCGCGGGCGCGGGTCGGAAGCGGGCGGGGCCGAAGGCTCCGGCGCCGGCGCGACGTCCGGCGAAGATGGGTCGGTCATGGGCGAATCGAGTCCACGGTCGGTTTGGGCTCGCGAGAGCGGCTTGCTGCCGCGTCGTCCTCGCGCCCTTCCGTGGGCGGGGCGTGCGATTCGGCCTCCTCCGCGCGATGCTCGGCCTCGCAGCGCGGGTGGCCGTTCGCGCTGGGCTCGCGGTCTCCGTTTCTCACGGCGGTCCACGCGCCGCCCGTCTCAGCCCTCTCGAAGAACATGCCCATGCGCCGGAACTTCTGATACCGGCCTTCGAGCAGCTCCTCGACGGGCCGGCCGGCCAGCTCGCGGATGGTGCCGCGGAGGAACATCTTCAGCCGGCTGGCCATGAGGTGATGGTCGCGATGCGCGCCGCCCAGCGGCTCCTCGAGGACCTCGTCGATCAGGCCCAATTGGGCGAGGTCCTTGGAGGTCATCTTCAGCGCCCGGGCGGCCTGCTCTTTGAACGTGTGGCTCTTCCACAGGATGCCCGCGCAGCCTTCGGGGCTGATCACCGAGTAGTAGGCGTGCTCGAGCATGGCCACGCGGTCGCCCACGCCGATGCCCAACGCCCCGCCCGACCCCCCTTCGCCGATCACCACGC
>CAYSUS010000141.1:0-15078 GCA_964434165.1 uncultured Pirellulales bacterium
GCTCAGGCACGCGCAGCCCTCGATAAAGTTCCAACAGCCTGAAACACTACACTAGCATGGTCGCCCTGGGGCCGGGCCATCTTGACGCCCAGCGGCGGAACGTCGTCGAGGTCGTCGTCCTTGACTTCGGGCACCGCGATCTTCCCCAGCGGATACTGATCGAAGTACCTCTTGGGTGCATACCAGGGCAGGTGCGGCCGGAACATGCCCGCGGCCAGGAAGAACGGCTTGTCGTGCTTCTTGGAGAGGAACTCGATGGCCCAGTCGGCCACCTGGGTGTCGCCCATCGCCTCGTCGCCCTCATCGACCGGTCCCCAATCGAAGTGGGCCGTCTTGGGGATTCCGTTGACCGGGCGGTTCGGCGGCGCGGGGTCACCGGGCCGATTGAAATAGACCTGCCACGACTGCGGGTCCTTGAACCCGCCGTGGAAGATCTTGCCGCCTCCGTGCACCTTGTAGCCCGCGGCCATGAAGTGCTGCGGCAGCGTGACGGCGTCGGGCAGTTGCGCGCGCCACGGGTTGCCGTTGAGATACACGCCCGAGGTCGAGGGACGCACGCCGCAGAGGAGGCTCGCCCTGGATGGGTTGCAGGCCGGGGCCGAGCAGTACGCCCGGGTGAAGAACACGCCCCGTGCCGCCAGCCGGTCGAGGCTGGGCGTGCTGACCTTGGTGGGGCTCCCGCCCAGGTACCCGGTCCAGTCGTTCAGGTCGTCGACGGCCAGAAAGAGGACGTTCGGCCGAGCCTTCTCGGCGGCCCGGGCCGGGCCGACCATCGTCAGGCAGACCACCACGGTGATGGTCAGGGCAAGGCGAAAGCGGTTCTCAGCAGCGGCGTTCGGGAAGCTCATGTTGGATGTCTCCTCAGATACGGCCGAAACGGGCCCGACAGCACACACGGGAGCCCATCCCAGGCATCCTAAGTCGACGGGAGGGGTGGTGCAAGGATGCGGCAGGCTATTGCGGGCGGGGCTGTCGCCCTGCGAACAGCGGCACGAGTCGCCCAGAGAGTTCCTCGAAGTACGCGGCCAGGCCGGTCTGGCTACCGCGGTCCCGGAGGGTCTGGAGGTCCGCGCCGTGCCAGCACTGGACCTCGCGATCCGAGTCGCCGCCCGTCAGAAGGCGGAGGACCCGCTTGGCGCTCCGCTTGTCCGTGTCATGGATGGCCGCAAGCTCCTCCGCGCGCTCGCACGGATCGAATCCGAGCTCCGCGCGAAGGGCATGAACCGTCTTGGACTCCGCTGCGTCTCCCGGCTCGAAACTGGCCGGCACCCAACACTCGCGCTTCGTGTGAGCCAGACCGATGACGATACGGCTCTTCTCGGGTACCGCTTCTCGCGCCTGCTCCAAGCCGCGCCTTCGTTCAGCCTTTCGGTCGTCATCTCGCAGGAGGACGACCGCGTCCGGGAGACATTCGGACGAGCGAAGGAGGAGCGGGGCGAGTCGCGCCGTCCGAGCATCCAGCGCGCCGGGCTCGGACTCGAACTCGCCCTGGGCCTTGATGTTCCTTTCGTCCGCTCAGCGCTTGACGTCTCTCCAGAACAGGCACGGCTCGGACGTCGAGAGACCGCGCCAGCCCCTCAAGTGATCCAGATGCTCGGGCTCGATCCAGCCGATCGCCTCGCACACGACGCGATCGGCCAGGTCACAGCCGGTCCGCTGATCCGCCGGGGTTTCGCAGGCGATGGCCAGCGACAGGCTCACCCCGGCGACTCCTGCGGCTTGGTCTCAATCAACCACTCCTCCCCGACCGGGCTCCAGAACTCGCCGGGCGTCATCGCGTCTTTCCACTTCTCGAAGTCGGGGTGCTCCTTCAGGACGCGTCACGACAGGCCATGCCGCCGTCCCTCGGCTCGGGGTCGCGCCCGCGACGAAGATCCTTCACGGCGGGGCTGCCTTTAAGGGCGAAGGTTACGATTGCTTGCACACTGCCGGCGCGGCCGCGAGCAGCGAGATCCAGACTGGATCACGCGGAAGGACACAGGAACCGTTCTTCCGATACAAGGAAGGGATTTCAACCGGTGCCGCCCGACGAGCGTGGTCGATCAGCGGAGTTGCCGCATGCCGCCAACAATTCCAACCCCGACCGTTCCAGCCCCCACGGCGGCGCTACCACCCCATGACCATGTTCGACTCGATCGCCTTGCGGGAGTGGTCGAGATCCTCGCCGGTCTCCTGCATGTAGAGCCGGATGGCGTGGACCTTGTCGCCGGAGGCCTTGGCCAGGCAGTCGCGCGCGGTGGTGCACGGATCGGCGTTGCCGGTGATCCCCAGGACGCCTTTGGAGATGACCCACGTGTCGCGAGGGCGGCGCGTCAGGCGGAGCACCGCGTCGCGGGGGTAGGCCTCGGAGACCACCCGGGCGGCCGCGTCCTCGTTGTCCGCCCAGGTGATGATGATGTGCGCGTCGGTCTCGATCTCAAACAGGGGCATGCCGCACGCCTTTCGTCGGGGCCGGCAGGAGGGCCGCCGCCACGCCACGGCGATGTCCCTTCGGCGGCCAGGAAAAGAGCATCCTAGGGACCGCTCGATGGGCTGTCAACGCAGTGGAGGGGCCGCAGATCGCGACCCCGACCGGACGGCCCCGGCCGCGTGGGCCGCGGACGCGGGGCTGCGCGGCGGAGGGCGAGGCTACCGCCGAGTCTCGGCGTGAGATTGCTGGTCTTGCCGTCAGACGGATCGGTGGAAAGCTCGCGGTGAGCCGAGCTCCGCGGCAGGCGTGTGCGAGACCTCGCCGGGGCCCGTTCCTTTCGATCGTTCACGCTATCGACTCGGCGGGAGTCTCGCCCTCCATGATGAGGTCTCGGTTGCTCTCCAGGCCGCGGCTGCCGTCCGGCGGCCGCCGCTGCCCGTCAGAAGGTCACGATGGCGTCGATGCCCACGAGGATCTGATGGTCCTTGGTCCCGTCGGCAAACGGATGGACTTGGGAGTGCGCCCAGTCCCACCGGACTTCGGGCCGCACGACGAGGCGCTCGCGCGGGGTCCAGTTCAATCCCAGCGTCAGTTCGTAGAAGTCGGCGCCCTCCAGGCCGAGAACGCGGGCCCCGCTCTTGTCGTGGAACCACTCGAAGCGGGCCCCCGCGGCCCAGCATGCATTCATCTGGTAGATCAGGTACTGATTGATCCCGTACCAGAAGGCGGTCTGGTTGGCGACCGTGGCTCGGGGCTCGTAGCCCAGATCGTGCTGCAGAACGTACGTCAGCCGGTCGGAGAACTCGTGCGAGAGCACGATGCTGTACGTGGTGCGATAGCTGTCGCGCGGAGGCGGCTCGTCCTGCTCCGGCCCCGTGTGCACGGTGACCGCCACCGAGGTGCGATCGTTGGGCAGGTCCCACGTCACCCCGCCGAGGAAGCCGAGGTTGTTGTTATTGTCCTCCCACGTGTCCCAGCCGCGCGTGAACCCGGCCTGAAACCGCACCAGGTCGGTCACCTGCCAGGCGGCCAGCACGCCCGTGTGCGTGAAGGGCTCGCCGTACTGCATGGTGTAGGCATGGGAGTAGAAGAAGTTCTGGGGCGCCATCACGGACTCGTATCCCATGATGGTGTAGAAGTGTCCCAGCTTGACCGAGAGGCCGTACGACCAGGGAGCGTACACCTCCATGTACGCCTGGGGCATGGCCAGGCCGTAGTTCGTCCCTACAGGGCCGTTGACGCTGTTCCACTTGGGCTGTCCGTTGGTGAAGGTCTCCAGCCCCAGCGCCGTCGTGTACACGTGGTCGGTGCCGTAGAGCACATCGACCCGCCCACCCACCTGCCAACGCGGGTCGTCCCAATCGACGGGGCGCTCCAGGATCGCGTAGAGCTGGTTCATCTGCACGTCGTTCGAGCGATCGTTGAACGTGACCGGGTAGTTCTCCCGGTTGCGGGGGCTGAACGTATTGATCGTTCCCCCGAAATCGACCCATCCCCGCCCGCCGACGCCGAACACGTTGGCCCGGGGATCGAGCCAGCGTCGCCACCCGGGATCGCCTTGGGCCGGCACGCCGCACGCGGCGAAGCCGCAGTCGGACGAGGGGCAGCATGCGCTCGACTCCCACCACTTGCCGTCGTCTTCGCAAGGAAGCCGTCCCGGCGCGCCCACTGCATCCAGCGCCTCGGCTTCCTCTCGCGTGGAGCCCGGATCGACGGGCTCGCGCGGGGTTCCCCCGTCTGGGGCCGTTCGGCCGCTTTCCCGCGGCGGCGGGGCTTCGGGCGGCATGCTCTCCTCTTGCGGAAGGACGCTGGGCGGGGCGGTCCTCCTCGGCGGCGTCTCAACCGGCGGGGCCACCGGGGCCCGCACGCGCGGCATGGGCGCTGGCCCCGGAGGAGCCGTTACCACGGGCAGGCGCGTGGGCTGGCGGGGCCGTTCGGTGGGAAGCGCCGGCGTGCCCTCGTAGGCCGCCGCGGACGAGTACGCGGGGGCCGCGATCGGGGGCATCGCGTGGCTGGACGCTGCGGTCGCCCGAGTGCCGATCGGCACGTTCGAGAAGTACTTGGCCATGCGGGACGTGGAATTCCCGTAACCTCGGTACGCCTGGGCTTGGGCCCCTTGCGGAGCCGCCGCAACGGCCAATAGGGTCGATACAAGGAGCACGCTGGTGGAGCGACCCATGGGGGCTTCCTCCGGGAGTTCGAACTTCGCCGGGACACGCGCCTCACGCCACTTGATCGAGGGCGCGGCTCCGGCCGCCGGTCTCTCTGGATCGAAGGAGGGCCCGAAACGAGGCACCCTGGCTCGGCCACACCGGCCGCCAGGCAATTCACCCGGACATGCGGACCGGCTTGGCGGTCCGCACGCCGGGCCCCCCCTCGCTACCTATCTTCGGCAATTGGGGTATGGAGCGTTTTGCTTTTTGGGCAAAATCTAGCGGTTATTCCCGCTGTATGGATTCTGTCGATTGCACGGATCCCAGGGATTGTCCGGACGGGCATGGTGTCGTAAAACGGCTTGGCAGGGCCTGCCCCAGGCTCCACTTGGTGCGTTGGATGCCCGAGATCGACTCCCGTCGAATCGCCGATCACTGCTGGTTTGCCGTGCCCGGCTGGCTGCCGATCCTCCTTGGGTCTGGCGGCCTGCGCATCGAGGGTTGGCGTCGGGAAGGCCGAGTTGAAGTCGTCAAGAACGCCCCGCACCGCGCGGTCTATCGCGTGGAGCTTCCGGAGGGAAACCTCTTCGTCAAGCACTACCGCTGCCCGCGGCTGGGCGACGTGATGCGGCACTGGCTCCGGCCTTGCGGGGCCCGGCGCGAATGGGAGAGGATTCGCGAGGTCGCGCGCCGCGGCATCCCCACGGTGCATGCCGTGGCCTGGGGATACCGTCGCCGTTGGGGGCTGATACTCGACAACTACCTCGTCACCCGCGAGCTGGCCGGAACCTGCACGCTGCGCGAGCACTACGACCGGGCACTGGCCAGCCGGGATTCCGCCCGGCGGCGTGCGCTCGTGGAAAGCGTGGCCCGCTTCGTGGCCAGGATCCACCGCGGGGGAATCCTTCACAACGACTTCCACGCGGGCAATATCCTCGTGGCCCCGGACCCGCAGGCAGGACACGAAGGGCCGGATCGCGAGCCGTTCGCGATGTACCTGATCGATCTTCAAGGCGTGCGGCTGGGTGGTCCCCTCTCGTGGCCGGCGTCGCGCGACAACCTGGCCGTACTCGATTCGGCCTGGTGGGAGGACGCGACGCTTGCCCAGCGATACCGGTTCTGGCGGACCTACCTGGCCTGCCGACCCGAGCTGCGCCTGGCCGATCGCCGCGCGGCCGCGGCGCAGGTGGCGCAGCGGGGACGCGAGCACTGCCTTCGCATTCACCGCCAGCGCGACCGGCGGTCGCTACGCACGAATCGCGACTTCGTCGCCGTCAAGACGGCCGAGGGCGAGGCCTACGGAATCGCGGGGATCGATCCGGAGGACCTCAAGCACTTGCTGCTGATGCCGGACCGGATTCTCTGGGACAACCTTCACCGCCCGGTCAAGCTGGGGCATAGCAGCGTGGTGGTCGAGGCCGATCTCCCGCTACGCGGCCGGCCCTGTCACGTGGCTCTGAAACGCTACCGGCCGCGGAGCCCGCTCAAGGCGGTGGCCGGGTGTGTTCGACCGACGCGCGGGCGGAGGAGCTGGAAAGCCGGACACGCCCTCCTGCAACGGGGCATTGCCACACCGCGTCCGTTGGCCCTTTGGCAACCGCGGCGAGCCGGACCGGGGCGGATGAGCTACGTGGCCACCGAATGGATGGAAGGGGCCGAGAACCTGCACCTCTGGGCATGGCGGATCGCCGGCTGGCCGACCTGTATCCGGCACCGGCTTGCCGCGCGCTGCGCCGTAAGCCTCGGGGGTCTGGCGGGCCGGATGCACGCCTTCCGCATCGCGCACCGCGACTTGAAGGCGAGCAACGTCCTGGTTTCCGAGCGGGCTGGGCGCGTGGAGACCGCGTTGATCGACGTGGACGGGATGCGGCAGGGCCGACGCGCGGACCGCCGACGCCAGCTCGGCGACCTGGTGCGTCTGGCCGCGGGCCTCGACGCGCATCCCTGGGTGAGCCGTACGATCTGCCTGCGTTTCCTCCGGGCGTACGCGGCCTGGCTGCCCTCCAGAAGACGCGACTGGAAGCGGCTGTGGCGCGAGGTCGCGCGGGGCCAGGCACGGCAGGTCGCCTCGAAGCGCCGCCGCGGGGAGCGGGCGCTATAGTGACGAGTCCTCCTGCTTGGTCGCGGCCGACAGCAGGGCGGGCCCTCAGTAGTTCGCCCTCGAACCGAAGCCGCGCATGCACAGCGCGCCGATCCCCACGGCGATGATGAACACCATCAGCCATTCCTGGGTGTCCAGGCGCTCAATGTGACGCATCAACGTCCTGTAGTAGGGCCACATCCGGCATTCCCCCACGATCGCGCAAGACCGGTGGATACTTCCTCAAGCCTACGTCACGGATCGAGCCGGGTGCGGCGCATCGGCCGCCTGCCCGGGCGCCCCCCCTGCCGAAGGAGCGGAAAACCTCGTCTGGACACGCTGCCGGGGAGTCGCTAATCTCCCGCCCTCTCGCACGATGGACCCGCGTGGCTCGGAGGCCAACCCCGAACCGACCGCTCACCGAGGAGAGCTCTCCATGAACGTCAATTTCTTCCAGTGGATTCGCGAGGGAGTCAAGCAGTCGGTGCTGATGGGCGTCAGCGATGCCGTGGGACATCTCGGTCCCCGCCCGGACAGCGACCCCATCGGCGAGCGCCTGGCCGGCTTCCTCCAGCCAAGCTCGGGACCCGCGCCCCGGCAGTTGTCCGGCAGCGCGGGCGGGCGCAAGAAGCTCGGCCGCAGCCTCAAGGACATCCACCCCGACAGCGCCAAGCCGGCGACGTGACTCACGGGGCGCGGCGGCGCCCTGGCAAGCACTGTTCCTACCTCCGCCCGGCGGAATCGGCCTTGCCGCATCCTGGGGGCGGAACCGGACCCTCCGAGGCCACCGCGGCCGCGCTCCTCCCACCTCGACGGAGCCGGCCGCGGTCGTTTTTCTTGGATTCCTCCGAAGCGCCGCGCAATTCCTGCCCTCCCGAGCCTTCCGGCCGCCGCACCACGAACACCAGGTGCTCAAAACCCGCGTGGTCCGCGCGCCCCTCGGGTTGCATGCCCAGCCTCCGCGCCACGCCCTGCGAGGGCAGGTTCTCCGGCCGGATCAGGCTGAGGAGCCCCGCCCGGTTCAGCTTCTCGAAGGCGTAGTCCCGACAGGCCGCGGCCGCCTCCAGGGCGAATCCCCGTCGCCAGAACGGCCGGTGGATCATGTAGCCCACCTCGATCTCCCCGCGACCTTCGACCCCCTGAAGGACCAACCCCACCTGGCCGACCGGCTCGTCCGTCTGGCGCTCGAGGACCAGCCACAGGCCGTGGCCGTCCCGCGCGTAGCGCCCCACCTGGCGCTCGACCCACGCGATCGCCTCCTCGCGCGAGTAGCGCTTGGGGTAAAACCGCGTTACCTCGGGGTCGCCCAGCATGGCCGCAAGGAAATCCAGATCGGCCATCCCCATCTCGCGAAGCGCGAGGCGCGGCGTCTGGAGAACGATCCGTGTCATGGGGCGGCTCGTCGGCATGTCCAAATTCAGTCCCGCGACTTGGCGCGAGGCCCGTTGCCCGCCTCTTCCGCCGCCCCGCGGCGCCATGCCTGGCGGGCCGCGCGCGTGTCTCCAGGGGCTCTCGATGGCCTCATCGCGCGCGAAAGGGAGGCTCACTCTACAGCATCTACCTCTGTCATGGGGATGCGTGCGCCGCGTCGCGCCGCGGGGCAAGGCTCTTGACACGCTGAGCCGGAAACATCCAAGTGGTGCCCGATGAACAGGTTGCGCGCGTCTCCTGGCAGGCGGGGAACGGAAGCGTATCGCGGCGTTGGTCAACCGATGGCAGTTTTTCCAGACCGTGGCCCCCGATTGGGGAATTCGTGCTTAAGCACAAGCCGATCTACACCACGCCAAACACCAGCGCGGGTCGCGCCCGCCGCGACGACCGTCGAGGGATCCCCAGATCGGCTAACGATGGTTTCCATGGCGTTCTACCGGTTTCCTGAGGGGTTGGCGGGGCGCAGGAGTTTTGGGGAGATAGGGAACAAACGCTTTTTGGAGCTTTGAGGGCTTTCGGCGAACTCGCCTCTCTCAGGCGTTCAGGGGAACACCCGCAGGGCAAAGAGCGGATCGGCCGTGCGGGCCGCTGCGCCGGGCACTTCCACGCCCCCAATCCCCGAGCCCCTCGAATTCGGATCAGCTTCCCATCTAGGGTCCGTCAGCGGTTGGTTTGCCTGACTGTCAGTGCGGGCGATGGCCATTATAGCAGACCGATTTGGACCGGCCCGACGACGGCCGCCGGCATGGTTCCGTGCCGTCGTGGGACCCGGCAGCACCCATCCATCACGGCGTCGCGTGGTTCGCTGGGGGCTTGGACGGGAGTTTGTCCCACACGGGCCGGTACTCGATCGCCTGGGAGGGGCAGACGTTCAGGCATCGCATGCAACTGTAGCAGTCGGCCGCCAGCACGCGGCCCGCGACCTTGTCGCCGGCCGCGCCGGTGGGACATGACCGGGCGCACGCCATGCAGCGGTTGCAGCGCGAGCGGTCCACGCGCACGCGCACGAGGCTCGCGCGTTCTGCGATCCACGACACGAACCCGAAGGGACAGGCGAACTGGCAGAACGGCCGATAGACGAACACCGCGGCCACGAGCGAAACGACCACCGCAATCAGGATCGAAGGCGTTTCGAAGCGAAGATCGAAGAGGTTGAACGGGTTGATCGGGTGATAGATCACCATGCCCCGCCGGCCGCCCAGGAGGCCGAAGAGCACCAGCAGCATGATCGCGAACAGCCCGCCGCGGATCGAATGGGAGAGCCAGAACGGCACCTTGCGGCGTTTGAGCTTCTTGAGGACCGGCAAGGTGTAAATCAGTTCCTGAAGCGCGCCGAAGGGGCAGGCCCAGCCGCAGACCAGCTTGTTGCCCACCACGGCCAGGGCCGTGAAGAACACGAACCCGAAGACCACGGCGGCGATCGAGGCCTGGAGGCCGACCATCCCCTTGAACAGCTTCACCGCGCCTTCCATGGGATTGGGCGATTTGCCCAGGGCGAATCCCGCGGCAACGACCGCCACCCCCAGCGTGGCCACGTAGATGAATCGCGGATACCACGATCGCTGCGCCGAGGGCGGCGCGCCGTCGGGCTTTCCCAACCGCACCAGGAACACGAGCGACCATAGCGAGATGGCCGCGAACACGTGGTACTTCAAAGTCCGCGGGCGGTGCGAGGCCAGGTGCTCGACGGCCTCGCGGAACGATTCCTCGGAGACGCCCAGCTCGGCCAGCGGCCGGTTCTTGGCCACGCGCAGCGGCAGCCCCAACTCTCGGGCCAGCCCCGGCCCGGTGGTTCCCAATGCGGGAGCGACCTGGCGGATCGACATCGACGTGTCCAGGGGCGGCAGGGCCTCCAGATCGTCGGCCGGCTCCCGCGACCAGCCCAACGCGAGAATGGCCACGGCGGCGAGCAAGCTACCGATCAACCATGCCCATTGGACGCGGGATAACGCGAGGAAGTAAGACATCACGATCTCCAAGCCCACGCAGCCACTCCAACGAGGGGCCCCTCGTTGTCTGTCAATACCCAGCTCTGGGCCCGCCCACGCCATCCCGGCCCGAAGCGCAAGCGAGGGCGAAGCCGACGGGCATGTCGCATTGCAGGGTATTCTCCTCGGTCGGGCGTCGGGCTTGGTCGTCCGGATCCCTCGCTGACGCTGCGGGATTCGTCGCCCGGGATGCGTCGTCTGCGCTTCGCGCTTTCGATCGGCCAGCCTGCATGCCGGGCGTTCGAGGTGGTCACCGCCAGGCGGCGTAGAACTGCGAAACGTAAACCGCCATAATAACGGAAGAACGGCCGACTTGCGTTGCTTCGACCGGTTTTCTCAACAAGACGGAGGTTTGTGCCATGTTACGTCGTGCGGTGGTGATTGGGTGGATGGCGCTTATGCTGGCGGTAGGCGGCTTGGGGGCGGCTGCCGGGCAGGAAGGCGAAACGCCGCAACCGGCGGAGCCCGCCAAGAAGGACGAGACGCCCGAGGATTCCAAGCCGAAGCCCGACTCCGACAGCGCGAATGCCGGTCAGGAGGCCCTCGACAAGGCCACGGAGCTGAAGCTGACGGCCAAGACGATCAGCGACCTGGGCGAGGTGGTCCGGCTGTGCCGCACCGCCTTGGAGAAGGGCCTCGACGAGGCGAACACGGAGTTCGCCCGAACGATGCTCGCCGCCACGCTCATCCAGCGGGGCACGGCGATCGCGGACGCCGTGCTGGAAGGCTCGCCGCTTGAACCACGCATGGCCCAGTTCCGACGTCTGGCCCTCTCCGACCTGGAGGCCGCCGTGGGCATCGCGGCGGATCAGCCCGAGGCCCTGCTGCTGATCGCGCGGCTGAACCTTCTGCCCGCCGGCGACACGAAGCGGGCCCGCGAGGTGCTGGACCAGGCGATCGCGGTGGAGCAGGGCGACCCGCAGACCAGGGCCAAGGCCCGCATCACCCGAGCCGGGCTGGAGGACGACAACGAGAAACGGCTGGACGATCTGAACGAGGCGGTGCGCCTGGCGCCCGGCGATCCGGTGGCCGTGCGCGCCCGGGGACTGGTGCATGCGGACATGGGCAAGTACGACCTGGCGCTGGCCGATTTCGACACGGCGATCAAGCTCGAGCCGGAGCACGCCCCGACCTACGAGGCGAAGGCCATGGTGCTCACCAAGCAGGAGAAGTACGAAGCGGCCCTGGCGGCCCTGGCCGAGGCCAGCAAGGTCGAGCCCAAGTCGGTCGAGCCCCTGGTCCAGCGGGCAAGGGTCCACGCCATGCAGATGAAGCTTCAGGCGGCCCTGAACGACCTGAACAAGGCATACGGCATGGAGCCCGACAACCTGGCCGTGCTGCTGCTGCGGGCGGGCATCTACCAGGAGCTCGAGGAATACGACAAGGCGATGGGGGACGTCGAGCAGATCCTCAAGCTCAGCCCGGGATTGGCGCCGGCCGTGCGGCTAAAGGCGTTTGTCCTGGCCGATCAGGAGAAGATGGCCGAGGCGCTCCGCCTGCTGGAGGAGTTCATCGAAGACAACCCCGACGACGAGCAGGCGAAGCTCCAGTTGGCCATGCTCTCGACGGCCGACGACCGGCCGCGCCGGGCGATCGGCATCTACACGCGGCTGCTGGAAAAGGACCCGGACGACTGGATCGCCCTGCGCGGCCGGGCCGACGCGTACCTGAGCATCGGCAAGCACGCCGAGGCGATCGCCGACTACGAGAGAGCCGTCAAGGTGCGGCCCGCGGACAGCGGCATCCTCAACAACTTCGCCTGGGTCCTGGCCACCTCGCCCAGGGACGAGCTGCGCGACGGCAAGCGGGCGATCGAGCTGGCCAAGAAGGCCTGCGAGCTGACTGAGTACAAGGAGGCCCACATCCTCAGCACGCTGGGGGCGGCCTACGCGGAGACGGGCGACTTCATGACGGCCAGGAAGTGGTCGGCCAAGGCCGTCAAACTGGGGCGCGAGGACCAGAAGGCGCAGCTCCAGGAGGAGCTGGAGAGCTACAAGCAGAAGAAGCCCTGGCGCGAGCTGCAACAGACGCCCGAGAAGAAGGACCCGCCCCGCGCGGAGCCGCCCCCGTCGAAGCCCGGGGAGGAAACCGAGCCGGAGGAGGAGCCCGACGACGAGCCTGAGCCGCTGCCGGTGGAGACGCCGATATGACGACCCAGGCGCGTCGCTCGCAAGACGCCCCGCAGGCGCAAGACGCGGAGATCAAGCGCCGCCTGAAGGAGCTGAATCGTGGTGCCGGGAAGACGGTTCCGCGCGACTGGCGCCGTGAGTCCCGCGGTGAGGCAGCGGTGTCGCAACCGAAGCCGACTGAGTCACCAGGCCGACACGGCCCCGGCTCGCGGAAACCAGACCCCTGCCCGCTTCTCCGGCAGGGGAGTCCGTCGCCATCTGGCCACTGACCGCTCACATCGGCTTGATCGTCGTCACCCAGAGCAGGGGCCTGCCCGCCTCGTCCACGCGGAGCTCGCTCTTCAGCCCGGCCTGGAACAGCACCCGCTCCAGGGCCTTGGAGTAGAACGTGCGTCCTCCGGGCAGCGAGACCGTCTCCTTGGCCGGGTCGATGCCGTGCCGGGCCAGCGCGTTGTGATCGAGAAGGCAGGGCACCTTCAGCCGTCCGGCGATCGCGTCGAGGGCCTGCTGCGCCGAAACGCCCTGGATGTTGACGTTGAGGAACTCGTACAGCGCCGGCAGGGTCTCCTTGCGGCTCTTCTCGGGCTCCCAGCCGATAGGCCAGATCTCCATGCCCTCCTGCATGCGCACGATCGCGTAGCCGATCCGTTCGCCCGACGCCCGGGGCACCAGCGCGTATCCGGCCGGCCGCAGCGCGCACGCCAGGGCCGTGCCGCTGGACAGGCCGCTGAGCTCCTCGGCCACCTTGTCCCTGCTTAGCGTCTCCATGCCGTCGGCCGCGTTGAGCATGCCGATCTGAAGCTGCCTGCCGACCCGCTGGACGACCTCCGACCGCGCGGCGTCCCTGGTGGAGAAGGCCACGGGCCGGGCCAGGTCGGCGCGGACCTGGGCGAACTGCTCGGCCGTCAGGCCGAAGGCCGAGCGCGCGGGGCGCTCCTCGGGCAGGCCCCGGGCGGCCAGCTCCTCCAGCCAGCGGGCGACCCGCCGGGCCTCGCCGGCGCGGTAGCGCCCGCCGGGCAGGATCAGCTCGCCGCTCGTGCTGAGCGATCCGGTGACGCGATAGACCGGGCTGGCCTCGGTGCCGGTCTTCTCGATGCCGATTCGATCGCCGCCGCGGGCCTCGCGGATGCGGACGCTGGACAGCCCCGCCTCGCCCAGGGCCCGACTCCACTGCTGCATGGCCGTGACGGGCACGCGGGGCTGCCTGACGATCTCCAGCTCGGCCCTGCCTGCCGCCCACCCGACCGACGCCGCGAGCGCGCCGATGAGAAAGCCCCCCACTGCCGCCGCGGTCGTCCTGCGATTGAACTCCATCCCCGGCCTTTCGCTGCTTGCCGAACCGGCAGGGTCGCCCCGGTTCCGTCTGTCAGGAAAAACGCCTTGAATCTATCGGGATTATAGCACGACGGCTTTGGGGGGAGTTGCCACCGGCCGTGAATCTGGCACAATAGTCGCCGGCCTGCCCCGGCAAATCGGGCCCACCGCGACGGGACGACGTCCCCGTCGCCGACGAAGGCAATTCTCGATTCGCACTTTGGAGGGATTTCTGATGGCACGTCCGGTCACCATGTTCACCGGCCAGTGGGCCGATCTTCCGCTGGAGACCCTGGCCCAGATGGTCAAGGGATTCGGCTACGACGGGATGGAGCTGGCCTGCTGGGGAGATCACTTCGAGGTCGACAAGGCCCTCGCCGAGCCCGACTACTGCACCAGGAAGCGCGAGCTCTTGGACAAGCACGGCATGCAGTGCTTTGCCGTCAGCGCCCACCTGGTGGGTCAGGCCGTGCTGGACCAGGTGGACGAGCGGCACCAGCCGCTCCTGCCCCCGTACGTCTGGGGCGACGGCGATCCGGCTGGGGTCAACGCCCGGGCTGCCGAGGAGCTGAAGAACACCGCCCGGGCCGCGCAGAAGTTCGGCGTCGGCGTGGTCAACGGGTTCACGGGCTCGAGCATCTGGCCGTACCTGTACAGCTTCCCGCCGGTGGCTCCGCAGGTGATCGACGGGGGGTTCAAGCTGCTGGCCGAGCGGTTCAACCCGATCCTCGACGTGTTCGGCGAGTGCGGCGTGAAGTTCGCCCTGGAGGTCCATCCGGGCGAAATCGCCTTCGACCTTTACTCGGCCCAGCGAGCCCTGGAGGCCTTGGGACATCGTGAAGAGTTCGGCTTCAATTTCGATCCGAGCCACCTGATCTGGCAAGGTGTCGACCCGGTCGAATTCATCCGCGCGTTCCCCGATCGCATCTACCACGTCCACATGAAGGACGCGGCGGTGACGCTCGACGGTCGAAGCGGCATTCTGGCCAGCCATCTCCGATTCGGCGACCCACGTCGCGGCTGGGACTTCCGCTCGCTAGGCCACGGCGCCGTGAAATTCGGTGAGATTATCCGCGCGCTGAACGTGATCGGCTATCAGGGCCCGCTCTCCGTGGAATGGGAAGACATGGGCATGGATCGCGAGCACGGCGCGAAGGAATCGTGCGAGTTCGTGAAGAAGGTCGACTTTGCCGCGAGCGACGTCGTTTTCGACGCCGCCTTCGACAAGGCGGAGCAGGGCCAACAAGCATAAGCCTGCGGGAATTGCCCGCTCGGCAAATTGCGTATACCATGAAAGCCCGGCGAGCGGTTCGCTGCTCGCCGGGCTTTCTGTCGCTTGGTTACGGGGAAATCATGGAAAAGAAACTCAAAATCCCGCCCGAGAAGATCCGCCGGCTCATCCAGAAGATGGGCGCCTGCGCCGCAACCGACCGAATCACCGTCGACGGAAGAGACGTCGGTTGGATGTGCCGTATGGAACCGGAGACCAAGGAAGACAGCGGCTGGCGTTTTCTCGCGGGGGATGAGTCTCACGACTACCTCGACAATCCCGACAATCACGGGATCTACGACG
>CAYSUS010000142.1:0-15034 GCA_964434165.1 uncultured Pirellulales bacterium
CCGGGGTCAGCGGTCAGCGGTCAGCGGTCAGGGGTCGGGGGTCAGAGGGCGAGGGGCAGGAGCACAGATGTCTTCACCCCTATCCTCCTTGCCCTCGTAGTCCCCGCTGGGCACGAACGACGCTGCGCGACAGCACTTCGTCATTCATCATGCATCATTCGCCATTCGCCACTCCTCCCTCACACCTTGGTCTCCTGGCGCGAGGTGCGGCGGCTCTTGGCCACGGGCTTCTGGGGCCTGCCGCCCATCTCCTCGGCGCAGATCAGCGGGACGAGCTGCTCGCCCAACGCGTCGATGTCGATGATCAGCCGATCCACCCGGCTGATGAAGTACAGGTAGCAGAGTAAGGCCGGGATCGCCACGGTCAGGCCGGCGGCCGTGGTGAGCAGGGCGTTGGCGATGCCCTCGGCCAGAAGCTGGGGCTGGGGGCGGCCCAGCGCGGTGGGCGTGGCCAGGGCGTTGAAGGCCTTGATCACGCCGGAGACCGTGCCGAGAAGTCCCAGCAGCGGTGTGACCGTGGTCACCGCGTTGAACACGCGGAGGTAGCGACGCAGCCCGTTGGTGACGCGTTCGCCCGAGTCGATGATCGCCTGCTCCACCTCGACCGAGGGCCTTCCCCACTTGCGCGCCGCTCCGGCAAACACCTCGGCCACGGGGCTGCCGTTTTCCTCGCAAAGCTCGAGGGCCTTGTCGCGATCCAGCGCGCCTTCGCGCATCTGACTGACGAACCGCGTGACGAACGGCTTGGGGATCACGCGGCCGCGTCGCAGGCTGACCGCCCGCTCCAGCATGAAGGCGAACATGACCACCGAACAGGCCGCGATCGGCCACATCAGGGGTCCGCCCTTCTGCATGATGCTCCACAGATTGCCGGTGGGGATCAGCGGCACGAGCTGGCCGGCCTCCGGGGCCGGCGCGCTCTCGTCGGTGGGCACGACCTTGACGGCCGGCTCCGCCTGCGCCCGCGCCGGCCGAGCGGAACTTCCGTCGAGAAACGCCGCCGCGAGGAGCGCCGCCGCCAGCGCCCGACGCGTCGCCCGATGCAACAGGGTCGGAATCATATCCTCAGTCCGAGATCAGGGGCCGCCCTCACGAGGCCGGGCCGGAAGTCACGCGACGGCGTGCCTCCAGCAGACGCCTGCCGGCGTCTTCGTTGTAGGGCGTGTCGGGATACTCCTTCATCAACCGCTCGTAGAGGCGCACCGCCTCGTTCCACTCGCCCAGGGCCTCGCGGCACTTGGCCGCCTGCAACAGGGCCGCGGCCTGCCATTCGGGGAAGTCATACAGGAACTCCACGCGGTGGTAGGCCCGCAGCGCCGCCTCGTAGTCCTTCTGGTGGTGGTAGGTCTCGCCGATCATCCACTGGGCCTTGGCTGCCGTCTCGGTCTTCGCGCCCTGGGGCGAGTGAATGACTCGCTGGTACGCTGCGCGGGCCTCGTCGAACCTGGCCTCCATGGCCAGGCAGCGGCCCAGCACGTAGTCCACCTGGTACATCTGGTCGAACTGCGGGGAGTCCTTGGCGATGCCGGCCGCCAGGTCCCGGGCCTCCTTCCACTTCTCCTGGTGGGCCAGGATCTGTGCCCGGCGCAGGGGAATCATGGCCAGCCAGGGGTCGCCGCGTCCCCGCGTCTGCTGGGCGATCTCCTGGAGCTTCGCGGCGGCCGCCGCGTAGTCCTGCTTGCGGTAGCTCGACTCGGCGGTCCAGAACTCGGCGATCCAGCGGAACGGACCTTCCGGATGATCCTTGGCAAGGGTCTCGAACGTGTCGCGGACCTCGTCCCAATCGCTCTCCGCCGCGGCGATCTGCCCCTTCAAATACAGCACGTGCTGACGGAGGTCGGCGCTGCACGCGGCGTCCAAGACGGCCGAGGTCAGCTTCTTCGCCTCGGCCAGATGGCGCGCCTCAAAGGCCTGCTGGGCCAGGCGGTAGGTCGCGTCGGGCCAGACCTTGCTCTGGCGAAACTCCAGATGAATCCGCTGGAAGGCGGCCGTGGCCGCCTCCCCGCGCTTCAGATCCTGAAGCGCCCAGGCCCAGTCGTACAGTGCCCGGTCCAGCTCCGCGTGCTCGGGGAAGTCCCGCACGAAACGCTCGAACAACGCCACCGCCTGCTCGTCCTGGTCGAGCCGGTCGCGGAGCCGGGCGGCGGCCAGCAGCGCGTCGGCCCGTTGCTGCGATTCGGGGTGCTTGTCGATCACCCGATCGTACATGGCCAAGGCCGCGTCGGGCTGACGGAGCTTCTCGAGGATCGTGCCGCGCACGTGGGCGGCCTCCGCGGCCAGCGCCGCGGGCGGATCGCTCTGGAGCAACCGGCCGAACGTGGCGGCCGCGTCGCTCAGCCGGCCGGCCCTCAACTGACTCCAGCCCAGGCCCGCGAGCCCCCGTTTCTCCGCCTCCGACTGCCCGCCCCCCGCAGCCAGCCGCTCAAACAGCGCGGAGGACCACTGGGTGTCGCCCGCGTCCAGCGCCGCCTCGGCAAGCTGCTCCTCGAACGCCGGAAAGGCCTCCGACGCGGCGTGTTGCTCCACCACCTCAGCGTACATCGCGCGGGCCTCGTCCAGTTGCCGCGTACGCGCAAGGCAGACGGCCAGACGCATTCTCGCGGCCAAGGCTTCCTGCTCGTCGGGCGCGGCCGCGAGCAACGCTTGAAGCACCGCCGCCGCCTCGGAGAACTGTTCCGCGCGCATGCGAATGCCGGCCTTCGCCAGCAGCGCCCCCTTCCTCACCGCGGGATCGTCGGACGCCCCCGCCCGGTCGAGCTGATCCAGGGCGTCCTTGGGACGACCGACCCCGTCGTACGCAAGCCCCGCCAGATAGCGCGCCGCAAGGCCCTCTTCGTCCTTTCCCGCATTGGCCAGCCAGGGCTCAAGCTTCTCGAGCGCCTCGGGGTACCGCCCGCGCTCGATCAGCGACTGAGCCCAGGTCCGCGCCACGCCGGCGGCCAACGGGCTCCGGGGGCAACGCTCGGCGAACTGGCCCGCCGTGCGATCGACGAGCTCGTGGTCCTTCAGGGCAAGCGCCGCCTGCGCCTTTTCGCTGAGGGCTTCGTCGAGCCAGGGGCCGTTCTCGCCGCTTGCCGCAATGGCCAGGTCGAACTGCTTCTGGGCCGCCGGCCCGTCGCCGGCCTTGGCGAGCGATCGCCCCGCCTCGAAACGGATCTCGGCCTCGAGCGCGTGTTCGGGAGCCGCCTCGGCCGCGGCAATCAGGGTCGAGGCCGCGGCCGCCCACTGCCCCTGCTCCTGCTGGACCCGGCCGAGCCAGTAGCGAGCGCGGACTCCCAGCCTGGCATCCGACTTCAGACCCTCCAGCGCCGTGCGGGCCTCATCCCACCGCTGAAGCTGAAACAGGGCCTTTCCCAACAGGAGCCTTGCCGCCGGGAGCTGCGGGCTCTTCGAGAACTTGCTCTCCAGCTCCCGGAACGACTTGACCGCCTCCTCCGGCCGCGTCGCGTCGAGCTGCATCACGCCGAGGTAGAACAGGGCCTCGTCCGCCCGCGGACTGCCGGTCTTGGCGGACACGGCCAGGAACAGGCGGGTCGCCTCCTCGGTGCGTCCCAGCTCGCGGAAGGCCCTCCCCAGCCCGTAGCGGCAGTCGTCCTGGAGCGGCCCGTTGGGAAAGTCCTTCAGGCCCTGCCCAAACCACGCCGCCGCGTCCTCAAAATCGCCCTTCCCCGAGGCAATCTCGCCGAGGTACGTCAGCACGTACGCGTTGAGCGGGTCCTTGGGGTTCTTCTGGAGGAAGGCGCGGAGGAGCCTGTCGGCCTCGGCAGCCTGGCCCGCCACGTGCGCCGACTCGCCGCTGCGGAACAGCGCCGTGCGCGCGTGCTCCCCGTCGGGATACTTGCGCAGGTAGCCGTCAAAGGACTTCTGGGCCCCCGCCAAGTCGCCCAACTGAAGCTGGGCCTCGCCAAGATAGAAGAGGGCCACCGGGGCCCGGGCATCGTCGGGAAACCGCTCCACCAGCGCGCGGAACTCCTCCGCCGCCAGCTTCCAGTTGGCTTGCCGGAAGTGATTGGCGGCCACCGCGAACTGATCGTCGGCCGGGCCCGCGCGCAGCGAGGACACCGCGGCACCCCAGCCGAGGACCAGCGCCAGCGCCGCGGCTTTCAGAAGTTTCCCAGCCATCGCCGTTTCGAAGAAGGTCGATTGTGCTCGGGGGATCGCCCCCCTATGCGGACATCGTAGCCCTTGGGGGACACCAGGGACAAGGCTGTTCCACCAGGCAAGGCCGCGGGACAGCCGCATCAAGCGCCTTGCGAGAAGGATGACTCGTCCGCCGAAGCCCGCCTGCCATCCTTGCGGCAGAGAGCGCCCGTTGCCCGCCCTGGCTCCCCATCAAGCGGCAGAGCCGGCATGACCCCTTAATCTTATCGGCCGGTCCAGGGCCGGGCAGCCAACCCTTCGCGACCCCGCCCGGCGCGGAACGTCGGGCCAGCACACGCGAGTACGGCCGGCCTGCCCGCAAGGATCGAACCTCGCCCGATCCACCCCAAGAAAACCCGCGGCGGCAACGGTCCCCCTCGGACCGATGCCGCCGGGCGTGTGGTTCGTGCTGTCGCCGGTCGGCCGACCCCAAGCGTGGCCGTGAACGATCCGCGAATCACGCAAGGCGATTCAGAACTGGGCCCCGGGGCCAGGATCGACGTTGCCCACGATGTGGAAATGGTTGTGGTCGATGTAGATCACTTCCTGGGCGTCTTCGTTCACCGTGGTGTGCGGGACGGGCCAGCCGACGCGGGTGACTTCGGTGAAGTAGATGGTGCACTTGTAGTGGCAGTGGTGGAGCTGGGCCGGTCCAACGAGCGGGTAGTCGCGCGGGGGGTCAACGTAGTCGGCGATCAGTTCCTTGACGATCCGCACGTTGTTTCGCTGCACTTCGTGAAACAGGGGCATCCCGCCCTCCAGCGGCCGGGCCCCCTCCAGGGCCCGCATCACCTCGTCGTCCGACGGCGGGTCCATGGCCACGGCCGGTCCGCCCGCCGCGATCGGCCCCAGCACGGGGACCTTGGCGTAGCGCTCGTTCTCCCAGAACTTGTCCTCCAGATCGTCCTGGAAGTACGGGCTGACCGGGATCGGGATGGTGAACAGGCCGAAGTTCGTGAGGCCGTACTTCGCGAAGCCCGTGAAGCACCCCGGGGCCGCCACCACAGACGCCAAGACGAAGAGAACTGCCAGTGTATGGAGCGTCATTCGGAACATGGATCACACCTCGACAGGTCGGTCACCTCTTAAGACAGCCGGCCAAGACCCACTGCCGTTATCGCTCGCTCCGCCTCTGCCCCCCGAGGGCAAGCGAAGGTTTCAGCCCACAACAGAGCTAGAGTCTATATCGAGACAAAGTGTGCGGAACTTTCGGGTATTTCATCTGGCAGCGGATAATCGCCGATTCGGGATTGGCACCGCAGAAACCGGGCGTACCGGTGGTAGGACTCCCCGTCAACCAGGCTCGCCCCGCGGTGGGCGACGGCCCGCGCCTGCGGCCGCTCGTCCACCCCGGGAACGCGACGACCCCCACGCGATTCGCCGATCGCGCGGGGGTCGCGGTGATCGATCCGGTTCGGCCCAACGCTAGCGAGCTCGGAACAACCCCGACAGCGGGCCGTCGTGGGCGCCGTCGTCGAAGTCCAGCATCCACCAGCCGTCGTGCCATTCCAGGCTGACCTTGCGCCAGCCGAGGGGCACCTGAGGATAGGGGTAGAACGGGCCGATGTAGGGCCAGGCGGTCGGCGAGTACTGCCTGGGGTAGGTCACGGCCGCGTAGTTCGGGTAGGCCGCGTAGCTGGGCCAGGCGTAGTTGGGCATGTGCGGCTGGTCGTAACGCACCGGAGCCACTCCGCCGGCGGCCGGCCGGACATAACCGTGAGCAGCCGGCGTCGGTCCGTTCGCCTGCGAGTAGGCGATGGGAACGGGCCGACCCGCCGCCGCCCGAAACGGGGCCGGGGCGGCCATCGGCTGCGCCTGCATCTGGTGTGTGCCGGGCATCGGGATCGGTTGCGGGGCCGGCGTCGGCTCCTCCGCGTTGGTGGCCATGGCGGGCACCGGAGCGAAGGTCGCAGGAACGCGGTGGGCCTGCTCCGGGGCGCTCAGCGCGGGGCCGGTCGGGGCCTGCGAAACCGGACGGGCTCCCGTGTCGCCCATGACGGCCATGTTTCGCGGAAACTGTTCGGGGGCCAGAGCGCCGGAGCCCTGCTGAAGCGAATGAACCGGCAGATCGGCCGAGGCCGGTTGAACCGCGGAACGGCTCAGCGGCTTCATCAGGCGACCCAGCGGCGTAGGGGCCGCCGACTCCCCGGAGCCGACCGCCAACTGATTCTCGACGCGCTGCACGCCGGCCGTGCTCGCAGCGACGCGGAGCGCGCTCTGCAACTGGCGCTCGCTCGTCACGGTTCCGCGGAGCCAGGCCGTGCCGTCCTGGAACTTCACGCCAATCTTGTACCCATGAAGCTGCCCGCTGTTGCGGAGGTTGGCCGCAATCTGCTCGGCAACCTGCTGGTTGTCGGCCAGCGCCAACATGGGGACCAAAGCGGTGGTAGTGGTGACCACCAGACCAATCAACAAACGTCGCATGCCTTCCCTCCTGTTAGGATCAACCCCGTGGTGGGTCACCAACGGAGACCAGGGCGGGGCCCCCCGCCGTCTCGCCGGCCGGCCGACCGTACCTCAGCGAGGCTTGGTATCGGTCCGGCCGCAACGAGATCAGTTTCCGTGCTTCCTTTCCTGTTCACCCGGCCACAGGACCCATCGGATGCCTCAGGAGGGGAGGGGCGGACGGCCGAGCCCGGCTGGCTCGGAGCGGTCCGCTGTTGCCCCCCTGCGCAACTTCCGAGTCCGATGGTTGCTGCCTGACTATCTTTTCGGTTCAGGTTTCTGCCGAGAGGAAGCTTTTTTTCGATTTTGCAGGTGTTCCCGGTGTTGCCCGGCACAAGCATTCTGGCTGATGTTCCTTAAGTAACTTTCATGCAAGGAGTTAGACGGCGCGCAAACCGGGCGTTCGCACGCCCGTGGCGGGCCGGTTCGGGCGCAGGATCGCAAGCCAGAAACCGGCGTTTCGCGCCAGGCCACGGTTCCGTTGCCCCCGTCGCAAACCGGGGAACAGGCAGAAACCCCGCCGACGCGAGCACCCGAGGTTCGCGTCGGCGGGGCGCTTTGCACGCCGCATGGGTCGCCAAAGCAGCCCCGGCGCGCTACTTGCGGATCAGTCGCTTCAGCTCGCGATCCAGCTCCGCCACGTGAACGTTGCGGTTGACGACCTTGCCGTCAGGACCCACGAGGATCATGGTGGGCAGCGTGAGGATGCCCAGCTCGTTGGCCGGCCGGCTGTCCAGGCCGCCTTCCTCGTGCACCTGCGGCCAGTTCACCTGGTTCTCCTTGACATACTGCTCGCCGCGCTCCTCGCTGTTGTCGAGGTTCACCCCGATGATCGAGAACCCGTCCGCCCCGTACTTGCCGATCATCTCCTTCAGCGTGGCCATGTCGGTCTTGCACGGTTCGCACCAGGTGGCCCAGAACTGGATGAGCACCACGCGCCCGCGATACTTCGCCAGATCGACGAGGCCGCCCGTCATCGACTCGCCGCGGAACGGGATCTGCTTGCCGACCGAATCGAGACGCCGCTGGGCCCCGGCTGCCTTGCGTCCCGCCGGCGACTCGGGGAACTCCGCGGCGATCCGGCCGTACCACTTCTGCGCCGCTTCCTCCTGGCCGGCAAACTCCTGCGAGATGGCCAGTTGCAGCATGGCCTCGGCCGTGTCCGCGCTCTTGGGATACGCGGCGACGTACTCCTCGAGGTTCTTCAGCCACGCCGCCTGAACCTTGGCGAAATCCGCGTCCTTGGCCTGCAGGGCCAGCCCGTAGTCGGCCACCAGTTGGCGAAAGCGGACGTAGGCCTCCAGGTCCTTGTCGTCGCCGCGCTTCTTCAGGCTCTCGTAGAGCGACTGGAGCCGCGCGGCCCCCTGGGGATACGTGCCCGCCTGCACCGCGGCGCTGACCGTGTCGGCCAGTTGCCGCAGCCACATGCCGCGGTCCTTGGCGCCGGCGTGCGCGGCGATCTGCTCCACCAGGTCGGCACGCTTCGCATTGAGCGTGGCCTGGGCCTCGGGGGAGGTCGCCTGAGCCAGCTCCGCGTCGATCTTCTCCAGCTCCGAGAGCAGCTTCTGCGTCTGCTCGGGCACGCCCGCGGTTTCCGGTCCCTTCGGCGGCACGGCGCCGGGCCCGTGGAAGAAGAACCCTCCGGCCAGCTCCGTGCCCCCTTCGGCCACCGCCTGCGGCACGCCGATCACGCGCCAGCCGCCCGGCGCGTCCACCATCGTGCCGATGAGCACCTGCGCGTGCGCGCCGCCGCTCTCGATGATCGCCATGGCGTTCTCGTACACGCGCAGATCCTGGGTCGAGCCGTCCGTCCCGCGGGGCACGATGCCCGGACGGTTGCCGCTGAACTGGAGCCACTTGGCGTCCGGGCCGACGACCTGTTGCCCGTCGGCCGCCCGAACGAACTGCGAGGGCAGGTCGGCGATCTTCTCCGCCAGGGCCTTCTCGCGGGTCTCGCCCAGCCCCAGGGCGGCCAGTTCCTTGGGAGTCAACGCGACGCGCGCGAATCTCGCGGCGTCGCGCTCGGCCAGGGCGGCAACGACTTCGGCGGTGACCTCCTCGGCCGAGATCGCCTTCCACGAGTCGATGACCCCGTCCTCGTTCTCGTCCAGGCCCCAGCGCGTGCCCGCCGTGTGGAACCACCGGTACTCGTCCGCCTTGCCGTTGAAGTCCGCGTCGATGTCGCGATAGACCTCCAGGCCCTCCTTGAAGTAGGACCATCGATCCACGAGGTTGTCGTCATTGGTGTCGAGGAAGCGGCGGAGGATCACGCCGTCCGAGTCCTTGACGATCCACCCCGACGCGCCGTCGGCCTTGGCCCCGGCGATCGTGCATCTTCCCGCCTCTTCGGGCGTGGGCCGGTCGTAGTCAATTCCCTGCTGGACGGGGGACAAGCGCAGTGCCTGTTGGGCCGTCGGCGTGGCAGCCGATCCCGCTGCGGCCGACACCATCGCAAGCGACGCAAAGACCCCCACCACGAACCAGGACAGACCTGTAAGTCGCATGCTTTCCTGACCTCCTGTGCTCTCTCGAACCTCTGACCAGCCGCGCACGTGGCGCCGCGCGGCCCTGCCGTCGGCGGGCCCTAGACTGTTTCGGCCGCCGGAGCATTCCAACATGACCGGTTGTGCAGGATTTTCCGATTGCGGCGAGTATGCCGACCGACCAGGGGTACCGGAAATGAACCTGCGACCGAGCCGGCGCGTCGTGAGAAAGGGACGCCCGCAGGAATCGCTCTCGACGACGGCGGCAGTTGCCGGGGAGTTCCCGGGCCGGAAAACCAGGCGCGACGTCTTGGACAGACGGGCGCCGCCCACTAAAATGCGGTTTTCCGGCACAGGGGCACCTTTCCTGCACAGGGGGGCCGCTGTTTGCCGAGACGGGGGTTATGCTTGCGTAACCCGGGCCCGGCAGCCCCATTCCGGGCGCATAGCTCAGTTGGTTAGAGCGCGTCCCTGATAAGGACGAGGTCCCAAGTTCGAATCTTGGTGCGCCCACTGACGTAAACCATTGCCGAATCTATAGTTAGATACCTGCCGGCGGTCGGCAGTGCGGCCTGAAAGTCAACGAGGAAAGGGGTAGGACTACCCCTCTCCGCCCCGCTTGACTGAGAGGTGCCGCCATGCCGGCCAAGACGAAGGTTCCTTCTTACCGCCGCCACGCCTCCGGGCAGGCATTCGTCCAGCACAAAGGGCGCCGCCACTATCTGGGGGTTCTCGGTACACCCGAGAGCCTGAGCGATACGGGCGTTTCGTTGCCGAGTTGGGCGTCAAGTCGGTCTCCGCCCCCGAGGCGAAGCGGACCACTCTGGCCCTAGTCCAGGTCCTGGCAGCCTACCTCGAGTTCGCCGAAGGGTACTACCGCAAGGGCGGGAAGCCCACCGCCGTTGATGCTCAGATAAATTGCCCCGGCGGTGCTCAGATAAACTGCGGGGTCGGCTCACAGCATGTGGTGCGGCGGGCAGGGTGGCCGGGGCGGCGGTGGGGGCGTTTCGAGGAGGCGTGCTAACGGGGGGGGCGGAGGGCGTCGTTCCAGTCGTGGGCGGGCGGGCGCAAGCGGCGGACGGCGGGGTGCAGGGCGATCATGCGGGCGGCCGCGGCGTCGCCGGCGACGTCGGCGTCGAATCCGCAGAAGATGTCGTAGCCGCGGGCCAGCAGGGGGTCGAGCCAGGGGGGATCGGCGCGCACGCCACAAGTGGAGATGCAGATTCGCTGGGGGCGCATCTGGAAGCAACTGATGCCATCAATGGCGGACTCGCAGAGGACGATTTCTCTGGAGCCCGGGGTGCCGATCCAGAAGTAACCTGCGTCCTTGCGGGTGCCGGGTGCCATGCCGCGCCAGACGCGCGGCCCGGTGCCGCGAAGTTCGGCGCCAACTGGCCGTTGGGCCTTTCCCGCCACCAGCAGAAAGACGGCATTGCCGCGGCGGTCGGCGTAGAGCCTGCCCGACGCAACGAGCGGCTCGACGAGCGCTGCCGATAGACGGCGGCGCCGGGTGAGATACTGCCGGACGCGGTCCAGTAGGTGATCATCGCGGACGGGCAACCGCAGGCCGCGGGGGCCTTCTGTCGCGGGAACCGCGGCGCGGGGAGGTTGTGTGGCATCTTCGCCGACCGCCAGGGTGGCGGCCGGCAGGTGCCGTTGGAGCCAGGCCACCGCCGTGCGGAAGTCGACGCCGGCCAGGTGCATCACCAGGTCGATCGCCCCGCCGCCGCCTTGGCCCCGCTGCCAGTTCATGAATTTGGGGCCGGAGACCGACAGCGGGCCTTGTTCGGTGTGCCATTTGCGGCGGTCATGCCGATCGCGTACCGCGCCGCGGCAGAGCAAGACGGCTTCCAACGGCACCGTGCGGACTGCGGCGGCGCACTGGCGCAGCTCGTCGAAGTTCACTGCGTGCCCGTCTCTCCGTGTTCATCCAGTTTGGTCCGCAAGCTCCGGCAGTGTTTCATGTTGATGACATGGCTGGTTTCCGTGAGTCGATCGAGCAAGGCGCCGGTCAAGTGGTTGTTCTTCAGGAACGTGCCCCATTCACTGAAGCCCAGATTCGAGGTGATGAGCGTGGTCTTGGTCTTGTGTCGCTTCTGCATCAGCGTGAAGAACAGACCGACCTGGGCCGGTTCGATCTCGACATACCCCACTTCGTCGATCACCAAACAGTCATACCGTGCGTACTTGCGGAGGGCCTTTTCTTCGGAACGATCGGCCAGCGACGCATACAGCTCGGCCAGCAACTCGGGGAATGTGATGAAGTAACCGCGATACCCCCGATCGAGCGCTTGCAGCAAGAATCCGGTGGCCAGGCCGCTCTTGCCGCAGCCGGTGGGGCCCAGCCAGACGATGTTCCGCTGCTTGGTCATGTACTCGAAGCGGTCGTAGAGCGACATGATCTTCTGGCGGTCCAATTTCGGCTGGCGGGCGAAGGGGAACGTCTCGATTTCCAGCATCTCGGGGATGCGGGCCCGCTTGCGACGCAGCAGCCGGGCGTTCTCCAGCTTGGCGCGGTATTCCGCCTCCAGCACGTGCCGGAGCAGCCGCTCGTGGGAGAAACGCCCTCGCCGGGCCTTGGCCAGCAGCCCGTCCCAGTCGGCCAACAGTCCTCCGAGGCGGAGGTATTTGAGGATTTTCCGCAGTTCTTCATCCATCGTGGTCCTCGCTTTCACCCTTCCTCGATCCTGCGATCCTGCGGTGGCGTTTCGTCATAAAGGGAGAGGTCCGGCTCGTCGGTCAGAAAGCCCTCCTGGTAGGCCGGACGCTGGCGGAAGCTCTCGTCCACCTCGACGTCGGGTAGGGGCTCTTGTCCCTGGCTCGTGCAGAGCCAGGCGATGCGCTGGAGTGTTTCTATCTGCACCACGCGATAACGCTGAGCCCGGGTGAGGGCCTCGGCGAATACGGCCGGCGTCACCCTGCGGCTGAGGGCGAACAGCTCACGCACGAAGCGATGCCGCTGGATGCCGGGCGTCTGAAGGGCGAAGTCCACATACGCGGCCACCGCCGGGTCCAGGGCCCGCAGCCGCTGCTCCTCGTGTTGCGAGCCGTGGTGGCGATGCTTGGGCAGACACCGCGGCGGCGGTTGTCCCTCGGGGCTGAAACGCGCATTTTTGACCCCATCGGCCGGCAGTGGATACTCGACCAGAAGAGTCCGCCCTCGATAGATCTTCAAACGATCTGCATAGCGCAGCACCTTGACACCTTCCTTCGGCTTGACTCCCGGGGCCCAGTAGTAGTTCCCCTCGACGGCGACGTATCCGTACTCGTCCGTGCCGCGCTCGTAGGGGCAGTACGGCGCGGGAAGTTGGGCCGGCAGTTCGGTCAGATAGTGGCGTTCGTGCTCGAACGCCTTGGCGGGAATCAATCGCGTCTTGCTGGCCGGGCGATGCTCCATGCGCACCGTGGCCCACTGGAGCGCCTGCTGGTTCAGGTCCTCCAGGCTCTGGAAACTGCGGCCCGGCAGGAAGTTGGTCTGGACCGTCCAGAAACTTCTCTCCTCCCCGGCTTTTCGGTTCGCGTGGCCGATCGCATGGCAGAGGAACGTGAAGCTATATCGCTCGGCGAAGGAGGCCATTTCCGGCACGATCACCGCCTGTTTGCCGCTGCCGCGGAGCCGCGCCAGGTTGGTGTTGTCGATGATGCACTGCTTGGCGGCGCAGCCCCAAAACATCAGTGCCTCGTGCAGGAAACACTTCATGGCGAAGCGGTTGAACACCCGGTAGAACTTCAAGTACCGCCGCTTCGAGTATCGCAGGTACAAGAGGCTGGCGATGACCCGTGTCGGGTGGCCCGCCAGTTTCACCTGGTACACCGTGGTGTCGTGCTGCATCTCCACGCCCGGTTCGTCCGGCACGTGATCGCAGCGGGCTTTGGCGGGCCGGCCCAGCCCCAGTTCCCGCACCGCCCGCGTCAGGGTGGGATAGCTGACCTGGACCCCTTCTTCCTCCACCAGGATCTCGTGGACGCGTTGGACCCAGCCGTCGCATTGCTGGTACAGCCGCCCGAGCAACTCCGGGTCGAGTTGGATCTTGTCTTTACGCACCGTTTGGGGCAGGAGGCCCTGCTGGCGGATGATCGTCCGCACGGTCCGCGGACTGACGTGGAATTGCCGACCGATCTTACTGATCGGTACGCCGGCCAGGTGCAACTGGTAAATGGCTTTACGCCGATCCGGATCGATCATGAAGCTCCTTCATCCTTTCGCAAAAAGGCGCCAGCGTGCTCAGCAGGCCGCCGCAGAGCAAGTTCGCTTGGGCCGAGAAGGCTGGGCTGCCCAGCCGCGGATCGTGGCACCTGGCCATCACCCGCTCGATGGACTTCCGCAGAAGTTCGAGATCCCTCAGAAACCTACGCTCGACCCCGTTGCAGCCTTCCCGATCCTCCGGCACGTGTTTCAACTGGTCGAGCGACCAGCCCAGCTTGCCCCCACGGATCGCCTCCCGCAGCGAAGCCGGGCCGCGGAAGTAGGCCTGGGCCAACAGCTCGATGTCCCGCACGCTCAGCCGCTGGCCGGCCACCACCTGGACGAACTGCTCGATCTCCTGCCGGCGTGGGGTGTTCATGCGCATGAACGGCCGCAGGGTGTACATGTAGGAGTAGACCGGAAACGCCCCGCGGAAGAGGATCTCCCGGATTGCCGGGCTCATCTCGTCCAAGAGACGCCGTCGCATCGAGACCCACCCCTTGCTGCGCGCGAGCGTTTGGGCGACCTCCGCCACGCTCATGCCGTGGATCGAAACGAGATCGCCGACGAACCGGGCCTGCTCCAGAATGTTCAAGCCATGGTGCGTCGAAGCCCGCATCAGATGCAGGATGCCCGTGGCTTCCTCCTCGCCCAGCGACACGTAGGGAACGCAGCCGATCCCCAGCTTCTTGGCCGAGCGCTGGCGCTTGAAGCCATCCAACAGCAAGCGGGCCGCAGACCGATCCACGCCCGCCAGCGGCTCTTCGATACCTCGCTCGGCAATCGACGCCAGCAGGCGCGCTTCGCGGGCGTCGTCCCGCAAGCGATGCCCCTCATACCGCAGGTCCAAACTCGAAAGTTCCACCATTTCGCGCATCGGATGCTTCCTAAGGCGGGTGCCGGTGCAGAAAGCCCAGAAGGTAATCGCCCACCCGGCCAGCGCCGATGCTGTGTTGTCTCAAAGTCCGCCGCAGCAGGTGAACGACCTCACGGCAGGTGAATGCGACGCCTTCAATCAGGCTCACGACCATCCGCACGTAGGGCAGCATCGGCGAACTGGCCACGCTCGCCTCGTCCAGCACCACCTCTTCCCGCTGCAATGCGATCGTCGCAGGCAATGGTTCGCTGGCCGGCGAGGCGCCGGAATACCCGCTGGCAGGTCGCGGCTCCGGCGACATCGCCTGCGGATCGTCCCCGGGCTGCGGCTGCGCGCCCGGCGGGGCCTGGCGGCTCTGGCGGCGGGCATTGAGCCGCTTCTTCTTCCTCTTCCCGGCCGCCGTCCGGTAGTACGCGGTGCTCCGCTGGCAGGAACGCTGCCGACGATTGTGCTGCCGGCAGCCGAACGGGCACCGCAAGTCCCGCCGACCCGCATTGCGAGGATGCGCGAGAAAGCGAATCCCGCACTCCGCGCAGGAAACGGCACACCCGCAAAGCTCGGGATGGGACTGCAAGATCGAGTCCAGCGTGGCCTGATATTGCCGGACAAGCGGCCTGGCCCGATCGTCCTCGTGCCAATCCGTACGAAACGAGAAGAACTTCTCGACGGCGATGGCAAAAAAGCCAGACTCTCGGCTATACTCGCAATGGTTGTATGCACACCCTCGTCCTACCTCTTCGACGCGAATGCTTCGAGAGGCAGGGCGAGGTTTTTTGTGCGCAACGGGCCAGGAACCGCGGAGACGATCCGCGCAGACAGCCCGTCACCGATCGCTTACCCAGACCATTCGCCTTACCGGACCGGCGCAGTCCTGCTACGCCTCAGATCCTCAAACCACTACTT
>CAYSUS010000143.1:0-4764 GCA_964434165.1 uncultured Pirellulales bacterium
GAGCTCCTTCTTGGCCTTCTCGCAGGCCTCCTGGAGGCGCTGCAGGGCCATCACGTCCTTGCGGAGGTCGATGCCGTTCTGCTTCTGGAACTCGTCGGCCACGTGGTTGATGAGCACCTCGTCGAAGTCGTCGCCGCCCAGGTGCGTGTCGCCATTGGTGCTGATCACGCGGAACACCCCCTCCGCCACTTCGAGCACGGAGATGTCGAACGTGCCGCCGCCGAGGTCGAACACCGCGATCTTCTCGGTCTTCTTCTTGTCCAGGCCGTAGGCCAGGGAGGCGGCGGTGGGCTCGTTGATGATCCGCGCCACCTCCAGGCCGGCGATCTGGCCGGCGTCCTTGGTGGCCTGGCGCTGGGCGTCGTTGAAGTAGGCCGGCACCGTGATCACGGCCTTGTTCACCTTGTGGCCCAGATATGCCTCGGCCGCCTCCTTGAGCTTGCGGAGCACCTTGGCGGAGACCTCCGGCGGCGTGAAATCGTCGCTTCCCACGCGGACCTTGACGTAGTCCTCGGGCCCACCCACGATCTCGTAGGGGACCATCTTCTCCTCGGTGGCCACCTCGTTGTGGCGCCGACCCATGAACCGCTTGATCGAGTACACCGTGCGACGCGGGTTGGTCACGGCCTGGCGCTTGGCGGGCTCGCCCACGAGGATGTCGCCCTTGTCGGTGAATGCGACCACGCTGGGGGTCAGGCGATTGCCCTCGGCATTGTGGATCACTTTCGCGTCCTTGCCCTCCATGACGGCGACGACGGAGTTGGTGGTGCCCAGGTCGATTCCGATGATTTTTTCGCCTTGTGCCATTTTCTCATCCTTTCTGGATTCGCTGGTCGGCCCGCAAAGACCTCAGACCGATGGAGCGACTGACTGACACGCGCTGAGTTGGCAGCCTGATTGCGAGGGGGAGGTTGTGCACGGTGCCGCATATCCCCAACGGACAAGAAGGGGGGATGCAAAGCCCGTGCCGCTTTCTCGGCTCGTCCGAGTCTGCAATGTAAGTTACTATTTGGAAATGGCTTACAACCTAGAACGCGTCGTCAGGCAGCTCGGGCCGGCCTGTGTCCGACAGTTCGCCTGCCAATTTGACATGCCGGGGCCCGCGCGCTGTTGCCGCCCTAGGCCCTGGGATTGCGCGCCGCGCGCGACGGATGCCGGGCGCGGCACCCGCATCGCTCCGTCACCCGGTCCAACCGTTGACACACCGCCTGAAGCCGTTTACAAGTTGGCGTCCTGATCGCTCTTCTTGTGCTTCGAGCTCACCCGTGCGCGGCCGAAAAACCTTGTCGTCCTCGGGCTCGGCTAGCCACGTCGGCTCGATGGCAGAGGTCGCTGCCCCTCCGTGAGCGGCAGACGCTACCGCTATTCGTTCTGTAACGCGAGATCGAAGTCTGATGGGCAAGTCCACCTCCCGCAAATCAGCTCCAACGCGCCGCAAGTCCCCAGGCAAGACCGAGCGCAGCCCCGGGGCGCTGAAAGCCCGCCTCGACCGGCTCGATCGCGATCTGCTGCGGATCCTGCACCAGCGCGCGGCGCTGTTCGCCACGCAGCGCGACGCCGGGGCGCCCGCGGAGCCGGCCCACCCCATCGGCGGCACGGAGGAGGCGCGCATCGAGCAGTTGCTTGCGAAGGTCTCGGGCGCGATGCCCCTGGACTGCGCCCGCGCCGTGCTCCGCGAGGTGGAGAGCGGCTGCCGGAGCCTGCTGCGCGACCTGCGGATTGCCTTTCTGGGACCGCTGTACACTTACAGCCACCTGGCGGCGATGCACGCCTTCGGGCAGAGCGTGGAGTTCGTGCCGGTCGGAAGCATCAGCGCGGTGTTCGAGGAGGTCAATCGGGGTCATTCCGACTTCGGGCTGGTGCCCATCGAGAACTCCACGGACGGGCGCATCGCCGACACGCTCGACATGTTCACGCGCCTGCCGGTGCGGGTCTGCGGCGACGTGGAGCTGCAGATCCATCATGCCCTGCTGGGCCGCTGTCCGCGGACCGAGGTCAAGGAGGTCTACAGCCGACCGCAGGCCCTGTCGCAGTGCCGCAACTGGCTGGCCAAGCATCTGCCCGCGGCCCGCACGATCGAGGTCCCCAGCACGAGCACCGCGGCTCAGCTCGCCCGCGAGAAACCCGGCGCCGCGGCGATCGCCAGCCAGCAGGCCGGGGTGTTCTACCAACTCGAGGTGTTGGCCGAGCGGATCGAGGACAACCCGGGAAACACCACGCGGTTCGCGATCATCGGCCAGCGCTCGGCGGACCGCACCGGGCGGGACAAGACGGCCCTGCTGTTTCAGGTGGAGCACCGGCCCGGGGCGCTGGCCGAGGCGATGGGGATTTTCAAGCGGAACCGGCTTAACCTGACCTGGATCGAGTCGTTTCCCATTGCCGATCAGAAGCGGGCCTACCTGTTCTTCGTGGAGCTGGAGGGGCACGAGAGCGACGCGCGGGTGCGGCGCGCGACCGCCTCGCTAACGCGCAAGACCCTGCGACTTGAGATCCTGGGCTCGTACCCCGAGAGCAAGCGCGTCGAGTGACCCCTAACCCTCCTTAGAGGGGGTGCCATGTCGCGAGCGATTGCCCGGTGCGCGCGGCACCACCACCACCCCGCGGAGAGCCGGATTCGTGCTTCGTTCCTTCCTCAAGGGTTGTACGGTGCCCGCATGCGCGGGGCTCCCCCTGGCCCGAATCGTCCGCGGTCGCCATAATAGTTAGTTTTCCGTGGCCTGCGCCGGCGGGACGTCCAGCTTCGGGTGACCGTGCGGCAACGGATTCGCGCCCTTTGAGGTGCTCGACCCTCTGCCCCGATTCGCCCCGTTCAGGAGTCTGCCGCATGCGACGAACGTTTATCGCCGGGAACTGGAAGATGAACCTGGACCGCGTCTCGGCCATCGCCCTGGCCGAAGGGGTGGCCGCGCGGGCCGAGGATCGCCCGGACGTGGATCTGGCCGTCTGCCCTCCCTTCGTTTACCTGGAATGCGTGGGCAAGGCGGTGCAAGGCTCGCGCGTGGGCCTGGGCGCGCAGAACATGCACCACGAGGCGAAGGGGGCGTTTACGGGGGAGATCAGCGCCGCGATGCTCAGCGATCTGGGATGCCGTTACGTGATCCTCGGGCACAGCGAGCGGCGCCACATCCTGGGCGAGACCGACGCCCAGGTCAATCAGAAGCTCCAAGCGGCCCTCGAGGCGGGTCTGACGCCGATCGTCTGCGTGGGCGAGCTGCTCGCGGAGCGCGAGGCGGGCAAGACGCTGGACGTGATTCGACGCCAGTTCGACGGCTCGCTGGCCGGCTTGACGGCCGACGAGATGCCGAAGGTGGTCATCGCCTACGAGCCGGTCTGGGCGATCGGCACCGGCAAGGTCGCCACGCCCGAGCAGGCCGAGGAGGTCCATCTCGATCTTCGCAAGATCATGGCCGACCGATACAATGATCAGGTTGCCGAGAGTGTGACGATCCAGTATGGCGGGAGCGTCAAGCCGGACAACGCCGCGGACCTGCTGGCCCAGCCGAACATCGACGGGGCCCTGGTCGGCGGAGCCAGTCTGAAGGCCGATTCGCTGCTCGGCATCGTGGCCGGCGCCCCCCGGTCGTGACGCGGACCACCTTGGTCGAAAGGAGATCGCGAGCATGCAAATCCTGTTGATGATCCTGATGTTCGTCACCGCGGTGTTCCTGATCGTCCTGATCCTGGTGCAGCGAGGCAAGGGAGGCGGGCTGGCAGGTGCTTTTGGGGGGATGGGCGGCCAGAGCGCCTTCGGCACCAAGGCGGGCGACCTGTTCACCCGCGTGACGATCGTCGTCGCCACCTTCTGGATTCTCCTGTGCGTGGTCAGCGTCAAGTTGCTCGGCACCAGGCAGTCGTTGATCCAGGACGACGTCGGCGCGCCGGCCGCGCGCGGCGGGCTGCTGGACGAGGACATGGGAGGCCAAGGCGCGGGCGGCGAAGGGGCTTCGGACGGGGAGTAGGCCCTTTTCAGGAGTCGCAAGCTTTGCTTCTGAGCATGACCGGATTCGGCGAGTCGCACTGCCAACGCGACGGCCTGGCGGTCGCGGTCGAAGTCCGCACGATCAACAGCCGTTACTTCAAGCTCTCCGTGCGGGCGGGCGAGGGCTACGGGGCGCTGGAGCCGCAGATCGAGTCGGTGGTGCGCGAGCGAATCCGGCGCGGCACCGTGCAGATCAACCTGAAGGTCGAGCGGGCGCAGTCTGCCGATGACTACCTGATCGATCAGCGCGTGCTCGACGGCTACCGGCAGCAACTGGCCGCGATCCAGGTCGCCTGGAAGATCGACGAGCCGGTCCGCCTGGAGAGCCTCCTCCTCCTTCCCGGCGTGGCCCAGGAGAAGGTCGAGGCCGGCCAGGACATCATGAAGGACTGGCCGGTCATCCGCGCGACCTTGGTGGAGGCCATCGCGCGCCTGGAGCAGATGCGCGCCGACGAGGGCCGGGCGATGGCGACCGACCTGTCGGCCAACTGCCGGGCGATCGCGGAAGCACTCGCCGAGGTCCAGCGGCGGGCCCCGCGGGTGATCGAGGCTTACCGAGCCAGGCTGCTGGAGCGGCTGAAGAAGACGCTGGCCGAGTTCGAGATCACGCTCGACCCGACCGACGTGATCCGCGAGGTGGCCCTCTTCGCCGAGCGGAGCGACATCTCCGAGGAGATCGTTCGGCTGCGCAGCCACGTGGAGCAGTTCGAGGGGATCATGGCCCTGCCCGAGAGCGCGGGGCGCAAGCTCGACTTCCTCACGCAGGAGATGTTCCGCGAGGCCAA
>CAYSUS010000143.1:4774-14849 GCA_964434165.1 uncultured Pirellulales bacterium
ATGGAACGACTCGTGGACCGCCTCGTCGCCGACGGGAGCGACCCGGCGGGCAAGCGGCTGAGCTTCCTGGTCCAGGAGATGCACCGGGAGGCCAACACCATCGGCTCCAAGGCCAACGACGTGGAGATCGCCCAGCGGGTGATCGAGGTGAAGACGGCCGTCGAACGCATCCGCGAAATGGTGCAGAACGTCGAGTGAGCATGGGCGCAGCGACCGCTCGCGGCAGGATCGTGGTCATCTCGGGACCCTCGGGCGTTGGGAAGAGCACGATTGTCGGTCGGCTGCTGGAGAGGGCTCCGGTGCCGCTGGTTCCCAGCGTGTCGGCCACGACGCGGCCCGCGCGCCCGGGCGAAGTAAACGGAAAGGACTACCACTTCTTCGCTCCCGAGGAGTTCGACCGGCGGCGCCGGCGCGGCGAGTTCCTCGAGGCGTTCGAGGTTTTCGGGCGCGGACACTGGTACGGCACCCTGGTCGACGAGGTGGCCTCTGGCCTTGAGGCCGGGAAATGGGTACTGTTAGAAATTGACGTGCAGGGGGCGCTGGCGATCACGGAGCGGTACCCCGACGCCGTGTCGATCTTCCTTCGGCCCCCGTCGATGGAGGAACTGGAGAGGCGCCTGCGGGGGCGGGGCACCGAGTCGGAAGAGGCGGTGCGGCGTCGCCTGGAGCGGGCGAAGAGAGAGATGGCGATGGCGGCGCGGTATCGGCACCAGGTGACCAGCCATCGCAACGGCGAGGAGCAGGCCGTGGACGAGATCCGCGGCATCCTCGCCGAGTACGCGACCGGACAACTGGCCTGACTCGCCTTGCGGGGTTTTGGCCGGGAAAAGGGGTCAGGACCCTTTTGTGCAAACGGGCCGCTGGGGTAAAAGGGTCCTGACCCCTTTTCCCGGCCTGTTGAGACGGAGACGTAGAGAAAATGCTCGACGAGCTTCGAGAAGATGAAGTCGTCAACAAGGTAGGCGGGCGATTCAAGCTCTCCACCCTGATCCAGAAGCGGCTCGTGGCCCTGATCAAGGGGGCGCGGCCCCTGGTGGACATGGACACGCACGACAAGATGAGGATCGTGATCCGCGAGATCCTCGAGGACAAGATCTACCTGGACGAAGAATCGAACGTGCGCGTTCGCGGGGCCGACGGCGAGCCGGCCGGTCCGCCCGAGCTCGATCTGGCCAACCTTTAAGGGCCGTTGCGAAGGGGCCAACCCGTAAAGGCCTGCCGATGAAGGGTCGCCAGCTGCTGATCGGCGTGACCGGTGGCATCGCCGCCTACAAGACGGCCGCCCTGGTCAGTCGGCTCGTGCAGGCCGGCGCGGGCGTCTCGGTGATCATGACCCGCTGCGCGACCAGGCTCGTGGGCCCGAAGACCTTCGAGGCGCTCACCGGGCGCCCCGTGCGCACGCGCACGTTCGGCCCCGGCGCGCACCCGCACATCGAGATCGCGCGCCAGGCCGAGCTGTACTGCATCGCCCCGGCCACGGCCAACGTGCTGGCCAAGGCCGCCTGCGGTCTGGCCGACGACCTGGTGAGCACGGTGCTGCTGTCCTTCCAGGGGCCGATCCTGCTGGCGCCGGCCATGAACGCGCAGATGTGGGAAAAGCCGCCCGTCCAGCGCAACGTCCGCCAGTTGCGCGAAGATGGCCTGGTGTTGATCGACCCCGAGGCCGGCTACCTGAGCTGCCGCGAGGTCGGCGCGGGACGCATGGCCTCGCCGGAACGGATCTTCGAGGTCATCGCAGAAAACCTCCCGCCCCCCGGTTGAGCCCCCGGCCTCGACTCCCCGCTCCGATGGCCCGCATCCTCCTCACTTCCGGCCCCACGCGGGAGTACCTCGACCCCGTTCGGTTTCTTACCAACGGCTCCAGCGGGCGCATGGGCCGGGCACTGGCCACGGCCGCCCTCGACCGGGGGCACGAGGTGACGGTGGTCTCCGGCCCGGTCGAGATCGACTACCCGCCCGGCGCGCGGGTCGTGCCCGTGGTGACTACCGACCAGATGCTCCAGGCCTGTCTGGCCGAGTTTCCCCAGTGCGATGGTCTGATCGCCGCCGCCGCACCGAGCGACTATCGTCCGCTGCGCGTCGAGTCGGAGAAAATCAAGAAGACGGGCGGGGCGCTGGAGCTTCACTTGGTCGAGACGCCGGACGTGGTGGCGGGCCTGGGTTCGGTCAAGGGCCAGCAGTGGATGGTGGCCTTCGCCCTGGAGACCGGGGACCGGCACCTCCGTGCGCTCCAGAAGCTCGAGCGCAAGAGCTGCGACCTGATCGTGGTCAACGGCCCGGCCGCCATGCACGCCCCAGAGACCGAGGTCGAGGTGCTCGACCGCTCCGGGCAGGTCGCTTGCCGCCTGGCCGGCAGCAAGGAGGTGGTCGCCCAGGGCATTCTTCGCGTGATCGGCGAGCGCCTCCTCTCGGCGTGACGAGACTCCCGAAGTCTTCGAGACTTGGGAAACTTGTCGAATGGGGGGTGCATTTCACCGAGACTTTCGAGGTCTTCGAGACTTCGCAAGTCTGGGTCCCCCCTCCCGGACCGCCCGCACACATAAATATAATCAATTTTGACTTCCATTTTATTCAATTTATAATTCAAAATGAGATCAATAAACGTGAACTTCTGACCGCAACCCCAGTCCGAGGCCAGCGAGAATCGTGAACGCCCAACCCCACTTTGGTACGGAACGACGTCGCTGGCTCGATTTCCTCAGCGAGGAAGATCTGGCGCTGGTCAAGCGGTTCGTGCTCGCCTCGGGATCGCTCAAGGAGATGGCCGCGGCCTACGGCGTCACCTACCCGACCGTTCGCACCCGGCTGAACCGGCTGATCGAGAAGATCAAGGCCGTGGACGAGGTCCAGCCGACGTGCCATTTCGAGCGGGTCGCCCGGGCCCAGTACGCCGACGGCAAGATCGATCTGGCCACGCTCAACACCCTTCTGACGGCCCACCAGGAAGAACTGGAGACCTCCGATGAGAACCGCGCTGACCGTTAGTCTTCTGCTGCTGTGCACACCGGTCGCCCTCGGTGCCGAGCCGGCCTTACACCACGTCTCCTGGGCCGCGCTACGCGAAGCCGGGCGGCTGGCCCAAGGCGAGATCGTCGCGGCGGACGACGGCGGCCCGGCCGAGGCGCTGAAGCTGGCCAACGCGACGGACCAGCCGGAAACGTACCGCTTGGCGGTCTTTGACGATCCAGGGATCCAGGCGAGCCGCTACGCGGTGCGGGGGCAGGTGCGCCACGTGGGCGTGGAGGAGAAGAGCTACCTGGAGATGTGGAACGACTTGCCCGGCGGAGACACGTACTTCACGCGGACTCTGGCCGACAGAGGGCTGATGCGGAGCATTCGCGGCGACTGCGGTTGGAGACCCTTCGCGCTTCCCTTCTCGCTCGGCGATGGCGGTCCGCGGCCGACTCGGCTGGAAGTGCGCCTGGTCCTTTCCGGCAAGGGAACGGTGTGGGTGGGGCCGCTCGAACTCGTCGAGCTCGGCGAAGGCGACGACCTCTTCGCCGCCGGCGGTGCCTGGTGGAGCGATCGCCAGGCCGGCCTGATCGGCGGTATCTCGGGCACGTTGATCGGCTGCCTGGGCGCGTTGATCGGCACCCTCAGCAGCCTTGGCCGCGGCCGGCGCCTGGTGATGCTCGTCACTTGGTCGATGGTCGTGGGCGGAGTTGCGGCCCTGGCCGTCGGCGTGGTCGCGCTGGTGGGCGGGCAGCCGTACGCGGTGTATTACCCGCTGCTCCTGGTCGGGGGCATATCGGCGGCCGTATGCGGAGGGATGCTGCCCACGATCCGCCGACGCTACGTCGCGGTGGAGCAGGAGAGGATGCGGGCGAAGGACCTCGGTGCCGGAGCCTCGTCGCACGCGTATCCGTCGCCGTAGAAGTCTCAAAGCAAGCGGCGGGGCGGGCGATCTTCGCGACTCGGTCTCGCACGGGTAGACTTCCGAAGTCTTCGAGACTTCGGAAGTCTTGGCGGTCCAAGCCACCTCTGGAAATTCCCTCCGCAGCCTGCTATCAAAGAAGGCCGACACGGGGCCGCTCAACCTGCAGGAGGGAGGGAGACCGTGGAGATCGAGTGCCTGTGCGCCGGAATCCTGTTCGCCGACGTCGGATGCGTGCCGATACCGCGTTTGCCGGAGGCCGGCGAGCTGGTGGCCACCGAGGGAGTTCAGCTCGCCATCGGCGGCTGTGCCTCGAACGCCGGCATCGACCTGGCCAGGCTGGGAGTCCGGGTCGGGGTGTCGGGCTGCGTGGGCGAGGACGCCTTCGGCGACGTGGTCCTCCGCGAGCTGGAGGCGGGCGGTGTCGATATCCGCGGCGTCCATAAGATCGCCGGAGCCTGCTCCGCCTCGACCATGATCGTCAACGTCCAGGGCCAGGACCGGCGTTTCATCAGCGCGCCCGGCGCCAACGCCCTGTTCACCGTCGAGCACATCCCGGCCGAGTGGGTCCGCCAGGCCAGGGTCTTCTATCTGGGCGGCTATTTCATGATGCCGGGCCTGGAGACCGAGGCCATGGTCGATCTGTTCCGCTCCGCGCGGCGCGCGGGCACGAAGACCGTGCTCGACGTGGTCGTGTTCGGCCACGACGACTACTGGAGCCCGCTCGCCCCGCTTCTGGCCGAGACCGACGTCCTGCTGCCGAACGACGACGAGGGGGCCGTGATCACGGGCATGAAGGACCCGCTGGACCAGGCCAGACGGTTCCGCGACGCGGGCGTCGGCACCGTGGTGATTACCCTGGGCACGCAGGGGAGCCTGCTGGTCGGCGACGGGCTGAGCCTGAGGGCCGGCACCTATCCGACCGAGTTCGTGGGCGGAACCGGCTCGGGCGACGCCTTCGACGCGGGGTACATCGCCGGCCTGCTGGCGGGCGAGGACGCACTCGGCAGCCTGCGGTGGGGCAGCGCCCTGGGCGCGAGCTGCGTGCGCTCGATCACCGCCACGGAGAGCGTGTTCACGCGCCCCGAGGCGGAGGCGTTCATGCGGGACCATGAACTGCCGATCGAGACCGTTTACTGATCGCTGCCCCGCTGGTCGCCCCGGTTTGCGTATCATCACGCGTAGCTCGACCGGAAGAATCCCTCCACGGAGCTGAACCCCCCGGGCGTCCATCTCCCTTCCCGCTGGATTCGGGTCACGAGTTCGATGTCGCCATGCGCAACGACGCAAGCATCCTGCGGAAACGGCTGGCGACATGAGCATTCCACTTCATGCCAGCGAGAGGGCGGGCTGGACGTGTGAGTCAGCCTCACTCCTGTCCCTGCTTGCGAATCGCCGCAACCAGCGTGTCGCGGTACCCATCGTACCTGTCCGCATCGAGGAGCCAGCCGACTTCCATGGCTGTGAACGCCTCACGGTAGCAGGCACTCTTCGAATGCCGTCCGCGTCCCCTCGAAAAGCGCGCGACGAACCGTAGCCAGAGTGAGCAGCGCGGGGGCTCGGATCATGGTAGTCGTGTGTTCCTGCTGGCCGGTCTGACTGCAGCGGCCGCCCTGTGGGTTCCCTCGCTGACGCATCGGGCTCAGATGCTCCAACCTTCACGATACTCGAAGCCCAGGTGGCGATTCGCTTCGTCCTTGTTCGTGATGCGCCCCTCCGCGGGGTCGTAGGAGAGCGTCTCTTCGGGGAGGAGCGTGGCGATGTTGCCGAGCATGAGCAGCTCGCTGAGCGGACCGCCGTGGTCGAAGTCGGCGAGAATCTCCGTCTTGCGGCCGCGGCATGCGTCGATCCAATCGCGATAGATGCCGCGTGTGGTCCCAATCCGCTGCGGCGAGCTGGTTTCGACTTCGGCGAACTTCGCCTTGGGCAGGGCCGTCACCTGGACGCTGTGGTCGTTGGCCACCAGGGCTCCCTCACCGCCAAGGACAAGCGAGCCGGCCATCCCCATCAACCGGTCCGCCTCTTCGGCGTTCACGCCCAACGCGCGCATCTTCTCGTGGACCAGATCGCGGGCCCCTGGCGCGAAGTCCGGACCGTGATGCCACGTAATCGTCACCGGTGGCATGTCGCCTCGCGCAGGGACCTCCCAACAAATTCGCTCCCAACGGGGGAACGAAAAGCGGTTGAGGCGCGAGCATTCCGCGGTCACGCGGATCAGCGCCTTGACTGCGGGCTGATCCCACAGGTTGCGGAGTCTCAGCGTAAGAAATGGAAAGATGGATGTATGCGGGCCGAACGTGCCCAGCCCGCCGCTGCACGTCTCGCGCCAGTGGGCGTAGGCCATCCAGTCCGGGTGATACTCGCGCCGGGGGAGCGGTCCGAGCCAAGCGTCCCAATTCAGTCCCTCGGGAACGGCCTCCTTTCCTTTGGGAAGCGCGTTGCGGTCGGGCCCGCCGCGTTTGAACCATACGTGGACCTCGCGCACCGGGCCGATCGCCCCATCCTCGACGAGTTCCATGGCCCGGCGGAACTGACCGGTCCCCGTTCCCGGGCTGCGGTAGGCGACGGGGAGCCTGGTCTCCGCCGCCAGGGCGCGCAGCTTGCGCGCATCGGAGATGTTCAGGCCGATGGGGCGCTCGCTGCAGACCGGCTTTCCGGCACGCAAGGCCGGACCGCAGGAGATGCCGTGCAGATGGTCATAATGCGATACGACCAGGGCATCAATCAAAGCGGACCGGGCGTCGAGAAGCCGGCGGATGTCCGACTGGGTCGTCACGCCCTCGCCTCGTGCCATCCGCCCATAGCGTTCTGCCCGCTGTCGCTCTTCGGGCTTCTCGGAAGCCGCCATGCGCGCGGCGGTCTCCTTCCACCGCGAGAAGACCTTCGCCAACCTGCGCTCGTCGGGATCGCAAACCGCCACCACGTCGGCATCGTAGATGTGGCTGGCCGTGAGGAAATGCGAGGCGTTGTACATCGTGCCGAACACCGCCAGCCGCATCCGCTCGTTCGCCTCGTAAGCGGTGACGAGCCGTGCGCAAGGCAGGATCGTCAAGCCGGTGGCGCCGGCCAGGAAGCGTCGTCGTGAGAGTCTCATGTCACGTGCCCTCCAGGATCACCGATTGCTCTCGCCCAAACGGGCGTTCAAATCGTCCACCCCTCGCGGTAGTCGTAGTCGAGGCATTCGGCGGCGCGGGGGTGATTGGTGATTCGGCCGGAAACGGGGTCGAAGTCGATCGTCTCGCCGGGAAACCGCGTGGAGAGACTGCCGACGGTGAGCAGCTCGGCGAACGGCGCCGCGTACTCGAAGTTCGAGATCGGTTTCGCCTCGCCGCCCCGGCACGCCTCGATCCACTCCTTGTAGTGCCCGGGCGAGAGCGGCATGGTCTTGGGGCGCGTCTGCTCGACGTGGTCGAACTTCTTCCTCGGCAGGAGCGTGAAGGTCGTGTTGTGACTGTTGGTCGCCAACAGGCCCTTGCTGCCGAGGATCAGGCAACCGGCATAGGGAAGCAGTTGCTCCACATCGTTCTCGGTGGCACCGTGGTCGAGGAGGATCTCGCTGAGCATCTTGCGGGAGCCAGAGGCGTAGTCCGGCTTGTGGCCGTGATGCCAGGTGAACCTGACCGGCGGCAGGCTCCCGCGCTCCGGCACCTGCCAGCGAATTCGCTCCCATCGGGGATACGAGAGATGGTTGACCTCCGAGCACTCGGATTCGACGCGGATCGGGACGCCGGGCTTGGCCGCCTCCCACAGATCCTTGACGCCGAGCGCCAAGAACGCCATGTTGGCCGTGTGCGGCCCGAAGTTGCCCAGCTCGCCGATGCTCGACTCGCGCCAGGCGATGCGGTTGATCCACCCCGGGTGGTACTCGCGCCATTTCAACTGCGCGAGCCAGAGGTTCCAGCTCAGCTCCCTGGGCACCTCCTCGCTCCCTTGAGGCGGCTGCTGGAAGTTGCGCCCGCCGCGGCTGAAGAAGACGTGCACCTGCTCGACGTCTCCCAGCACGCCGTCGCGAACGATCTCCACGCCGCGGCGGAAGGCCGGGCTGGCGGCCCCGTGGTTGTTCATCTGCGTGGGCAGCCTGGTCTGCTTGGCCAGGCCGTGCAAGGCCCGCGCTTCGTGCGCGCTGATCGTCAGCGGCTTCTCGGAGAACACCGGCTTGCCTGCCCGAAGTGCCGCCGCGGAGATCACGGCATGGGTGTGATCGGGCGTGGCGACCACCACGGCGTCGATCCGGTCGCCGGCCTCGTCGAGCATGCGCCGGAAGTCGGGATACAGCGGCGGATGCTTCTCAGCCAGAGGCACGTAGTGTTCGGCGGCGGCTTTGCGCTCGTCTTCCTTCTCGGATTGCGCCCACGCGGCCCGCTCCTCCCACAGGTCGTAAACCCGCTTGACCTTGCGCAGGTCCACGTCGCAGGAGACGGTGTAGCCCACGTTGTCGTAAAGGTGGATCGCGGCCGCGAAGCCATGATACGCGCCGTAGCCGGACATCCCGACCACGCCCAGGCACAATCGCTCGTTGGCACGATAGCCGAAGGCCGTGCGCGCCGAGGGAAGGACCAGCAGCGCCCCGGTGGCGCTTGCGACGCCCGAGAGGAAACGACGACGGTGGATGCGGAGAGACATGGTCTGCACCTTGTGGGGTGGGGAGGTGGGGGACTCTTGCGCAGCGTCGAAACGATGGGAGTCGGGCCTGCGGCTGGGCTCCGAACTCCCTGTCCTACTGATCCGAAAGCCCCTAGCGATGCTCAGCCACCAACGGGCCCGGTTTCCTTCGCCTGAGTGCGGCAGCACCGATCTGGCTGGCTGCCCTGCCGCGCCGCGCTCAGGGCCACAGCGTCGGAGGCACCAGGACAATCTCGGGGAAGGCCAAAGGACGAACTCCCTCGTCGCCCGCGAGGCAGACGAGGCTGCGGTTGCTTCCGCCGGCAGACTCGCGGCGAACCTCGACGCACCGCTCCGGGGTATTGACCACCCAGAAGTCGCGGATGCCGGCCTCGGCGTACAGGTCGGCCTTCTCACCCGTGTCCACCCGGAGCATCGACTCCGAGACCTCGATGACCAGCAGCACGTCCTCCGGCGTCGGCCGGGCGCGGGAGTAGTCCCGCTGCTTGACCCATACGACGTCGGGCTGTGGGGCGCTTTCCAGTTGGGAAATCCCGATCGAGTGCTGGATGCGGGTGCGTCCTTTCCTCTCGACCACACTCAAGACACTCCAGTCGGTCAGCCGATCGACCACCTCCTCGTGCATCGGTCCGATGGGCGTCATGTCACGGATCTTTCCTCGGATGAGCTCGACGCGGCGCGGCTTTGTCCCGCGGGACACGCCCGCTGCGACGATCTGATCATATTCGCCCAGGGAGAAGCGGGTCGTGGTGCTCACGGCAAATGAGGCGAAGTGCCTTGAGGCGGCCCTGCTGACAACGCAATCGCATTATAACGCGGAGGGGAGCGCGACCCAAATGTCGCTGCCACGCGCCGCGTGTCGTCCGCGAAGTAGCAGGCACACTCCGCGTGCCGTCCGCCCCAGCATGAGGCCGTAGTGAGGTCGGCGGGAAACGGCCGATGGGCGCCGCAGCGCCAGGGATGCAAATAACGGTAGCGAAGCGGACGGCACACGGAGTGTGCCTGCTACAGGTAGTCGTCGAACAGCTCCTTGCTGGGGCGCGGGATGACGACCTCGGAGACGAGCAGGCCACGCTGTCGGGCTTCGGCGGCCGCGGCCTCCACCCCGGCCCGCACGTCGGAGACCGAGCCGGTCATGAGAAGAAAACCTTTGCCGCCCAGGGCCATGGCCACGTGGATGCGGAACAGGACGACGTTCGCCGCCTTGGCCGCCGCGTCGGCCGCGGCCAGCACGCTCACGCCGCTGAACGTCTCCACCACGCCCATCGCCCCCTGGTGGTTTCCATGGAGCGAGACCGACTGCCCCAGGGCCGGGAACACCGACTCGTGCACGTTGGGGATCACCAGGTGGTCGATGATCGCCTCGTCCGCCCCGGCCAGGCCCGCCTGGATCGCCGCCTCCACGTCGCTCACCGAGCCGCCAACCACGATCAGGTACTTGCCCGAGCAGATGGTCCGCGCGATCAGCAAATCGACCTTGCCGGCCTTGAGCATGTCGTCCTCGATCTTGTAGCCCAGGCCGATGCTCGAGAGCTCGATGGCGCCTCTGAGCTCGACGACCTCGAAGAGATCGTTCTT
>CAYSUS010000144.1:0-14641 GCA_964434165.1 uncultured Pirellulales bacterium
CGGATCTCCACGACCACGATCGTAATGTCATCGTTGATGACAATACTCTCGTTCTTCTTACGGGATAGAACCAACATCGTACGTTCCTTCGCCCCGTTGCCAAGGTTCCCCGAAAGTCCGTCCCGGATGGGAGCGACCCCGCTGCGCGCAGGGAACCTGCTGTCATTCGAGCATACTCTCCGGGGTTGGCACAGTCAAGCAAACACTTGCAGGAACCCGCAGTTTCTCACCGCTCGGCATGCGATTTGTCGCAGCATCTGCACGACAAACGTCACCCATGCACCCACCACTTAGGGGGTTAAGGACCGTCGATTACTACGACCATCTTAACAAGGCCAAAGCCATGCACGTGCGGGCACCGCGGACCACCCATCCAGTACAGCAAATTACAGCCAAAAAAGGGGTTTCACCCCCCGACTCCCCCGAGCCGAACGGTTCTTCCTCGGGGGCGGCTACGGGTCGGTCGCCTCTCCGCGGTGCGTGGCCGAGAGAACCGCTCAGGCCGGGTCGCGAAAGTCCTTGTTGACCCGGCAGGCATTCCTATAATGGGGATTGTAAGGGCGCCTCGATGCCCTTTTTGGGGGTCTTCGCGTGGGCTTCTCACGGACGGCGTTAGGCCGTTGGTTTCGCAATATCTTCTCGGCGGTCGGCACCGTGGCCGAGGCGCTGTGGGTGACGGTTCGCTCCTGGCTCGTTACGTACGATCCCCAGCGCGGCACCTTCACCGAGCGGTACGAATACCCCGAGCTACCCGCCGAGGTGAGCGACCGCTTCCGCGGGTTCCACCGCTTCGATCTGACAACGTGCATCGCCTGCGAACGATGCGCCCGCGACTGCCCGGTGGATTGCATCTACATCGGCAAGGAGAAGGTAGGGGGCCGGAAGGGGTTTCGGGTGACGAGCTTCGTCATCGACTACACGAAGTGCATGTTCTGCGCACTTTGTACGGAGAACTGCCCGGTTGACTGCATCTTCATGGGTTCGACCTATGACCTGAGCTGCTACGGCCGGGATGGCTGCGTCGTGGATTTCGCCCGACTGCCGCTCCACATCGCCTGGGGGCGTTCCACGCTCGACCCGACCGTGGTGGCCAAGTCCAAGGCCGTGGAGCAGCCCGTTCACGAGGGGCCCAATTAGCAGGCGGGGTCCCGGGGTTCATACCCAACCTGCGGGTGGGAAAGGAGTAGAGGAAGGCATGTCCAGCAGGACCAAGGCCCGTCGGACGTACTTCACGCCTGACGAAGCGAACGCGTGTCTGCCATTGGTGCGTGCGATCGTCCGCGACATGGTCGCCCTTGGCCGGGACGTGGTGGATCGTCGCGAGCGGCTCTCGTTCTTGCAGCACCGGACGGGGCCGGGCGCCGGTGCCTTCTATAGCGAGGAGCTCGGCCAGATCGAGGCCGACCTGGCGAGCGACTCCGACCGGCTTCGCGAGTACGTTCGGGAACTGGAGGACCTGGGGGTCGAGCCCAAGAGCGTGACGGAGGGACTCGTCGATTTCCCGGCGAGAATGCAGGGACGCGACGTCTATCTGTGCTGGAAGCCCTCCGAGCCGGAGGTCTTGTACTGGCACGAGGTCAACGCCGGGTTTGCCGGGCGACGCCCTTTGCTCGAAATGGCCGGCGCGCCTGGCTCGGCCGCCGCGGACGCGCCGGACGCCGAGAACTGAGTCGCCTTGGGTGATTGCGGGAAGAGGCCGGCCCCCTTCTGGCCAAACGGACCGAAGGCTGCTTCGCACAAAGGGGGGTCCTGACCGCTTCTCCCACCCGGGATCGTGCACGGCGACTCGGGTCGGGGCGAAACGCCGGATGCGATCCCGCGAGTCCGCGCCGATCTACCGCCGTGGATACCTCGCCCCGCGCGGTCCGGCAACGGCCTGGCGTCAAGCTCGATCGCCTCTGCCGACCGATTCTGCGGCCTTTGACGGCGCTGCGGCCTCGGCACTGTTTGGCGCCGCGCCGCGCGAGCCATTCTCCTGCGCCAGGCATAGGTTACACTTGACTACTGCACATTTTGCGACGCGACGCTGTACGGCCGCCTGCGAGGGCCTGAGCCCTGATCCAGATCAAACACAAAACCACCGGCGAAGTCCTCTACCTGGTCGATGCCCGGGACCTCATGGGCGCCGACCTGAGCGGGGCTCCGTTGGGGGGCGCGAACCTGGGGCGCCGCAATCTCTCGCGCGTGAACCTCGATGCGGCCGATCTCCAGGAGGCCGACCTGGCGTTCTCGATGCTCTACAACGCCCGGCTGGTGGCGGCCAGGCTGAATCGCGCGGAGCTCCGGGGCACCGCCCTGAACGCCTCGGACCTGACCGGGGCCGACCTCTCCGGGGCCAACCTCTACCACACCAGCCTGTTCAACTGCGACCTGACCAGGGCCCGGCTGACCGGCGCCACGCTCACCGGGGCAGACCTTTCGGGCGCGCTGTTGACCGAGTGCGACCTGACCGACGCGCGGTTCGACGAAGAGACGCGGTGGCCGGACGACTTCGACCCCACGGCCCTTGGGGCCACGCTCGCATAGCTTTCGGCCCGACGAAACTCGAAGCCCGAAGCGTCAGCGAGGGATCTCCAGACCTGGGCTTCACGGCGGGCCGAAGGACCCGAACGCTTCGGGCGCAGGCGGGGCCACCATCCTGGGAATGACGCAGAGACTTCTTGCGCATTTGCAGGTCGATGAGAGACGCAGGCGACGGCACGCTCGATGGTTGACCGGGTGGCCGGAACAGGAGTCCGAGGAGAAAGCGGAGTTGTCTCCGTTGCCTCGGTTTCTTCAGGAACGAGTCGTGCATGTCCTTCTCACCAAGGCCTCCGGCATCACCGACGTCGTCGTCGGCGCGGCGATTGAAGTCCACAAGGACAGGGGCCCCGGATTGCTCGGGTCGATCTGCGCGTGGTGCCTTACGATGGAGCTTCGGCTGTGGGGCCACCCGGTGCAGGGCCAGGACTTCAGATTCCATGCCCTGAAGCGGACGGAAGGGGCGTCAAGACAGGTTCTTCCCGGGGCCGACCGGGATTGAGACCGCAAAGGAGGCGAAGGCAACGGAGGCCTCCCACTCCGTTGCCTCCGTTCTCTCCTGTTTGGATCAGCCGCCAGACTACCCAGAATGGCGGAGTTGTTCTGGGCTCGTTCCTTAGCGGATCGTGCGCAGGCCGCGCTGCCCTCGCCAACGCTACGGGCTTCCAGGGGCAGCCACTCCGGCCACTGCCTTGCAACCGCGCTCAGATGCCCTAAAATGGGCGTTTCCACTGCGCGGTTCCCCCGCCCAACGAGGCACCCCACGCCACCATGAGCCCGACTTCGATCGTCGCCTATTTGGCGCTGTTCGCCTCCGTGGGGTTTGCATTCCTGTTCGTGTCGCTGTGCATCGGCCGGCTGCTCCGCCCGCAGTCCCCTTCCGCGGCCAAGCTGGCGACCTACGAGTGCGGCGAGCCGTCGGTCGGGTCGAGCTACGTCCAGTTCGATCTCCGGTATTACGTCGTCGCCCTGGTATTCATCATCTTCGACGTGGAGGTGGCCTTCTTCTTTCCCTGGGCCACGGTCTTCGGCAAGGCCACGACCCTCAAGGCCCAGGCCGTCGCGGCGGCCGCCTCCGAAGAGGCGGCGCAGGGCGAGGCCGGCGCGGCGACCGCGGAGGCCCTGAGCCCCGCGTCGCAACGCGCCTGGGAGGGCCTGCTGGCCGGGGCCTCCACCGAGGCGGCCGCCGCGGCGGCGGCTCCTTCGCCGGAGCAGGCCCAGCAGACGGGCCAGGCCCTGGCCCTGACCGCGATGCTCGACATCGCCGTGTTCTTCGGGGTGCTTATGGTGGGGTTCGCCTACGTCTGGTATCGGGGCGACCTCGACTGGGTGCGGGCGTTGCCGCGGCGGGCCCTCGGCGACTCCGGCGCCGGGGAGTCCCTCGCAGCATAGTCCCTTGGCGGAAAGCGGCGACCGACCATGGAACCTCGGGCGATCATCCAGCGACTTCGCGAGCGGTTCGGGCCGTCCGTGGTCCGCGAGGACACCGAGGCCATCGATCCGTGGTTCGAGGTACACCCGGCGAGCCTTCACGCGGTTTGCGCCTTCCTCCGCGACGAGGCGGACCTCGACTTCCGCATGCTCCACTGCATCACGGGCGTGGACTACCTCCAGACCGACCCCAAGAAGGCCGGGAAGACCGACTGGGATCCGCACCTGGAGGTGATCTATCACCTCTCGAGCCTGAAGCACCGGCACCGGATCGCGATGCGCGTGACGCTCCCGCGATGGAAGGACGGCGTCGAGGGCCGCGTGCCCGAGCTGCCCTCGGTGAGCGACCTGTGGCGCACCGCCGACTGGCACGAGCGCGAGGTGTATGATCTCGTCGGCGTGCGGTTCGTCGGTCATCCGGACCTGCGCCGCATCCTCTGCCCCGAGGACTGGGAGGGCCATCCGCTGCGCAAGGACTACCAGATGCCGCTCCAGTATCACGGGATACGGGGGAGATAGCCGTGCCGATGGAGCGAGTCGATCCCGCCCTGGCCGAGTTCGACGTCCGCACGGACGAGATCCTCATCAACATGGGCCCCCAGCACCCGAGCACGCACGGGGTGCTCCGCGTCGTGCTGCGGACCGACGGCGAGGTCGTGATCGACGCTGTGCCGCACATCGGCTACCTCCACCGCTGCGCGGAGAAGATCGGCGAGCAGCTCACGCCCCGGCAGTGGATCGGCTACACCGACCGCATGGACTACCTGGCCGGGATGAACATGAACCTCGGCTGGGCCCTCGTGGTCGAGAAGCTCCTGGGCATGGACGTGCCCGAGAAGGCCCGGCACCTGCGCGTGATCATCGCCGAGCTCAACCGCATCGCCAGCCACCTCGTGGCGGCCGGCACCTACGGGCTGGACCTGGGGAGTTTCACCCCGTTCATGTACTGCTTCCGCGAGCGGGAGAAGATCCTCGACCTGTTCGAGGACGTGTGCGGGGCGCGGCTCACGTACAGCTACATCACGGTGGGCGGCGTGTCGGCCGACCTGCCCGACGGATGGATCGCCAGGTGCGAGCGGTTCCTCGACGAGTTGGAGCCGGTCATCGACGACCTGCACACCCTCTTGACGGTCAACGAGATCTTCGTGCGGCGCTCGGCCGGAATCGGCGTGATGTCGGCCGAGACGGCCATCGACTACGGCTGCACCGGCCCCGTGCTCCGCGGCAGCGGCCTGGCCTGGGACCTCCGCCGCCACGGCGAGCCGATCTGCACGCGGATGTACGACGACTACCGGTTCGAGATCATCGCCCAGACCGACGGGCAGTATCCGCAGGACCACGATTACCCGCCCGTTCCTCCCTCGGCCGTTCTGGGCGATAGCTGGCACCGCTTCTACGTGCGGATGCTCGAGGTCGTGCAGTCGGTGGAACTCGTGCGCCAGGGGCTGGACAAGTACCACAAGGCCTCCGGCTCGATCGGCGAGCCGATCAAGATCACGCAGAAGCTGCCCCCGGGCGAGGCCTATCTGGAGACCGAGGCCCCCAAGGGCCAGATGGGCTTCCTGATCGTCAGCGACGGCACGGCCGTGCCGTGGCGCGTGCGGGCACGAAGCAGCAGCTTTTCCAACCTCTCGGTGATGGCCGAGCTCTGCCGCGGCCACCTCGTGGCCGACGTCCCCGCGATCCTCGGCTCGCTCGACATCGTGCTGGGGGAAGTGGACCGGTAGGGAAGGTGGAAGGGCGAATGACGGAATGCAAATGTCGAATGCCGATTGATGAATGACGCAACGAAAGCAGCGCGCACAGCGCATTCACTAGACAGGACGGACCCCTGACCCGTGGCCGATCTCCTCATCCAATACGACCTGCCGGCCTGGCTGGCACATGCCGCGGTGGCGCTGGTCCAGTGCCTGCTGCTGTTGACGCTGGTGATGCTCGCGCCGGCGGTGTCGAACTGGATGGAGCGCAAGATCTCGGCCCGGATCCAGGACCGCCTCGGTCCCACGCGCACGGGCGGGCGGTTCGGGTGGCTCCAGTCGCCGGCCGACGGGCTGAAGCTCTTGATGAAGGAGGACATCATCCCGTCGGGGGCCGATCCCCTGCTGTTCCGCCTGGCCCCCTACCTGGGCTTCTGCGCGGCCTTCTGCGTGTTCATCGCGCTGCCGGTCTCCGACGGCTGGGTGGCCCAGCCCTTGAATTCGGCGGTGTTCTTCATCCTCGCGGTGGCCGGGCTGGAGGTCTTCGGCGTGATCCTCGCCGGGTACGGCTCCGGCTCGAAGTGGTCGCTGTTCGGGGCCATGCGCGAGGCCGCCCAGGTGATCAGCTACGAGGTGCCGCTGGCCATGTGCGTCGTCGTGCCCGTGCTGGTGGCCGGCACCATGGACCTGGTCGAGATCGGCAACATGCAGGCCGGCTGGTTCGTCCACTGGCTGATCTTCCACGACCCGTTCACGTTCGTCACCTTCTGGGTGTATTTCGCCTGCGCGGTGGCCAGCGTGAACCGCGCGCCGTTCGACCTGGCCGAGGCCGAGAGCGAGCTGGTCGCCGGGTTCATGACCGAGTACAGCGGCTTTCGATGGAGCATCTTCTTCATGGCCGAGTACGGCTCGATGCTGGCGGTCAGCGGGCTGGCGGCGATCCTCTTCTTCGGCGGCTGGCACGGCCCGATCCCGATCGGGAGCCTGCTGGGGCTGGTGCCGGAGAACGGCGCGGTGCCGGGGTTTCTCGGCAACCTCCTGGGTCTGGCCAACTTCCTGCTGAAGGCCACGCTCGGCGTGACCGTGATGATGTGGGCCCGCTGGACGCTGCCGCGGCTGCGCATCGACCAGGTGATGGCCATGTGCTGGAAGTACTGCGTGCCGATCGCCGCGGCCATGCTCGTGGGGGCGACGGTGTGGACCTACGCCCTGCCCGGCGGTCTGGGGCTGTGGGGCCGGCCGGCCGCGGCCGCGCCGGGGGAAGAGGCCCCGCGGCACGTCGCGGCCTCGCCGGCCGACGCGGAAGGAGGTGCCTGACCGTGGACGCGATCAACTGGCATTCGTTCTTCTTCCTCCTGTACGGACTGGCGGCCTGCGTCTTCGCCGTGGCCCTCGTGGTCTCGGAGAACATCGTGCGCATGGCCTTCTACCTGGTGCTTTCGCTGGGGTCGGTCGCCGGGCTGTTCTTCCTGGCCGGGGCCGATTTCGTGGGCGCGCTCCAGCTCATGATCTACGTGGGCGGCACGCTCGTCCTCCTCGTCTTCGGCGTCATGCTCACCGGACAGGCGCCGCTCGCCAGTCTGCGCACGGGCGGGGGACAATGGGTCCTGGCGACGATCGTCGGCGGATCGCTGCTGGCCGTGCTCCTCCAGGCGGCGTTCAGCGTGAGCGACTGGAGGCAGGCGCCCGTGTCCGAGGCGCAGGGCCGGCCCGAGACGGCCACGCCGCTGGGCCTGGGCATGCTCGGCGTGCGCGTGGACCAGGTCGGCGAGGAGGATCCGGTCAAGCGCGGCGGCATGGCCGGCTACCTCCTGCCGTTCGAGATCGTCTCGGTCCACTTGCTGGTGGTGCTGGTGGGTGCGGCCTTCCTGGCCCGGGCCAGGCGCAAAGCAGCGGCCCAAGCCCGCCGCGCGGCGGGAACTGGCGAACCTGGCAAACCTGGTCCCCACGCTCCGCGTGGAAACCGGCCTGAGGAGTGACCCATGGATCTGCTGACTCAGCCCGTCGGCGTCTCCCACTACCTGGTCGTCGGGGCCGTGCTGTTCACCTGCGGCGCGGTCGCGATGGCCACCAAGCGAAACGCCCTCGGCGTGTTGATGGGAATCGAGCTGGTGCTCAACGGGGCCAACCTGAACTTCGTGGCCTTCGGCAGCCAGTACTTGCGCGCGGACGGCGCCTATGCGATCGGGCTGGACGGCCAGTTGATCGCCCTGTTCGTGATCGTGCTCGCCGCGGCCGAGGCCGCCACGGCCCTGGCCATCGCGCTGAGCTACTACAATACCCACGCCACGATCGACGTGGACCAGGCGGACGAGCTGAAGGGTTAGTACCATTCCCCGTCGGGCCCGGCCGCGAAATCCGAGCCGGCCCCGGCTTGCAGTCGAACCTATGGACCCCGCCCCATCCCTGCCGACGCTCCTCGGGCTGGCCTGGCTCCTGCCCCTGGTCTCCTTTGCGCTGATTCTCTTCGGGGGGACGCGCATGGGACGCGGCGGCCGCTGGTCCGCCTACCTGGCCACGGCCGCCATCGTCGCCTCGCTGCTCCTCTCCCTCGCTGCGCTGGGAGCATGGATCTCCTACGCCGACGACGCCCGCAGCGCCGTTGGGCACGCCGCAGCGGGAGACCACGCCCATCCCGGTCCCGTCTCGGCCATCTCCGGCGAGTGGTACACCCTCTGCGCGTTCGGCTCCCTGCGGATCACGATCGGCTACTACATCGATGCCCTCACCGTGGCCATGTTCACGATGGTCACGCTGATCGCCTCGTGCATCCACGTCTATTCGCTGGGCTACATGCGCGAGGAACTGCACCGAGTGACCGACCCCCTCGTCAAGCTCTCCGACGGCCGCGCGCTGAAACGGCCCGGGCGCATGCCCCGCTTCTTCCAGTACATGTCGCTGTTCTGCTTCAGCATGCTGGGACTGGTCGTGGCGGGCAACGCGGCCATGGTGTTCGTCTTCTGGGAGCTGGTCGGCGTCTGCTCCTACTTCCTGATCGGCTTCTACTACGAGCGCCAAAGCGCGTCCCACGCCGCCAACAAGGCGTTCCTCGTCAACCGCGTGGGCGATTTCGGATTCATCGTCGGCCTGATGGCCCTGGCCGCCGGCCTGGGAACGTTCTCCTTCGGCGACGTCAAGGACGCCCGGGGCCGCGTCGTGCAGCGGGGCATCTTCAGCCAGGTCCGGCCCGCTGGACAGCACGAGGGACACGGACAGCATGACGGACACGACCGCGCCCTGGTCGTGCCCGACCGCATGGTCCGCTGGGCCGCCAGCGACGAGGTCGCCGGGATCATCCGAGCCTCGCCCGATGGGCCTGCCGCCGCGGCCGCGGTCGCCGCCCGCACCGACGACTGGCGCCGTGAGGGCTACGGCTACGGGCTGTTGATCGTGGCCGGGCTGGGGGTCTTCTGCGGCTGCGTGGGCAAGAGCGCCCAGTTCCCGCTGCACGTGTGGCTGCCCGACGCCATGGAGGGCCCCACGCCGGTCAGCGCCTTGATCCACGCGGCCACGATGGTCGCGGCCGGCGTGTACCTGGTGGGGCGTTTCTATCCCGCCTTTGCCCCGGAGGTGCTCCTGGTGGTGGCGTACGTGGGCTGCGTCACGCTGTTGTTGGCCGCCACGATCGCCATCACGGCCACGGACATCAAGCGGGTGCTGGCCTATTCCACGGTAAGCCAGCTCGGCTACATGATGCTGGGGCTGGGCGTGGGCGGCTGGCTGGCGGGACTGTTCCACCTGCTCACGCACGCGTTCTTCAAGGCCCTGTTGTTCCTCGGCTCGGGGTCGGTGATCCACGCCTGCGGCACCAACGAGATGCCCGCGATGGGCGGCCTGCGCCGCAAGATGCCCTGGACCGCTTACACGATGCTCGCCGGCTGCCTGGCGATCAGCGGGGCCGGCATCCCCTTCGTGATCGGCCTGAGCGGCTATTACTCGAAGGACGCGATCCTCGCCCAGGCCTATTCCTTCTGGAGCGCGCATCCGCTGCACGGGGCGCTGCTGTTCGTGCCGGCCGCGCTGGGGGCGGGGATCACCGCGTTCTACATGTTCCGGCTGTGGTACATGACGTTCGCGGGCAAGCCGCGCAACGAACACGTGTACGAGCACGCCCACGAGTCGCCCCGCTCGATGACCGTGCCGCTGGTGATCCTGGCCTTGTTCGCGGTCACGGCCGGTTGGAGCCTGCCGCTGTCCGGCGTAGGCATCCCGTGGCTCTTGGAGCAGGCCCGCCCGGCGGGAACGGCCGAGGGCATTGCCCTGGCCGGCTCGACCGTGGCCCTGCCGGCCGAGCACCTGTCGCACGCGCACCGCGTCCACGTGCCCGTCTCGCTGATCGCCTTCGCCACGGCCCTCGTTGGTTTCATCCTGGCCACGGCGTTTTACGGGGTGCGGACCCTGGACCCGGCCGACGCCCGGCGGCAGTTCGCGCCGCTCGATCGGCTGTTCCGCAACAAGTGGTGGCTGGACGAGTTGTACCAGGCGGCCCTGGTGCGGCCCGTGCTGCGACTGGCGTGGTGGGCGGCGACGATCGACCGCCAGGCGATCGACTGGGCGGCCCACGGGGTGGCCCGGTGCACGGTGCTCGTCTCCCGCGCGGACGACTGGCTCGACCGCCTGGTCGTGGACGGCCTGGTGGACCGCGTTGCCGCGTGGGCCTACGGCGCGGGGCTCTGGCTCCGCCGCGTCCAGACCGGCAACCTGCGCCAGTACGTGATGTGGATCGTGGTGGGCACGGTGGGCATCTTCGTGCTCGTCAGCTTCTACTGGAGCCTGGCCGTGGCCGGTCCGTGAAAGAAAAGACCCGAATCCCTGAATCGCAGGGCTGACTCACCATGTTCTTCTCCAGCGTCCCCGACAGCACGCTGCTCCTGACCGCGATCGTCTTTCTCCCGGCGCTCGTCGGGTTGGCGATCTGCTTCCTGCCCCGGCGCCTGGAAGCGGCGATCAAGTGGCTGGCCCTTGCAGCGACGGTCGCCGTGCTCGGCCTGACCGTGTACGTGGCGATTCCCCGAGCGATCGACGGCGACGCGCCCCGCTTCGCCCTGCACTGCAGCCAGATGCAGATGGCGCACAGCCTCCGCTGGATCCCGTCGTTCGACATCTACTACTTCCTCGGCATCGACGGGATCAGCTTCCCGCTCGTGCTCCTGACCGCCTTCCTCAGCGTGCTGGCCATGGGGGCGAGCTGGAAGATCGACCGCCACGTGAAGGCCTACTGCGTGCTGTTCCTCCTCCTGGAGACCGGCATGCTGGGCGTGTTCATGGCCCTCGACTTCTTCCTGTTCTACGTCTTCTGGGAGGTGATGCTGCTGCCGATGTACTTCCTCATCGGCGTGTGGGGCGGGCCGCGCCGCGAGTACGCCGCCATCAAGTTCTTCCTGTTCACGCTGGTGGGCAGCGTGCTGATGCTCGTCGCGCTTCTGATGCTCTACTTCGCCAGCGATCTGCGCACCCTCGACCAGACGCAGCTCGCCGCCTGCCGCGTCACCGAGGACCCCGAGATCCTCGCCGAGTACCGCTCTCCCGGCGGGCCCATGCACACCTTCAACCTGATGGCGCTGGCCGAGATGGGCCAGCTCCGGGATATGGGCGTCCAGGAGCCGCCGCGGCCGGGCATCGATTCCCCCTTCGACCGCGAGCTGCTCTGGGGCCGCTCGATCCAGTGGTGGGCGTTCCTGCTGCTGCTGGCCGGCTTCCTCGTCAAGGTCCCCTCGGTGCCGATCCACACCTGGCTGCCCGACGCCCACGTCGAGGCCCCCACCCCCATCTCCATGATCCTGGCCGGCGTGCTCCTGAAGATGGGCGGCTACGGGATCATCCGCATCTGCTATCCCGTGTGTCCCGACGGCGGCTACGAGCTGGCCTGGCTCGTCTGCGCGCTGGGCACCGTGAGCATGGTTTACGGCGCGTTTGCGGCCATGGCCCAGAAGGACTTCAAGCGCCTCGTGGCCTACAGCTCGGTCAGCCACATGGGCTACGTCGTGCTGGGCCTGGGCGTGTGGAGCGCCACGGCCGACTACATGTACGCGAGCGACTACTGGAAGCTGGGCATGAACGGGGCCATGTTCCAGATGATCGCCCACGGCATCAGCTCGGCCGGCATGTTCTTCCTGGTGGGCGTGATCTACGACCGCGTGCACCACCGCGACCTCGACCGCTTTGGCGGGCTGATGAACCGGATGCCGCTGTTCGGCGCCGTCTCGATCGTGATCTTCTTCGCCGCCATGGGTCTGCCCGGACTGTGCGGGTTCATCGGCGAGGTGCTCGTCGTCCTCTCCGTGTGGAACTACAGCACCGCGCTGGCCGTGATCGCCGCCTCGGTGGTGATCCTCACCGCCGGCTACATCCTCTGGACCGTGCAGCGGGTTTACCTGGGACCGGAGTACCGGGGGCCCCATGGCGAGGCCATCACGCGCATGAGCCTCCGCGAGACGCTCATCGCCGCGCCCCTGGTGGCCCTGGCCGTGCTGTTGGGCGTCTATCCGCAGGCCGTGTTCAACTACATGGACCACAGCGTGAACAAGACGGTCGAGGACCTGGCCATCTGGACCGAACACGTGAAAGCCCCGCGCCGGGAGCAGAGCTCGAACCAGGTCGTCGAGGGTGCCACGGCTGGCTTGTCCAGCAGGGCGTCAGCACCACGTGAGGGACCGGTCTCATCGCGAGGGGCGGGAGGCACTGCTGGACAGGCCAGCCGTGGCACCCCCTCCGCAGAACGCACCCGCAGGGGCACACGACCCGATCGTCTGGCCCAAGCCGATTTGCAGGAGCAGCCGTGACCTTCTCGGAACTGCTTCGAGGCCTGATCGACGACACGGTCGGCACCACCGAGTGGGCCGGCTCGCTGTGGGCCTTTCGGCCCGAGCTGACCGTGTGCGCGACGATCGTGCTCCTGCTCCTGGCACGCATGCTCTTTCCGCGGTGGAGGAACGGGCCGTTCTTCGTCACGGCGGCGGGCCTGGCGACGGCGCTCAGTGCGCTGGCCTCGGCCGGCCTGCCCGAAGTGGCCCGACCGGTCTTCACGGGGCTACTCGTCTTCGATGCCTTCTCGGTCTTCATGCGCGGGCTGGTGATCCTGGCCACGCTGCTGATCGTCAGCTTCACGCAGACGTCGGGCGTGCCCGACGACCAGGACGCCACCGAGTTCTACGTGCTCCTTCTGGGCGCCCTGGTGGGCATGTGCCTGATGGTCTCGGCCAGCCACCTGGTCATCGTCTTCATGGGCGTGGAAATGGCCAGCGTGCCGTCCTACATCCTCGCGGGGTTGCTGCGCGGGCGGCGTCCGTCGAGCGAGGCGTCGCTGAAATTCGCCGTGTACGGGGCGGGCACGGCCGGCGTGATGCTCTACGGATTGAGCCTCCTGGCCGGGGCGCTGGGCTCGGCCCACCTGCCGACCATGGCCGTGCGCCTGGCCGAGATGATGCCCGGCATGCCGCTGGCGGAGATGGGCGCCGAGCGCACGATGATCCTCGTGCTCGGCGGGATCATGCTCATGGTGGGGCTGGCCTTCAAGCTCTCGGCCGTGCCGTTCCACTTCTGGGCCCCCGACGTGTTCGAGGGGGCCGCGGCCGAGGTGGCGGCGTTCCTGTCCGTGGCCTCCAAGGCGGCGGCGCTGGCCCTGCTCGTCCGCGTGTCCCTGGGACTGGGATACGTCGCCCCCCGATTCGATGCCGAGGTCTCGACCGGCGCGGCAACCGTGGCGGAAGAGCCGGCCCCGCCCGACGCCGGGACGGTCGAGGCCCACAACGCCTCCCCCGCAACCAGCCGCGCCGGCCTGTGCGCCGCGTTGGAGCCCGCCCGCAAGGTGATCGCCGGTCTCATTGCCCTGGTGGCCGCGGTCACCTGCACCTTCGGCAACCTCGCCGCCTACGGACAGACCAACTTGAAGCGTCTGTTGGCGTATTCCACGATCGCGCATGCCGGCTACCTGATGATGCCCGTGGCCGCGGCCGTGGCCCTGGCCGGACCCGATCCCGCCGGGGCGGCCGACGCCGTGGCCGCGCTGGCCTTCTACGCCTCGATCTACCTGTTCATGAACCTCGCCGCGTTCGCGTTCTTGGCCTTCCTCCGCAATGCGACGGGCAGCGAGCAGATCGCCTCCTGCGCCGGCCTGGTCCGCCGCTCCCCCGGCCTGAGCGTGTGCATGATCCTGGTGCTCTTCAGCCTCGTCGGGCTGCCGCCGCTGGCCGGGTTCATGGCCAAGTTCACGGCCTTTGCCGCGGTGTACGACGCCCGCCTGCTCGCCCTCTTGGCCGTGGGCGTGCTCAACACGGTGCTGAGCCTTTTCTACTACCTGCGCGTGGTCCGCGCCATGGCCATGGACGAGGGCGGCGCCGAGGCCCCGTGCATTCCCCTCACGTCCGTGCCGGGCGCGTACCTGCTGATCGTCACCGTGCCGATCGTCGTGCTGGGCGTGTGGTGGAACGGACTGTTCCTCCTGGCCCGCGCGGCCGCCGCGCAACTGTTCTGACCGCGAGGATCCCGGCCCATGGCTTCGTCCCAGGCCATCGACGCGATGAACCGCATCCTGCAGAGGCTCTACCGGTCGCTGCCCGTCTATCTGGCCCAGGCCCGGCCGTGGCTCGAGCCCGGGGACGACACGGCCGACGCCCTCGAAGCGATCGCCGCGGACCAGCTTCGGCTCGCCCGGCGCGTGGTCGAGGCGATCCAGGCCGAGGGTGGGCAGCCCGACCTGGGGCGTTTCTCTTCTCAGTTTCCGGGGCTGAACGACACGGGCATGGACTACCTCCTGGAGCAGGCGATCGCGCGCCAGAAGCACGACGTCGCCGCCATCGACGCCCTGATCGACGAGCTGGCCGATGCCCCGCGCCTGCGCCTGTTGGCCGAGGAGGTGCAAGGCAACGCCAAGGGACACCTCGACAATCTCCTTGAGCTGGCCGAAAAGGCGACGGGACGAAAGGCGACAAGATAACGGGCACCACACACTCCCCTCTCCCGCAAACGGGAGAGGGGCCGGGGGTGAGGGCAAG
>CAYSUS010000145.1:0-14560 GCA_964434165.1 uncultured Pirellulales bacterium
TCTGGCTGGCGATCTCGGAGATCACCTGGATGATCTCGCTGATCTGCTGCGAGCTCTGGCGGATCTGCTCCATCGATTCCGTCGATCGCTGCACGGCCCGCCCTCCCTCGTCGGCCAGGCGGCTGGCGTCCTTGGCCACGCGGTCCGCTTCGGTGGCGTTCTCCTTGACCGTGTCGATGGACCGGGAGAGCTCCTCGATCGAGGCGGTCATCTCCTCGACGCTGGACGACTGGGTTTGCGCGCCCGCGGCCAGTGACTGCGAGCTCTCGGCGATCACCCGCGCGCCCTCGTTGAACTGCGCGGCGCTCTCGGTCACCTGGCCGATGACCTGCGAGAGGTCCTCGAGCATCTTGTTGATGCCGGCGGCCAGCTCATCGACCGGCTCGTCGCCCTCGACGGTGACCTTCCGGGTGAGGTCACCGTCGGCCGCCGCGGCAACGATCTGAAGCAGGCCGTCCACCTTGCGGCGGAGCTCCTCGCCCTTCTTGCGATCCCGCTCGGCCTGCTCGCGCTCCCGCGCGGCCTGCTCCTCGCGGCGCCGGTTCTCCTCCTCGACGCGCTGGCGCTCTCGCTCCGCCTCCTCGGCCTCGCGCTGCCGCTGCTGCTCGGCGGCCTTGCGCTCGGCCTCGGCGCGCTCGGCCTGGGCCCGCTGCTCGCGCTCGGCGGCCTCCTGGACGTCGTTCATGGCCTTGCCCGTCGCGTCAACCGCCGTGTTCAAGGCCGAGGCCATCTGGCCGATCTCGTCCTTCGAGTCGTGCTCCACGTGCTGGCTGTAATCGCCGGAGGCCAGGGCTTTCAGCACGCCGGCCACCTTCTCGATGGGCCGGGAGATCATCCTGGCCACCCCGAACGCGGCCAGCACGATCGCCACCACGGCCCCGACGGCCAGCATCCCGATCGTCGAGAGCAGCCCGGCTTTCGCCCCGGCCGCGGTCGCCTGCATGGCCTCCACCGGGGCGTACGCCTCGGAGCGGTCGATCTTCGCTTCGAGGCACCAGGTCGTCCCGAACACGTCGATCGGCGTGTAGGTGAGAAGCACTTGGTTGCCGACGTAGTCCGTCATGTCGGGGATGAACCCCTCTTGCTTCTTCTGGATCGCGGCGCGGGTGGCCTCCCCCTCGACGCGGCCCTTGGCCGGGTTGGCGAACGAGCCGATGACGCTGTGGTGCTCGGGATCGCGGAACGAATCGGACCGCATGAGGAAGTCCGGCCCGACCAGCAGGGTCTCGCCGGTCTCTCCCATCCCCGCGCGGATGCCCATGATCGCGTTGATCTGGTCCAGGGGGAGCTGAAGCGCCACGACCACGTCCACCTCGCCGGCCTCGTTGAGGACGGGCTGGCCGATGAAGGCCGCCGGCTCGCCGTTGCTCGGCGCGTACGGCTGGAAGTCGGCGAAGGCGAACTGCTTCGTCTGGAGGACCTCGCGCGTCAGGTCGCCGAGGCCGCTGTCCTTGAACTTGCCGCGGACCAGGTTCGTGTGGTAATCGGCCTCGTGGCAGACGCTGTAGAAGCAGAACCCCTCGGGGTTGATCAGAAACAGGTCGTAGTAGCCGAGCTTGTTGTTGAACTGCGCGAGCACGTCCTCCTTCGCACCTTCGGGCGTCACCGCGATGGCCTCCTCCAGGTTCATTTTGGAGACCAGGGCCCAGTTCAGTCCGGCGATCGAGAGCGGCTCGTAGCAGACCATGACGGGATTGCCGGCGCTGTCGGTGAACACGCCCTGCCCGGTCTTTCCGTCGATCGCCGCGTCGATGTACGGCGTGTGGATCTCGTAGCCGATGACGTACTTGCCGTCGCCCATCGTGAGCATATCGCTGCGGAAGGCGGTCTTGCCGTTCCAACTGCCGACGACATAGCTCTCGCCGGTCGTGCCCATTCCGTCGCGCTTCTGTGCGATCTTGTTGATGGCTTCCGAGGGGATCTGGAAGGCGAGCACGGCGATCGCCTTGCCCGACGTGTCACGGACCGGCGTCCCCACGAAGGCAGCCTGCTGCCCGTTGCTCGGCGCGTACGGGCTGTAGTCCTCGATCACGGTCTCCTTGGTTTCCATCACCTTGCGCCACAGGTGCGCGAGCCCTTCGTCCTTGAAGGGTCCGTGGGCGAGGTTCGTCCCCAGATCGCCTTCCCCGGCGACCGTGTACATGACGTGCCCGTGCGGGCCGCAGATCAGGAACGTGTCGTAGTAGCCGTTCTCCTGGTTGACCTTGGCCAGGTACGCGCCGAACTGCTTGCAGATGTCCTTGAACTCCCTGGTCGAGATGTCGAACGCCTCGTCCGTCCCGGTCTTCATCTCGTCGTGGTGTTCCTTCAGCCGCTTGAACAGCCGCGCCACGTCCTCGCTCGCGGCCACGGCCTGGACGTCGCTGCGAAGACGATCGAAGAACGCCTGGAGCTGGGCCTTCTTGAGCTGCTGGATCGACGTCAGCCGGTTGAACGCCTCCTGGCGCTGCGCGGCCACGGTCGTCACCAGGGTCTGAAGATTGGTTTGGCAGTTGGCGTAGTACTGCTCCACCTGCGACTTCTTCACGTCGCGAAGCGCCACGAGCTGCGCCTCGGCTTGCTGCTCCAGCGCGGCGGACGCCTGGGTCCCGGCCGTAGTCAGCGACTTGTCGGCCGAGAAGTACGACACCAGCGCGGCAGCCGCCAGCGGAATCGTGCCCACGGCCAGGAACAGCACGATGAGCTTGGTGCCCAAACGAAGGTCAGAAAACGCTCGAAAGACTGACATGCACTCCCCTCCCAATTCCCCGGTTCTTCGGCACGGCCCGCGGTCTTGCCGGCCCCCGCCCCCCAACGAGAGCATGCACCGCGGCGCCGTCTATACGTGTCTGAAGAACCGTAGGGTGGCGCGTGCGCCACGCAAGCCGAACGCGACGAAAAGGTCGCGCGCCACGCGCTTCTCGCAAAGGCAAGCGCATGGGAAACCATTGGCCGATCAACCCGGACTGCTTCGGCGCGCGGCGGTGCTCGCCGCGGAGACGCACGAGGCGGAGGCGGGAGGGCCGCGCCGGAACTCCTTGTGAGATCGAGGGTTCGTGGATGCCGAGAACCGGGGCGACCGAGCGGACCAAGCCCTCCTTGGGACCGCGCCGATCGGGAATCCACGTTCCGATCGCGCGCCCCCGCGTGAACATACGCGCCGCGGCCGCGCCACTGGCGTTCTTGCGACAGCGCCGGACGGGGTGGACCGCCCCCTCAGTCCTCTTCCCCGGCCAGCAGCCCCGGCACAATGCGGCCGTCGACCAGGGTGAGGTGCGTATCGGCCAGGCGCCGGGCGTCCTCGCGGCTGTGAGTGATGTGCAGGACGGTCGCCCCGGTTTCGTGGCGTACCGCGGCGAGCAGGTCGTACATCTGGTCCCGCGTCTGGTGGTCCAGCGCGCTGAGCGGCTCGTCGAGACACAGGACCGCGGGCCGGAACGCCACGGCGCGGCCAATGGCCACGCGCTGCCGCTCGCCGCCGCTTAAGCCCAGCGGCCGCCGCCCGAGCAGGTTCTCGATCCCCAACAGCTCGGCCAGCTCGCTCACCCGCCGCCGGATCGCCTCGCCCGGCCAGCGGCGGATGCGCAGGGCAAAGGCCAGGTGTTCCGCGACGGTCATGGTGGGGAAGAGTGCCCCGTCCTGGGGCACGTAGCCCAAATCCCTTTCCGCGGGCCGCAAGGCGACCACGTCGCCGACCGGCAGGCGGATTCTTCCCCCGGCCACGGGGCGCAGCCCGCAGATCGCCTCCAGGATCGTGGTCTTGCCCGACCCGGTGCGGCCCATCAGCGCCCCGTACGAGCCCGAGGGGATCTCCAGCGACACGCCCAGGAGCTTGAACGCGCCCTGCTCGATGCGGAGGTCTTCGCACGCGATCATCGGCGTTTCCTCAGAAGATCCACTCGCGGCTGCCGGCCAGACGCATCACCACCAGCACGACCGCGGCCGCGGCGACCATCAAGAGCGACACGGCCACGGCCGCCGGCAGGTCGCCGATGCTCAGCTCGAGGAAGACCGTGGTGGAAAGGACCTCGGTCTTCATGCGCGTGGCCCCGGCGAAGATCAAGAGCGGCCCGAACTCGCCCAGGGCCCTGGCCCAGGCCAGGGTGCCGGCGGTGATCATGCCCCGCCGGGCCTCGGGAAGGACCACGTTCCAGAAGGCCTGGGCCCGGTTGCAGCCCAGCGTGAGGGCCACCTGCTCGCGCCGCGGGTCGATGAGCTGGAACGTCGCCTGCATCGTGCGCACGGCGAACGCGCAGGCGACCATGAACTGGGCCAGCACCACGGCCGGGATCTGGTAGACCACGGCCTCGCGCACCGCGCGGGGCGCGAACTGGAACAGGATCAGCAGGCTCAGCCCGATCACCAGCGGCGGCAGCACGATGGGGATGTCGAGAATCGTGTCCACCAGGTTCCGCCCGGGAAAGCGGAACCGCGAGAGCAAATACCCCACGGGCACGGCAACCCACAGCGAGAGGATGGCCGTCAGCGTGCAGGAGATCAGGCTCAGCGCCACGGCATACTGGATCTCCGGCTTGGCCAGGGCTGCGGCGACGGGATTGTCCAACGCCCACGACAGCACCGGATGATCCTCGGCGAACTGCTCGTCCAGGTGCGGCGTGGCCGGATCGGTGACGGCCACGTACGCCGCGTCGGCCGCGAGCAGGGCCACGATCAGCAGCACGTAGAACCCGCCGATCAGCCCCAGCGCAAGGAAGAACCACGCGTCGCTCGGCGGCCGGTGCTCGCCCGGCGTGCTCGATGCCGGACCCGGCGTCATGGCGCGTCCCCGGGCTTGGCCTCGGGCAACGGAAACACCACGGCGCACGACTCCCCCTCCGGGTCGAGTCGGAAGTCGAACCCCGCCTCGGCGAACCGCGCGGCCGAGAGCGCGATCGCCCGAAACAGCCGTCGCGAGAGGTTCTTGTGCTCGCTCGACCGGGCGATGGCAAACGGCTGAACCGCCTTGTTGTGCTCCGAATCGATCCGCACCGCATCGACGCGCGCGGCCTCGGCCTTGCAGTCGGTGGCGTAGGCCAGGGCCACGTCGGCCGACTTCGTGGTGATCGCCGGCACGAGCATCGCCGAGGTGGCCGTCTGGGAGACCACGTTCTCCATCACCTGATCGTGGATTCCCTCGCTCTGGAGCATCTGCCGGGTGAGCGCCCCGATGGTGCACTGCTCGGGCTGGCCCACGACCACGCGCACGCCGGGCCGCGCGAGGTCGGCGAGCGCCTCGATCCCCTTGGGGTTGCCCTCCTCGACGACCATCACGATCTCGGTCTGGGAGACGTTGACCGCCTCCTGAAACCACTCCTTGACGTTCTCCAGGTAATAGACGTCGCAGGCCATGTAGGCGTCGGGGAACCCGCCCGACTGTCCCTCGCGGATCGTGCGCATCTGCGCGGTGAGGATGCCGCAGCCGTTGTAGATCGTGTTCACGACCGCGCCTTCCCGGTCCTGAAACTCGTTGACCGTCTGCTCCAGCGCGCGGCGGTTGACCGACCCGACGAAGAACGTAATCTCGGGGACTTCCTCCCATACGTCCCCTTCGACCGGCTCGTAGCCCATCGACTCGAACACGGGCAGGCCGCGGTCCGAGGCCGCCAGGTAGCGCGCCAGCCGCAGCGCGGCGGTCGGATCGGCCGTGCTCGTGAGCACGCACAGCGCGATGTGGCTCCGCGCGTCCTTCAGCTCCGGCACGGCGACGGCCTCGAGCTTGGGGTGCTGGCGCGCGATCGCGTCCCACACGATGGCCGCGTCGGCGCTGCCCAGCTCGACGTCGTTGGCCAGGTCCGTCACGGTCGGCTTGTATACCCCCCCCGAGGTGACGTGGGCGTGGAGCCTCTCCCAATGGCCCGATCGCTTCAGCTCCTGGCGCACGAGCCTGCCGATGGCCGTCTGGTCCGGACTGCCCAGGGCCACGCGAAGGTCTTCGCGCAGAAGATCGTCCACGCCGTGGATCGAGTCGGGGTTCCCCTTGCGCACGGCGATCACGGGCCGCATCACGGCGACCGGCAGGATCTCCGCGGCGAGGCCCTTCTGCCGGGCGAGCTCCACGTAGGTCTGGTCGCCCGCCAGGAACAGGTCGCCGACCTTGCCCGCCTCGATCTGCCCCAAGAGGGTGTTCGACCCGCCATACTGGACGCGCACCGAAACGCCGTACGCGCTGCCGTACTCGCGGGCGATTTCCTCGACCGGCCCGCGCAGGCCCGCCGCGCAAAACAGCGTGACCTCGCGCCCCGCCGACGGACGGTTGACCCACCCCAGCACGGCCAGCCCGAGCGTCAGTACGCCGGCCACCACGACCGACCCGATCACGATCACCGCTGCCGAGTTGACATGACCCGCGCGGCGGGCAACAGCCTGCCTCCCGTGGGGATTCCTCACCTCCGCGCCTCCTTCAAGCGTGTTCAGCCCCCCAGTGAAGTTTACGGACGTGGGCAAGGGCCCGCTCTCGCACGACGGCGGTTCCAGTGCGCAAGGACAGGAGCCGTTCGCCCGGATGCGGGGAGGCGTGCCCTGCCTGGGCAACGCCGCTTCCAGGGCACTCCGCGACGGAAGCGCGGGAGGAGCAGGGTTCAAGCCCACCGGTGGGACTCACCCCATGACCTTCTCCACCTCGATCAGCCCCGGCGGGCTGCGGCCCTGCTCGAAGGCCGAGATGTTCTCGATCGTCTGCGCGGCGATCGCCTCCAGGGCCTCCTCGGTGAAGAACGCCTGATGCCCGGTGATGATCACGTTGGGAAACGTGAGCATCCGCGCGAATACGTCGTCCTGGATCACCTGGGCGGAGAGGTCCTCGAAGAACAGGTCGGCCTCCTCTTCATAGACGTCCAGGCCCAGGGCTCCCAGCTTGCGCGACTTGAGGGCCCCGACCACGGCCCGGGCGTCGACCAGCCCTCCACGGCTCGTGTTGACCAGGATCACGCCGTCCTTCATCTGCTCCAAGGCGCCCTGGTCAATGATGTGGTGCGTTTGCGGAAGCAGGGGGCAGTGCAGCGTGATCACGTCGCTTTGCGCGGTGAGCTCCTCGACCGGGACGTACTCCGCGCCCAGGGCGACCAGCTCGGGGTCCTCGCGAACGTCGTGGCAGAGCACGCGGCAGCCGAACGCGGCGAGCAGCCTGGCCACGATGGCCCCGATCTTGCCCGTGCCGATCACGCCGGCCGTCTTGCCGTGCAGTTCGACCCCGAGCAGGCCCTCCAGGTTGAAGTTGCTCTCGCGCACGCGGTTGTACGCCTTGTGGAGCTTCCGCGCCAGGGCCAGGATCATGGCCACGGTGTGCTCGGCCACGGCATGGGGCGAATAGGCCGGCACGCGCGCCACCGTGATGCCCAGCTCATCGGCCGCGCGGAGATCGACGTTGTTGAAGCCCGAGCACCGCATGGCCACCAGGCGGGTCCCGTTGGACCCGAGGCAGTCGAGCACGGGTTCGCTGAGCTGGTCGTTGACGAACGCGCACACCCCCTCGAATCCCTCGCTGAGCTTGCAGGTCCGCTCCGCGAGGCGGGGCTCGAAGAAGTGCAGATCATGCCCGGCGTGGCGGTTGGCCGCCTTGAGGAACTGCTCGTCGTAGGTCTTGGTGCTGAACACGGCGATTCGCATGGCCGATTCCTTTCTGGGACGCGGGTCGCGATGGGCGCCTCGCGCGCATGCCCGGAGCCCGCGAGGCACCGTGCATTGTATCCGGTGCGGGCCCGGGGTAATCCCCCGAACGACGACAGCCGGCGCTCCGCCCGCCACGCGGATGCGATGACTGCCGAAGGGGCCCCGGACACTGCGGGGCCGGCCGGCGGCTGTCGCGCGGCAGGCTGTCCCTCGCGGACACCGCTGGAACCGTCCCTCGCGGACGCTTCGGGCTTCTTCAGATCGGCGCGTCGCGGGCGCGAAAGGCCGCTACGTCGGGCCGGGCTTACGCCGCGCGGACCTGCCCCGCGGCGACCTGTTCGAGGTAGCCCACCAGCTCCCGCTCGAATCGCGGCAGACTGAAGCGCTCGGCCTGGCGGCGGGCAAGGTGCGGATCGAACCAGTCGGGGTGCGTCTCGAGGCGGAGCATCGCCTCGCCCAACGAGTCGGCCGTCTGGACGGAGAAGAACAGCCCCGTGCCGGGCTGTCCCGGACCTGCCGGAAGCACCGTCTCCGAGGCCCCGCCCTGGCCCAACGCGATCACCGGACACGCGCAGGCCTGGGCCTCCAGAGGGACGATGCCGAAGTCCTCGTTGGCCGGGAAGATCAATGCCCGGGCCCGGCGCAGGAGGTCGCGGATCGCGGCGCGGTCGGCCCAGCCCGCCAGCCGCACCGTGGGCCCGGCGAGGCGAGCCAGGCGATTCCGCTCGGGCCCGTCGCCCAGCACGATCAAATGCCGCCCGAGCCGGTTGCATGCCTCAATGGCCAGGTCGATCCGCTTGTACGGCACCAGCGCGGAAAGGCAAACGTAGAACGGCCTCACTCTTTCAACGGGGGACCGGGCCGGCGTGTAGAACTCCGTATCGACGGGCGGGTGGATGATGCGGCTGGGACGGCCGTAACACTCCGCGACGCGTCTGGCCACGGTGCGGCTGATGGCCACGAAGTGGGTCACCCGCTCCGCGGTGTCACGGTCCCAGTCGCGGACCCAGTCGAGCACCCTATTGCGCACCGCGGCCACGGTCGTCTGCGCGACCCGCGCCGAGGCGGCGAAGTAATCCTCGCGCCGGTGCCATGCGTAGCGCATGGGCGTGAAGCAATAGCACACGTGGGGCACGCCCTGCGGCACGCGCACGCTCTTGGCCACCGCGTGCGAGAAGCTGACCACCATGTCCACGTCCGGCGGCAGTCTCAGGCCCGAGACCGCCGACGGCATCAGCGGCAAGAGGCAGCGGTAATGACGCACCGCGCCCGGCAGACGCTGCAGGAAACTGGTGGTGATCCGCATCCGCTCGATGGCCGGCGAAGTGCTGCCCACCGCGTGCAGGAGGGTGAACAGCCGCGCATCGGGAAACCGGCGGCAGAGCACCTCCAGGCACTTCTCGCCCCCTCGCATTCCTGTCAGCCAGTCGTGGACGAGCGCCAGCCGCATGAGTCCGGCATCCGTGCCGAGGGGGTTTGTCGGGCAAGGGCGGAGATTGTAGGGGATCGGCGGGACGTGGCAAACGGCAATGCCAGATAGCCGCGCACGATCCTGGGAGGAAAATGCGGCCACAACCCCCCTTCTGCCCAGGCGGCCCGAAGGTGCTTCGCACAATCGGGTCCTTGACCTCCTCTCCCGGGGCTTTCGTGCGCCCCTGCTCCGTACTCTTGCACGCGTTTCCTTACGCGCAAGGCAGACCTGGCGACCTGGAGATTTGCGTAAAACGGGAAAAGACAACCCCTCTGTATCGCTGGGCGGCTCTGGGTACCAGCGGACTTGGCTCAAAGGCATCCACGGCCGCCGGGGAATCGCCCTTCTGCCTATGGGTCGCTTATGGTTACAATCCGCCCCGGCCCGAACGGGGAGGCCGACGAGCCGGGCCGCCCGGAATCAAGGTTCCAGTCAAAGCACCAGATAAAGCCCTGGGAGGAACCCAATGGCGCTTCGTATTGCACTGGCATCGATAACGGTCCTCGTTCTGGTCGCGGAGTTGGCCTCGGGCCAGGCACCGCCTCGGCCGGGCGATCCTCGGTACGCCCCGGCGCCCCCCAGGGCGTCGCAGCCGGCCGGCCAGGCGCAGGCCCCGCCCTACCAGGCCGCGCCGCCCCGGGCCCCGACGATCGAGCGCCGCGTCCAACCCCGCCCCACCGCACCATTTACGCTCACGCCGCAGCAGCAGGACCAGGTCGATTGGGTGCTCACGCAGTGGGAGACCCAAGGCAAGAAGGTGAAGACCTTCGAGTGCAAGGTGACCCAGTTCAAGTACTTGCAGGGCTTCGGCCGAACCGCGGCGGACGGGCGAGCGGCCCCCACCTACAAGGACGAGGGCAAGATCTGGTACGCCGCCCCGGACAAGGGCCGGTTCGAGATCCACGGCGAGCGGGCCGAGAAGTGGATCTGCGACGGCGAGGCGGTCTATCAGTACAACCCCAAGCAGAAGACCGTGGCCAAGTACGTCCTGCCGCCTCAGTTGCGCGGCGAGACCATCTCTCAGGGCCCGCTCCCTTTTCTGTTCGGCTCGACGGCGGGCGACCTCCGCAGACGCTACTGGATCAGACTCACCCAGCCGCCCGAGGGCGTCGAAGGCCAGGTGTGGCTGCAGGCCTTCCCCAAGTACCAGCAGGACCGAGCCGAGTTCAAGTCGGCCGAGATGATCCTGACGATGGGCGAGATGCGGCCCATCGCCCTGCTGACCGTGCTTCCCAACGACGACAAGGTCTCCTACCGGTTCCACGACATGAAGGTCAACGCCCGAAACGTGTTGGACTTCCTGTCCGGCGACCCCTTTCATGCCTCGGTCCCCAAAGGGTGGAAGATGGTGACCGAGCACCCGCCTCGCGCCGCCTCGCAGCCCGAGCGCCCGGGCAGCGCCCCGCGCCGCTGAGGGCCCCTGTCTACGTCCGACGCGATTTGCACGGCACCCTCCCCCTCGCCGGCATCCGGGCCTGCGGGCTTCGGCGCGCTTGCGCGGCGCTAACACGCTGTTGCCGGCTGACGTGTCCGGGCAGGGGCGACGGGGCTCAGCATGCTGCCGCTGCCGCAGAAACCCGCGTATCGGCGCAACCGGCATCACCGCGTCCGGCCCGCGTGGCAGCGACCGGACCGCTCTGCGAGCGGGCATCTGATTGACGCCCGCCCGGAAGAAGTCCTATAATCTAGTGCGCCGAACCTCGTTCTGTTAGCTAGGTTAGGCCGCGTTCACCCTGCGCGAGTTGGTACCTCGGATGGCAGCCCGTCCTTTTCGGCAATCGGATTGTCGCAGTGCCGGCCGCGCCCTGGCGGCCGCGTTGTTCGCGTTCGTCTTGCTCTGGCCACACTCTTGGGCGGGGCGCGGGCTTCAAGCGGAGCAAGCCGCGGAGAAAGACGGCAAGGACGCCGCCTCGGACGCCGATTCCGGGGACGCCGAGCGGCGCGTGGGCCACCTGATGAAGGTGAAGCTGCCCATCACCGGCGACACCTACGCCACGGTGCGCCGCTTCGTGCGCAAGGCCCTCGACAAAGCCAAGGCGGAATCGTACCGTCCGGTGCTGATCTTTCAGTTCGAGGTCCGCGACGAGGAGAGCCGGTTCGGGCGCGGGAGCGAGTTCGGGGCCTGCTCGGACCTAGCCCGCTTTCTCACCAGCCGCGAGGTGACCGCCGCGCAGACCGTGGCCTACGTGCCCAGTTCGATCCAGGGACACGCGGTGCTGGCCGTCCTGGCCTGCGACGAGATCATCATGGCGGCCGACGCGGAGATCGGCTCGGCCGGGATCGACGAGGAAACGATCGAGCCCTACATGCGAAGCACCTACAAGGTGATCGCGGAGCGCCGGAAGAACTTCCCGTCCGAGATCGCCCTGGCGTTTCTCGACCCGGCCCTGGAGGTCCTCGAGGTCAAGACGGAGCTGGGCACGGAGTACGTCACGCCGGAGGGCCTGGCCAGGCTGCGCGAGGAGGAGAAGACCATCATCGGCGAGCCGGAGGCGCTGATCGCCGCGGGCCAGCCGGCCGTGTTCTCCGGAAGCGAGGCCCGCAAGCTCCGCTTCGTCGGCTACCTTGCCTCGGAGCCCCGGGAGGTCGCGCGGGCTTTGGGGCTGCCGCCGGAGGCCGTCGAGGAAGACCTGGCCCTTTCGGAGAGCTGGGTGGCGATCGGCGTGCCGCTGAAGGGCGTGATCGACCACGAGCGGATCCGCCAGACCCAGACGATGATCGAGGACGCGATCCTCGACCGCGGCGTCAACCTGGTCGTGGTGTGGATCGACAGCGCCGGCGGCTCGCCCACCGACAGCATCCAACTGGCCAACTACCTGGCCAACGACTTGAAGACCGCCCGGGTCCACACCGTGGCCTACGTGGCGGAGACGGCCCGCGGCGACGCCGCCCTGATCGCCCTGGCGTGCGACCAACTGGTCATCGAGCCCGAGGCGATCCTCGGCGGGCCGGGCAATCACGATTTCAGCAAGGAAGAGATCAAGGACATCGTCGATACCATCGCGCGGCCCGAGAGCGCCTGGAGACACCGCTCCTGGTCGCTGGTGGCCGCCATGGTGGACCCGAACCTCGAGGTGTTTCGCTACACGCGGGACGGCGACGTGGAGTTCTTCTGCTCCCGGGAGCTGGAGGAGGTGGAGGCCGCCCGCGGCGAGGGCCAATGGGTCAAGGGCGAGCTGGTCACCCGCCCCGGCGTGCCCCTGCGCGTTCGCGGCGACCAGGCCAAGGAATACCGGCTGGCCGACCTGGTGGTGGAGAGCTTCGCCCAGTTTCAGGCGGAGTTCGGCCTGAAGGACGACCTGGCGCTGGTCGAACCCGGCTGGGCCGACTTCCTCATCGACGCCCTGGCCTCGCCGGCCGCCGCGGGACTGCTGCTGGCGATCGGCTTCTTCGCGCTCTACTTCGAGCTGCACACGCCGGGCCTGGGCATCGGCGGCTTCGCCGCCACGGTGTGCTTCCTGATCTTCTTCTGGAGCCGCTTCCTGGGCGGCACGGCGGGCTGGCTGGAGGCGATCCTGTTCATCGCCGGCATCGGCTGCCTGCTGTTGGAGGTGTTCGTCCTGCCGGGCTTCGGCGTCTTCGGCCTGGGCGGGGGGATTCTGGTTCTTGCCTCGCTCGTGCTCGCCAGCCAGACCTTCGTCCTGCCGCGCAACACGTATCAGTTCGAGCAGTTCCAGCAGTCGCTTCTGATCCTCCTGGGAGCGTCCGCCGGGGTGATCGGCATGGCGTACGTCGCCCGCAAGTGGCTCCCCCGCGCGCCGATGTTCAACCGGATGTTCCTGGAGCCGCCCGAGGGCGAGGAGGCCGCCACCATCCGCCAGCGTGAGTCCCTGGTGGACTACAGCAACCTGGTGGGCGATCGGGGGGTCACCACGACGCAGCTTACGCCGGGCGGCAAGGCGCGGTTTGGAAATCGCCTCGTGGACGTCATGGCCGACGGGGAGTTGATCGAGCGCGGCACCCCGATCGTCGTGGTCGAGGTGTACGGTAGCCGCGTGCTGGTCCGGTCCGTCGAGGAGAGCTAGCCGTCATGGAACTGTGGGCCTGGGCGATCTTGCTGCTGGTCGTGGGCTTGGGTCTGGCCGCCCTGGAGCTTTTCGTGCCGTCGGGCGGGATCCTCGGGTTCCTCTCCGCCTGCTCCGTGCTGGGCTCGGTCGTGCTCGGCTTCCGCCACAGCCCCAGCACGGGATTCCTCATTCTCACCGTGGCCATCTTCGGACTGCCCGTCGTGTTGATGGTTGCGCTGCACTACTGGCCGCGCACGCCGATCGGCCGCAGGGTGCTGCTGATGGCCCCCACGAGCCAGGAGGTGCTGCCCGACGACCCTCGCAAGACCTCGCTGAAGTCGCTGGTGGGCCAGGTGGGACGCGCGAAAAGCAAGATGCTGCCGGCCGGAGTCGTCGCCGTCGACGGCCGCAGCATCGACGCCATCAGCGAGGGCATGCCGATCGATCCCGGTCAGGCGGTCCGCGTGGTCCAGGTCCGCGCCAACCGGGTCGTCGTGCGCCCGATCGAGGACGAGTCGGCCGTGGCCGATCCCGGCGACCCGCTCAGCCAGCCCGTCGAGTCGGTGATCCCCGATCCGTTCGACGAAACGACCGCCTAGCGACTGCCCGGCGGTTGACATCGGATTATCGGTCCGCTACACAGACGGGCATTGAAACCGGGCGTCGTTAGGCCGCCCGCCCGACTCCCCCTGCGAACCACACCTCTGCAAGGACTGTGCCATGCTGCTTTTCGCCGAAGGCGGGCTGACGCCCACGCAGATCCTCACGATGATCGGCATCTTCGCCGTGTTCGTCGTCGTGATGGTGGCCCTCTTCGTGTTCGCCAAGTACTTCCGCTTCTGGATCCAGTCCAAGACCACCGGGGCGGGAATCGGCATCCTCGACCTGTTGGGCATGACCTTCCGCAAGGTCAGCCCCAACGTCATCGTGCGAACGAAGATCATGGCGGTCCAAGCCGGTCTGAGTGAGGAGGATACGGGCATCACCACGCGTGCCCTGGAAGCCCACTACCTGGCCGGCGGGAACGTGCCCCTGGTGATTCGATCCATGGTCGCGGCCAGCAAGGCCAAGATCATGGAGCTGGACTACAAGCTGGCCACGGCGATCGACCTGGCCGGTCGAAACATTCTGGAGGCCGTGCAGACGAGCGTGTATCCGAAGGTCATCGATTGCCCCTCGAAGACCTCGGGCAAGGACTCCCTCGACGGCATTGCCCAGAACGGCATTCAGCTCAAAGTGAAAGCCCGCGTGACCGTGCGAGCCAACCTCCGGCAGCTCATTGGTGGAGCCACCGAGGAGACGATCATCGCGCGCGTCGGCGAGGGCATCGTCAGCGCCATCGGCTCTTGCCAGACGCACCTGGAAGTGCTGGAGAACCCCGATCTGATTTCCAAGACCGTGCTCGGCCGGCGACTCGATTCGCAGACCGCGTTCGAGATCGTTTCCATCGACATCGCCGACGTGGACGTGGGCGAGAACATCGGGGCCCGGCTCC
>CAYSUS010000146.1:0-14523 GCA_964434165.1 uncultured Pirellulales bacterium
AGGACGGCTCCGAATCAAAGGCGGAGGCGTTCGTGAAGCTCGCCGGTCGGCGTATCGACCTGCTCAGAACCGCCCTCGCCTGCCTCGGACGCTTTCGAGGACCTGATCAACATGGTCTCCGATCCGACCTTTGCGGGCGAGATGGAGGTCACCGTGTTCTACCTGAAGAACGCGAAGGCCGACGTCGTCGCCGAGACGCTCGACCGCATCTTCGGCGGCGGCACGTCGGGCGCCTCCGGCGGCAGCGGCGGGCGCGGCGGCCTGATCGGCGACCTGGCCGGGGCGGCGCTGGGGGACGCGGGCGGCGGCATCCTCGGCTCGCTCCTGGGCCTGGGAGGTCCCGGCGGGGCGGTCACCCCTAGCGGCGCCATCCAGATCACCCCGGATCCGCGACTGAACGCCCTGGTCGTTCAGGCCGGCCCCCAGGATCTGGAGATGATCGAAGAGCTGCTGAAGATCCTCGATCAGAAGGAGAGCCCCGAGGACGTGCTCGTGAAGCCCAAGCCGCGCGTCATCCCCGTGGTCAACACCACGGCCGAGGACGTGGCCGAGCTGGTCAAGCAGGTCTATCAGGACCGGCTGATCACGGGCGGGGCCGCGGGAGGACGCCAGCGCCAGCCCACCCCGCAGGAGTTCATCCAGATGCTGCGCGGCAGCCGTCGGGGCGGGGCTGGGGGCGGTGGCACTAGCGCCGCCGACATCCAGCAAAAGATGTCGATCGGAGTGGACAGCCGCAACAACGCCTTGATCGTTGTAGCGCCCGACCTCCTGTTCCAGGAGGTCAAGGAGCTGGTCGAGCGGATCGACGAGGCCGCGGCCGAAACGAACCAGACCATGCGCGTGGTGACGCTCAACGGGGCCAACCCGGCCGCCGTGGAGCAGGCCCTGTCCGCCCTGGTCGGCCAGGGCGTGCAGGTGGGACGCACCAACGCCGGCGGCCGAAGCTCGGGATCGAGCCGCCCTTCCACTCCATCCGCTCAGCCTGCCGCTCCTCGATTGCCGCCCGCCGTCCTGGAGCGAATGCGAAGCCGGTTCCAGCCGCGCACGGGCTCCTCGTCGTCGGGACGCTCGTCCCGGTCCAGCCGGTCGGGGCGCTAACCGAACTCTCAGAGAGCGACCCTTGGCATACCATGCGGTACGTGGGTCCTCTGGTGACGTGGCTCAAGCCGGTGCCAGCTCCCGCGCCAGACGGCTGATTTGCTTGAATTCAGGCGTCCCCGCCACGCGGCACCACTCGAACAGCGCGGCCTCGGTGGTCGTCAGCGTGGCGCCCGAGGCGTCCATGCGGGCCAGCGCGGTCCGGTAATCGAAGTCGTACCGCGATCCCACCGCATCGACCGCCACGTAAACCCTCCACCCGTCGGCCAGCAGGTCCAGGGCCGTCTGCTGCACGCAGACGTGGGCCTCGATCCCGCACAGGAGAACGCGGAACACGTCGCGTTCGCGCAGGCCTGCCAGCAGGTCGGCGCACTCGGCGCAACTGAAGGCCAGCTTGGAGGGGATCTTGCCCAGCCGTTCCGCCAGTTCCGGCACGGTCGGCCCAAGCCCCTTCGGATACTGTTCCGTGGCCGTGACCGGCAGTCCGAGCACCTTGGCCCCGTCGATGAGCCGTCGGATGTTCCACACCACGCGGGCGTGGCCGGCAATGGCGGGAACCAGCTTCTGCTGAACATCGACCACCAGCAGGGCCGTGTCCTCCCGGTTCATCATGTCCGGGCTGCGTACGACGTCGGGCTCGGGTTGGGCTTGCTGGCTCATGGTGTCCAAGATAACCGACCCCGCGCGCCACAAGAAGCCGCTCGGGCGCTGAACAGGCTCCGGTGGGAGAGGAAGCTCCAAACGAAGACCCGGCCGGCGGGATCTGCGCGAACCCGCCGGCCGGGCGTGTGGATCATCCGTCTTCTATCCGTCGGCGGCGGTCAGCCGCCTTGACCGGCTCTCGCCCCGTTCGGTGCAGGCAGTCCGGCCAGGCCTTGGTCGGCCGCGCTGCAAGGCGGTGTCGAGATTGCCTAGCGGCTCATCGCCAGGGCCTCGAATCTCGTCTGGACGAACGAACGATCCGCGGTGCTCAGGCGGTCGAAGGCCACGCGGTAGTAGCGGCCCGAGGGCGTGCAAAGCCGGACGACTCCGCCCTCGTAGCCCACAAGCCGCGCGGCCAGCGAGTAGCAGCCCGTGTCGTCGGTCCAAATCCGCAGGCTCGTCTTCGGAGGCGGTGCCTCGGGCACCTCGGTCGGCTTGGGCGGAGGCGGGGTCACGGGCTTCTCACCGGGCAGGCCCGGCAGCTTCGGCATCGGCTTCTCGGCCGGCTTGGGCGGCGGCGCGGGCTTCTCGGCGGGCGCCGGCTTCTCGACGGGCTTCTCCGCCGGCTTGGGCGGCGGTGCGGGCTTCTCCGCTGGTTTCTCGGCTGGTTTCTCGGCTGGTTTCTCGGCTGGTTTCTCGGCCGGTTTCTCGGCCGGTTTCTCGGCCGGTTTCTCGGCCGGTTTCTCGGCCGGCTTGGGCGGCGGTGCTTCGGGCGGGAGTTTGGGCTTGGGCTTCTCCGCCGGCGGCTTGGGCAGATCGGCCGGCGACTCCGAGGCGGGCTCCGAAGGCTTCTCAGCCGGGGCCTCACCCGCGGGGGCGCATGTGGCCGGCTGGCACGGATCGCAGCAGCGGATCGGCTGACACGGATCGCAGCACGGCACTGGCGTGCAGCACGGCGCGCAGGTCTCTCGGGCGCGGAACAGCACCCTGCACCGCCGCGCGCCCAAGCGGCAGCATGTGCTGTCCATACACTTGGCGGCCCAGGCCGTGTCGGTTGCGGCGAGCAACGCCACCGCCCCGAGGGCCATCCACAGTCCCATTCGTCTCATCGCAGTGTCCTCCTCGTAAGCTGGGAAACAAACCTCCCGTTGACTGCAAGGCCTTCCCGCGGTCGCGGGGCCACGGCAACGCCTGCCGAAGCAACCAGATAGCCTAATCGCTCCATCCACCCCATGCAACCATGCCCAGCGCCCCGGAGAACGTTTTTCAAGGATGCCGAAAGAAGCACTTATGGGGGGGGTGACATGTCGCATCGGGTCCGGCCGCGTTCAGGGGCTGAATCCCGTTCGAACCGGCTCAGGCCCGCCGGCAGGCGGAATGCGGCCCCCTGGCCAGTCGCCCTCGCTTCTGCCATATTGAAACATTGCGCTTCTTCCCAAGCACTCGACCGGAACCTCGCCGCCATGAAGACCCGCTCCACGACGATCCTCACCGTGCGCCACGGCGGCGTGGTGGCCATCGGCGGCGACGGTCAGGTGAGCGTCGGCAGCACGATCATGAAGGGCGACGCCTTGAAGATCCGCCGCTTGGCGGAGGACAAAGTGATCGTGGGGTTTGCGGGCGCCGGGGCCGATGCCTTCGCCCTGTTGGAGCGATTCGAGATCAAGCTCAAGGACTATCCCGGCAACGTCCCCCGCGCGGCCACCGAGCTGGCCAAGGACTGGCGCACCGACCGGGCGCTTCGACGTCTGGAGGCCCTGCTGGCCGTGATTGACGCCGAGCACACCCTGCTGCTGACGGGCAACGGCGACGTGATCCAGCCTACCGACGGCGTGCTGGGGATCGGCTCGGGGGGCAATTACGCGGTGGCGGCCGCCCGGGCGTTGATTGCCCACAGCGATCTCTCGGCGGCCCAGATCGTGCGGACCGCGTTGGAGATCGCCGCGGGCATCGACGTCTATACGAACGCGAACATCGTCGTGGAGGAGCTGGCTTGCGCGACCTGACGCCCCGCCAAATCGTCGAAGAACTCGGACGCCACATCGTGGGCCAGGAAGACGCCAAGCGGGCCGTGGCCGTGGCCGTGCGCAACCGCTGGCGTCGCCAGCAGCTTGCCGAGGAGATGCGCGCCGAGGTGGCCCCGAAGAACATCATGATGATCGGCCCCACCGGGGTGGGCAAGACCGAGATCGCGCGCCGCCTGGCGCGGCTCACGGGCGCGCCGTTCGTCAAGGTCGAGGCCACCAAGTTCACCGAGGTCGGCTACGTGGGCCGCGACGTGGAGGGCATGGTCCGCGAGCTGGTGGAAAACGCCATCGGGCTGGTGCGGGAGGGCGAGCGCAAGAACGTGGAGGCGGAGGCGCGCCGCCGGGTCAACGAGCGCCTGGTGGAGCTTCTGCTGCCGCCGCCGCCCGGCTTCGATACCACCGAGGACGGTCCCAACTCGGCCCAGCGCTACGAGCGCAATCGGGAGAAGATGCGGGCGATGCTGGTCTCGGGCGAGATGGACCACCGCCGCGTGGAGATCAACGTCCAGCGCAAGACCACGCCCATGATGTTCACCGGCGCCGGCATGGAGCACATGGACATCGACCTCCAGGGCATGTTCGAGAAGATCCTCCCCCGCCAGACCACGCGCCGCGAGATGACAGTGGCCGAGGCCGGGGAGTTCCTCTTCGAGCAGGAGTGCGAAGCCCTGATCGACCAGGAGAAGGTCAACGCCGCGGCCATCGACCTGGCCGAGAACACGGGCATCATCTTCATCGACGAAATGGACAAGGTCGTGGCCACCGAGCAGGCGCACGGGGCCGACGTCTCGCGCCAAGGCGTGCAGCGCGACCTGTTGCCGATCGTCGAGGGCACCTCGGTGCAGACCCGCTACGGGTACGTGCGTACCGACCATATCCTGTTCATCGCGGCGGGGGCCTTTCACCGCGCCAAGCCCAGCGACCTGATGCCCGAGCTTCAAGGCCGCTTTCCGATCCGCGTGGAGCTTCAGGACCTCACGCGTGAGGACTTCGTGCGCATCCTCCGCGAGCCCAAAGGGGCGCTCACCCGGCAGTACGAGGCCCTGCTGGGCACCGAGGGCATCGAGCTGGTCTTCGAGGACGACGCCCTGGAGGCCTTGGCCGACACGGCGTTTCGCGTCAACCAGACCACGCAGAACATCGGGGCGCGCCGCCTCTATACGATCATGGAGCGGCTGCTCGAAGAAGTGAGCTTCGAGGCGCCGGAGATGAAGCTCGGCCGCGTGACGGTCAACGCGGCCTACGTCCAGCAGCGCCTGAAGGACGTGGCCCAGGACGAGGACCTGAGCCGGTTCATCTTGTGAGTCGCCGCGTGCCGCTGGCCGACCCGCAGCCATCCCCCTCGCGCCCGGCCCTCACGCCCGCGCGGCTACAATGCCGGCCCGGCGGTCAGCGCCGCGATTCCGCCCAGCGCGAGGGTCATCACGAAGACCACGAGGTACAGCACGAGGATGACCAGGACCACGATCCCCAGGAACCTCCAGAACGAGCGCTGGGCGACCATGGCGCCATCCAGGTCGCCCGCCGCCCCGGATCGCAGGTAGTTGCCCAGCCGCAATCCGTACTGGAGGAGGAAGAAGGAGGCCGCGATCCACAGCCCGGGCCCGATGAGCAGCGCCGTGCCGAGCAGCAGTCCGCCCACGCCGATCGCAACGGTGAGGACGAAGATGACCCAGAGGACCATGAACGCGCCCAGCCCGTTGAGCACCAGGCCGAGGATCGACAGGAACAAGACCCACGGTCGCGTCTCGGCCAGGGCCGCGCGGAGTCGGGGCGAGCCCGCCCCACTTGCGCCGCTGGAGGCCGCCGGGAACGTGGGGGCCGTCTGCACCGTCGGGGTCTGCGGCGCCTTGGACGGCGCGACCACCGGGACGTCGGCAGTGGGCCCGGCGTCGCCCAGTCCAGCGAACGGGTTCTCGGCGGAAGGCGCGGCCTGCGCCCCGTCGGCCAGTTGCGGATAGACGTCGTCTGCCCACTTCCATTGCTCCCAGCCGTCCTTGAGCACCTGGCACTTGGCGTCCACACGGCCCTCCTGGACCCAGCTATCGAGCTCGGATTTCGTGATCGGCCCGAACTCCTCGCCCTCGTCGGTCATCATGTGCCATTCGGCCTTCTCGGCCACTTTGGCCTTTCCGGCCGCCTGCGCGGTGGCGGCCTGCGTGACCCCCGCCGCGGCGCCCTTGGGCGCCTGCTGAGTGGCTGGCGCCTTGGTCGCAGCGCTCCCGCCGACCTGGATCACGGCCTTGCAACTCGGGCATCGGACCTTCTTCCCGGCAAGTTGATCGCCGGCGCGAAACTTCTTACCGCAGCCTTGACACTGGACATCCAAGGGCACGACTTTCCCCTTGTCGAATACGAGTCGTCTCGAAGCCGCCCGTGGTGGGCGCCCGACCCCCGTAGCTCTATACTGTAATCCACTCTCCAGCGTGGTAAAGGGTTATTCTCCTCGCCCCATGTCAAGATTCCGGGGGCCGCGACGAAGGACGGTGCGTGCCGCTGGTGCGCGCCGCACGCGTTTGCCTGGCGCGCGTCCCTATCCCCTCAGGAAAAGGAGGTTGCCATGAGAACAAGTGCGCGGACTCGTTCAGGTCGCGCCCTGGGGCTCGCGATCGCGCTTCTAGCCCTGCTGAGCGGGTTGGCCTGCTGCGGACAGGCCCTCGCCGAGAGGCCTGCTGCGGCAAGCCTCTTGCCCGACAGCACCGTCCTCGTCTTCTCCGTGGCCGACGCGCCGGACGTGGCCCAGCGGTTCATGAACACCGCTGCGGGCAGGATGAGCGAAGACCCGCAACTCAAGCCGCTCGTCAAGGACCTCTACGGCTCGATCACGGAGGCCGTGGCCAGTCTCAAGGACGAGGTCGGGCTGTCGCTGACCGAGATCCTTACGCTGCCGCAGGGCGAGATGACCTTCGCCCTGATTGCTCCGGAGGCCGCTCCGCCAGCCGCGGTCGTGCTGCTCGACGTGGGCGATCAGCTTTCCAATGCCCGCCGCCTGCTCAAGCGGGGCACCGAGGAAATGGAGAAGCAGAACGCCGCCCGAAGCGAGGAGGCGATCGGCGAGACCACGCTCGTGGTTTACGACGGGGTGGGCCCGCGCAAGCGCAAGGTGGCCTACTTCGAGAAGGACGACACCCTCGTGGCTGGCAGCGACCTGGAGGTGCTCAAAGGCTTGCTCGGCGCGTGGGACGGCCGGGCGGAGGGGCGCCTGAAGGAAAACGAGAAGTACGCCGCGGTGATGCGCAAATGCCGCGGAACCAAGGACCTTGCGCCGCAGTTCTTCTGGTATTTCGACCCTATTGCCCTGATGAAGAACATCGGCCAGGACAACACCCAGGTCCGCCTGGCCACGGCCACGCTGCCCGCCCTGGGGCTCGACGGCGTGATGGCGATGGGCGGAAGCGTGGCCCTCGACGCGGGCCAGTTCGACTCCGTGGCCCATTTCCATCTGCTGTTGGACAACCCGCGCGACGGCATCGTGGAGATGATCGCCCTGGAGTCGGGCGAGGTGCGGCCCGAGTCGTGGGTCCCGGCCGACGTGGCCAGCTACGCCACGTTCCATTGGCGGTTCCAGACCACGTTCGACAACCTGCGCGAGATCATCGACAGCTTCCAGGGCGAGGGGGCCGTGGACGACAACCTCCGCCGCACCGTCCAGGAGCCGACCGGCATCGACCTGGAGCGGGACATCATCCGGTCGCTGGAGGGTCGCGTCACCCACTTCACGCGGATCGACCGCCAGGCCCCGGTCTCGCTCCGCAGCAACTCCTGGTGCTGGGGCCTGAAGCTCCGGGACACCGAACCGGTCGAGGAGACGCTTGGGAAGCTGTCGGCGAGGTTTGAAGAGAACATCCGCTCCGACCTGTACGCGGGAAACAAGTTCTATCAGGCAATTCCGCCTCGCCCGCGCCGCGCGCAATCCAAGCCCAACGAGGCGAGACCCGTGGACCTCGACCGACCGCGGCCGCCCGAGCCATGCTTTGGGGTGGTCAAGGACTACCTGATCATCACCGACCGGCCCGAGCTGTTCCACAAGGTCGTGTCCCTGTCCAATAACCCGGAGGAGGCCCTGGCCGACACGCTGGACTTCAAGCTCATCGCCTCGAAGATCGTGCGCCAGTGCGGCGGCGCGAAGCCCTCGCTGATCAGCTTCGATCGGCCGGAAGAGGTGTTCCGCTGGGCCTATGACATGATCAACGCCCAGCGGACCCGCGACCGCCTGCGCGAGGCCGCCGCGGACAACCCGTTCTTCATGTCCGTGGAGGCCGCGCTGGAGAAGAACCCGCTGCCGCCGTTCGAGGTGCTCCAGCAGTACCTGGCGCCGGGCGGGGCCATGATCGTGGATGATGAGACCGGAATTCACTACACGGCCTTCACCCTGCGCCGCAAGAACGACTAGCGCATTTCTGGCACTGAGAACTGGACCCCGAAGCGTCAGCGCGGGACGCCTCGGATGTGCTTCCCCTCGCTAACGCTTCGGGCTTTGATGCAGGATCGCGCCATGACAGGGTCTGCCGATTCCTCCGCGAATGGCGGCGTCCATCGCCGCGGGTTCCTCGCGGCGTCGGCCGCCGGAATCTTCGCCGCCCAGCTTTCCGCAGGCCACGCCCGCTGCGAAGGAAGAAGCGCCATGACCAACGACGAGCTCCGATCGCAGTTGCTCAGGTGTCTGGGCGGCCCGTGGCCCGAGCCCTGCGATCTTAAGCCCGCGACCCGCGAGATCACGCAGCACGAGGGTTATCGCGTCGAGTCGCTCACCTACGAGGTCGAGCCGGGCGACCGCGTGCCGGCCCTGCTGCTGGTGCCGGACGGCGTTACCGCCGAGAAGCCTGCCCCGGCCATCGCCGTCTGGCACCAGCACAACGGCCAGTGGCATTTGGGCAAGACCGAGCCGGCCGGCCTGGCCGGCAATCCCATGCACCACACGGGCGCTGCCTTGGCGCGATTGGGCTACGTGGTCCTTTGTCCCGACGCCCTCTGCTTTGAGGAGCGACAGGACGAGCACCTCAAGGGCGGAAGCTACGAGCGGTTCGAGTTCCTGCGCTACGTCGTGGCCGGCACGTGCATGGCCTGGAAGAACATCCTCGACATGCGGCGGGCGATCGACTACCTCGTCTCGCGGCCCGAGGTCCACAAGGACCGCCTCGGCTGCTACGGGCACTCGATGGGATCGACCCACACTTGGCTGGTCGGGCCGTGGGAGCCGCGCCTGAAGTGCCTGGTGGGCAACTGCTGCCTGCCCACCTATGCCGCCATCGACCGAACCAGGATCCTCCACTGCTTCCCAAACTTCATTCCCGGCTGGCTCCAATACGGCGACACGCCCGACATCGCCGGCCTTATCGCGCCTCGGGCGCTGCTACTGAACTTCGGAGCCGAGGACCGCGGCAGCCCCATCCGCGAGGTCCGCCAGGGTGTCCAGACCATTGCCCGGGCTTACGCGAAGGCCGGCGCCGCCGATCAATTCAAGCACCACATCGAGGAGGGCGCGGGGCACGTGCTCTCCAAGTCCATGTGGGACCAGACCCGGCAGTGGTTCGCCCGGCACCTTCCCCTCTGCTGAGCTAGACCTCCCCTCTGTAGGGTGGTTCCCGGGCGTGGCTAACCACGTCTGGCGTGCGGAAACTCTTTACCAGGCTTAGAATTCCGGCAACGCGGGTTTGCGATCGCGGCCCCCGAATGTTATTATCAACACTTCTTGAGAAAACCCGTCGGCGGCGATCAGGAGGCCGCCTTTCCCCCGCGATTGTGAGACCCCGGAGCATGACAGACGCCCTGGTCAGCCCGGCGGGCATGCGGATCATTCGGATCCTGGTGGGAAAAGAACCTCGCACCGTGGCCGAGCTGATCAGCGAGACGGGCGTGACACGGACTGCCGTCACCGAGCAGCTCAACGAGTTGATGGAAGCCGGGTTCGTGCACCGGACCACGGAGCGGCTCCCCGGCCGAGGGCGTCCTCGCCACCTTTACGTGGCCACGGGCGCGGCCCTGCTGGCGCTGTTCGCGAGCAACCAACACCTGGTCGTCCCGGCGATCTGGAGGGCAATCGGCAGGATCGGCGGGGCCCAGCTCACGCAACAGGTCCTCAAGCAGGTCAGCCGCATCCTGGCCGACCATTACCGCCGCCGGATCACCGCGAAGCGTCCCGAACAGCGCCTCAGCCAGATGATCGATCTGCTGCGCGACGAGGGGGGCGTGGTGGACGTTGAGGCAGAGGACGGCAAGTTGATCATCCACAAGCGGAGCTGCGCGTTCATCAGCATGTTCGACGAGGACCGCACCGTCTGCCGCGTGGACGAGGAGATGATGTCGGCCATCGTCGGCCGCCGCGTCCGCTGCATCGAGAGCCGCCACGACGGCGCCCCATGCTGTTCTTTCCGCTTCGAAGTCAGGAACGGCAAACCAAGGTCGGAAGTCAGAGGTCGGAAGTCGAAAAGGCCGCGAGAGGACCTTTGAGCATCCGATCTCGGCGTGCCGATCCCCTGCCACGCACCTTCGGGTTCCGGCCCCTGCGAGTCCACCGCCGCGCCCCGAGTTGGCGCCGCGACCTGCGACTTCCGCTTTCCGACCTCCCGCTTTACGTCCATGCGCCTATCCAGCCGTCTCCCCGTGATCCTTGCCGCCGCTTGCGGCGCCGCCGCTCTTGCCGGGCTGTACGTCGGCCTGGACTGGTGGTCGGCGTATCCGCCGGGACAGACCGCGACCTACGTGGGCCGGCAGAAGTGCGCCGAGTGCCACCAGAAGGAGATTGAGGACTGGGAGGACTCCGATCACGACCGTGCCATGGACCTGGCCACGCCCGAGTTCGTCCTGGGCGATTTCGACAACCAGGAGTACCTGGAGTTCGCCCTGGACGACCTCGGGAAGCTCAGCGAGGAGGATCTCCGTACCGTGGCCGAGGCCGTCACGCCGGCCCAGTGGGCCCTGGTGCTTCCCAGCACGGCGGCCGAGCTGCGCGAACGGGTCCTCGCCTCTCTCTCCGAGGCTCGCCGTGACGCGATCGCCCGCATCCAGGGGAATCCTTCCCCGGTTCGCCCCAGCGACGTCACGTGGGCCCGGCAGGACGCCTGCGACGCAATCCGGCGGCTGGAGCGCGAGGGCAAGGTCGCCATCGACTTCGGCATCCGCTCCAGGATGTTCCGGGAAGGAGAGAAGTTCTTTGTCACCACGGACGGCCCTTCGGGCGAGCTGGAGACGTACGAGGTCAAGTACGTGTTCGGCTACCGGCCGCTGCAGCAGTACCTGGTCGAGTTCCCCGACGGGACCAGGCTCCGCGACGGCTCGGAGCTGCCCGCCGGCAGCTTCCAGTGCCTGCGTCTCTGCTGGGACACCGAGCGCAAGCGGTGGTTCTGCCAGTATCCGGGCGAGGCCGTGCCCGCCGGCGACGAGCTCCACTGGACCGGCAGACTGCAGAACTGGAACTTCATGTGCGCGGATTGCCACTCGACCAACCTCCAGCGCAACTACGACCTGGAGGAGAACGCCTACCACACGACGTTTTCCGAAATCGACGTGAGCTGCGAGACCTGCCACGGGCCGGGCAGCCTGCACGTGGAGCTGGCCGAGTCGAATTCCCTGTTCTGGGACCGCCGCCACGGCTATGGACTGCCCAAGCTCAAGGACGCGAGCAACCTGCCGCAGCTCAACAGTTGCGCCCCCTGCCATTCGCGCCGGCGGATTGTCTATCCCGACCGCCCGACCGAGAAGCCCATCGATACCTGCCCGCGACCCCTGCTCGACGCGTACGTCCCGTCATTGTTCGACCACCAGTCGCCCTACCTGGCCAACCGCCGCGTGTACTATGCCGACGGCCAGATCCTGGAGGAGGACTACGTTTACGGGTCGTTCATCCAGAGCAAGATGTTCCACAAGGACGTGCGCTGCACCGACTGTCACGATCCGCACTCGACGCGAGTCAAGACCGAGGACCCGACCGACAACCGCCTGTGCACCGACTGCCACGCGGCGGCCCATCCCTCGGGCAAGTATGACACGGTGGCCCACCATCACCACCCCGACGCCTCGCAGCCCGGCACCCGCTGCGTCGAGTGCCATATGGACGACACGTGCTACATGGTCAACGACGCGCGCCGCGACCACAGCTTCCGCGTGCCGCGCCCCGACCTGACCGTGTCGCTGGGCATCCCCAACGCCTGCAACCGCTGCCACCACGATCTGTCCAAGGGAGAAACGCCTCAGTGGGCCGCGGACAAGGTCCGCGAGTGGTACGGCAAGCCCGAACGGGAGAAGCACTTCGCCTTCGCGATCTCCGCGGGACGCGCGCACCAGTCCGGGACCGACGTGGCCCTCTTGTCCGTGCTCCGCCGCAAGGACACGCCGGCCATCGTCCGGGCCAGCGCGCTGTTGCTGTTGGGCGACTACCACACGCCGAACCATCGCACCGGGGCGGAGTGGGGGCTGAAGGACGACGATCCGCTGGTCCGGCTGACTGCGACCGGCGTGCTGCCCGAGATGCCGGGGGCCGAGATGGCGCGGCTCCTGGGACCGCTTCTGCGCGATCCGGTCCGGGCCGTGCGGACCGAGGCGGCCCGCGCGCTGGCGCGTGTGCCTGCCAGCCACATTCCCGGCATGCATCGCGAGGCCTTCCAGAAGGCCCTGGACGAGTACATGCAGGGGCTGGAGTGCCAGTCGGACCAGGCCGCGGCCCATTTCAGCATGGCCCTGGTGTACGACGGGCAGGGCGAGCCGATGAAAGCGGTCGAGGCCTACGAGACGGCCCTGCGCCTCGACCCGCGCCTGCTGCTGGCCCGCAACAACCTGGGGCGGCTCTATGGGCAGATCCAGCGTTACGACTCGGCGGAGAAGCAGTATCGGGCGGGGATCGCCATCAATCCGGACTTCGTACAGATCCGCGACAACCTTGCCCGGCTGTACTACGGCCAGGGCCGGCTGGTTGAGGCCGAGGCCGAGTTTCGCAAGATCATCGAGCTGGAGCCGGAGATCGCCGAGGTGCACTACGCGCTGGGGCTGCTGTTGGCCGAGGACGAGAGCCGGCTGGAAGAGGCCGCCCGGGCATTGTCCGAGGCGGCGCGCCTTGCGCCCGGCAACGGGCGGGTCCGCTACAATTACGGGCTGGCCCTTCAGAAGCTGGGTCGCCCGGACCAGGCAGAGAGCGAGCTGACGGCGGCCAGCCGGCTCGAGCCGGCGGCGGAGGATTACGTCCACGCGCTGTACGTGCTCTACTCGCAGCAGGGGCGGTGGGAGGAAGCGGTCGAGGCCGCACGCCGCCTGGTCGCCATCCGCCCCGACGTGCCGCAGTTGCGCTCCCTGCTCCAGCAGGCCGAGGCGAGGGCTCGTTCCGTGCCGGATCGTTAAGGCGGAGAGCAGCAGGCGCGCTCGGGCATGGTGGCAAACTGTCCACCCATTCGGGGCGGTTCGCAGCTCTGGCTCCTGTGCTTAAAATCCTCCGGCGGGTGATCTTTCGTTCGGCGCTCGCCGCGGACTCGCCAGGAGCCCCCTCTGATGGTCGACTCGATGCAACCCCCCGTGCAGCCCGTGGGAGCAGGGGACCGATGGTTCGTCCTGCGAGCAGCGCTCGCCGCCGCGGCGTTGCTTGCCTTGACCGGTGGCTGCGGCCAGAGGAACGCGTACCAGCGCCCGCCGCCGCGGAGCGTGAGCGTCAGCACGCCGCTTCAGCAGGACGTGACCATCTTCCTTGAAGAGACAGGCACGACTGAGGCCGTGGAGTACGTCGAGATCCGCGCCCGCGTCAAAGGCTTCTTGCAGACGATCCACTTCAAGCCCGGCGACGACGTCAAGGAGGGCGACCCCCTCTACGAGATCGACCCCAAGCCGTTCCAGGCGATTCTCGACCAGCGCAAGGCGGCCCTGGGCGTGGCCCGGGCCGAGTTCCAGAACGCCGAGGTTCGCTTCCAGCGGGCCGAGTCGCTGCTTGCCAAGAAGGTGATCGCCCAGGAGGAGCGCGACGAGCGCCTGGCCGAGCGCGAGGTGCGGTTCTCGCAGATCGCCGCGGCCGAGGCCGCCGTGCGCGAGGCCGAGTTGGAACTGAGCTACTGCAAAATCGCCTCGCCCATCGACGGACGCGTGGGCAAGACGCTGGTGTACGAAGGAAACCTCGTCGGATCAAACGAATCGACGCACCTGACCACCGTGGTCAAGTACCACCCGATCTTCGCGCGGTTCAGCATCCCCGAACGACAGTTTCTCGCCTACCTCGACGAGCGGGGGGGTGGCGGCGACCGTAATGGCCAGGGAAGGCAAAGCCCCATGTATCTCCGCCGGGCGACCGACCGCCAGTTCCGCTTTCGCGGGGAGTTCAACTACGCAGACCTTGCCGTGGACGAGAGCACGGGCACCTACATGGTCCGCGGCGAGTTCCCCAACCCCGATCTGCTGATCGTGCCCGGGCTGTTCGTGAGAATCCGCGTGCCCATCGGCACACAGACCAGCGCGCTGCTGGTGCCCGAGCGGGCCGTCGGCGCCAGCCAGGAAGGCCGCTTCCTGCTGGTCGTGGACAGCGAGAACAAGGTCGAGCGCCGCGACGTGCGCCTGGGCACCAAGGTCGAGGAGTACGTCGTGATCGAAGAGGGGCTCCAGCCGGACGAGACGGTCATCATCGACGGCGTGCAGCTCGCCCGGCCCGGAGCCGAGGTGAAGGCCGAGCCCATCAAGCTGGATCCGCCCGAGCAAGGTCGGGTTACCGTCGAGGAGGGGGGCGGCCCCAAGCCCGAGGACTTGCCCAACGAGCAGGTTCGTATCGAAAAGCCCGTGGAGCCCCTGC
>CAYSUS010000147.1:0-14361 GCA_964434165.1 uncultured Pirellulales bacterium
GTAGGATAAGCAGATCGTGTTGCAGATCCAACATCGCGATGCCGCCATGATCGTGGATTACCACGGCGAGGATCTTGTGTTCCTCATATCGCAGCCCCGTTGCGGCTCGACCATGCTTCAGCGGATTCTCGGCAGTCACTCGCAAATCTATGCGCCGCAGGAAACCTGGCTGATGCTCGCGCCGAGCTTCGCGCTCCGCGCCGACGGCTTGCGGGCCCCGTACAACGGGCTGCTTGCGTTTCACGCCCTGGAGGACTTCCTGAACCACTTCGGCGGTGGCGAGTCTACGTACCTGAGCGCGGTACGGGCTTGGGCAAGGGTCATGTATGGCGCGGCGCTCGCGCTGTCCTCCAAGCAGGTGTTCGTCGACAAGACACCTCGGTACTACTACATCATCCCGGAGCTTCGCCGCTTCTTTCCCGCCGCCAAGTTCGTCTTCCTACTGCGAAACCCCCTCTCCGTCCTGTCATCGATCCTGCGGACTTGGGTGCGGGAGGACTGGCCCAAGCTGTCTCATCACCGCGACGATCTCTTGACGGCGCCGAGGCGGATGATCGAGGGCATCGAAGCGGGGCGGTCGCGATCCTTCGTGGTCCAATATGAACAGCTTGTCGACCGGCCGCGGGAGGTCGTCCATCGCTTGTGCGAGTTCCTGGGACTCGCTTTTGAACCACGCATGATCGAGTACGGCGGCAGCCCTCCTCCCGAGGGGCGGCACGGCGATAAGGCTCGGACGCATACCTACAAGCAGCCGTCGCAGGAGAACGTCGATAACTGGCGGCGGCTCACGGAGACTTCGCAGGAGCTGCATTTCGCGAGGAGCTATCTCAATTCGCTGGGCGTTGCGGTGGACGCGCTGGGATACTCCTTCGAGGAACTCAGCCAGGCGCTCTCCGAGGCTCGCCCCCGGGATCGGGGCCCCGTGTTCCCCTGGGGCCTAGCCCTTCGGCCCACGGCCGGCTGGGGGCGGAAGCAGCGGTTGGTGGCTCGTCGTGTGCTCGCGGTGCAGAGGCACGGGGCCATTCGCGGCAACTGGCTCTTCCTGCGCGAAAACGCCTGGCACATGATTCGGGCTCTCTTTCCCGGCTAGATCGCGCCCATCCCCATGTCTGTCCCGACGATCGCCGTTCTAGGCGGGGGCGCAGTCACGCGCCTGCTCTATGCCCCGGCCTTGTGCGCGCTTGGCGCGTCGCGCGTTCTCGAGACAACGGCGGTCGTCGATCGGTCGGGCGACGCGTTGAGGAAGCTCGCGTCGAGCGAGCAACGCGTCGCGGACCGCTCGCTCGAGTCCTCCTACGAGGACTTCCTCGCCGACCCGAGGCGGTTGGCCGGGCTGGATGCAGTGATCGTCGCACTGCCGCACCACCTTCACGAGGCGTGCGTCGTCCTGGCCCTGGACGCGGGCCTGCACGTCTTCTGTGAGAAGCCGCTGGGGCTCGGCCCGGAGGAGGTGAAGCGGATGGATGAGGCGGCTCGCCGGGCAACGCGAGTGCTCGCCGTCTGCCAACCCCGCCGGAGCTACCCCGCGGCTCGCGCGATTCGAGGGCTGCTCGACCGCGGCTGGCTCGGCAAAGTGGAGCGCGTCATGTGGGAGGAAGGCCAACCATATGCCTGGCCTGCGGAAAGCCTCGCCCTCGTACAGCGGGAGTACGGCGGCGAGGAGGTCTTCGACATCGGGGCGCACGTCTTCGACCTGCTCTGTTGGTGGCTCGGTCCGCTCGAACTCCAGCGATACAAGGACGACTCGCGCGGAGGAGCGGGGGCACATTTCGAGATCGGTTTGCGGTCCGCGACCGGAGCCAGCGTCGAGGTCCGGCTGTCTCGGCTTTTCCTCCTCTCGAACAAGGTCGTGGTCCAGTGCCAGCGTGGGCGCGTGTCTTGGGACGTCAGGACTCCCGAGTCCTTTCATGTGCAACTCGCCGACGGCGACGGACTGCCCGAACCCATGATCTCGTATCCCGCCCTCGGCACCCGCTGGCCGCACGAGGCGTTCTGCGATCAGCTCCGGGATTTCGCCCACGAGATCACCGTTGGCGGCACCAAGACCATAGCCGGCGCGAGGGACGCGCTCCACTACGCAAGGATTTTCAGCGCCTGTCGCGACGCCCAGACGCACTCGACGGTCCACTTCCCGGAAGTGCGGAGCGCCGAGTTGCAGGTGGTCACCGGCGCAGCCGGATTCGTCGGATGCCGGCTCGTGGAAAGGCTATTAGAGAACAACGAATCGGTCCGCGCCCTGGTCCGGCGTCCGCAGAGCTGCATTCGCGTAGCAAGGACGACTGCCGAGCTCGAGCGATGCGACGTGACACAGATCGACTCGGTGAAGCAAGCCTTGCGCGGCGCCGACGTCGTCTTCCATTGTGCCGGCAGCGCGAAGAACAGCCGCGAGACGATTGTCGAGGGAACCGTGAACGTGCTTCAGGCGGCGGAGGCGAACAATGTTCGGCGGGTCGTCGTGTTCAGCAGTATGCTGGCGTACGGCGACCCGCCGCCCGAAGGAATCGTCACCGAAAACCGGTCGGGCGCGGCCAGCACGATGGAATACGCTCAGGCGAAACGGGAGCTTGAGCGGCGTTGCCAAGGGTTCACGGCGAATAGCCGTACCGAGGTGGTTATTCTTGAGCCCACTTGCATATTCGGTCCGTTCGGGTCGGATTTTGTCGCAAGCCAACTCGATGCCATGCGGAGCGGAGAGTTCTTTCTCATTGAGGGCGGAGCAGGGTCGGCGAATCTCGTGTACGTCGACAACGTGGTTGATGCAGCGATCCTGGCGTCGTCTCAGGCGTGCAAATCCGGCACTCGATATATCATCAATGAGGAAGAGTGGCTGGTTACATGGACCGAGTATTTTGGCGAGCTTGGCCAGTCGGTGTTCGGCTTGTCCGCCGGCGACTTTCCCTCGCTATCGCTATCGCAATTCGCGGAGATCGTTCAGACACGTAAGAGATTGCGGTCCTTTCCGACGGTTGTTCGGCATGCAATCCGCGCGTACCCGCCTGCGAGAGATTGGCTGCAGGGCTCATGGATGTTCCGTGCGTGGACTGCCGGAAAGCAACTAGGAAGAAGCGGACCCCGTCCGACAGGCTCAACGATCGGCGCTGGCCCAACGAACGACCATGAGTCGCCGAACGGGAGGAGGCTGGTCGAGGAGCTCAAGACGTGTCCGAAGCTCCATTTCACTTCGTCCGTGGCGAGGTTCTTCTCGTCGAAAGCCACTTACTCTTCGGACCGCATACGCCAGGAGCTAGGCTGGTCGCCCCGCGTCGACCGTGCCGCCGCGATGAAAGCGACGCTTGAGTGGGCGCAAGAGTCATATCGGCATCGCCCGCTGTCGGGGGCTCTGTCATGAACGTTCACCCTCGCGTATCTGTCGTCATCCCCGCATATCGTTCGGAAGCCACGCTTGCCGAAGCGGTGGAGAGCGTGCTTGCGCAGACGTACGGCGATCTGGAAGTCCTGATCGTTGAGGACGGCTCGGACGACGGCACACTTGACGTTGCTGAGGAATGCCGCGAGCTCGATCCGCGCCGCGTGAAGATTCTCCGTCATGAAGGCGGTGCGAACCGTGGTGTCTCCGCTTCGCGGAACCTTGCCCTAGATCACGCAACCGGCGAATTCATCGGCTTTCTCGACGCCGATGACGCGTGGCTGCCTGAGAAGCTAGCTTGGCAGATCGATGTTTTCACGAGGTTTGGGGAGATCGGTTTCGTCTTCGGCGACGTCTACCTATCGATTCAACCGGATCCACATCAGCCGATGGCCCGGCAACAACTTTCGCGAGCACCACATCGAGCGCACCTCGCTCAGCGATTTAACGGTGAGGAGCTTTCGGCCGCACGGGTCCTTAACTTCGACCCCCGGCCCTTCACTTGGATCGTCTCGCCGACACCGTTGGTGCGTAGCCGGTACTTCGCAGACGGCCTTCGCTTTGTAGGTCCACCGCAACTTGACTTGCAGTATGAAGATTTCTTAATGTGGCGCATACTGGCGATGCGTACCACTTTTCACGCGATCGCCGAACCCATTGCCATATATCGCGTCCATGACACCAGCTTCACGGGAACGTTTCATCGCAGCAAGTCGACGCTTGATCACTTGCGGGGACTTGAGCAGGTCGAGCGGCTTCTCCTAAGAGCGTGTCACAAAGAGGTTCATCGCCTTGGTTGGAGGAGGAAGCTGCGCCGCAGCTTGGGGCCGCGAATCATCGATTCCATCCCACGGGTCGCCGTGAACCAGCTTCCCGCGGTGGGAGTCCTGGCTTGGCGTCATGGTCGGCTGGGAAGTTATACCTTCGGGGTTCTCTTACGAGGGTTTCGGTGGCTGGAACGCATGCTGCGACGTACTTTGGCTTTTCGTTTGGTTCGTCCCACCCTGCGACGGCTTAAGAACGCCATCTATCGCCCGAACGGGCTTAACTGAGCCAAGCGCATTGGGACGTTCCTAAATTGGGATTCTGTAGGGAACTTTATGGTCCGACGTTAGTGACGCAATGTCAAGAACTGAACTAACTGATCGCAGTAAGCTCCCCAGCAGCGGGGCTCACCCTGACTCGAAAAGGCGTCTCGTTCCTGGAACCACCATTGTGCAGGTCCACGCGGCGGACCTCGGCGGCGGCGCGGAACAGATGGCTTACATGTTGCATCACGAGTTCCTCTCGCTTGGCTACAATGCATACTTGGTCGTAGGGCGCGCCCTCAGGGCGAAGGAGGAGCGGGTCATTGAAATTCCGCAGACTCAACGGTGGCGAGGGGAGTGTCGCCTGAAACGTTTCCTGGAACGACAACTTGGTCTGCAGTATTTCTATTCCCCGGGCACGTCTCGCCTGCCGACCATTCTGCCGAGCTCGCCGGATGTCTTGCTCATTCACTCGATGCACGGGGCAAATGGCTATTTCAACATCGCGGACCTGCCAAAGCTCTCACGAAGATGGCCCACGTTCCTGTACCTCCAAGACCAATGGAGCATGACTGGTCATTGCTCGTACTCGCTTGGATGCAGCAAATGGAAGACCGGATGCGGTAAGTGTCCAGACCTTTCTATCTCGCCCGCCATCCCCAAAGACGGCACACGATGGAACTGGCGACGGAAGTACCATGCGTATTCTCGCTCTCGACTTGTCGTCGGCTCCGCCGCACAGTGGATCCTCGACTTGGCCGCCGAGTCGCCACTCCTCAGCCGCTTTCCGCAGTATCTCGTTCCAAACGGTGCGGACCTCTCCGTATTCTCCCCGGGAAGCCGTCGCGATGCTCGGGCACGCTTGGGACTCCCCCTGGAGGGGCAAATGATTCTGTTTCTCGCCCAGAAGGGGGCGAAGAGCGGGTTCAAGGATTTCGAGACGCTGGCATCTGCCTTTCGGATGTTGCGCCAAACCGGCAATACATGCAAGTTGGTGACAGTGGGTGGGGAGCCCAGCGAGGAAACTCGCCAGGCTCTCCCTCCCGACGTCATCTTTCATCCCTTCACGTCTAATCGACGGGAGACTGCCGATTACTATCGTGCGGCGAATCTGTTCTGCCACATCACCAAAGCCGATGTTTGTCCACTTACGATTATCGAGTCCCAGGCATGTGGGACGCCGGTCGTCGCGACCGCGGTCGGCGGCGTCCCCGAAATCGTCCGTGAGCAGGAGACCGGATGGTTGGTACCTCTGGGTGAGCCTGAATGTCTTGCGGATCGAATCGAGGACGCACTCAACGATTCCGCGCGGCTTGAGACAATGGGGCTACACGCCGCCCAACACGCAGCCCAACATTTCGACATCGCCAAGCTTGCGGAACGATTCCTGGACGTGTTCGCACGCCATCAGCCAGCCCGACCTGCCAACTGATTAGAGCATCGCAGACCACCAAATGTCCGACGACACAACAATCATTACCACCATCAATCCCCGTTCCCCCGGCATGGATCGGTTTCTTATGCTCGGCGGGCGGCAGATCGTGGTGGTCGGCGATCGGAAGACGCCGGACTACGAGCCCGTCGAGGGCCTGGAGTTCCTCTCGGTCCGGCGGCAGGAGGAACTGGAATGCCAACTCGCGAAGCTGCTGCCGTACAACCACTACTGCCGTAAGAACCTCGGGTACCTGTGGGCGATCTCGCACGGCGCAGAAACGATCTACGACACAGACGACGACAATCTCCCGTACGACGACTGGAGCTTCCCCGAGTTCCATTGCGACAACCGATGCGAGGGTGCGGGACGGTTCGTCAACGTTTACCGATACTTCACGCCCGAGCTGCTCTGGCCCCGGGGCTTTCCCTTGAGCTCGCTCCAAGATCCCGAGGAGGTCGCTGGGACCCGGGGTGAGCGGCTGGACGTGGGCGTGTGGCAGGGGCTGGCCGACGGCGACCCGGACGTCGACGCGATCTACCGGCTGATCTACACGCGCGAAACGAAGTTCGAGCGCCGCGAGCCGATCGTGCTCCCGCCCGAGCGGTACTGCCCGTTCAACTCGCAGAACACGCTCTGGAACCCGGAGGCGTTCGCCTATCTGTATCTGCCGGTCACGGTGAGCTTCCGCTTCACGGACATCTTGCGCGGCTACGTCGCCCAGCGGGGGCTGTGGCAGCACGGCCTGCACCTGGGCTTCACCCGGGCCACGGTGTGGCAGGAGCGCAACGTCCACGACCTGATGCGCGATTTCCGCGACGAGGTGGAGTGCTATCTGAACGTCCCGAAGATCGTGGAACTCCTTGAAGGGCTGACTCTGGGGCCGGACGCCCTGGAAAACCTCCGCGCGATGTACGGGGCCCTCGTGGAGACGGGTCTGGTCGGCGATGCGGAGCTGCCCTTCGTCGACGCGTGGATCGAGGACGCGGGCCGAGTCGGTGTGACGACACGACCAGGCGGCGAGCGCTGACCCATGCCCATGGCCGCATCATCCAACGCGAATTCGCCCTTTCCTCCCAAGCCGGCCCCCATCGCGCCGATCCCGCTGGCTCCGCTATCCGAGCGCCCGCTGGTCTCGATCATCGTCCCGAGCTACAACCAGGGGCAGTTCATCGGCGAGACGCTCGAGTCGATCCTCTCGCAGTCGTACCGTCCGCTGGAAGTCCTCGTGATCGACGGGGCCTCGACGGACGGGACGGTGGACGTGCTGAAGTCGCTGCACGGGGCCCCGGAGCTGCGGTGGTGGTCCGAGCCCGACCGCGGGGTCGTCGAGGCCGTGAACAAGGGGTTCGCCAAGGCCCGGGGGGGAATTGTTGGGATTCAGAGTTCCGACGACTGCTACGAGCACGGGGCAATCGCCATCGCGGTCGAGCAATTCCGGCGCGACCCGCAATTGGGCCTTGTGTACGGAGATACCGTCAAGGTCGATACCGAGGGGAAGGAGCTGTTTCGCACCCGAACTGCTTCGTTTACCCTCGAGAACTTGCTTAGCAAGCGGACGTGGATTCCTCAGTGCTCCGCCTTCTTTCGTCTCGATCTGGCGAAGCGACTCGGCGGATGGGACGAAAGCTACTTCAACGCTGACACGGAGCTATGGCTGCGAATGGCTTTTCGCACGAAGATGCTCAAGGTCGACCGTTTGCTTTCCAGAAGAACAATGCACGCGGGACAAAGGGACGAGCGCGGCGAGGAAATCCTCGCCAGCTACTGGAGGATGATCGAGCAGTCGCCCGACCTGAAGAACGCCCCCCGCAGGCTTCGCCGCGCTGCGGAGTGCGGGAAGTACCTGCACGCGATTCGATACCGACCAAGCGCATCGCGATGGGCCAAGGGCTACTGCGCCTGGCGGGCCGTCCTGGCATACCCGAAGATCCTTGGCAGGGCCGACCTCGCGCCGCTGTTGTTTCCCGGATACCGGCCGCTGCGGAACGCGCTGGGCCGTCTGAGACGTCGTTTCGTCGCCTAGGGAGCTGCCCCCGATGCACGGCTCGAGGGGCCTGGGATTGCCGTCCGTAGCCGTCGTCGTTCCGGCCTACAACGAGGAGCGCCGGATCGCTGACACTCTTCGAAGGCTCCTCGATCAGGAGTATCCCGACGAGCGATATGACGTCGTCGTTGTGGACAACGGATCTCGGGATCTCACGCCGAGCATTGTCCGACAGTGCGGAGTCCGGCTTCTCGTCGAAGCCAAACCGTCCTCCTATGCAGCCAGGAATCGAGGCATTCGGGAGACTCAGAGCGAGTACTTGGCGTTCATCGACTCAGACTGCCTGGCCGATCGCGCTTGGCTGAGCAACCTCATGCACGCGGAGCAGAGTCGGGGCGCGGGCTTAGTTGCCGGTCGAATCGAGCTGCTGCCGCCAAAGCAACGCACGATGGGTTCCGCAGTCGTCTTGTCGCGCTATTCAGCGGACGGTCGCCGGCAGCACGTCGAAAGCAACGGAACTGCGGCCGCGGGAAATCTGCTGGTGAAGAGAGATCTATTCGATCAACTGGGGCTGTTCGAGGAGTGTGTCTCCGGCGCAGATACGGTGTTCACCAAGGCCGCCGCGGACGTTGGGCGACGCGTGGTCTATGCCGAGGACGCCGTCGTATGGCACCCGTCGGACATCTCCAACTGGGGCTTGCTCCGGCGGACCTTTCGAGTGCGTTACGGAGCGGGCATCCGAGCGCGTGGTGCAGGAACGCGGCCGCTGCAATTGCTGCGAGGAGTCCCCTGGCGCCCGCCAATCCGTTTTCCGCCCGAGATGCGGCCGGCCCTAAAGGGGTGGAACGCCCTGCTCGACGGGGTTCTCTGGCGCGGCTACCTTTGGGCGGAAAACTTGGCAGGGTGGTTAGGCCTGATCTCGGGATACGTCGGCGTTCGGTACAAGGGAGATCGGCGCTGAACTGACGATAAGTGTGAGAGCCTCCTGACTTCGATGCCCGATATCGCACCGGGTCTGGTTTCCACGATCATCCCGGTCTACAACCGGCCGGCCATGCTGCGCGAAGCGGTCGGGAGCGTGCTGGCTCAGACGCACCGTCCCATCGAGATCATCATCGTGGACGATGGCTCAACGGACAACACGCCGCGCGCGGGGCAGTCTCTCGCCGAAGAGCGCGCCGAGGAGATCCGCTTCATCCGCAAAGCGAACCGAGGCCCCGGTCCCGCGCGCGAGGCCGGCAGGCAACTTGCCCGCGGGGAGTTCATCCAGTACCTCGACAGCGATGATCTTCTGCGCCCGCGGAAGTTCGAGGTGCAGATCGCGGCCTTGCGAGCGAATCCCGAGTGCGACGTGGCTTACGGCATCACGCGGCTCGTCGGCCTGAACGGCGAAGTGCTGGCCGATCCATTCAAGTGGACTGGCAGGCCATTGCGCGAGCTGTTTCCCGGACTGCTCGTCGACCGCTGGTGGTGCACGCACACGCCGCTGTATCGCCGCCGCGTCTGCGATGCGATCGGGCCGTGGACCGACCTGCGGTGGTCGCAGGACTGGGAGTACGACGGCCGCGTGGGAGCGCTGGGGACGCGCCTGGCCTACTGCCCCGAGCTGGTCAGCGAGCACCGCCAGCACGACGGGGTCCGCCAGATCAGTCCCGCCAACTGGATGGCGCCGGAGCGGCTCCGCGCGAGGAAGCGGCTCCTGGAGCTGCTCCTCGGCCACGCCGAGCGGGCGGGCGTCGCGCCCGACACCCCTGAGCGTCAGCACTTCACACGGTGGGTGTTCGCCACCGCGCGGCGGTGCGCCGCCGCGGGGTTGAACAAGGACTTCCGCGAGTGCATGCGCCTGACGAAGCGGGCTGCGGCAGGCTGCGCTACATCTCGCCGGGGTCTTGCCCCTTTTGAAGCACTCTGCTGCCTGCTAGGCCCGCGCGCTGCGGGACGCTTCGCGCTGCGGGTAGAGAGGTTGAGGAGACCCGGAAGGCTGACGCTTGAGCAGTCGTTTTGGAGACCAGACGGGCGCGAGGAAAGCCCTAGCCTCGATAACGACTGACGGCGAAGCGGTTCTGCGCAATCGACCGAGGCGAGACAGAGGACATGCTAGTGATCCCTGCCCCGTTTGGCCAACTCGGAAACCGCCTGGAGACCTTCGGCCATGTCCTTGCGTTCGCGATGGAACATCGGCTTCAAGTCCTTCACCTGGCGTTCGACGAGTACGCGCGTTTCTTTAAGGGTACCTCTCACGGCCGACCGATAGGATACGGGTTGGAACAGGCGATGGGGCCCTGGACCGTCTTGAGTCGGTCGAGAAGCGGGATGCTACTTGCTTTGCGGCTGAGGTTGGGGCGCAGGGTCAACATCGGTTGGGAAGGTTCGTTCGACCTGGAGTCGGCGGACGGCCTTCGATTGGTGCAGCATAGCCGACGAAACAGAGTGGCTTTCCTGATCGGGTATCGATTCCGGGCCCCCGGGCTGCTGAAGAAGCATGACTCGACGGTGAGGGATTACCTCGCCCTGCGTGGAGACTGCGTGCAACACGCGGACGCGCGGCTTGCTTCGATCTGCGAGCGCTACGACGTACTGATCGGGGTCCATGTCCGGCATGGGGACTACAAACACTTCAGGAACGGCGCCATGTACTACACCGCCGAAGAGTACGGCCGGTACATGCGTCGCACCTTGGATCTGTTCTCGGGACGGCGAGCGGGCTTCCTGGTATGCACCGACGGCGACTTGACGGCTGAAGATTTTCCCATGTTGCCTGTGGAGTTCGGTCCCGGAGACATGATCGGCGATTTGCACGTGCTGAGCCGCTGCGACTACCTCCTGGCCGCCCCCAGCACGTTTTCGGCGTGGGCATCGTTCTGCGGCCATGTCCCTCGTTACACGATCAACAGGAAATACTGCGAGATGTACGGCTGCGAAGAGGTCCCGCTCACCTTGGCGGGGTTCCGAGAGGTCACGTTGTGTTGAACCCGATTGCGACTGCGACCGAATCTCGAATCCTCTGGGGTGACCGCAGGGGCGGCGCCATGGCGCCTGTGCCATGGAAACCTCGCCCGGGGGCTGAAGCGAGGGTGTTTGTCGTCACGCGCCCCCGCATGCGGGAGTCGGCACATGGTTTTTGATAGACTGAGGTTTCGTGCCTGGCGCATGCCTGTGTTACGCGCAATTGCCAGCAGGAATCAGCTGCGCCGGTGGCGCAATGCGGGATGCCCTCTGCCGCCCCCCCCCCAATACAAGTATCGGGTCATCAGCGAGTACGCCGCGCGCTTCGGCACGAGGACATTGATCGAAACCGGAACCTACCTCGGAGATGCCGTACGGGCGTGTCTCGGCGTGTTCGACCGAATCTACTCGATCGAGCTGGATCGGTGCCTTCATGAGCGAGCCGCCAGAAGGTTCCGTCGCTGTCGGAACGTCAGGATTCTGCATGGTGACAGCGGCGAGGTGCTTCCGGCTGTTCTGGAAGAGGTCCGAGACCGGGCGCTGTTCTGGCTGGACGGACACTACTCAGGCGGGATTACGGCCAAGGGCACGCGGGAGACCCCGGTGATGGCGGAGCTGGCGGCGATTCTTGCACACGACGTGCGTGGGCACGTTGTTCTTATCGATGACGCGCGCTGTTTCAATGGCAGCCATGATTACCCAACGATAGCTGAGATCGAGAGTCTGCTCGCAGTGCAGCCGTATGCGAGGACTCTCGATCGCGAATGCGACATCATTCGAATCGTCGACGAAGCGTGGGAACCGAGCTAGGCTGACGTATGATCACGCGTCTGCGACTGGCGTGATGGCGCGGTTCTGAGCGTGCCCCCGTGAACGATCCTATCATCTCTGTGGTCATGAGTGTGTACAACGGCCAGCGCTACTTGCGCGAGTCCGTGGAGAGCATCCTTGACCAGACCTTCGCCGATTTCGAGCTGATCATCGTCAACGACGGCTCGACCGACGCGTCGCGGGCCATCCTGGCGGAGTACGAAAAGCGCGACTGCCGGGTCCGCGTGATCGACCAGGAGAACCAGGGCCTGACCCGGGCCTTGATCCGCGGATGCGAGGAAGCCCGCGGCGAGTACATCGCGCGGCAGGATGCCGACGACCGCTCGCATCCCGAACGGCTGGCGCGCCAAGTGGAGTTGCTCCGCGGCCATCCGGAGGTGTCCTTGCTCTCTTGCTTCACGCACTTCATCGGCCCGGAAGGGGAGGATTTGTTTACCGTGGAGCGACATGACGCCCCGCCACAGGCGACGGCACGACTTCGGGCCGTGCGAGTGCAAGACCTTCTCGGCGTCACGCACCACGGTTCGGCCCTGTTCCGGCGGTCCGACTACGACCGAGCCGGGGGCTATCGGAAGGAATTCTACTTCGCCCAGGATATGGACCTCTGGACGAGGCTGGTCGATCACGGCATGTTGGCTTTCGTGCGCGAGGTCCTCTACTCCGCTCGATTCGAGCCCTCGGCCATTAGCGGCCGCTACGCGCGGCATCAGCAGGAGCTGGCGAAGATCATCGTTCAACTCCGCGCGGTGCGAGAACGAGGCGTAAGCGAAGCACCGCTGCTTGCGCGCGCCGCCGCCATCCGGCCGGGGGCCAATGGCTGGCGTCCGCCCAGGCTCGGCGGCGGCGATTACTTCATCGCGCGCGTGTTGCAGGCGCGTGGGGATCCGCGCGCCATCCACTATCTCCACCGCGCGCTCCGCGCGAATCCGTTTCACTTGAAGGCTCGGGTTGCGCTCCTGCGCTCCGCGTGGCGCAAACGTTGAGTACGCCGACGAAGACGTTTCGGCCAGATTCCGAGGCCAATCCCAAGCAGTCCCAGCGAGCCCGGCTCGTGGTCACGGGTCGGTTCGCATTCCCCGGGGCGAAACTCGAACGCGGCCCTGGGATGGCGCCTGGCTTCTCATCCAAAGAGGGACTTCCGTGAGACGGTCATTGGAGCACGCGAGCCGTCTGTCTCGTGTGGCCGCGGCCCGACTGCGGGCTGACTGGTGGCGAGTCCGCGGATCGCGGATCGGGCAGAAGACGATGCTGGGCCGCGGCATGCGAATCGACCGGCCGTGGACCGTTCGCCTGGGGATGCGATGCACGGCCGAGGACGACGTGTGGTTCAAGATGGTGTCGGATGACTCCCGCTTGACGGTCGGCGACTACACGTTCCTTGGAAGGGGAGCCGAGATCAACGTGTTGCAGGAAGTCGCGATCGGTGAACACGTCTTGATCGGCCCGGGATGCCTGCTGTTCGACCACAACCACGGACTGCAGGCCGATCTCCGCGTCGATCAGCAGGCCTGCCGCGCCGCTCCCATTCGAATCGGCGACGACGCCTGGCTGGGCGCCCGCACGATTGTGCTGGCCGGGGTGACTATCGGCGCGCAGGCCGTCGTGGCAGCAGGGGCTTGCGTGAATCGAGACGTGCCGGCGGGGGCGATCGTGGCCGGCATCCCGGCACGCGTGGTCGGATCCCGTCTGCCGCTGGCGGAGGCAGCTCGATGAACCGTGACTGCCAGGGCGGTTGCCCGAACGCGGCCCTCACCGTGGCCATCCCCACGTACGGCCGAGATCAGATCCTCGTGGATTCGGCGCGCCAGGTGCTTGAGCAGGACCCAGCGGCGCGAGAGGTCCTCATCCTGGATCAAACGCCCCGACATGAACCCGAGGTCGAAGGCCGTCTCGCCGCGTGGGACAGTGCTGGATCGATCCGCTGGCTGAGGCTGCCCGCGCCCTCGATCACGGGGGCCATGAACACCGCGCTGAAAGCGGCGACTTGCCCGATCGTCCTGTTCCTCGACGACGATGTGAGCCTCGCGCCGGGCCTCGTCGCCGCCCACGCGCAGTGCTTCGAGGACGATGCGGTCTGGGCGGTAGCGGGGCAGGTGCTCCAGCCGGGCGAGGAGCCGGAGCCCGCCCGGACTTCCCGCGGCCGCAACGGACTGTGGCGCGGTTATGACTTCCCCTTCAACAGCACCCAGCCGGCCGAAGTGCATAACGTCATGGCCGGCAACCTCTCGGTGCGACGGGACCGGGCGCTGGAGGTCGGCGGGTTCGACGAGAACTTCATCCGCGTGGCGTACCGGTTCGAGACGGATTTCGCAAGACGCATCTGGGACGCCGGAGGCCGGATCCGGTTCGAGCCGCAGGCGTCGATCCGCCACCTGCGGGCGCCGTCCGGCGGCACCCGGACCTATATCGACCACCGCCGCTCGCACCGGCCGGATCACTCGGTCGGGGACTACTACTACGCGCTGCGTCATGGCGGGCCGTGCGAACGCTGGACGTACAGCGCCCACCGAATGGTGCGATCCGTGCTCACAAAGTATCACCTCCGCCGCCCGTGGTGGATCGTGCCGAAGCTGATCGGCGAGCTCCGCGGGTTAGGTATGGCGATGCGGCTGGCACGCCAGGGACCGAGATTGCTGACCGTGCAGCAACACGAGTTCTGAAGTGGGTCAGGCCCGCGGGCCCGCATCGAGAATCGCGCGAACGATGACGTAGAAGGCTAGGCTTTGTCTCAAAACTGGTCTTCCCTGGATTGGGGGAGTACGCGAAGATA
>CAYSUS010000148.1:0-13877 GCA_964434165.1 uncultured Pirellulales bacterium
ACGGTGCGCCGTTCCGTCAGCGCCTTCAACTGGAAAGTCAAGGGCCACAATCAGGCCTACTTCAACGGCGGTTTCGACGCAGCACCTACCTTCGAGGAGGTAATCCTCTACAAGAACGGCTTCAAGAACGATCCCCGAACCCATGCCGACCCCAGGCGCACCATCTTCGACCGCAACATCTACCAGGGCGGCGGCGCGCAGATGGGCCACACCTACCGCAACATCATCTCCGCCACCGGCGGCTCCGGCAGCCCGCAGATGCGGCTGGGCGGTCTGATCGAGAACAGCCTGATCGTCGAAGGTTACTGGTTCAGCTCTACGAGCAGCTACGATAAGGACACCCCCTGGGTGATCGGCCAGTCCGGACGGTCCGCCGTAGTACGCAACAACGTGCAGCTCATCTACAAGTACCCCAGTCCCAAAGACCCCGACACCGACGGCACATCCGACCGGCGTGCGCATCCGGGATGGGGCCACGCCCTCGGGGGCGAGTCCTTCGGCGCCGTAATCGAGGACAACATCATCAGCGGAGCGCTGTTGACCGACGACCTCGGTTTCGGCGAACACTTGGGGAGCTACGCATTCAATCTGAGACCCGGTCCGCGCAAATACGAAGACGGCACAGTTTATACGATGCAGCAGAACACCTTGCGCAATAACATCGGCTACCGCCTGAACGCCGGCCTGATGATCAACGGCGACTGGGCCGGCACGGAGGGAAACGTCGCGGAGGACAACGTCTTCGTGGCAAACGACGCCGTAGGCACCAGAAAGGTCAAAGACCTGGAGTCAGCGGATCAGTTGCACCTGCGCGACAACCGTTTCTACGTCAATAACGAGGATCTCCCCGACGGCAAATGGGTGGGTACCGGCAATACGCTGGCGTCTTACAACGAGGCCGCCGAGCGCGAGAACTGGCCCGACCCGGACCGGACGCTGAAGCGCTACGTTACCGAAGAGCTGGGCCTGACGCTGCTTGACTGGTCGGACGATCCATGGCTTCCCGAGGAAGAGGTAGCCCCGCGGGTGGAAGCCGGGGAAGCCTATGACCCCATCGGGGTGAAGACATTCATGGCCGTCGCCACCAACATGCGCCGCGGCGGCACGGACCCCATCCCCGCATCGGGCAAGCCGTCCTGGACCGGAGACTACCCCTGGGATGCTCGTTTCACCGGCGTGGCCGTGGTCAACTGGGTAAGGGAAGGTTTTGGGCTGCCCCCGGTGTCGAGCAAAATCAAATCACCAGTACACGAAGACAACAAGGAGAAACAGTAAGACAAACAGAAACCCGAAAAGGAGACCAGACATGATCGGAACCACATTGCGAATCACCGCGAGCACGCTCGTGCTCGGCCTGTTCCTCGCGAGTCCGCCCGCCATGGCGCAGGAGGCGCAGGCCGAACCGGCGGCCGAGTATAAGGCCCCGATGACCGAGGACGGCTGGACCGATCTGCCGAAGTTGCTCGTCCCCAGCGACGGGAGCCGCGTAGCGCTCGCTGCCGAAGGTGGCCGACGCGACGCGGGCAGCAAGATCGTGTTCTTCGACCCGGAGAAGGGTGATAACGAGACCGCCGAGGTCTACTGGTGGGACGGGGAGAGAATCGTGGACTCCTCTGGCAGCCCGATCGACGCCGACGGAAAGGCTTACGGGACCAGCCCGCTTGCGCCGAACGAAGAGGTCATCAGGGCCTTTGCCCATCCGGTAAACGATTCCCGCCTCGAGGACAAAACGGGCTACCCGGACTGGTTTCTCTTCCGTCGCGGGCGGGTGCATGAGACCTTCGATACGGCGCTGCACGGCGGCCGCAGCCAGTCCGAGCCGATGGTGGTGTCTGCCTACGGGCCGCTCCGGGAGGGCAGGGCCATCATGAAGCCGAAGGTAAGATCGCCCTTCCGCTTCAATGCGCGCGGCGGGGACGTCGTGCACTTCCATCAAGTGCTCCACGGCCTCGAAATCTACAACACGATTCACTATCTCGGCGCCCATCGCAAAGTCTCCTCGCCCGGAGAACCCGGTGTGCCCACCTGGCTGATTGAAGACTGCAAGCTCGTGCGTGCCCAGATGAATTACATGCCCATCGGTACCACGGTGCGCAAATCCATCAGCGCCTGGAACTGGAAGGCCAAAGGACACAACCAAGGCTACTGGAATAGTGAGTATTATGTGCGGCCCACTTTTGAGGAGGTCATCTTCTACAAGAACGGCTTCAAGGAGGATCCTCGAACCCACGCCGACCCGAGGCGCACCATGTTCGACCGGAACATCTACCAGGGCGGCGGCGCACAGATGGGCCACACCTACCGCAACATCATCTCCGCCACGGGCGGCTCGGGCAGTCCGCAGATGCGCTACGGCGGCCTCATTGAAAACAGCCTGATCATTGAGGGTTACTGGTACAGCAGCACCCGCAGCACCTCCGGCCCCACGAACCTCTGGCTGGTGGAGGGCAAGCAGCAGCGGGGACGCACGGCGGTAGTCCGCAACAACGTCCAGTTGATCTACAGGTATCCCAGCCCGGCCGACCCGGACACGCCCGGCAAGTCGCAGGCCCATGCCCAGCCCGGCGTTGGCTACACGCTGATGGGGGCTTCTTTCGGTGCCCTGATCGAGAACAACATCGTCAGCGGAGCGCTCATGGCCAACGACCTCGGTTTTGGTGATTTCGGGGGCCGATTTGGGTACAGGATGAGCCTCGATCTTCAGGATTACCAGGACGGCAAGACCTACACCCAGCAACGCAACACTTTCCGCGGCAACATCGCCTATCGCACCAACGCCGGTTTCTGGCTCGGTGGCAACGGAACAGACGCCAGCGGGCATGTGGTAGAGAACAACGTTTTTGCCGCGAAACAGGGCGTGAGCGCAAGTAAGCTGGAGGGGCTGAAATCGACGGATCAACTGGTACTCCGGAACAATCGGGTCTACGCAGAAGAGAAAGCGCTGCCGGAGGCGCCGTGGATGGGGGCAGGAAATACGGTGAGGGATTACTCTGAAGCGGCGGAGAAAGAGGGCTGGCCCGACCCGGACCGCACGCTCAAACGCTACGTCACGGAGGAACTCGGCCTCACGCTGCTGGACTGGTCGGACGACCCCTGGCTGCCCGAGGACGAGGTGGCCCCGCGGGTGGAAGCCGGCGAAACTTACGATCCCACCGGGGTAAAGACCTTCATGGCCGTGGCCACCAACATGCGCCGGGGCGGCACGGAGTCCATCCCCGCCTCGGGCAAACCGTCCTGGACCGGCGACTACCCCTGGGACGCCCGCTTCACCGGCCAGGCCGTGGTCAACTGGATAAGGGAAGGCTTCGGACTGCCCCCGGTGTCGAGCAAAATCAACTGAACAGCAATGCGTTCAGGCGTAGTACAACGGGCGCGAAAAAGACCAAGCGGGTTTTCAGAGCGGTGATGTCCTGGTGCATCGACCCTTGATAACCACATCAGCGAACAGACGAACCCCGAGAAAGGGCGGCAAGATGGTGGCCCGATGGCCGGGAGGTGGCCCGACCCGTGAACGGTTTCACGGTCAGGCAAGTTGATCCTTGACAATTCAGACGCAAGGCGCGATGCTGCAACCGCGGCTCGCCTTACGGAAGTAGGGATTGGGTCGACAAGACGGTCACAGAACTTGGGATGGAGGCAACGATACGCCGGCCCGGGAGACCCAAACGACGCTAAACTGGACCGGTCCCCGTTGCCGTTTCACGGTGTCCCCGATCCATTTTCGCAGCGTTCGCGCTTCGAGATTCGAGGTGACCTTGATCGTGTCGGGACGGAGCCCCGTCATCAGGCTCGCCCGCGAAGGCCCACAGACGGCCTGCTGGCAATAGGCGCGCCCGAACACCAGCCCTTCGGACGCCAAGCGGCCGATGTTCGGCGAGTGGACATACTCCGCTCCGTAGCAGCCGAGTTCCGGCCTGAGGTCATCGACGGCGATGAACAGGACATTCGGCTTGTCCGGCAGATTCGCCGCGCATGCCATGGCTGTGGGTATGGCGAAGAAGCCGCAAGCCAACAGGATTGCAGCCCTTTGGCAAACTAACTGACGTCGATTTGACATGGGAGCTCTCTTTCTCTAAGGGCTGGACTGGTGTAATTCCAGTTTCCACCCCTTCCGTGCCCGGATTCATGCGGAACGGCGAGGCCGATCTGGGCTAAAACGTGAGGTAGTCTCGAGCGGGCACGCGCCGGCCGTCAGGGGCGGTCCACTTGGTCTGGCCGAAGTTGACGATGACACCGCGCCCGGAAGAGAAGGTCGTTCGCTGCACTAACCGGTCTTCGGTCAGGAACTCGTGGTTTGTCATTTCATCGAACCCGATCTGCCCGTGCCAGCCGCAGACGTCGCGGTAGGTGCGCTGGTAGCGCTCGTGGTGCGGCGCGTAGTCTTCACGGAAGATGTGCGGTCCGGCTTGGTGGTGGAAGCACACGATCGGCGGCGTGCCATAGCAGATGTTCATCAGATCGTTCATGCGCCAAAGGTCTGGGTCGCGGGTGTGGTGGTCGTTCCAGCGCCGCATGCAGACGACTGAATCGTGAAACACGAGCTGGAACAGCGGCAACCGGTTGTGCGGCCCGTAGTTGACGTCGACCATGTAACGCTTGTACCCCTCCATTTCCTTGCGGTACGGCCCGGCATGGTGCAGCGGCACGGTCGGGCCTGTGAAGGGATGGAAGTACTGGATCAGGGTCTCGATGCCTTCGAAGAAGTGCGCGTTCTCCGCGGCCCACCAGAAGCCGCGCTCCGAGCCGACGATCAGCCCTTCTGAAGACACCGCCCCGAGGGAGTTGCTCAACGCCGCCGCCGCCTCCCCGCGCGTCAGCGGGTGCTCCTCGTGGAAGCAGTCCCGGACCGACCCGCCCGCGGTTGTCGTGTCCGTGAACAGCGAGTCAAATCCGTAGGCCTTCTCGGCACGCGCGGTCTCCGCGAGAATGCCGCCCAGCACCGCCGGGCAGTAGAAGAGGTGCGCCCCCCACATTCCCGCCGGTGTCGGCTGGAACCCGTCGCGGGCGCGAATGCACATGTCCTTGATCGACGGGTCCTTCTGGTACTGGCGTTCGTAGACCCAGCTGTACAGGTGGTACTGACCGATCAGATATCCGACTTCGTGCGCCTTGCGCACCGCGTCGGGCGTGAATGCTGACTCGGGTGTCGGTTGAGTGGACGAGAACGCCTGCAACAGGAGCTTCTCGAAACCGAGACCGTGAATTTGTGCAACCTGCTCGGCCGTCAAGGGCTTCCCGGGGCTGAACACCCACAGGTCCATCGCGCCCTTCAGGTTCCTCAGTGCCGGCACGACCGCGGCCTTCTGGTCGAGAGTGACGAACCGCCCGGCATCGACCAGTTCGCTACGGAAGCGCTTGGCCATCGCTACGTATCCGCCGGCTTGCTCAAAGCAGAAACGCAGTCGCCTCGGCGTCTCGAAGCCTCCTTCCCGCCCGCGCAGCCAGAGTACGGTCGGCAGCGCACGCCGCCCCTCGGGCGTGTCGAAGAACAAGGTTCGCTGGAGTGCGTAAAAGGGCGTATCGACCACCGTCATAACCCCGGCGCCGAACTCGCGGCCCATCACTCCCCACCACGGCATGCTCGTCCCCCGTCCGATCGGCTTGTTGAGGAACCGAACATGATCGAACTCCGGGTCCGTCTCGGCGGTTGCGTACAGGACGCCCTCGTCTTCGCATACCACCGCAAAGTCGGCGTTCTCACTCGCGACAAACGGCGGGGGATAGGCCAGCACCGGCCCCCAGTACGCCGAGTCGCCGGTGAGTTCCTTCCGAAGGTCGGGCGTGTCAATCGCGACCTCGACGGCCGTCGCCCCCGAGAGCGACCAGCGGATCTGCAACGGAACCTGCCAGGATGCGTGAATTTTGATGCTCCCATCCACCGACGTCACGGATTCGACTTCAACAAGGCGTTTCCGGTCGAAAGGCGTCACCGGCGTCGGCCCACCCACAACCGGGCCGCCCTTGGGCCAGCCTGTCTCCTCGACCGGCAGCACCTGCTCCCAGGCGATCCCAGCCCGCTTGTCGAGCACGGTCACACGTCCGTCATCGTGAATTGCCAGGCGCAACGCATCGTTCTCCAGCACGTGCGGCTGCGCCGCGCAGGCTGTTGCCGCCGCGTTGCCAATGGCCACGGTCAGCAGCACGGCCAGCGCGGCAGCGGCCACGCCGGCGGATGGCTTGATTAAGTATTGGCGGGTTGCAGCAACAGCGGCTTGCGATGCTGAGGGCTTGGTTTTCATCTTGTAGTCCTGTCTTGACGCGCCGTGCTGTGATGGTTCACCGGGAACTGGAATTCTTGCCGCTTAGCGTTAGCGAATCGTGGTAGGCATCGTGCCAGGAAAGTCGTGGCATCCTGCCACGAAGGTTTATCGCTTTCGTGCCAATCCCGAAGGGGGAAGGTCGGGCGGCTGGAACGGGGCGAGCCGCCCGTCCTTCGGTCTTGGCCCCTGGGTCGGCGCTCGGGTTGCTCCTCAGCAGAGCCCTATCCTCCGCCCAGGCCATCGGTCACTCTAGCACAGCGTGAACGCTCCGGCAACGATCGACGTCGTGTGCCGAACCTCTTGCCGACGTCGCCGAGCCTCCTCCAGCTTGCGATCCCGCTCCGCGAAGATCACCTGCTCCAAACCGTTGAGCTTGTCGGCCGGGGTGATGTACCCCAAGGCACTATGCAACCGCCGATGGTTGTAGTCGTCAACGTAGGAGCCGACCAGCCGCAACGCTTCCTCCAACGAAGCCGGGCAGGCTGGGCGAATGCACTCCCGTTTGAGGCTGCCATGCCAGCGTTCCAACTTCCCGTTGCTCTGCGGATAGTAGGGACTCGTGCGGACGTGCGTCAGCCCCATCAAGCGGACGAACATCTTGAAGTCGCGGGCGATGAACTGCGGACCATTGTCGCTGATGATCCGCGGCCGCTCGTCGGGGTACTTCTCCAAGGCCCGCTGCACGACCACTTCCGTGTCGAACTCTTTCATGCTCTCGCGGATCTCCCAGTGGACGATGTACCGACTGTAACCGTCGAGCACGCTGATCAGGAAGTAAAACGTGCCGGCCAGGTTGAGGTACGAGATGTCGATGTGCCAGTGCTTGTGCGGCCTTTCGGGCTGCTCGAAACCGGTTCCCTTCTTCGACGGCGCCCAGCGGTGGCGATCGAGGCGGCCGGCCTCCTTGAGCACGCGATAGGTGCTACTGGGGCTGACGGCCACCACGTCGTCGTCGAGCATCATGAAGGTCAGCCGACGATAACCCTCGCGCGGATGACGGTTGTGGAAGTCGACAATTGCCTGCTTCTCCCACTCCGCCAGCCACCAATCGCGCGGCACTTGGCCATTATGCTCGTTGGCCTTTCCGTAACGCTCACGCCACTGATAGAACTTACTCGTGCCCAGCCCCAACCAGCCCAACAGGCGCTTGGTGGGCAACTCGGCGCGGTCCCTCCAGTGGTCGATGTAATCGACGATTTCGTCACGGGTGTCGTGGGGAACCCAGCGTCCCTTCAAAGCTCCCCACTGGCTTTTTTTGCCCGGACGTTCTCCTCCATCAACTCGGCGATGACCTCGTTCTTCTGGACGAGTTTCGCTTCCAGGCGGGTGATCTTTTCGTCTCGGCGCCGCTCGTGACGGTCCGCATCCCCCTTCCGCTGGAAAGCCGCTTCGGCCTGGGCCAGTACTTGGGTGACCCAGCCATGGATCTGGCTCGGCTGCACGCCCAGCCCCTCAGCCAGGGCCGACACTGGCTCCTTTCCAGACAGATGCCGCCGGACGATTTCAGCCTTATGTTGGGGGGTAAAGTGCCTTCGGGTTCCGTTGCTCATGGAATCTACCTCCGCTTGGGGCTATGCTAACCCAAACGGCCGGAGATTCCAGTTCCAAGAGAGGCGGGACAAAGGGTTTTCGTCTCTGCTAGAATCGAACTCGTTCTGGCAATGGTTGTCAGCAAGCCGAGCCGATCGGCCCGGCAAGAAAGGCCTGTGCGGTAGATTTGTTTGTGCCGCTCGCTTTACGAGGTGAAACCATGAGAAAGCCACTTGCCTGTCTGACCGTCACACTGATCGCGTTTGCCCTGATGAGCGCGCCCGCGAATGCGGCGTTGCTGACGCCGAGTGACCTGCATCCGCAAGCCCTGTGGGGCGGGTCGGCCGGAGGCGACGACAAGCTGATCTGGCCGGATGAGGTAACCGCTCTCGTCGATGGCGACCCCGCGACGACGTGGACCTCCGGCAGTAACTATCAGCCGGCGATGGGCATCATGAGTCCGCGCCCGTTTGTCGTGCAGACGGTGACGGTCGTGGCGTCGAGTGATAGTCGCCCCGAGCGATCCGCCGGCACGATTGAAGTCATGACCGTGGGTAGCGCCGAGTACGTCAACTCGGGCCTGTCGGTCCCAAACACCCTGTCAGCGGGAGAAACCTGGACCGGCACGATTCCGGCGCAATACCAGGTGCCCCTTTCCGGAATTCGGCATAACGGTGGGCACCATGTCCACATGAATGAACTGGAGTTTCACGGCTACGCCGTCGGGTCGGGCCTGATCGACATCACGGAACAGGGCATGCTCGTGACCGACCCCGGCAGCGAGGACCCGCCGGGGACGCTGACCAACGGTGTCCTCGAGACCACCGCGGAGGGTTACATCCATCCCGCGAACGGCGAAGACCACAAGATCGTCTTCGACTTCGGCGACGATCCGCAGGACGTCGCGTACATCGCGGTGAATCCGAATCAGTACTGGAAGCTGAACGAGGTGCGTTCCATCGGCGCGAACGGCAGCTATGACATCGACAGCATGGACACGTACAGCGACTGGGCGACAGGCAGTTACAGCCAGATGAGTGGCCAGGACAACCCCGGCCATTCATGGGTCGTCCTGCCGTTCAACGACGGCACCGGCACGGCGCTGACCGCGGCGGGCTTCATCAGCACGGACCACCACGGCGAGTTCTCGGAGGTCGTTCTGCTCGCAGTGCCGGAGCCGGTCGCAGTGCCGGAGCCGGCGTCGCTGACGCTGTCGCTGCTCGGCCTGCTCGGCCTGCTCGGCCTGCTGGCCGTCGGCGCCCTTCGCCGCTTGCGCCGAGACGGTTGACCCCATCGCGCGGTTCCGGTCAAGCCGGACCGGAGCTTCAGCGCACGTCCGGATTCGATCGCGGTCCGGCTTCGTCGAGCGCCTGCTCGGCGTTCTCCGCGCCTCCGCGGTGAGCGCCTGCTCCCGATGGGTGGATGGCATTCCACGCCGAGGAATTCACCGCCAGGGCGCCAAGGAGCGCCGAGGACGCCCGGACGATCCAGATTCATGCGGGGATCGTGTGGCAGGGGCAAGCGGGACCGCCAGAGCGGTCGGGTTTGCCCGTGCGAGGACGGACACGGGCATCGCGGCATTCCCGCAATTCCCAGACTGATCGCCGATTTCGCGGCCTCGCCCGTACGGCCGCACATCGACTGCGGTTCGCAACCGTGTTGCCTTGTCTTGTCCTGCCCCAAACGGGCCCCGCGAAATCTGTCAGGCACCCGTTTTCCGGGCAAGCCGGCGCAGCCACTTGACTATCCCAAAAGCTTTGATTACGTACGCTAAAACGGTGCACGAGCTAAAGGAGAGTTTTCAACTGGATATAGTGCGGCGCGACCATAGAGTCCATTCGGACCACGGGTTGCGGTGGTAACCCTCACATCGTGCGTTGTACCGAGACCCGTTGCCTGAATGAGGATGGGAGCCGACCACCCATCGCATGCACCGCGAATTCGGAGCCCTCGGGAGATCTGTGTTTGGGCCCCGCCCCCGCCGCGAACGTTAAGAGTGCCGTGGGTATTCTGCCGTCGAACGCGTCGACGGCAAATGGACAGGTTCACCTGGAACATAGGAATCAGCAGATGCACACTGACCGGCCGAATGTCGTTGTAAGCGCGAAGATCGTCGCTGCCGCCATCGCTTTGGTATGGGTGCTCGGGGGGCTGGCCGCCCCCGCGGGCGCGGCGCGGGGGCAGAACAAGGAAATCTACGTCGTGCCCACCCCCGGCGAGATCCAGGTCGACGGCTCTCTAAACGACTGGGACCTGTCGGGCATGATCGAGCACTACGTCGTGCCCGAGACCAAGGCCACGCAGAGCGCCCGGATCGCGATGATGTACGATGAGGAGGCGCTGTACGTCGGCGGCATCGTGCGGGACAGCTCGCCGATGATGAACCGCCACGATCCGATGACCAAGCCCTCGCGGGCATGGAACGCCGACGTGTGCCAGATCTTCTTCGGGCTGGACCCCGACGAGAAGCAGCCGCTGCCCTACAGCAGCTTCAAGGCCGAGCACAAAGGCACCTCGCCGGTGGCGACGATGATGCTGTGGTACTTCACCGACCGGCAGGAGCCGTCGCTGGCGATGTTCCGGGGCATGGGTTTCGGCACGGCGTTGAACCCGGACCTGCACGAGAACGGACACATCCCCGGCAAGCACTTCGACGCGGCGTACCGCAAGGGCGAGGATGGGCTGAGTTACACCTTCGAGTATCGCATTCCGTGGGAGGTGTTGTCGGTGAAGCGCGTGCCGAAGGCCACGGACACGCTCGCGGCATCGGTGGCCGTGTTCTGGAGCCGGCCTGACGGGCTGGAGACCGCGGGCGGCGCGTCCTGGGCGTGGAACGTGATGGCCGAGCCAGGCTTCCCCTTCCAGTCGTCCGCGGTCTGGGGCAGTATGAAGCTTACCGAGGAGGGCAACATCCCCCGCGAGTGGGTGACCGCCGACCTGCCGCCCGAGCAGCCCCTGCCGCTGGAGTTCACCTACGAGATGCCGCGGGAGGGCGAAGGCACGGTCCAACTGTTCGATGAGAACAACCGGTCGGTGCGGATGCTCGTGGCCCAGCAGCGTCGGCCGGAGGGCGTCAACACCGAGCGGTGGGACGGGCTGGACGATGACGGCAACCCCCTGCCGCCGGGCACCTACACGTGGCGCGGGATCGTGCACGACCCGGTCGAGATGAAATACCGCTTCAGCGTGCACAACTCCGGCACCCCGCCTTACCCCACCGACGACAATACCGGCGGCTGGGGCGGCGATCATGCGAATCCGACGACCGTGCTGGCCATCGAGGATGGCATGATCCTAGCCTGGCACACCGCCGAATACGGTTGGGGCATCATCCGCACCGACCTGGACGGGGACAAGAAATGGGGCTCGAGCAACACGGCCGACTACCTGGCCAGCGACGGCAAGCGGTTGTACGTCGCCGGCGGCCATGGCTGGTCCTCCACGCCGGGCGTAAGGGTGCTCGACCTCAAGGACGCCCGGGCGCTGAACTTCCGCCCCGGCCTCCAGGCGCTGCCCATCCCGGCTGGCGGGGAAGGCAAGGACAACAAAGTCACGGGACTGGCCTGTGACGGTCAGTTGATCTACGTCGCGTACGCCGGGCGCGACCTCATCGGGGTGTACACCCGCCAGGGCGATCTGAAGGAGACCTGGAAGGTCGAGGCGCCGCGCCGGATGGACCTGCGGCCGGACGGCTCGCTGGCCGTGATCAGCAACGGCCGGGTCGTCGCCGTCAAGGACGGGCGGGTCAGCGTGCTGGTCGACGGTCCGCTGGCTGAACCGCGCGGCCTGGCCGTCAACGACGAAGGGGAAATCTTCGTCGCCCAGGCCGGCGACATCCAGCAGGTGCGCGTGTTCAATGCCGAAGGCAAGCGGCTGCGCACGGTCGGCAAGGCCGGCGGCCGACCGGCCAAGGGGCGCTACGACGCCTCGGGCATGTACATGCCCGGCGGCATCGACGTCGACGACCGCGGCCGCGTGTGGGTCGCCGAAACCACCGACGGGCCCAAGCGGATCAGCGTCTGGAACGCTGAAAACGGTGAAAATGTCGATGAGTTCTTCGGCTCCAGCGGCTACTTCGCGTACGGCCACATCGACCCGGCCCGGCCGAACGAAATCTACGCCCACCACGTGCTGTGGACGATCGACTGGGACAACTACACCACCGAGCCGTATACCACGGTCTGGCGAAAGACCGCGCCGAACATGGTCTCGCCCGTCGCCCCGAGCGCTTATGTCAGCCACCCGCGCATGATCACGGCCGAAAACGGCAAGCAGTTCATGTACGGCAAGTGCTATAACCGGGACGTTGCGGTGTTGTCGATGCGGGACGGGGATCTGTTCAAGCCGATCCTGGCCATCTTCGAAGTGGACCGTCGCGGAGGACGCCGGCAGGACAGGGTGGACATCCCCGCGATCATGAACGACCCCGATCGCTTCCCCAAAGCCACCTACCTCTGGCAGGACGCCAATGATGACCAGATCGTCCAGCCGGACGAGGTCGCCCGCATGGGCTCGGCCCGTGAGTACCGCCAGATGTACCTGTCCATCGGCGAGGATCTGTCACTGTACCTGAACAAGGGCCTGCGGCTGAAGCCGGTGAAGGTCGTGGATGGTCGACCGGTGTACGACTTCGCCACGGCCGAAAAGGTCCCCACGTGGCACGCGCCGATGCGTGACGGCTGTGTGTACTCGGGTTACGGCGCGCCGACGATCGCGCGGATCGACCCCGAGACGGGCGAGAGACTGTGGCGCTATACCGGCATCACGAACTGGAAGAGGGCCCTGGGCAAGCCGCCGGTCGGCCCCGGCCGGCTGTGGGGCACAACCGGCCTGCTGGGCGTGGCCGGCGAATACGTGGGGTACATGGCCTACTTCGGCGTCAACCATCTCTTCCACACCGAAACCGGCGTGTACGTCGCGTGCCTGCTGGAGGACGGTCGGGTGAGTCTCGGCCGCGGCCCCTACCAGGGCCAGCCCGAAGGACAGGGCGGCAGCTTCGTCAAGCTCAAGCTCGACGGCGAGGACCGCTACTTCGTGATTCACGGCGGGCAGGACAGCCGGGTGTGGGAAGTGCTCGGCCTGGACACCGTCGAGCAGCTCACCGGCGGGACGTACGAACATACCCCGGAGAAGGTCGCCACCGCCCGCGAGACCCTCGCCGAGTGGCAAGCGGCCAAAGCCGGGCGCGACGCCCTGGTCATCGTCCGGGGCCGCGGTGTCCTTGACGAGGCCCCGGCGGTCACCGGCGAAGTCGACGAGAACCGCAAGTTCCAGGCCCGCGCCGCCTATGACGCCGAGAACCTCTACCTGCATTACCAGGTCGCCACCCCGAGCCCGCTGACCAACGCCAAGCCGGAGCAGGAGTTGATCTTCCGCGGCGGCAACTGCCTGGACCTGCAAATCGCGACCAATCCGCACGCCGATCCCGATCGCGAGGAGCCGGCGGCGGGCGACGTGCGCGTGCTGATCACCCGCCGCGACGGCAAGCCCTTCACGATGGTCTACCGCCCGAAGGTCGAGGGCTTCGACGGCGAACCGACGGTATTCCGTTCGCCCACCGGCACCGAGCCGTTCGACCGGATCAGCGCCACCGACCGCGTGGAGCTGGCATACGAGAAGACCGACGCCGGCTTCACCGCCGTGGCCGCCATTCCGCTGGAGGTGCTCGGCTGGAAGCCGCAGCCCGGCCAGTCGGTCCGCATCGACATCGGCTACATCTTCGGCAACACGCAAGGCACACGCACGCTGGCCCGGGCGTACTGGTCGAACAACGGCTTCAGCGCCAACGTCGTGGACGACATCCCCAACGAAAGCCGTCTCGAGCCCGGCCAGTGGGGCGAAGCAGTGGTGAAGTAGCCGCCGGCCCGGCCACCGCGCCCCGTCAATAACGGCTCTTCCGCGGAGGAGCAAACAGAAGACAGGCAGTTATGGATTGCCGATTTGTTGCAACAACCACGCCTAGCTTTGTGCCGCCCTATCATCTTGGAGCTCCCATGACACATTTCACTCTAGCGATTGCCCTTGTCAGCGTGCTTACCACTGCTTCCCTCGCCGAACGTCCGAACATCGTCCTCGTCATGGCGGATG
>CAYSUS010000149.1:0-13504 GCA_964434165.1 uncultured Pirellulales bacterium
GCGGCATGGGCGGCATGGGCGGCATGGGTGGCATGGGTGGCATGGGTGGCATGGGGGGTGGCGGCGGATTCTTCAACGTCGCGCCCGAGAAGGTCGGCCAGCTCAAGGTCACCACGGTTTGCCTGGAGCACGGCAAGCGCGACCCGCGTCCAGCCGTTCCCTACGAGATCAAGCCGCTCGACACGTTTACGACCAAGCCGGGCGTGCGCGAGGTCCTCGCCATGCTGGGCAGCGGCAACATCAGCCAGCGTGCGGCCCAGGTCGCTGCCTGGCACCTGAATAGCGGCATGAGCTGGCAGGAGCTGGCCGCCAAGCAGCTCCGCTTTGCCGACGGATCGACCCGGCCCTACTTCCATCCGGCCGAGGTCAAGGGCGGCATGCAGATCGTCGCCATGGCCAAGAAGATCGTGGCCGAGCGCGAGAAGCAGAGCGGCAAGTCCAACTCGCTGAGCCAGAACTAGGCGGCGGGTCGCTAGTCAGGCGGATTCGACTACACCAGGGCTGGCAGTCCACGCGGGGCTTCCGGCCCTTTCTGTTGCGCCCGGACTCGCACCCGCCTTGCGAGGGGAACGCCTCCTCGCGCAACAACCCCACGCGCGGCGATGGCGTGGCGGTCGCAGGGTTCCGTCGCTCATCGGCATTTGTTAAGCTGCGGGACGGATCGGTCGCGGGACCGGTCCGTCTCGTCGCTTCGGAACAGGCATTTCGCAACAGAGAGGAGGTGTGTGATGTCACACGATCTTGCGCTGCGCTGCGCGCGCCTGGCTCTGGTAGTAGCCCTGGGGCTTGCCCCGGCGCTGAGCTTGGCGGTAGAACGGCCGAAGGGAGTCAACGACCGCATCGATCCGTCCAGTGAGACGGTCGCGTTGTTCTCCGGCGTGGCCGACCAACGGCTCGAAGTCAAGGTGATCCCCAAGGACGCGTCGGAGTGCCGGGTGCTGATCAAGAACCTCACCGACCGGCCGCTCAACGTGCTCCTGCCCGAGGCCGTGGCGGCCGCGCCGGTCCTCGCCCAGCTCGGCAACCAGGGTTTCATCTGGGGCAACGACCACCAGGCCAACGCCCCGCAGAACGTGGGCGCGGGGTTTCCGCCCAACCAGTGGGGCAACAACCCGGGGAACTTCTTCAACAACCCCGGCAACAACAACTTCTTCAACGTCAATGGCAACAACCGCCGCGGCAACCCGCCGCTGATGCCGCTGTTCAACATCGCGCCGGAGAAGGTGGCCCAGTTCCGTCTCCAGAGCGTTTGCCTGGACCACGGCAAGCCGACCCCCAAGCCGCAGATGCCCTACGAGCTGCGCCCGCTGGACACGGTCTCCGACAAGCCGGAGGTCGCCGCGCTGTGCGGCATGCTGGGCCGCGGGGAGATCGGCCAGCGCGCCGCGCAGGCCGCGGCCTGGCACCTCAACAGCGGCCTGAGCTGGGAGCAGTTGAAGGCCAAACAGCGGACCATGGCCATGGGGCGAATTCGTGAGCCGTACTTCGGAGCCGCGGAACTGGCCGCGGCCAGAAAGGCCGTCGAGCACGTGAAGGAGACGCTCAAGGACCGCGAAAGACAAGAAACGGCGAGTCGCGAATCGCTCAGCCGGCGGTGAGCGGCGGGGCCCGAGCGGCCGAGCGAGGCGTCGGGCTGAGGCAAGGCTAGAGAAGAGAAAAACGAAATGGAAAGGATGAAAAGGACAGGCATCGTTCATGCCAGATAGGGGTAAGGAAGTCGGGTTGAGTTCCCCGACTCCCTCCCCTCCGAACCGTACGTGCGGTTCTCCCGCATACGGCTCTCCGGTCGGTGGTCTCAGTGGCGTCGGTCGAAAACGGGTACAGGTCCAGTTTACCGTCGCTTGGGTCTGCCGGGTCGCCGCAGTTCCGGGGACACCATGCGTAATTATCGTTTCGACGCCTTCTCCGGGCGGGGCTTTTGCCGACGCAACAAACGGCCGAGCTTCTTCTCCAACCGCGCTTGAAACTCCTCGCTCCCAAGGACCCGGCCTGTCCGCTCGTGTTCGCGAAATTGCTTCAACTCCTCGTCGGTCAATCGAGCCATACCGGGTCTCTGTCAGATCGATCCGTGGGCGTCAAGAGTTATGTATGGTGTCCCCGGAACTCGATCGCCGTCCACCTCGCCTTCGGGCCGCGCGGCAAGAGACGCTTCCGCCCCCAGGCGGACGGCACTGCGGAGAATGCCTGCTACTGCCATGAACGATGCCTGGCCGATTTGCTCTAAATCGGGGCCGCGTCCAGCATGCGAGCGGAGCGCGCCGTGAGTCAACGGCCGCGCAGGGGCGCGCGAAGAGGACCACGGCGCGTCGCGCGTGTGTGACAAGGACAGAACTTGGCCCAAAAACCGCCCCTGGAACCCACCGGGTCTTGACGCTAGGCTCGATAGCTGGGACAGCTCGCCCGCGACGAAGTCCTCGCCTCACCCACGCGCCTCACACGAGCCACGAAGCCCTTCCCATGGTGGCAACGGCCAAGCGCAACGCGATCGCAGGTCCATTCCGGGCCGGGACCGACCCGCCCCGACCCGTGGAGGGGGCAGGGCGGCGAGGGGCGTCGTGCGCGCGGGGCACCGCCCGCATGCGGATTCGTGTCTTTGCCACGCGATTTCACCAAGAACACCCGATCGGGGGCCCTGCGCTGGAAAAACTCGATTCGGTTGACCAACCGCCGCCCCGCCGCGTCGCCCGGCCCACCAGCTTCCGAGTCGCAAGAGTTTACTTGAAAAAGACTTGCGGTCGCCTGCTGATCCGTGGGTCTGCCCGCAGACCCGACGCGCGCCCCGGCGCGCCGCCCCTGCCACGGCGGGGCCGCTCGCGTTGTCGCTCGGAAGAGGGTTTTTCGTCAGGGCGGGAGGTCGCGCGGTGGGCGCAGATCGTCAGACCGAGCAAGAATCGTCGGCAACGTCTCGCCATCGCCGGCGCGGGTGGCGGGGATGTCACAGGCAACGCCCCCCATTCCTTCGAGCAACTCGCCGTCGGGCAACAGGGCGAGCAGGTCCTGGAGGGTTTTCAAGCTCGGGCTGTCTTCCAGCCAGTTCCAGGCGAACAGGGTCCTGGTGGCGAAGATGCGCATGGGGGGCCCCCCGTGTCGCTGGAGGAAACGGCAGCATGCACCGCAATCCATCCCCGCACCAGGGGTGGTGTGGTCGAACAACCGAGAGAGATCGCCACCGCCACCCGCCCCGTGCGCACCCTCCGCGCCCTGTTGCGGGGAAGACCTCTGGCGGACTCCGCCCAACTCACGAAGCATCAACCCCATGCGCACAACGCATGGGGCTCCGGGCAGGCCCCAGGCCCCGGCGGATTGACGCGGGGGGCCGTCGGCGGATAAGCTTCAGGTTCCTCGATTGTGGCTGCGCTGTCCGCGAAGCTCACGATCTGCTGGTTATGCCGGCTCCCATGTGCATCGTCATGGCTTTTCTGACCCTGCTCCCGTCGCAGATCAAGAGCGACGAGACCGTCGTGTTCTATCCGACCTTCGCGCGCCTGGACGAGGCGGACGCCGAGTGCGGGCTGGCGGTCCATGGGCTGATCTTCGAGGAGGAGAACCGCTCGTGGCGGCGTGGTCTGGCCGTGGCCGCGTTGCGGCGCACGCTGGGCGTGAAGCGGGGCACGTCCGAGGCCCGGCTGTTCGACCGCCGCATTCGGCTGTTCCTGATCGATCACGAGCGGGGCAAGAAGGTCTCGGTGCGGATCGGCGACCGGGAGTTCGCCGTGGGGGTCTCAGGGCCGCACGGCCATTTCCGCGGCACGCTGCGAGTTCCCGTCGCCGAGGCGAGGCGCCTGGCCGGCCCCGGAGGCTGGATCGACTACCACGCCGTGACCGGGCCCGACGACGACCGCCGGTTCACGGGCCGGATCCGGCTCATCGACCCCGAGGGGCTCTCGGTGATTTCGGACATCGACGATACGGTCAAGCACACGGGCGTGCGGAGCGTCAAGCAGATGCTGGCCAGCACGTTCACGCGGCCCTTCGTATCCGTGCCGGGCATGGTGGAAGTATATCAGAAGCTGTGCGAGGCCGGCGGCGTGGTGCACTACGTCTCGGCCAGCCCCTGGCAGCTCTACGAGCCTCTCTCGGAGTTCTTCCACGAGGAAGGATTCCCGCCGGGGACGTTCCATCTGAAGGTGTTCCGGCTGAAGGACTCGTCGGCCAAGAACGTCCTCGAGATGCAGGGGGCGTACAAGACCGGCCACATCGAGCCGATTCTCGAGGCCTTTCCGAAGCGGCGCTTCGTGTTCATCGGGGACTCGGCCCAGGCCGATCCGGAGATCTACGCCAACCTGGCACGCGACCGGCAGGATCAGGTGGCCGCCATTTGGATCCGCAACGCGACCGGGGAGGACGCTGAGGGCCCGCGGTTTCGCGAGGCGTCGCGAGGGCTCGACAAGACGCGATGGAGGGTGTTCGAGCGGCCCGAAGAGATCGAGCCGCTCGTCGAAGAGCTGCTGCAGGAGGCCCCGGTCGCTGGTGGCGGTTGAGCGTGGCGACGGGCTTCTGCGAGAGACCTCCGTTCGCGACGGAGACTTCCGAAGTCTTCGAGACTGCGGAAGCGTGGAGCAAACCCCGCGGGCCGACCGGCCTTCACTCCTCCAGCTCGATCGTCTGGAGCACCAGGTCCTGGCCGCCCTCAATGGCCACGTCGTCGCTGCCGCAGTGCGGACACTGGAAGGCCAGCTCGGCGATCTCCATCCGGGTCCCGCACGCCCGGCAAGCGCACAACGCGGCCGGCTCCTCGATTTCGATCACCGCCCCGGCCAGGGGTGTATCGGGCGCGAGCAGGTCGAAGGCGAAGCGGAGGGAATCGGGGCACACACCGGAGAGCCGCCCGATCTGGAGGCCCACCTTCACGACGTGGCCGTCGTGGCCCGCGCGGCGCACCTCGCGCTCCACCTGCTCAATCAAGGCCTGAACGATGGAGAGCTCGTGCATGGCCGGAGGCCGGGGGACTCGAGTTGCCACGTTCAAGAGACTCCCGAAGTCTCCGAGACTTCGGAAGTCTGAACCGGCTTCGGAAGTCTGAGGTCCGCCGTTAGAGCGAAACCTACTCGCTGGGTAGTTCATCGGGCGTCGGCGCCGACCCGCCATCGAGCTCGCGGAGCACGGCAAGGACTTCCTCAACGGCGCGAGGGATGGCCGCGGCGACGGAAGGGGTGCACTCCTCACTAAAGGTTAGCACGTCGGCGGCCTCGACGCCCACCAGGACGATCGCCTCGTCGGGCGGAAGGTGCGCCCCCGACTGCCGCCCCAAGGCCAGGGCGGTGGGCAGGTTGACGTCATGGGCCGACGCGGAGCGCTGCGTAGGAATAGACGTGGGGCACAGCCGGCGGAGGGTTCCGGGGGGGGCGCCCGTGCAGATGGCATCGACCACGATCGCGCGGTCGTAGCCCACCATCCGCTCCATCAGGCGCAGCCCACCCCAGTAGTCCTCGCCCACCTCGATGTCGGGCCGATCGCGAAGCCGACGGGCAACCTGCTGCGCCACGCGCAGGCCTACGCTGTCGTCGGAGACCAGGGGGTTGCCCAGTCCGAGAATCAGGGTCTTCATGAATCGCGCCGCGACGGCAGCCGATGCGGGAGGACGGGAGAACCCTTCACGGTAACGCAGCCCTCTCAGGGCGTCAACGCAGCACTGGGAGTCCCCGCCGCGGCGGCGGAAACGAGGCCGCGCGGCCGACACTGGGGATCGCGGCGGCCTGGACCGGGCGGATCTCGACGTCGTCGAGCCAGACCTCGCCCAGCCCGGAGAGCACGAAACTGACGGTCATGAGGCCCGACTGCGGGGCCGCCCGGTAGAGCTCGAAGGGTTCCCAGTCCGCGGTCTGGTCGATGCGGAGAGCCAGGGGCTCACCCCCCAGGGAATCGAGGATCAATAGACCGTCCACGCTGGCGTGGATGCGCCGCTCGGCGCGGATCCACCCCCGCACGCACAGAAGCTCTTCCGTTTCGACGCGAATGCCCGGCGAGGTGATCCAGATTGGCGGGGTCTCGACGACCTCGGGCGGGCTGTCGGGATCGGCCGGCTCGGCGACCAGGCGCAGCCCCAACCGGCCGGAACGCGCCGCCTGGGGCACGAGTTCGGCGGCCGCCAGGACCGCCTTGGATGGGCGCTGGACGTGTCGCCAGCCGTATCGCATCATCGCGCCGAGGTCCTCGAAGTCGCCCATCGGAAGGCGGTTCGGCCCCAGGCCCGAGGCCCCGACCCGCTCCATCATGGCCAGATGCCAGGGGAGCGTGCGGAACGTGGTCGCCGCCGGAGAGGCGGCCGGTGTGGGCAAACGCACTACAGCCGCCTCCCAGGCCGTGCGCTCTGCCAGGCGAAGCGGCCGCATCGCCCGCTGGGCTCTCAAGTAGGCCTGCACGTAATCGCGCGAGTCCAGGTCGCGCCCGCACCGCTGAAGCTCCGCCCGGGACGCGGCCAGCCACGCCGAGGCCTGGGCGGTGGGGAGCGACCCGCGCGGCAGCCGGGCCAGGGTCGCCTCGGTCCCCATGAGCTTCCAGGCGGCCAGGTTGCGACTGAGCTCGGCCGTGCGCCGCGCGATCGCTCCGGCGCGGCGCGTCGTGCTGCTGATGACCAAGGGATCCTGAGTGAGAACCACGGCGCCGGTCAGATCGAACTCCTCCAGCGCGACGCGGATTCCGCCGGCCACGCGATCGCGCCGCACGGGGCGCAGGCGGCCGCCGGCGAGGACGAAGGCGTCGTGCGCCTCGGGCACGCCGGGTACGACGAAGCTGACCTGGTGCGCGGCCGACTGGCCAGCCACGTACTGGGCCCCGGGGGCCGACCAGATGGGGAGCAGGAGCCGAGCGCGGTCGGTGCGCAGGACCGTGCCGACCGTCTCCTGCGCACTTCCCGCGAAGGAGGCCACGAAATGCCCGGCCGCGGTCCACGGTTCGATGACGTCGAGTTCCAGGTTGATCTGCTCGAGGATCGCCGCCCGTGCGAGCGTGTCTGGATCGTCCGCGTCGAGCCGCGTCTCGCTTTCGAACACCAGGCCTCGCACGCCGGACGCCACCGCCGTGTAGGCCAGGAGCCGGATCTGCTCGACCGGCGCGGTCCCCGGCAGGGGCCGGCCGCCGGAGAGCACCGACCACTGTCCGCGGAGCGCCGCGGAGGGCTGCGTCTGCACGGAATTCCAGAAGGGCGTGCCGGGCCGGGCGAGCAAGGGCCGTTGACTGAGCCACCGACCGTAGTCGTCAAGCTCAAGACTCGTTGCCTGAGGTGCGCGAGCCATCCACAACACGTCGGCGTAGCGGCTCAGAAGGGCCAGCTCGGCGTCCGCCCGACACACAATGGGGCGCCGGCCGCGATCGTCCGCCCTGCGGACGCGGTCGGCCCATCTCTTGATCGTCTCGATGTGCTGCGAGGCAGGGTCCATGCTCAGGTCCCACGCCAACACGCGGTCGTACTCGGAGCCGATTCGCGGCGGCGGGCTGGCCTGGGGATCCCCGACCTCGGGCTGCGGGCCGAACGGCGGAGGGCAGACGATCCACAGACCCACGGCCTCGGCCTCGGCAAGCATTTGCGGCCCGGCCAGGCGGGGAAGCCAGACGGCATGGAAGCCCAACTTGCGCAGGAACGCCGGCGACTCTCCCTGATACTGGATGATCCGCGGAAACAGCTCGCCGCCCTGGACGGTGAGAATCGAACGCACCAGCTTCGGACCGGAGAACCCGGCCGAGGGCCCGCCGGGCTGCAAGGCGGCGAGCGCGGCGCGTTGGCCGGCACCGCCAGCGACCGGCCGTCCGGTGGCGGCGGGCTGCCACGGGCGGTCGTCCAGCGGGGCGGGCCCCGCCGCGCGAATCGGGACGTAGCCGGCCAGGTCGAGGTCGTCGATCCAGACGTTTGTCACGCCGGGGCCGCCGTAGGCATTGAGCATCACGCGGTCGAGGTACGCCTCGCGCTCATCGACCTCGACGCGGAGTTGCGCCCGAAGGATGCGGATCTGGCGCCGCACGAGCTGCGGAATGTCGTCCATGCGGAGCTGTTCCCAGCGACCCACGTCGGAGTAGCTCGTTCCGTGCAGCGTCACAGTCAGCGCCTGACCGGTGTGGGGGTCCCGGGAACGAGGCAGGACCACGCGAGCGAGAAGTTGTAGTCCCGCGCGATCGGACTTGATCCAGAGGGTCGGGTGCAGTTCGTCGATTACTCGGGCGCGCCCGACCTCGTGGGCCAGAAGGACCTGAGTCCCGCCGGTTCCCACGATCCGTACGTGCTCCGAGCCGCTACCGATGTGGGCCTCGGTCTGGACCCGGCCGTGAAAATCGATCCGGTAGCGTGCGTCGCCGCCTGCCGCGCGCCAGGAGACCTGGCTCGACTCGAAACCCTCGTAGAAGGCGTTCTGCGCCCGGACGCCGTCGAGCGGCCCGATCGTGGCGAGCAGCGCCCCCGCGGCGATCAGCGGCGGCCATGCAATGCGAAGGTGCACGACGGTTTGGCCCCCATGCGGCCGCCCGCCGTCCCTGGCGGCCGTTTGGCGATGCATTCGGGCAACACGGCGCCGCACGCGACGGCTCCGACGCAACGTGGTTTTGTATCAGGATTTAAGAATCGTCTCCAGATCAATCGAGGCATTCCGGCAACGCGGGGGGCGGGTGCCGGACCGCAGGGGCGCACCCCAAGACGTTTGTCGGGAAAGGGTTACGGCGAGCGTGCCGGGTCGTTGCCCCATTGGCACACCCTCTGCTCTAATCGGAGGTATCCAGCATCCCGGAGGAGACATCCATGAGCCAGCCCGCCCGCATCGCCAAGACCGACCTTGAAGACATCCCGGCCGAGATCGCCGACCTGGCGGCAGCCGTCAACGACCTGCCGGCCGAGCACCGCCTCAAGATCGGCGGGTTGGTCACGCGCGTGATTGACAGCACGAAGCGACGTCGACGGATTCTCTCTCTGGTCCAGGATGCGTTGAGCCAGTTGCGCCTCGATATGAAATACCTGATGTTCGACCTGGAGGCCACGCGCCGCGAGCGCGACGAGTTCCGCACGCAACTTGAAGAGCGCGATTCCTCGGACGATCTGGACCTTCCTCCCACGGACTGAATCGGGGCCGTCCGGCCCGCCCGACTCCACCCCGACTCGTGGCCGTCGCCGACCATCTGCGTCGCGTTCGGGGGGCCGAATCCGCCCCACGGAGGTTCCCCCGCTCTCTTGTGCTCGAAGCCCAGCGGGAACCTCCGGCCTGTGTGCCCGACAGCCGGAGTGTTCCTCCTGGCGGCAAGGGGCTGGTCGGGGGCCCGAGGTGGAGCCCCGCGCACGCAACGGTCTGGCAGGCGAGCCTCGTTGCCCTCTCCCCCCTCGGGCGCAGCAGCGATGGATTGCGTGGTTCCATCGGGTGAAATAGGATGATAGCGTCAAATTCGGGTATCTGGCCCCACGCGCGAACTGGTCCCAATTGAGAACTGGAGGGGTGTGCACGGCATGGGACAGCCTAACGCGGAGCAACTGGCACACCGAGCCTTTCATCTCGGTCTGGTGACCGACTTGCAGCTCCAGGAAGTCTGGGCCTCTTTCGGCAGTCGGAACGTGGACCTGAACGACTTCGTTCAGCATCTTGTCCGGAGGGAGTACCTCACGAATTACCAGGTCGAGCGCCTGGTCAAGGGGGAGAAGTCGGGGTTTTTCTTCGGACGGTACAAGGTCCTCTATCTGGTCGGCACGGGGACGTTCGCCCGGGTCTATCGCGCCGTGCACAGCGAGACCGGGCAGGTTGTGGCGCTGAAGGTGCTTCGGCGCCGCTACAGCGACAAGCCCGTGCAGTACAGCCAGTTCGTGCGGGAGGGCCAGGTCGGCTGCTCATTGCGGCATCCGGCCATCGTGCCGATCTACGAGGTGGTGTCGCAAGGGAACACGCATTTCCTGGTGATGGAGTTCGTGGAGGGACGCAACCTCCGCGAGTTCGTCAAGATCCGCAGGAACCTGGATGCGGTCGAGGCGACTCGCCTGATGATCGACATCACCAGCGGTCTTCAGTACGCGTTCGAGCACGGGCTGACGCACCGCGACCTGAAGATGAGCAACGTGCTCGTATCGAGCCAAGGCCGCGCCAAGCTGGTCGATTTCGGCCTGGCCGCCATGGACGATACAGTGACGGACGATGTCCTGGGCGACCAGCCCAACGCCCGAACCGTGGATTACGCCGGCCTGGAGCGGGCAACGGGGGTTCGCAAGGACGATACGCGCAGCGACCTCTACTTCGCGGGCTGCATCTACTACCACATGCTCGCCGGCCAGCCCCCGTTATTGGAGACGAAGGACCGGGTGCAGCGGCTGGCCAAGACGCGATTCCTCGAAGTCGAGCCGATCCAGAAGGCCGTGCCCCATCTCCACAGCTCCGTGGCCCTGGTCGTCAACAAGGCCATGTCGCTGGAGGTCAACCGCCGTTATCAGACCCCGGGCGCGATGCTCGTGGATCTGAAGATCGCCGTCAAACGTCTGGCCGAGGATCCCAAAGGCAAGCTCGGCGCCGGCGCCACGAAGCGCGAGCGCGACCGAATCGCGGCCTCGATGGCCAAGCCGAAGCACTCGGTGATGGTCGTCGAGTCGAACACGCAGATGCAGGATGTGTTTCGCGACGGCCTGAAGAAGGCCGGGTATCGCGTCTTGCTGACCAGCGACCCGGAGCGGGCCCTGGAACGATTCCGCGAGGACGGCAGCACCGCCGACTGTCTGGTGATCAACGCCCAGGAGCTGGGTGAGGCGGCCCTGGATGCGTTCAACCGGTTCGGCAAGGACAGCAAGACGCACTTCGTCCGCGCCGTGCTGCTTCTGGACGAGAAGCAGCGGCCCTGGCTTCAACAGGCCGAGACCAGCGATCATCGCGTGGCACTGACCATGCCGATCACCCTGAGGAAGTTGCGCGACACGCTTGCACAACTCGTTCCCGATTCCAACTGACTTCCTCAGGGTAGGGTCGGCGTGGGCCGCCAAGACGCCTGGGCGCCGGCGCTCTCGCTGACGCCGATCCATGCCTCTGACCACACCGCCCCCGCTGGTGGGGAGCGGCTCGTTGACGATTGCCTCAGGACCCCTATAATCTCTGCAACGGCGGGCAAGCACGCGTGGCTACCCCTGCGAGAGGGAGGCTCGGCTTCTCACACCGTGGTGTTGGTGCGGTCCTTTGGCGAAGAGGAGAGAACTCCGTGGGGAAGATCACCGAATTGAACGAGAGCAACTTCGAGCAGGAGGTCATTCAGGCCAGTGAGCCGGTCCTGGTGGACTTCTGGGCTCCCTGGTGCGGCCCCTGCCAGAGGGTTGCCCCTCTCGTGGAGGAGCTGGCGTCGGAGCTTGCCGGCTCGGCGAAGTTCGGCAAGGTGAACATCGACAATAACCAACAGCTGGCTCAGGCCTACGGGGTACAGAGTATCCCCACGCTCATGGTATTCAAAGACGGTCAGGTGGTCCGGAGCATGGTCGGGCTTCAGCCGAAAGCCCGTCTCCAGGACGCGATCAACGCAGCTCTCGACTAGTTCGCCGTCCGATCAAGCTTCGACCCCTTTTCTGCCATCTTGGGGGGAACTCCGGTCACCGAGGAGTTCCCCCTTTCCCCTTTCTTGGGCATCGATCGTCACGCCGCGAACCGCCGATCCCGAAGTCCTCCCTCGGGCCAGAGCGCCGCAGCGAGGGCGTCCTTCGAAGGCAGCGCCCTGGAGAAGCGCGTATTTGGGGTGAACTCGGCGTGGCCCTTTGCCGATTAAGCAAGCTGGGAAGACTATTTTGATTGCGCAGACTCTTCGTACAGGGCCGGATCATGGCAAAGAACGTCTCCAAGGCCGATCAGCCGGAGTCCCCACGGGCCAAGGCGGAGACCCGCATCGACCGCCCGCACGCCCCCCTGGAGAGAGCGGAACAGGCAGGCGCGCGGTCGGTCGCCACTCCTGCGAATGCCGAGGTTCCTGTCGGCGATGCAGGATCGGCGTCGAGCGACACGCCCAACGTCGCGATCGAGCAGGCCCGGCTTCAAGCCACCCAGTTGGCCTCGCACCTCCGCGCCCGGCAGGCCGATCTCGACTGCCGCGAAGCCCAGGTGAACGCCCGACTCGCCCGGGTCGATAGCCACGTCCGCCGCGAGCGCCTGTGGCTGAGTGAGCGCGACGAGGAACTGAAGGCTCGCAGCGGGGCCTTGTATCAGAGGGAACGGCAGCTTGAAGAGCGGCTTGCCCGCCTCGCGGCCGCCGAGGGCCGGGCCGACGAGAAGCATCGCGCCTGCGGCGACCTGGCAACCCGCGAGCAAGCGCTGCGCCAGGGCCAGTTGGAGCTGGAGGCTTCTGAGGCCGAGCTCGCCCGACGCGAGGCCGCGCATCAGCACGCCTTGAGCCAGTGGCAGTCGGAGAAGGCCGCGGCCGAGAACGCGCTTCGCTGGCAGAGACAGCAGATCGACGCCCAGCGCGAGGCCTCGCTGGAGGTCGTGCGTCGGGCCATGGCCGGGCTGGAGAAGCGGAGGGCGGCCCTCGAGTCGCACCTGGAGACGTTGCGGGACCGGGCCTCGCAACCTTCGCCGCAAGTGCTCGCCGAGAAGCAGGCCGTTCGACAGTCGGCCCGGGGGCTGGAGCTGCGGCGGCAGGAGCTGGAGCGGGCGGAATCCGAGCTGGCCGCGCTCCGCGCGGAGACGGAGTCGCTGCGGGACCAGTTGGTCGAGGACCGCCGCAACGCCGCGGAGGAGGCCCACGCGCTTCGCCAGAAGCTGGCCGCGGAGCACCGCCGCGCCATGGAGGATCTCGATGCCAAGCGCAAGGCCCTCGCCCGGCAGGGCGAGCACGTTGACCAGTGCCACGCGAGCCTGAAGGAGCTGCGCGCGGAATTGGAGCGGATGCACCGGGAGACTCTGGAGATCCGCCTGGCCACCGAGGAGTTGTGGGTACAGCTTTCGGGCGTCGCGCCGCCGGCCGCGCTGACCCGCTCCCTGGGGCAGATCCGCGCCCGACTGGCCGAACACTATCGGCTGGCCAGCGACGATCTGTGCGCCCAGCAGCGCGAGCTGGACGCGATTCGCGGCCAGCTCACGCGCCAGCGCGAGAAGCTCGTCGCCGAAAAGGATCGCCTCAAGCGATGGTCGGCCCGTCGCGACGAGGAGATTCAGAGCCAAGCCGAGCGGCTCGTGTCGCGGGAGCAGGAGTTGCAGAGCCAGCAGGTCGAGCTGGCCGATCTGGCCCGCAAATGGCAGGCCGAGCGCCTGGGCTACCGACACGAGATCCGGAAGCTCCGCGACGCGGTCCGCCGGCGCGAGCCGGCGGCCGTGGCGTAGGACTCGCCCGGACCGCGTACCGCGTCCTCCCCGCCAGGCCGGGCCTCGGGCCGGCAACAGCGTGCATCCCTCTGGATAGCGGATCCACGCGCGCAGCGGGGCGGGCCTCGTTGCCGCGCTGTGCTTGGGAACGCCCCCGGCACGACGATCCGCGTCTCTCGGGGCCCTCGTCTCCACGCTGGGCGCAGGCTCCCAAGCCAAAGCACGGGAACCAGCATCATGGCACGGCGCACCCCTCTGGATAGCGGGTATTGCGGCGC
>CAYSUS010000150.1:0-13504 GCA_964434165.1 uncultured Pirellulales bacterium
ATCGGCACGAACGTGCTGGTCTATGCGATCACGCACTGACAGGAGCAAACACCCCTCTCCCGCGACGCGGGAGAGGGGAGACGAGTTATGCCGCGAGCGGGAAAGTGGCGGCGTGCGGCCGGGCCCCCCACCGGCCGCATGCCGATTTCCCTTCGACCTCTGCGGATCCGGGATGCCCCACGGGCCAGGGGCCACGTTCAGCAGCGCCGGTGACGGCCGCCGGCGCTGCTCCTTTCAACCGATCCCGTTCCGCCGCTTGACCATGGTCACCTCGTTGCCGACGTCGTTGAACACGACGTCGTCCATGAACGTCCGCATCAGCAGGATCCCGCGGCCGGTGAGCTTCTCCAGGTTGGCCGGATCGGTCGGGTCGGGCAGGGCCGACGGGTCGAAGCCCGGGCCCTCGTCGCGGATCGAGAAGACCGCCTCGTGCCCCGCCAACTGGGTCGTCACGTAGATTCGCCGCTCGCAGTAAGGCGGGACGTGCAAACGCTCGTTGACCAGCCGGTAGTACGCGGCGTCGTCCTGCTCGCGCAGCTCCGAGGTGAGCTCCAGGTTGCCGTGAAACAGGGCGTTGGCCAGGGCCTCTTCCAAGGCCACGCCCACTCGGGTCCGATCCGCTTCGTCGCACAGGCCGATGTGGGCGAGGTTCTCCTGGAGGTACAGGATCAGCGGACGGCTGAGCTCCGTGTCGTTCTCCAGGACGAAGCGGCAATGGTTCTTGACCATGCACCCCAGCAGGCGCGATCGGCTCCGCTCCCGCGTGGAGACCGCGGCCACCGAGTGGATCGTCTCCAGGAGCGACTGCGCCAGAAGCCTCTTGGGCACGTAGCTCGACGCCCCCTGCTGGAGCGCCCTGACCGCGATCTCCTCGCTGCCCTGGGAGGTGATCAGCACGACCGGGACCAGCGGGTGCCTGGCCCGCACGGCCGCGACCAGCTCCAGCCCGTCCATCCTCGGCATGATCAGGTCGGTGACGACCATGTCGGGCATCGACTCGGCCATCCTCTCGAGGGCCTCGACCCCGTCCACGGCGTAATCGACCTGGAGGCTGGAGTCCCTGGCGAGGACGCCCCCCACGAAACGGCGATCGACCGCCGCATCGTCCACGACCAGGACCTTGGTCATCCCCGCACTCCCCCACCATGACGCCCGGGCTGAGTTGTTCCGTCCAGCGCCTGTCGATTATAGGTTCCGGCACGTCCGGCACAAGGAACGGCGGCCCACCGCCGCTCGGGCTCGCGGCGGCCGGTCCTGGGAGTCTCGGCGGCCCGGTTCACCCTCGCGGGATGCAGGCGGGGCAGGGCGGGCCTATGATAGGAAGGGGTCGGACGGCAAGCCACCGGCCCCGCGCACGCCGCGTTCTTCCCGGATCGCCGCCTGTGTCGATCGCATCCCCACGGAAACCCGGACCTCGCCGCCATGCTTCGATCGCTGCTCCTGGTACCCCCGATTGTCTGTCTCGCAGCGGCCTTCGGGCACGCTGCGCTCCCTGCGGCGGAGCCGGCCTTGCCCGGCTACGCCGACCACGCCGCCTTTCGCAGGCAACTGCACGACATCGCGGAAAGCCGCTTCGCCAGGGTGCAGTCGCTTGCGCGCACGGCGGGGGGCCGCGAGGTGCTCTTGCTTCGCGTGGGAGCGGGAGAGCCCGACGCCAAGCCGGCCGTGCTGTTCTTGGGCGCCGCGGTGCCGTCGCATCTGGTCGGCAGCGAGCTGGCCGTGCGCATGGCGCGCGACCTCGTCGCCCGGGCGGAGGAGGGCGATGACGAGGTCCGCGAGCTGCTCCGGCGGATCACGATCTACTTCGTTCCGCGCCCCTCGCCGGACGCGTGCGAGGCGTTCTTCCAGCGGCCGTACCGCGAGCGCGACACCAACGGCCGGCCCGTGGACGACGACCGCGACGGGCGCATCGACGAAGACGGTTGCGAGGACCTCAACGGCGACGGGCAGATCACGATGATCCGCGTGGAGGATCCGTCCGGTCCGTGGGTGGCGGATAAGGAAGATCCGCGCGTGCTCGTCGAGGCCGACGCGGCGAAGAACCAGCAGGGCCGCTGGAGTTTATACACCGAGGGACGCGACAACGACGAGGACGGCCTGCTGAACGAGGACCCGCCGGGCGGCGTGGCCCTGAACCGCAACTTCCCGTTCCGCTACCCCTTCTTCCAACCGGGCGCCGGGCCCCACCAGGTGTCCGAGCCGGAGACGCGTGCGCTGGCCGACTTCGCGCTGGCGCGCAGGAACATCGCGCTCGTGCTCTCTTTCGGGCCCGAAGACAACCTGCTGCATCCCTGGAAGCCCGACGGAGACGTCGAGAAGCAGGAAGTCAAGAACTCCGCGCTCCCCGACGATGCCCCCGTGTTCGACTTCCTGGCGGACGCGTACCAGGAGATCCGCCAGGCCAAGGACTCGCCGCCGCCGGGCAAGGGCGAGGGGGCCTGGAGCACCTGGGCGTATTTCCATTACGGACGCTGGTCGCTGTCCGCCCGAGCCTGGTGGGTGCCGGAGTCGGAGAGCGTGCCGCCTGACGACGGGACGGAGAGCCCCGCGGACGCGGGCGAACCGGAGTCGGCCGACACGGAGTCCCGAGCGACCGACGGCGACGGAAAGAGGGACGACGATGCGGAGAGGGACGGCGACCGGGGGGCTAGCGACCGAGAGGCCCTCAAGTGGCTGGCCGCCCACGGAATCGAGGCCTTCGTCGCGTGGACGCCGATCGAGCATTCCGACTTCCCGAACCGCAAGGTGGAGGTCGGCGGGTTCAGGCCTTTCGTGCGCTCCAACCCGCCCGCCGACCGGCTCGATGCGCTGGCGGAGAAACACGTCGAGTACCTGCTTCGCGTGGGCCAGCTCATGCCGCGGCTGGCGGTCCACGAGGTGAAGGCCGAATCGCTCGGGGCGGGGATCTATCGCATGACCGTGGTCGTTCTCAACGAGGGCTATCTGCCCACGTTTCCCCGGATGGGCGAAATCAGCAGGCAGCCGCAGCCGGTTCAGCTCGCCCTCGATCTGCCCAAGGGCGCCCAAGTTCTCAACGGCCCCTCTCGCGTGCGCGTGCCGACTCTTGCCGGCCGCGGCGGCCGCCACGAGCACGTGTTCCTGGTGCGACTGCGTCGGGAGAAGCCCACGACCGTTCCGATCCGCGTGTGGGCTCCCGCGGTGGGACACGTCACGCGCCAAGTCGAGCTTCGGCCCCAGTAACGCGGCGCCAGCAGCATCCTTCTTCTCCTGGGGGCGGGGACCGCCGATGCTGCGCCGGGAGTACCGCATGGATGCCGGGAGGGGGCGAGCCAACCCCTCGGTTCCTCTGAAGAGGGATATAGGGGCTGTTGCGCGCCCATGGTGTAATCTGCACAAGCAACGTGGAGTTGGACGATTAGATAACATGAGGCGTCGCGGAGATCAGCCACTACAATCCCTTCAGTCAGCGCCCTTGGGCGTCTAGAATGGCCTTGTGGGACGCGGAGAAGCGGGGGAGGCGTCAAGAAGAGGCCGCCGAAAGGAGTTCGCGATGAGAGACGTGTTGGCCGTCATCCTGGCCGGCGGCAAGGGTTCGCGGCTGGAGCCGCTCACCCGCGACCGGGCCAAGCCGGCGGTGCCTTTCGCCGGCGCTTACCGGATTATCGATTTCACCCTCTCCAACTGCCTGAACAGCGGCCTCCGCAAGATCCTGGTACTGACCCAGTACAAGGCGATGAGCCTGGACCGGCACATCAACATGGGCTGGCAACGGTTCTTCTGCCGCGAGCTGGGCGAGTTCATCGACGTGGTCCCGCCCCAGCAGCGGATCGACGAGAACTGGTACCAGGGGACGGCCGACGCCGTGTACCAGAACATCTACACCCTGGAGAAGGAGCGTCCGAGGTTCGTGGTCCTCCTGGCCGGCGACCACATCTACAAGATGAACTACCGGCTGCTCACCGAGGACCACGTCGAGAAACAGGCCGACCTGACGATCGGCGTGCTCCGCGTCCCGATCGACAAGGCCCGGTACCGCTTCGGCGTGATGGAGGTGGACGGCGAGGGCCGGGTGATCGGGTTCGAGGAGAAGCCGGCCGAGCCCAAGCCCATTCCGGGCGACCCGGGCCACTGCCTGGCCTCGATGGGCATCTACGTCTTCACCGCAAGGTTCCTGTTCGAGGTCCTCTGCCGCGACGCCACGCGCCCGGGCAGCAAGCACGACTTCGGCGGCGACGTGATCCCCTCGGTCATTCACACCAACCGGGTGTACGCCTACGAATTCCTCGACGAGAACCGCAAGGAAACGGCCTACTGGCGCGACGTGGGCACGCTCGACGCGTACTACGAGGCCAACATGGACCTCGTCGCCGTCGATCCCCAGTTGAACCTCTACGACGAGCAGTGGCCGCTTCGCACCTACCATCCCAACTATCCCCCGCCCAAGTTCGTGTTCGCCGAGCAGAAGCGGCGCGGGCACGCCGTGGACAGCATCGTCTGCCTGGGATGCATCATTTCGGGGGGGTACGCGGAGCGGAGCCTGCTGGGACCCCGCACGCGGATCAACAGTTACGCGGAGGTGTACGACTCGATCCTCTTCGGGGGTGTCGATATCGGCCGCCGTACGAAAATCCGCCGCGCGATCATCGACAAGGGCGTGCGCATTCCCTCGGGCGCCGAGATCGGGTATGATCCAGAACTGGACCGCTCGCGGGGGTTCCTGGTCACCGGCAACGGCATCACGGTGATCGCCAAGGCGGACGGCGCCGAGCACTTCGCGGTGCCGCCGCCCAAGTTCCAGGGCATTCGCCTGGCCATTCCCCCGCATCCGGAAACCCTGGCGGCGGACGGCGGCACGCCGTAGGGGGGACTACACGGCCGCCGGAACGCGCGCGAGATCGCGAGGAGGTTTCCGACGTGCCCGGACGTCTCTTCCGCAGGGCCGGGTTCACCCTGGTCGAGCTGCTGGTGGTGATCGCCATCATCGGCATCCTCATCGCCCTGCTGCTTCCCGCCGTGCAGGCCGCGCGCGAGGCCGCGCGCCGCATGCAGTGCACGAACCACATGAAGCAGATCGGCGTGGCGATGCACAACTACCACACGGCCATGAAGGTCCTGCCCTTCGCCAGCGGATACAACGTGGCGCAGACGGGCACCTGGGCGGCCTTCATCCTGCCGTACCTGGAATTGCAGACGCTGTACGACCGCTTCGACTTCCGCCTCGACATGAAGGACCCGGCCAACGAGGAGGCCGTGACCACCGTGGTGGCCACCTTCATCTGCCCCAGCGATCCGGCGGGCTCCGATCCGATCATGGACAACCGCTGCAGCTTCAATCCCAGCCCGAGCATGACGAGCTGGTACCTCGTCTCGATGGGGCCGACCGAGCCGGACCGCTGCGATTTCTGCCCCGAGGAGAAGCCCAGCTACTGCTGCCAGGGATACAACTACGGCACGCGCGACCCGCCCGACAACAGCACGGGCATGTTCGGCCGCTATCCCGGCAGGCGGCGCTTCGACGACGTGCTGGACGGGCTGTCCGGCACCTTCATGGCCGGCGAGACCCTGCCCGGGCACAGCATCCACAACGTGGCCTTCGGCGGCAACTTCCCCCTGTGCGGCACGCAGATCCCGCTGAACACCATGGAGGGCAAGGGGGGCACCACGCACAGCGACAACCCGCACTACCGCGTGCAGGGCTTCAAGAGCCTTCACCCCGGCGGCGCCAACTTCCTCCTCGGCGACGGCAGCGTCCACTTCATCTCGGAGAGCATCGACTACGCCCTGTACAACGCCCTGGGCACGCGCGACGGCGGCGAGGTGGCCAGCGTGCCGGAGTAGGGCGCCGTCCGCCCCCGGACGGTCGCGGCAGGGGTGTTGATGTCCGCGAACCCGAGCCGCGACCGTTCAAAGCGGCGACCGTCAGGGAGCGGTGCAGCACTCACGCAAGCTCCGCCAGCTTCCGGCCCGTCGTGCTCAGCGGGTATTCGGCCAGGCGCTTGGGCGTCAGCCAGGCGAGCGGCGAGGGGTGAGCGCGGCCGTCGGCCTCGCCGAGATACTCCGCCTCGTAGCAGTCGAGCTTGATTCGAAACCGCGTCACGCCGTGGCGGAGCGTCTTGAGCAAGGGGCCCGGGCGCACGCGCACGCCCGCGATCCGTCGCACGCCCTCGACGGTCTGCTCTTCGATGGTTGACCGGCCGCCGTCAGCGATTGGAAAGCGGGGGAAGTCCCACAGTCCGGCCCACCGCTGACCCTCGGGGACCTGCACCACGAGCACGCGCCGGGCGCGGCGCACGAGCACGGCCACCTCGTGGCGGTCCTCCAGAACCCGCCGCTTCTTGGGCGGGGGAATCTGGCCCTGGCGGCCCGTGGCGCGGGCGCGGCAGAGCGTCGCCAGCGGGCACTGCCGGCACTGCGGCCGGCGCGCCAGGCACACGATGCTTCCCAGCTCCATCAGGGCCTGGTTGAAGGTGCCCGCCCCGCGCCGGGGCAGCACGGCCCCGGCCGCGGCCCACAGCAGGCGCTGCCCGGCCGCGGAGAGCGGGTCGGCGTCGTACGCCAGAAGGCGCGCGAACAGCCGCGTGCTGTTGGCCTCGAGGATGGGCTGCCGCTGGTCGAAGGCGATGGAGAGGATCGCCCCGGCCGTGTAGCGTCCGATGCCGGGCAGGGCGCGTACGGCCTCCGCGTCGCGGGGGAACGCGCCGCCGTGCTCGCGCGCGATCCGCCGCGCGGCCTCGTGCATCTGGCGCGCGCGCCGGTAGTAGCCCAGCCCTTCCCAGAGGCGGAGCACGTCGCGCTCTTGCGCCCGGCCCAGCGCGGCGATGGTGGGAAACGCCTCCATGAACCGCTCGAAGTACGGCCGCACCGCGGCCACCTGCGTCTGCTGGAGCATGATCTCGCTCACCCAGACCGCGTAGGGATCGCGCCGACGGCGCCAGGGCAGGTCGCGGGCGTGGCGGCGATACCAGGCCAGCAGCCGGCGTCTGAGCGTCCGGCGCCACGCGGCGTCGGGGATCGACGACGAGGACCGATCGTGGCCCTCCGCGGCAGAGTGGGCCGCCCGGCTCGCACGACTCCTCACGGCAACTCCACGTCCTTGACCTCGTAGGCGTACTCCTTGGTCAAGAGCAGGCCCGGCGCTTCATAGACGAACGCGTACTCCTCGATCGGCTTTTCGATGAAGAAGTTGTAGAGCAGGCCGATCTCCGTGGGAGTGCGTCGGAAGGTCTCCATGCCGCCGCTTTCCACCGGCTTGCCGTCCCGGCCCACCAGGTAGGCCTTGTTGCCGTAGAACCAGCCGTAGTGCGATTCAAGGGCCTCGCCCGCCTCGTCGTAGCCGACGACCACGTAAACCTGCCAGATCTGGTTGTTCTGACGCACGCGGCGGAGGGTGACCGTGGCACCGGCCTTGCGGACCTGGACCTCGCGCGCGTCGGCCAGGTCCGTGAAGCGGAACTCCTGCATCTTGCCCGGCAGCACGGTCTCGAACCGGCCGGCCAGTCTCTGGATCCGTGAGGTGCCGGGCGGGGGCAGCGCGAAGCGAAGCTCGAACTCCGTGGCCGACTGCCCCTCGTTGACCGGCACGGCGTACTCGGCTTCCGGCGACTCCACGCGCAGGGCGACGCCCTGCGCGCTTGCGGCCTTGACGGCCGCCATGGGCTGCTTGAGCACGACGGGCCGGACGCGAGGTTCCCAGGCGGCCTCCAGCACGAGGAGCAGGTGGTCGCCCGTCGTGCGATTGAGCTCGCGGTGCGCGCTGACCCGGAGCGGCGCGATCCGGAACGGCCCCACGTAGGTCGCGCCCCGGCTCCGGGGAAGCACGCTCTCGGGCCGCACGGTCACGGTCAACCCCGGGCCTTCGGCATAGGGATACACGGCCAGCCCCGCCTCGTCGACCACGCGATCGAAGGCCTGCCAGAAGGGCGTCCCCTGGAAGCCGGCCTGGACGGGCCGGGACTTGATCTCCTCGGGCACGTCCTCGCCCAGCCGGATCGGGTTGCCGCTTTGCCGGGCGATCTGGGCCAGCGCGCCGGCCACGTCCGTGGACCCGGCCGTCAGCGTAATCGTTGAGGCCGCGGCCGTCTTCTCGGCCAACCGCCGCTCGAGCTGCTGGCGGACCAGCTCCAGGCTGTGGGCCGCCTGGGGCGATTTCTCCGCATCCACCTCGGGCAGATGCTCGAGCACGTCGGGTCCCATCTCCAACAGGGCCTTTTCCGCCTCGCGGCGGTCCTGGGCCTCGTACGCGTCGAGCTGGCGGACCAGCTTGCGAACCTTCGCGGCCAGCGACGCGTCGGCCGGCGGGGGCCCGGTCTGTGCCGCAACCGCAATCCCGGCCATCAGCAGTGCGGAAAACATGGCGCCTCCTCCTCCGAGCAACTCGTCAGTCCAGGCAGCGCGAATCCGTACCACTCCATTGTAAATCCGCGTGCCCAGGCAGACCATCCTCGCGGGTTCAGACGTCGCCGGAGTGGACAAACTGCCCCTGGGACTCCGGCGCGGCAGGCTCCTCCACGATCGGGACCTCCGCCACCCAGTCGCGCCCGGTGCGGTCGGCCAGCGCGACGAGCCCCAGCGTCCCGCACATCAATGCCGCAGCCAGCCAGAAGGGGACGGGCGGACCCAGCGTCAGCAGCATCATCGCCAGGAGCACGCCGGTAATTCGCGCCAGCGATCCGAGCGAGGCGTTGATGCCGAGAATTCCGCCCTGCTGGGCCGGATCGCTACGGCGCGAGACGAGCGACTGGACCGAAGGCATCACGAAACTCAGTCCCGATACGACGACGCACGCGGCGATCATCAGCGCGACCGGTCCGCCCATCTTGGGATCGGCTGCCACGGCCATATAAGCGTATCCTGCGACGGCCAGGGCGGCGCCGGTCCTGGCCAGGGTCCCCTCGGGCACGCGGGCGGCCAATCGCCGAACCAGGCCGCCCTGGACCAACGCGTGCACCAGTCCCAGGAAGGCAAAGGCGAGCAGGATCTGCCGTCCGCCTCGTGCGATGCCAAGGAAGCTCGCCAGTGCCAGCGGGAGAGTCGCTTCGAGACTTGCGAACGCAAAGTTGGCGATGAAGAGGATCATCAGCAGGCTGCCGATGGAGGGGATCGACAGTGCCGCGCGGAGCGAGGCCAGGTCGAAGTGGGTTCGCGACTCGAGTGCTGCGTCTCGATCGATCGACTCGCGGAGCAGAAACACCGCGAGGAAGAAGGCCACGGCGGAAAACCCCGCGGCGGCGTAGCCAGGCCAGGGACTCACGTGCGCTTCCGCCGTGTTGCTCAAGGCCAGCGCCCCCAGCAGCGGTCCCAAGGTGAACCCGAGTCCGAAGGCCACGCCGATCAGCGCCATGCCCTTGGCCCGCTGGTCCTTGGGCGTGACGTCCGCAATGTAGGCCTGGGCCGTAGGGATCGTGGCACCTGCGATGCCGCCGCCGATTCGGGCGACGAACATCCAGGTCAGGCTCTGCCACGCGGTAGCCAGGCCGAACAGCCCGTAGAAGAATGTCGAAGAGGCAAGACTCAGCAGGAGGATCGGCCGCCGGCCTACGTGGTCCGAAAGCCGGCCCCAAAGCGGAGAAAAGGCGAATTGCATGATCGAATAGACGACCAGCAGCAGCCCGAGAATCACGTTCCCCAGGAAGCCCGGGTAGTCGCCGACGAGGGTCTTCCCATACACCGGGATCAGCGGCATCAACATGCCGAAACCCAGCAGGTCGACCAGGACGGTCAGGAAGACGACCAGCAAGGAGGCGCGGCGTGAGAGGGCGGGCATGGAAGGACCGGCAGGCGGGGCCGGGGCTCGTGGAGGGAATCGGTCCCGGTCGCGCAGATACCACCACGCCGGTCGTCCCGTTGCATTCTTCTCGGCCACGGGACGGCCGGCAACCGCTAACCGGAGGGGGTGGGCCGGGCGAGCGCGCCCGCCATGCACCCGCGGCTTGAAAACGCCGGCCGCGGGCGCTAGAACAAGAAGCATATCCGAGCAGAAGACTTCCGAAGTCTCCGGGACTTCGGAAGTCCGGGCCTCTTCAGCGAAGGTAGCCTCCCGTGTCGGCCCCCACGCCCACCCAACTCGCCCTGGACGGAACCAGCCACCTGGTGATCGACTGGACGGACGGCACGCGGCGCCGCTATGCGATCGCCGTTCTCCGTCGCCGCTGCCCTTGCGCGACGTGCAACGCGGAGCGCCAGCGCGCCCGGCAGTCAGGCAGTCCGCCTCCGGAGCCCCCAGCCGCGGTCACGATCCGCGCCATGCATCCCTCGGGTAACTACGCCTACAGCATCGAGTTCAGCGACGGGCACGCAACGGGCATTTTCACCCTGGAGTTGCTTCGCGAGCTGGGCGAGGTGGTCGGGAAGTGAGAGCGGCGCGGCGTGCCTTTCGGGACGAGACTTCCGAAGCCTTGAAGACTTCGGAAATCCAAGATGCGATAACCTCCATGCCATGAACACCCCTCGCATGAACGGCCGGGAGCGCGTCGCCGCGGCCATGCGCCACGAACCGGTCGATCGCGTGCCCGTGATGTGCCAGTTGGCGATCGGCCACTACCTGCTCAACACCGACGTTTCGCCCGTCGATCTGTGGTTCACCAGCGCGGGATTCGCCCGGGCGCTGGTCGAGCTCCAGCGGCGATACCGCTTCGACGGGATCCTCATCAACCTCTTGGGTACGGACCCGGACTGGATGCGGTGGGTGGAGCGGATCGAGACGCACCAGGACGGGAGCCAGACGGTCCACTACCGCGGCGGCGCGACGGCCCGCTGCCCGGCCGACGACAATGTGCATCACGTGCGCCCCGGCGGCGATCGGCGTCCCACGCTCGAAGAGGTCGATCCCGAGAGGCTCTACTACGACGACCCGCACGGGCCTGGCGGGCTGAAGTATCCGTTCTACTTCGGCATGACTCCCTGCCGGGCCGACCGCTGCGACTACTGGCCGGAGTACCTCTTCCGCACCATCGACCTCGTGCTGACCGAGACGCGCGGCGACGTCTCCGTGCACGGCGAGGTCTTCTCCCCGTTTACGCAACTGATGGAGCTGTTCGGCTACCAGCAGGCCCTGATGCACCTGCTCGACGATCCGGACAAGTGCCTGGCGATTCTCGCCGCGTACGCGCAAGGCACGGCCGACCTGGCCGCGCGCCAGGCCCGGCGCGGCGTCGATGCCGTGCTGATCTCCTCGGCGTTTGCTGGGGCCGGGTTCATCTCGCCGCGCCAGTACGAGCGGTTCGTGCTCCCCTTCGAAGCGCTAGTGGTCCGGGCCGTGCACGCCGAGGGACTGCCCGTCTATGTCCACACCTGCGGCGACATCGGCGACCGGCTGGAGCGCATGGCCGACTCCGGCATCGACGGCATCGACACGCTAGACCCGCCGCCGTTGGGCAGCGTCGATCTGGAGGACGCCAAGCGCCGCGTGGGCGACCGCGTGTTCTTCAAGGGCAACCTCGACGCCGTGAACACGCTGCTCGCGAAGTCCCGCGCCGAGGTCAAGGCCGATGCCCTCTGGCGGCTGGAGGTCGGCAGCCCGGGCGGCGGCTACATCCTCTCCAGCGCGTGCTCGGTGGCGCCGCGCGTGCCGCCGGAGAACCTCACCGTGCTAGTCGAGGCCGCCGAGGAGCACGCGGCCCGGAAAGCGCCCCCGTCGTAGGTCGGACCGCCGCGATGGTTACGTTTCCAGTCCGGGGCTCTCCTTGCGGCCGGGTTCGCGCCGGCGGCGCGCTTCGCCTGGCGGTCGCATCTTGACCGCCGCGTGCGTCGGGCTATAACGGAGCCCCGGGGCGGTCCGCGTCCTGCCGTGAGGAATGCCATGAAGATTCTCCCAGTGTTGCTCCTGCTGCCGATCCCCGTCGGAGTTGCCGCCGCCCCGGCCGCCGCCGACCCGCTCCGTGCCGAGGCCCAAGAAGGCCTGCGCAAGGCCGTCGAGTTCTTCGTCCGCGAGGTCGCCACCAGGGGTGGATACCTCTGGCGGTACAGCGAGGACCTCTCCAAGCGCGAAGGGGAAGGCCGGGCGTCTGAGACCACCGTGTGGGTCCAGCCGCCAGGCACGCCCTCGGTGGGGATGGCCCTGCTCGACGCCTGGCGCGCCACCCGCGACCGCTTCTACCTCGAGGCCGCCCTTCGCGCCGGCCAGTGCCTCGTGCGCGGCCAGTTGCGCAGCGGCGGGTGGGACTACCGCATCGAGCTCGATCCGGAGCGCCGCGCGCGATACGCCTATCGCGTGGACCCGCCCGTCGAGCGCAAACGCCAGCGCAACGTCTCGACGCTGGACGACGACACCACCCAGGCGGCACTGCGGTTCCTCGTGCGGCTCGACCGGGCCATGGACTTCGGGGACGAGGCGATCCACCGCGCCGCGCAGGACGGACTGGCCGCGCTCGTGGCCGCCCAGTATCCCAACGGGGCGTGGCCGCAGCGGTTCGACGGGCCGCCCGAAGACGAGCTGCCCGTGCGCAAGGCCGACTACCCCGAGACCTGGTCGCGGACCCACCCGGCTAAGAGCTATGGGGGCTTCTACACCCTCAACGACAACGTCATGGCCGACTGCATCGAATTGCTGTTCGAGGCCGCGCGGGTGTACCGCGAGGACCGGTACGCGGCAGCCGCGCGGCGCGGAGCCGGTTTCTTCCTCCTCGCCCAGATGCCCGACCCGCAACCCGGCTGGGCCCAGCAGTACGACCTCGACATGCACCCGGCCTGGGCGCGGAGATTCGAGCCGCCCTCGATCACCGGCGGCGAATCGCAGGGCGTGATGCGGACGCTGTTGGCCGTGTACGTCCAGACGGGCGACGCGAAGTACCTGGAGCCTATCCCGCGGGCGCTGGCCTACTACCGCAGGTCGCTGCTCCCCGACGGGCGACTCGCGCGGTTCTACGAGCTGCGCACGAACCGCCCGCTGTACTTCACGCGCCAGTACGAGCTGACCTACGACGACGGCGACCTGCCCACGCATTACGGCTTCAAGATCGGATCGAGCCTCGACGCGATCCAGCGGCAGTACGAGCGGCTGAAGGGCCTGCCGGAAGAGGACCTCGACGCCCTGCGCAACCCGACGCCGCGGCAGCGCGGCAAGCCGTCGTCGAGGACGATCGGACAGGTTCGCGCGGTGCTCGCGACCCTGGACGAGCGAGGCCGCTGGGTCGAGCAGGGCCGACTCCGCTACCACGGCGACGACGACCCGACGCGGCGAATCATCGACTGCCGCACGTTCATCGAGCGCGTGAGGACGCTCAGCGAGTTTCTCGCGCACCGGCAGTAGCGGCCCCGGAACCCAAAGAAGGGACCGCTCTCGCCCGCTCCGGACCCACGCCCCGCGCGGATCGCCGGGCGCCAGGCCAGGGGCCGATCGCAGCGCGGCGTGTCAACGAGGGGCAAGCGAATCCGCGAACGGCCCGCGCCTCCTTCTCTTCATCGGCAACATGGTCGTGAGGCGCCAAGGCGAGCAAGGAGGCCAAGCCCCTAAGGGCCGCCACACGGGCCAAACAGGGCGAAGGGAAGGCTAAGCCCGGCGTCGAGGTGGATCTCGAAGTCGAGTTCCTCGCAGGGCGGAAGCACC
>CAYSUS010000151.1:0-13421 GCA_964434165.1 uncultured Pirellulales bacterium
TCAGGCACGCGCAGCCCTCGATAAAGCACCAACAGCCTGAAACACTACACTAGCTTCTTGACGGTCCTCTACCACCGGGGATAGGCTTGGCCGTAAGCAGGTGGCGGGTATCTCTTGCCGGGGCCTCAAGGGGCACTCCCTGAGGAGGCCAAGGCGACGCGCGACAGGTTGGGGAGCGCGCTGGTCATGGCAGCGGAATCGGGGGCGGACCTCCAAGGCGACGCGTCGTCGCGCCGATGGGGGCAGTTGCTTGGCGCGCTTGCCGCTCGGGCCGCGCTGGTGGACGATTCCGGACGCGTCACCGCGGTCAATCGTCCCTGGCGGGAGTACGCCGCCGCCGTCCTCCCCGATCCAGCCAGCCTGTGCGAGGGCGCCGACTACCTGGCGGTCTGCCGGGGCGTCCCCGGGGAGGAGGGCGAGGTCGCCGGCCGCTTCGCCCGGGCCATCCAGGCGGCGATGTGCGGCCGGGGGCAGGCGTTTGAGGAGGAGTACGACTGCCACGCCCCCGACGGGCTCCAGTGGTTCCTCGGCCGCGTCACGCCCCTCGAGGACGACGGCCGGCGCATGGCGCTGGTCACCCACGAAGACGTCACCGAGCGGCACTACCTCCACGAGCAGGCGGCGATCCTCGGCACGGTCTCCGAGTGGTTCCACGACCGCGACGCCCTGGAGGCCGTGTACGACGACCTGCTCGCGTTGCTCTGCGAGCGATTCCGGTTCCCCATGGCCGCGGTCGAATACTGGGACCAGGCAGCGGGCGAGATGCTCTTCGTGGCCACGCGCGGGTTGGACGCCGGTCCGCAGCCCCGCCGCGTGCCGGCCGAGGAGACGATCTCCGGCACCGTGGCCGCCAGCGGCCGCCCCGTCGCGACCAGCCAGGCCGGCCGCCGCGAGGACTACCGGTTCCCCTGGTTGAGGCGCCTGGGCGTTCAGAGCGTGATCTGCACCCCGCTCCGCTATCGCCACCGCGTGCTGGGCACGCTCTGCCTGGGCGACCGGGCCGCGCGCCGCGACGCGGAGCGCCTCCTGCCCACCATCCAGGTCATCGCCGACCACGTCGCCCTGGAGCTGGAGCGCAAGCGGCACGAGACCCGCTGGCTCGACACCTTGCAGTCGGCCCACGACGGGGTCTGGCTGGTGGATGCGGCGAGCGGACGCATCGAGCTGGTCAACGATACCTACTGCCAGATGAGCGGCTACTCCCGCGAGGAACTCCTGGCGATGACGATCCAGGATCTCGACGCCGAGGAAGACCCGGAGGCCGTTCGCCGGCACTGCGAGAGAATCGTCGAACTGGGCTCGGACTGCTTCCAGACCCGACACCGCCGCCGCGACGGCACGCTTCTCGACCTGGAGGTCAGCGTCACCTTCGACCGCACCGAGAACCGCTTCTTCTCGGTGCTCCGCGACGTGGCCCAGCGGAGGCACCTGGAGGAGGAGCGGGAGATCACGATCCGTCTGCTGCGGATCATCAACGCCCGCAACGACCTCCGCGGCGTGATGCATGAAGCCACGTCGCTTCTGCGAGGCTGGTTCGAGTGCGAGGCGGTCGGCATCCGGCTCCGCGAAGGGGACGACTTCCCGTACTTCGAGACCCGCGGGCTTTCCGAGGAGTTCGTCCAGGCGGAGAATTCGCTCTGCACGAGGGACGTTCAGGGGCAGCTCGTCCGCGACCTGGCAGGCAATCCCATTCTGGAGTGCATGTGCGGCAACGTCCTTTGCGGGCGGTTCGATCCCTCCAAGCCGTTCTTCACGGACCAGGGCAGCTTCTGGACCAACTCGACCTCGGAACTCCTGGCGAGCACCTCGGAGGCCAACCGCCAGGCCCGCACCCGCAACCGCTGCCACGGGGAGGGCTACGAGTCGGTGGCCCTGGTGCCGCTGCGCATGGGCGGCGAGACCTTCGGCCTCGTTCAGCTCAACGATCGGCGCAAGGGGCGGTTTTCGGAAGCGACGATCGGCCTGCTGGAGCGGTTGGCCGACAGCCTGGCCGTGGCCCTGGGGCACCGCCGGTCGGAGGAGGCCCTGCGCCGTAGCGAGGAGCGGTTCCGCTTGCTCGTGGAGCACAGTCCGGCCATGATCTACCTGAAGGATGAGCAGGGCCGTCACGTGCTGGGAAACCCGGCCTGGGCCCGGCTCTTCGGCAAGCCTCCCGATCAGTTGCTCGGAACCACTGCGTTCGATCTCTTTCCGCGCCAGACGGCGGAGCAGTTCGCGGCGAACGATCGCCAGGTCTTCGACCGCAACGCCACCATTGACACGGAAAAGTTCGGCCTCGGCCCCGACGGCCGCATGCACTGGTGGCAGGCGGTCAAGTTCCCGTTGACCGGTCCGGGCGGCGAGCGCCTCCTCGGCGGGTTCGCGGTGGATATCACCGAGCGCCGTTTGGCCGAGCAGTCGCTCGCCCGTAGCGAACAGCGGTTCCGCGCGATCTTCGACACCAGTCCCCTGGGCATCGCCCTGGTGGATCCTGAAACCCAGCGGATCCTCCAGGCCAACCGCTCCATCGCCGACCTGCTCGGCTACTCGGTCGAGGAGCTCACCCGACTGACGGTGATGGACATCACGCACCCGGAGGACATGGCCAAGGAGGTGGAGAGCATCGCGTCGGTCGTCGAACGGACCGAGCCCTCCTACAGCATCGAGAAGCGCTACCTGTGCAAGGACGGATCGACCCGCTGGGTCCACGTCACGGCCACGCTGCTGGCCTCCGAGGACGGCGGGCCCGAGCTGGGGCTGGGCCTGGTGGAGGACATCACCGAGCGGAAGAAGATCGAGGAGGCCCTGCGCCAAAACCGGGCCGTGCTGAGCAATTCGGAGCGGCTGGCGCTGGTCGGCGGATGGGGGTACGACTTCCGGTCCGGCCGCCTGCGGTTTTCCGACGGGTGGCACCGGATCCACGGGACCCTGCCGGGATCGCAGATGACGCTGAGCGAGCTGCTCCCCATCGCGCATCCCGACGACATGCCGCGCGTGACCGAGGCGCTCGCCCGTTCGGCCAAGACCGGCGAGCCGTACCACGTGCAGCACCGCATTCTCCGGCAGGATACCGGCGAAGTGCGCGAGGTCCGCGCCTACGGCGAGGTGGAGATGGGGCCCGACGGCAAGCCGGCGCGCATTTACGGCGCCGCCCAGGACGTGACGGATTGGGCCCGCCACGAGCGGTCGTTGCGCGAGAGCAAGGAGCACCTGCGGGGCCTGTTCGACAGCAGCCCGCTGGGCATCGCCACGGTCCGCCTGGAGGACTACCGGTTCCTTCAAGTCAACCCGGCCCTGTGCCGCATGCTCGGTTACACCGAGGACGAGCTCAAGCGTCTGTCGGTGCAGGACGTCACGCCCGCCGAAGATCTCCCCCTCGACGACAGCGGCCTGGAGGAGTTTCGCGCCGCGGGCCGCGCGGTCCGCTCCTACGAGAAGCGGCTGATCCGCAAGGACGGCGTGGCGCTGCCGGTGGCGATCTCCAGCGCGATCCTCTACGAAGGCCACTGGAGCCCCACGGCCGTGGTGGGATTCGTGGAGGACATCACCGCGCGCAAGCGCGGCGAGGCCCTCATCCACCTCGCCCGCGACCTGGCCGTGGCCCTCAGCTCGGCCGACAGCCTCGACGAGGGCCTGCGCCGGTGCCTCGAAGCGGCCGCGCGCGTGCAAGGGGTGGACGCCGCGGGGATCTACCTGGTGGACGAGCGGACCGGCGCGCTGGACCTGGCGTGCCACGCCGGGCTCGGCGCCGAGTTCGCGGCCGCCGTGGGCCGGCGCGAGCGCGAATCGCCCAGCGTCGTCGCCGTGATGCGGGGCGACCCGATCTACACGAGCGTGGAGGAGTGGGCGAAGGAGGACCCCAGCCTGTTCCGGGCCGAAGGGTTGCGTTCGATCGGCGTGGTCCCCATCCGGCACCTGGGCCGGGTGATCGGATCGGTGAACGTGGCCTCGCGCGCCCTCGACGCGATTCCCGAGCCCGCGCGCGAGGCGGTCGAGACCGTGGCCGCGCACGCCGGCGGGGCGATGCACCGGCTGCGGGCCGAGGAGGCCGTGCGCGAGACGGAGCTGCGCATCCGGGCGCTTTTCGAGAACGTGCCGGTCGGCTTCTTCCACTCCACCCCCGAGGGCAAGTTCCTGTACGTCAACCCGGCCATCGCCGACACGCTCGGTTACGAGTCGCCGCAGGAGGTCGTCGAGACGGTCAACCGCACGTCCATCGCCGAGGCCTTGTACGAGGACCCCTCGCGCCGGCCCGCGCTGGTCGCCGAGGTCGCGTCGAGCGGCGGCTGGCGGGAGTACGAGAACCGCTACCGCCGCAAGGACGGGCAGGTCATCGACGCGATCCTCTCCCTCTGCGAGCTGCCCGACCCGGCCACGGGGCGCCCCTGCCTGTTCGGGTTCGTCCAGGACGTGACCGAGCGCAAGCGCGCCGAGGAGGCCGTGCGCGAGAACGTTCGGCTGAACCAGATCCTGCTGGACGGCATGCCGTGCGTGGCCATGCTCATCCGCCCCCGGGAGCACCGCATCGTGGCCTCCAACCGCGCGGCGGCGGAGCTCGGCGCGGTGCCCGGCCGGGTCTGTTACGCGTCGTTCCAGAACCGCGCCCAGCCGTGCCCGTGGTGCCTGGAGCCGAAGGTCTGGGCGACCGGCGCGGAGCAGCACCTGGAGTTCGAGAGCGGGGGCGTGATCTGGGACACCTACTGGAGCCCCGTCTCGGACGACCTTTACTTCCACTACGCCTTCGACATGACCGCGCGTCGCCGGCAGGAAGAGCAGGTCGAGCAGATGCGGGTCCAGCTTGCGCACTTGGCGCGCCTGTCGGCGGGCGGCGAGATGCTCGCCGAGATCGCCCACGAGGTCAACCAGCCGCTGTACTCGATCACGAACTTCGCCAAGGCCTGCACGAACGTGCTCGCCTCGCCGCGGCCCGACCTGGCCAGGCTGGCCGAGTGGACGCGGGAGATCGCCGCGGAGGCGTCGCGCGCCGGCGAGGTGCTGCGGCGGTTCCGCAGCTTCGTGCGCCGCGGCGAGATCCAGCAGTCGGAGGCCGCCATCGACGCGCTGATTCGCGAGTCGATCGCCCTGTTGGGCTTCGAGAGCCGCCGGCAAAGCGTCGAGATCCGCGCGGAGACCGAGGCCGGGCTGCCGCTGGTGCGGATCGACCGCCTCCAGATCCAGCAGGTCCTGGTGAACCTGCTTCGCAACGCGATCGAGGCCGTCGAGGCCAGGCCGGTCGAGTGCCGCACGGTCGTGGTGCGGGCCTCGCACCGCGGCGGCCAGATCAAGGTCGTCGTCGAGGACCGCGGCGACGGCTTCTCCGCGGAGCAGGCCGCGCGCCTGTTCGAGCCCTTCTACACGACCAAGGCCCACGGCCTGGGCATGGGGCTTGCGATCAGCCGCACCATCGTGGAAGCTCATGGCGGTCGGTTGTGGGCCGAAGCCCGTCCGGAGGGAGGAGCCTCGCTGAACTTCACGTTGACGGTGTCCGAACGGGGGGGTTAGACAACATGCAACAAGAAGCGACCGTGTTCGTAATCGACGACGACGAGCAGGCACGACGGTCGGTCTGCGCGCTGGTCGGATCGATGGGGCTCGCGGCGGAGGCCTTCGCCTCGGCCGAGGAGTTCCTCGCCAGCGACGCGCCGAGCCGGCCCGGGTGCGTGGTCACCGACCTTCGCATGCTGGGCATGAGCGGGCTGGAGCTTCAGGAGGCGCTCCACGCCCGCGGAGTCGCCGTGCCGATCATCATTCTCACCGCCTACGCCCGGACGCCGACCACCGTGCAGGCGATGCGGGGCGGGGCGGTCACGGTGCTGGACAAGCCCTACACGGACGACGACCTGTGGGGGGCGATCCGCAACGCCCTGGCCGAGGACGAGCGGCGGCGCCAGGCCCAGCGCCGCCGCGAGGAGCTGCAGGCCCGCATCGACTCCCTCACCCCGGCCGAGCGGCACGTCATGGAGCAGATCCTCCTCGGCAAGCCCAACAAGACCATCGCCGCGGAACTGGACGTGAGCATCCGCACGGTCGAGCATCGCCGCCACGAGGTGTTCAGCAAGTTGCAGGCCGGCTCGGTCGCCGAGCTGGTGCGGTTGGCCGTGGAGGCAGGGCTGGCGGCCCAGGTCCGCGAGTAACCGGCAAAGGCCCCGGTGGGTCGAAGCCGTGGGGTCGAGAGCCTTCTCTCGGCGCGTGCCTTGGCCTGGTGGAGGGCGCTTTCGAGAAAGGGCTGCCGGCCCCGCGCACTGACTCGGCGCGTCTTCCGTCTCCCGGCCCGGCGGCCTCGGCCCCTTTCGGGCGGGCGGCGATCGCGCTATAATCCGCGGTTTCCACGTACGACTGTTGCCCCAAGGAGGCCCACGATGCCCAACTTCGGCTTCGGAATCATCGGCTGCGGCATGATCGCCGACTTCCACGCCAAGGCGATCGCCGACTGCCGCAACGCCCGACTGGTGGCCTGCTACGACCGCATCCCCAAGGCGGCCGACCGCCTGGCCGCCTCGACCGGCTGCACGGCCTACCATGATCTGAAGGCCATGCTCGGCGATCCCGCGGTGGACGTGGTGACCGTCGGCACGCCCAGTGGGGCCCACATGGAGCCGGCCGTGGCCGCTGCCAGGGCGGGCAAGCACGTCATCGTGGAGAAGCCGCTGGAGATCACGCTCAAGCGTTGCGATAAGATCATCGAGGCCTGCGACAAGGCCGGCGTGGTCTGCTCGACCATCTTCCCCTCGCGGTTCCACGACTCGAGCCAGACCCTGAAGAAGGCCATCGACCAGGGCCGCTTCGGCCAGCTCACGATGGGCGACGCCTACGTCAAGTGGTTCCGCACCCAGAAGTATTACGACAGCGGGGCATGGCGCGGCACCTGGGAGCTCGACGGCGGCGGGGCCCTGATGAACCAGGCCATCCACAGCGTCGATCTGCTCGCCTGGCTGATGGGCCCCGTGGCCGAGATCCGCGCGGCCACGGCCATGCTCGCCCACCAGCGGATCGAAGTGGAGGACACCGCCGTAGCCGCGCTGCGGTTCGAGAGCGGCGCCCTGGGCGTGATCGAGGCCACCACGGCCGCCTTTCCGGGCTACCTCAAGCGGATCGAGATCCACGGCTCGGCCGGCTCGGCCATGATGGAGGAAGAGGACCTGGTGAAGTGGGACTTCGCCAAGACCCGCGCGGCCGACGCCGCGATCCACAAGGCCATGTCCGAGCAGAAGAGCGGCGGCGGCGGCGCGGCCGACCCCAAGGCCATCGGCCACCACGGCCACGCCCGGCAGTTCGCCGACGTGCTCAAGGCGATCCAGAAGGGCACCCAGCCGCTCATCGACGGGCGCGAGGGGCGGCGGTCGGTGGAGATCATCCTGGCCATCTACCGGGCGGCCGAGACCGGCCGGAGCGTGTCGCTGCCGCTGGCCAGCGACCCGCCCCTGAAGGCCCGCAAGACGGGCGTGGGTGCGTGAAGCTCCCGTCGGCGGTTGCCCTGGGCGGTGCGGCCCGGCGGATCGACGCGCCCCCCCTGCCAGGCGCGACAACGCTGAAGTGGGGGTCCGCGCGCCGCGTGGGATCGCACTAGGCGTCCTGGGCCTGCTCGCGCAAACTTCTGTGGGAGCATCACTTGCCGCGTGCCGCCGCGCGGGCCGCCCTTCGAGTTGGTCAACGCAGGCGAGTTCTTCCAGGTCGGACCCCCCGGCTGAGCGTCGCGCGAACCAGCGCGCTTGGCGCAAGCTGTTTTCCTGCAAGGCGTTATGGTGCCTGAGGTCGCGCCGGCGGCCATCGTGATTGCGGGGAAGGGGCGCCATGAGGGCGGCCTCTGGGAGGGGGACGAATCGGCGGATGACGGGGCGGTCCCGGGCTGCTCGGGCGGTTTCGGGCCCGGTCTGCCCAGGGGACGGCCGGCGCGGCGGGGCCGGACGGGGACCAGGAAGCAAGGTCCGGCCGGGCGAGGTACGCATGCGCCTGCAGCGCTCTTCTTTGCGAGAGGGCTTGGAGTGCCGCGATGCCCCGCATCGCGCCGTGGCGGGTGCTGATGCACTACCGCGCCAGGGGCATTATCGCGAACGGAGCCGGGCGCCGCAAACGCGGAATTGGGCCAAGCTCGGCCGCATTCCTTGGCGGCTCAGTGAGGCCGCGAGCGCGGCCGGACCATCGGTTTCCGCGGAGCGACGGATCGGGGGGGGCCTGGACTCGACGCGGGACGGCGGCCGCGCCTGCGAGGTCGAGTTCGTGGACGAGGGCGGTCAGACGCCCGCGCCGGTCATCATCGGTGCCGACGACGTCCGGCCCCTGGGAGCCGGCGAATTCCTCCATGCCCACCGTACCGCCTGGACGGCCGTGGCCACGCGACGCTTCGTTCACAGGCCGCCGACGAGCCGTGGCACCGGGGGATCGCGATGGCCAGTACGAGTACCGCTTCGCTGCGTCCGCGCAGGAGCGAAAGCAGAAGCGGGAGGGCGAGTCACTCCACCTCTTCCTCGACGAGGTAGATCTTGTCGTCCTCCACGGCCAAGAAGTGGAACCGCTTGCGCGTGTGGAAAATGAGCGGCTCGCCGTGCGGGAGCCAGATCTCGTCGTAACGGGCCTCGCTCTCCGCGTCATCGACCACGGTGAACGTCTCGCCGTCGGCCGTGGCCGCGTAGGCGAACAGGCGGCTGTCGGGCGTGAAATTCAGATAGCCCACCATGTCGTAACGCTGCTTGCGCTTGCCGTCAACGACCACGAACCGGGCATAGACGTTGCGCGCGACGTAGCCCAGCCGGCCGCTGTCGGGGCTGAACACGAGCGAGCCGCCGCCCACCGCGTCGAAGTTGCGGCCCTTGCGATCGCCCACCACGACCAGCTCGGTGGGGCCCGACCGGGCCGTGTAGGCCAGCGTCGCGCTGTTGGGGCTGAACCGCATCTGCGCGATGCCGTCGTACTTCTCCTGCTCCTGGCCGTCGAGCACGACGCACCACTTCTCGCCGCTTCGGGCGGCGTAGGCCAGCCTCGTGCCGTCGGGGCTGAACCGCAGCGTCTCCTCGCCGATCGCGTCGAAGGGGGCCCCTTGCTCGCCGTCGGCCACGACGAGCCACTTCTCGCCCTTCTGGGCCACGTAGGCCAGGCGCTTGCCGTCGGGGCTGAAGGCCAGGCTGCCGAGGTTCGCGCAGGTGGCCACCTTCTGGCCGTCCACGACGACCGACCACTCCCGGCCTTCCAGCGCGGCGAACGCCAGGCGCCCGTCGGCGCTATAGTGCATTCCGGTTAGCGAGCCGAGGTAGTCGTACGGGCCGTGCTCTCGCTCGCCGTCCACGACGACCCACTTCTCGCCCCGGCGCGCGCCGAAGGCCATCTTCTGCCCGTCGGGGCTGAACACGATCCGTCCCTCGAAGACCTCGTCGCATTCCGCTCCGGTCTTGCCGTTGACGGCCACGGCCCGCTTGCCGCCGGGGAGCATGACCACGTGGGCCATCTTGAGGCTGTCGGGCGAGAAGACCGGCGGACCGACGCGCTCGTAGGGGCCCTGCTCGCGCCCGCCGACCACCATGAGCCACTTGCCGCCGCTCTGGGCGGCGTAGGCCAGCCACTTGCTGTCGGGGCTGAAGGTCAGGGCGGCGACGCGGTCGCAGGGCTTCTCCTCCTTGCCGTCGAGGACCGCCGTCTGCGTGCCGCCCGCCGAGCGGACGTAGGCGACGTGCCGGCCGTCGGGGCTGATCATGGCCGATTGGCGGACCTCCTCGGGGAAGGGCGCCAGCTCGGTCTTCGTATGCTTGCGGTTGACGCGGATCTGGGCCGGGGCCGCCGGGGGCACCAGCGCCGCGGCCAGGACCGCTGCGATCGCGAAACGTGCTCTCATCTCGATTCCGCTCCGGGAAAGCCAAAGCCGGCAGGATCATCCTTCCCGTTCCAGCGACGGGGCCTGCGCCTACCCGCCGTAGCGGTTCATCCAAGCCCGCTCTTCCAAGGGGAGCTTCTCCTTCTGCGTGCCGGGCTCGGCGGCCACGCCCAGCGGGAGCAGCACGCGGATCGAGCGGTCGGCCGGCACGCCGAGCAGGCGCTCCAGGCCCCCGGCCACGTCGCCGGTCCGCAGCGCCCCGTCGAGCCACACGGTGGCGTAGCCCAAGGCCGTGATGGCCAGCAGCATGTTCTCCACGGCGGCCGCGCAGTCCTCCACGGCGAAGGAAAGGTCGCGGATGACGGGCCGCGGGTCGATCACGCAGGCGATCATCGCCCTGGCCGTGGCGCAGACCGGACGGCCGACGATCTCCGCCGCCTGGCGCAACAGGTCCGGATCGTCCACGATGATGAACGACGTGGTCTGCTCGTTCTTGCCCGACGGAGCCTGGATGCCGGCCTGGACGATCTTCACCAGGTCGCCGCGCGGGACGGACCGGTCGAGGAACTCCCCGCGGTAGCTGTAGCGCCTGGCGATCGCCTCGAATACGTCCATGATGGCGGCCTCGTTCCGCGGAGTGGGCAAGCAGGGAAGTCGGGTGGCGCGGTCGGGGGATGACCGGTCGGGCGTGTTCGCTCCAACGGACTCCTGCCGGGTGGAGGCGGGAGCCCGGGAGAGGACTCCCGACTCCATCCAGCTTAATCCCCCCCGCAGCCAGGGAAAAGGGGCGGGCCGGCCAACAAGGAAACCGCGGGGACGGGATCCCACGGTTGGCTTCGGCGTGTTCGAGCCCGGATCGTGCGACCCGGTGGCGGAGGTGCGGCCGGAACGGTTCTACTTCCCGTCGTTCTTCGGCTTGACGTAGGAGAGGGCCATCAGCGCGTAGCCGGTGACCAGGTTCGGGTCGCCCTCCAGCCACCGCGCGTTCTTCTCGTTGACCCACGAGCCGTCGCGCTTCTGCCGCTCGATCAGCGCGTGGCGGAGCTCGCGGCGCCAGTCGTGCTTCTTGCCGTCGGCGTCGGTGACCTGGTCCACACCCATGACGTCGAGGGCCTTGGCAAAGGTGTGGTAGTAGTAGTAGAGGCCGGCCTGGTCCATGCCCGGGTTGCTCTCCAGGTCGTAGTGCTTCTGTACCCAATCGAAGGCCGCCTTGACGCGCGGGTCGTCGGGGCCGACGCCGGCGAAGATCATGCTCTTCAAACCGGCGTAGGTCATCGAGCCGTAGCTCCGCAGGCCGCCCTGGGGCGTCTGGTCGGCCTTGCTCTCGCCGCCGTCGGCCACGGTGTAGTAGAAGCCGCCGTCCGGGTTCTTGGCCGCGAACGGCGTGGTGTTGTGCTCCGACTCCAGGTTCTGGCAGCGGGAGACGAAGACCAGGGCCTTCTTCATGGCCTCGTCGTCGGGGCCGTTGCCCGTCGCCTTCAAGGCGTCGATGAGGAACGACGTGTTCGAGAGGTCAGGCCGCTTGTGCCTGCCGTAGCCGGCCCCGCCGTAGGAATAGCTGGAGCGCTCGTGCCCCTCGCCCTCGTCCCACTGGATGCCTTTGAGGAAGCGATCGGCGTCCTTCAACAGCTTCTCGTAGCGGCCGTCGCGGTTGGCCTCCTTGAAAGCCAGCACGGCCACCGAGGTCTCGTAGTTCTTGTAGAAGGTGCCTTCCTGGTAGATCCCGCCGTCGGGCCTGACGAACCCCTGGAGGTATTTCAGGGACTTGGCGGCGACCGGGTCGTCGGGGCTGACCCCGGCCTTGAGCATCCCGGCGGTGACCACGCCCGTCACGCCGATCCCAGTCTCCTTGGAGAACGAGCCGTCGGGCGCCTGACCCTTGCTCCGCAGGAATCCCACCGCGCGGTCCACGGCATTCTTGTATGCCCGGAGCTCCTCGGCCGAGTCGGAGGCCCCTTGCGCCAGCGCCTGGGGCAGCGCAAACAGAGCCATGGCGGCCGCGGCGGCCGCCGAGATGAGAAGGTATGGTCGTCGTTTCATGGCAGTCCTCTGAGCGGTTCCAAAAAGGGGATGGATGGGTTCGGAAGTGTGGCTCCCGTGCCGCAGTATCGAGACCGGCGGGGCTGAAGGCAACGCCGAGCCCTTCGGCAAGGGGGGGTCTCCGGCCTGCCCGCAAACCCGCGTCCTGATTATTGTACGCCGTGGCGCCGGAAAGGCCCGGGGGTGGTCCGGCTCACGGACCGCGGTGGGGGCGCAGCCCCAGCACGCCGCCCGTGAATGGGGAGTTAGCAATTCGCATGCCGGTAAGCGCGGGGCGGGATCGGCGCGCGCAGCCCGGGTTTGGGCCGTTCCCGCGGGTCCAGCGGCCGAAGTGGGCGCGACTTGCCGGTCGCTCGATCCGACAGGGGCGTCGCGTGGCGCGCCTTGGGCGGCGCTTCCCGGGATTCCGACGCAGGCGGACCCGTTTCGGGCCGCGGCATGGGGGGCAGTGCTGCTGGCGCGAGACCGCACGGCTGGCGGCACATCGTGCCGCGCACGCCACGCCAGGGCAACAGGGTCGGCCGCAGCGGATTTCGTGCGTTCGGGCCTGCGACAGGCAGCCTGGCTCTACGTCTCCGTCGTCCATTCCCGAAACACGAAGCCCGGCGGTCTCCGCGTGGGAAGCCGCCGGGCTTCAGGGGTGAATCGGTCGGAATCAGGTCTGAGTCGAGCCGCGCCGTGCGGCGGCCCTATCCCCAGGCCGCCCTGATCCCGCGGTTGTTGGTCTTGATGGAGGGGAGAGTTCGTTGCGGGGAGCCGGCGGGCAAGCCCGCCGGCCAAATGGGGTTTTCCATCCGCCCTCCTGGTATCTACCCGCTACCCACTCCTAGTACATGTCGTGCCCGCCGCCGTGGCCGGCCGGGGCCTTCTCGTCCTTGGGCTTCTCGGCCACCAGGGCGTCGCTGGTGAGCAGGAGGCCGGCCACGCTGGTGGCGTTCTGAAGCGCGGTGCGCGTGACCTTGGTGGGGTCGATCACCCCGGCCTTGACCAGGTCCTCGTACGCGCCCGTGGCCGCGTTGTAGCCGACGTTGCCCTTCGATTCGACGACCTTCTCGCAGACGATGCCGCCGTCCTGGCCGGCGTTGGCCGCGATCTGCGTCAGCGGCGCGCGGCAGGCGCGGAGGACGATCTTGTAGCCCACCTCCTCGTCGGTGGTCAGCCCGTCCGGCTTGACCGTGGCGGCCGCCCGCAGCAGGGCCACGCCGCCGCCGGGCAGAATGCCCTCCTCGACGGCCGCGCGGGTGGCGTGCAGGGCGTCCTCCACCCGGGCCTTCTTCTCCTTCATCTCGCTCTCGGTGGCGGCGCCCACCTTGATCTTGGCGACGCCGCCGGCCAGCTTGGCCAGGCGCTCCTCGAGCTTCTCGCGGTCGTAGTCGCTGGTGGTCTTCTCGATCTCGCGGCGCAACTGCTCGACGCGGCCCTTGATCTCGGCGCTCTTGCCGGCGCCCTCGACGATGGTCGTGTTGTCCTTGTCGATGAGGATCTTCTTCGCCCGGCCCAGGTCGGCCAGGGTAAGGTTCTCCAGCTTGCGCCCCAGGCTCTCGAAGAGGGCCGTGCCGCCGGTGAGGATGGCGATGTCCTCGAGCATGGCCTTGCGGCG
>CAYSUS010000152.1:0-13311 GCA_964434165.1 uncultured Pirellulales bacterium
GAGCTGCTCAAGGTGAACGACCTGGCGGAGAGGATCCGCAAAGAGATCGGGCGACTCGGCGAGGATCGCGACGCGCTGCCGAAGGTCGGAAAGGCCGTGCGGCGGCTGTTCCTCCAGGCCGACTTCCCCGGCAGGGTCAAGGAGGCGATCCGCGGCGCCTACCGCGAGCTGTGCGAGAAGCACGACCAGCCGGACATCGACGTGGCCGTGCGCAGCAGCGCCACGGCCGAGGACCTGCCCGAGGCGAGCTTCGCCGGCCAGCAGGAAACCTTCCTCAACGTCACCGGCGAGGAGGAGCTGCTCGATTCGTGCCGGAAGTGCTATGCCTCGCTGTTCACCGACCGGGCGATCGCGTATCGCCAGGAGAAGGACTTCGATCATCTGGACGTGGCCCTGTCGATCGGCGTGCAGAAGATGGTCCGCTCCGACAAGGCCGGCTCGGGCGTGATGTTCTCCATCGACACGGAGACGGGCTTTCCCGACGTGGTGGTGATCAACGCCGCCTGGGGCCTGGGCGAGAACGTGGTCCAGGGGGCGATCAACCCGGACGAGTACCTCGTGTTCAAGCCGCTGTTGGGTGACGACGCGCTGAAGCCGATCGTCGAGAAGACGGTGGGGGCCAAGGAGAAGCAGATGATCTACGCCGCCGGCGGCAGCCGGACGACCAAGAACATCGACACGCCGAAGCACAAGCGCCGCGCCCCGGTGCTCGACGACGAGGAGATCCTCACGCTGGCGCGCTGGGCGACCGCCATCGAGGAGCACTACGGGAAGCCGATGGACATGGAGTGGGCCAAGGACGGCTCGTCCGGCGAGCTGTTCGTCGTCCAGGCGCGGCCCGAGACCGTCCAGTCGCAGAAGACCGCCCAGTCGCTGAAGACCTACCACCTGAAGGAGCGGGGTGAAACCCTGATCACCGGCCTGGCCATCGGGCAGGGCATCGCCGCCGGCAAGGCGAGCGTCATCCGCAGCGCCGAGGAGATCGACCGCTTCGAGGACGGCGCCGTGCTCGTCACCGAAATGACCGATCCCGACTGGGTGCCGATCATGAAGCGGGCAGCCGGCATCGTCACCGACCACGGCGGCCGCACCAGCCACGCCGCCATCGTCAGCCGCGAGCTGGGACTGCCCGCGGCCGTGGGCACGGGCAGCGCCACGGAGACCATCGAGGACGGGCGCAAGATCACCCTCTCCTGCGCTGAGGGGGACGAGGCGACGATCTACGACGGGCGGCTCGACTACGAGGAGCGCGACGTCTCGCTTTCGGACATTCCCGAGACCCGCACCCGGATCATGATGAACATCGCCAGCCCTGCGGCCGCGTTCCGATGGTGGCGCCTGCCCTGCGAGGGGATCGGCCTGGCACGGATGGAGTTCATCGTCAACAACGTCATCAAGATCCACCCCCTGGCGCTGGTGCACCCCGAGCGCCTCGACGACGACGTCCGAAGGCAGATCGAGGAGCTGACGCGCGGCTACGACGACAAGACGGAGTACTTCGTCGATCACCTGGCCCGCGGCATCGCCAAGATCGCCGCGGCCCAGCATCCCGATCCGGTGATCGTGCGGATGAGCGACTTCAAGACGAACGAGTACGCCGATCTGATCGGCGGATCGCCCTTCGAGCCGGAGGAGGAGAACCCCATGCTCGGCTTCCGCGGGGCCTCGCGCTACTACAGCGACCGCTATCGCGAGGGCTTCGCGCTGGAGTGCCGGGCGATTCACCGGGTTCGCGAACAGATCGGCCTGGGCAACGTGGTCGTGATGATCCCCTTCTGCCGCACCCCGGAGGAGGCCGACCGCGTGCTGGAGGTGCTCGCCGAGCACGGACTGAAGCGGGGGAAGGACGGTCTGCAGGTGTACTGCATGGCCGAGATCCCGTCGAACGTGGTTCTCGCCGAGCAGTTCGCCGAGCGGTTCGACGGATTCTCCATCGGCTCGAACGACCTGACCCAGCTGGTCCTCGGCGTGGGGCGCGACTCGGCCGAGCTGCCCGACCTGTTCGACGAGCGGCACGACGCGGTCAAGAAGACCATCGCCGACCTGATCGCCGCCGCGCACGAGGCGGGCACCAAGGTCGGCATCTGCGGCCAGGCCCCCAGCGACTACCCCGACTTCGCCGCCTTCCTGGTCGAGCACAACATCGACTCGATGTCCCTCAACCCCGACAGCGTGGTGGACGTGAAACGCCGCGTCGCCGAGGTCGAGGCCGAAGTGACTGGGCGCGTGGGCCGGGCCTTGGAGCGGGCCGGGGCGCGATAACCTCGCGGGGAAGCACCGCGGCGAACGCGCGGGGATTGGGAAAGGCGGTCTGCCCGTCATGAACGCACTGCCGGGCTGGGAAGGGGTTCTGCTTCTGCTGGGGGCGACGCTGATCGTCGTCCTGTTGATCCGCGCGACGCTGGGTCGCGCCGGACTCCCCGCCTTGCTCGGCTACCTGCTGCTGGGCTTCGGCCTCCGCCTGGCGGACGAGCCGTTGCCGCTGCTCTCCGAGGAGGCCCACACCGCCTACCATTTCCTGGCCAGGCTCGGCCTGTTCGCCCTGCTGTTCAAGGTGGGTCTGACGAGCAACGTCGCGGGGCTGCTGAAGCAATTGCGACGCGCCGTGGCGGTATGGTGCGGCGATGTCCTCGTCAGCGGCGCGGTGGGGCTCGCGGCCGGCTTCTTCCTTCTCGGGCTGAACGCGATCCCGAGCCTCGTCGTCGCGGCTGCGCTGACGGCCACCAGCGTCGGCGTCTCGGTGGCCGTCTGGCAGAGCGCGGGCGTGTTGGACAGCCCCGACGGCCGGTTGCTCACCGACGTCGCCGAGCTGGACGACATGACGGGCGTCGCGTTGATGGCGGTGCTGTCCTCCGTCCTCCCCTCCTTGCACCGCGGCGCGGATCAAGCCGTTGGGCTCGCCGTGGCGTCCACCCTGGGCCTCGTCCTGCTGAAGATCGTCACTATGATCGCCTTGTGCGTGGGATTCGCGCGCTATGCGGAACGGAAGATCACGCAAGCCCTGTTCGACACGCTCCAATCGCCTGGCCCCATGCTGGGTGTGATGGCCATCGGGCTGCTCATCGCGGCGATGGCGGCGCTGCTGGGGCTTTCGATCGCCATCGGGGCTTTCCTGGCCGGCCTGGCGTTCAGCCGCGATCCGCAGGAGCATCGCCTCGAATCCTCATTCGAGGGCCTGTACGAGTTCCTCTCGCCTTTCTTCTTCATCGGAATCGGAATGGGCGTCGATCCGACCGCGGCCGCCGGGGCGCTCGGCTGCGGCGCCGTGCTCCTTTCCGCGGCCATCGTGGGCAAGCTGGTCGGGGTGTCCCTGCCGGCTTGGCCGATCACGTCAGGACATGGAGCCCTGCTGCTGGGACTGAGCATGATCCCCCGCGCGGAGATCGCCCTGGTCATCATGCACCAGGGTCGGGAAATGGGAGAATGGGCCGTGCCGCCGGAGGCGTACGCCGGCATGGTCGTCGTGTCGGCCGGCACGTGCGCCCTGGCGCCGCTGGTCCTGCATCCCCTGCTCCGCCGGTGGAAGCAGAAGGGCTCGGCCGCCTGAGTCGTACGGAGTCGGCCGAACGCGCATGGTCGGCATCCGTGGGCCGCCGCTACGGCATTCTGTCGTGCCGGCTGGTCAGGGTGTCCGGGTCGACTCCGCCTTGCGCCGACGCCGCTGACGCTGTCGGATTTGAGAGCGCAGATCGGGGCGGGCGGTCCGATTCGCGTGGAGTTCCCGGACAACGGCCGTACCGTGGAAGCGGTGCACGACCTCTCGCCGCGCCAGGTCGAGGTCCTGCTCTCCGGCGGCCTGGCGAACTGGATGCGAGGATGGCTGGCCGAGACGGCGCATCGCTGAGACGGGGAAAGCGGCTGATTCGCCCTCACCCCTCTTCCCGCTTCCCCTCACAGTCAACACAGCGCAGCGCGAAAGGCAGGACCTCCAGACGGGTTGTGGAGATCTCGCCGCCGCAGTCCTCGCAGCGGCCGTACTCGCCCGCCTCGATTCGCTCCAGGGCCCGGTCGATCGCCTCGAGCATCTGCTCGCGGTTCGCCTCCAGGGCCACATCGCGCTCCAGCCCCTCGCTATCGCGGTCGGCGGCGTGCGTGGGCACGCTGGAGAGCTCGTCCGGCGACTGGACCTTGTCGGCCACTTCGTCCAGGGCCTTGCGGGCCTCGTCGGTCAGCCGACCGCGCAGCGCCAGCAGTTCCTCGCGATAACGATTCTGTTCGGCCTCTTGCATCGGATCGATTCCAGGTCTTATGGGGTGATGTCACGTAGGACGGAGCGCCCACTCCGTCTCCAGACACGCCATCGGCACACAGGACGGCGTGCCCAACAAATGGCCTTGATCCCGGGACAAGGGGGAAGGATCCTTTGGCCCAAGCGGCCCCCAAGGGTGTTTCGCTCAAAAGGGTCCCAGACTTCTTTTCCCTCCCAGGATCGTGCACGGCGGTCCAATGCCCCCTCCGCCCGCTCGACGAAGATGAGCCGCACCAGGCACTGCGTCCTGCGGGGGTGATCGTCAGTCTTGCAGCGACAGGAGCACGAAGCGTGCCGGACCGCCGGGAACGTGGACCCGCATGCGCACGCCCTGCTCGAGGTTCTGCCCCTCGACCGCCTCGCGGAGCTGATCCACCTCGCGGACTTCCTTGCCCAGGGCGTGCGTGATGATCATTCCCCGCTTCAGCCCCGAGATGGCCGCCGCGCTGAATCGCCGCACGTCGAGCACCAGCATGCCCGAGGACGGCTCCAGCTCGTATCGCTCGGCGATCTGTGGCGTGATCGACTGCAATCGCTCGAATCCCAGCTTGACCAGGGCCTCGGCCTCGTGCGAAGGGTCCTCCTCCGGGCGCGACGGCGTGGTGGAGCGGTCGGGCTGCGACTGGCCCGTCGGCTGCTGCTCCAAGGTCACCTCGATCTCCTGCTCTTGCCCGTCGCGGATCAGGGCGAGCTCGACGGTCTGGCCGGGATCGGTCCGCGAGACTTGGCGTCGCAAGGTCGGGACATCGCCGAGCGCCTCGCCGTTGATCTGCGTGATCAGGTCGCCGGGCTGAAGGCCCGCCTCGTCTCCCGGCCCGCCCGGGACCGTGTCCTCGACCAGCACCCCCCGGTCCATCCCGAAGCTCGCGAGCAGGCGCTTGTCGTCGCTGATCATCACGCCAAGGTACCCCCGCTCGACTTTGCCCTTGCGGATGAGCTCCTCGGCCACGTCGCGGATCATCTCCGTGGGGATGGCGAACCCGATGCCGGCGAAGGCCCCGCTGCGGCTGGCGATGGCCGTGCTCATGCCCACGACCTCGCCCCGGGCGTTGGTCAGCGGCCCGCCCGAGTTGCCGGGGTTGATCGCCGCGTCGGTCTCGATGAAGCTCTCGTAGCCCTGCGGGCCGAGGATGCCCATCCGGCGTCCCGTGGCCGAGACGATCCCCTGACTCACGGAGAAGGCGTAGCGGAAAGGCGAGCCCACGGCCAGCACGATGTCGCCCTGCTCCACGTCTTCCAATGACATCCTGGCGGGCGTGAGGCCGCCAAATGACATCCTGGCGGGCGTGAGGCTGCCAGCGTCGGTCTTCAGCACGGCGATGTCGGTCTGCGGTTCGGAGCCGACCACCTCGGCCTCGGTATCGTCGTGGAACGTGAGCGTGATGCGATCGGCCCTGGCCACGACGTGGTGGTTCGTGACGACGTGTCCCTGACGCGCACACGGTGGAACGCACCTCGCATACCGGTCTGAGGCTTTCGCCGAGGTGTCCGCTGGCGGGCCGCGCTGCCACCTCGTGTGCGCGTTGGGTCGCTCGGACCTGCGGCAGATTGGCGTGACGGTCGGACGCTTCGTCGCGGATCGACCCGCGGAGGGTCTCTGATCCTCGCGCCCGAGATGATACGTAAGGCCGCGGCATCGTAGTTGCTCGACATGAATCGCCATGCGCGACTCCGGGAAAATGGGCCCTGCCCCCCGTTTTCCGTCCCAGGAGCGTCCACGGCGATTCCCAGGTCGAGGAAACAAGGTGAATACACGTGGAGGAATTGTCATGTCCACGCGAATCATGGTCGCCGTTCACAACGGCACAGCCGGCCTGAGCAAGATCGAATTGGCGACCGGCTGGGCGAACCGCCTGGGGGGATCGGTCGTGGGGGTGGGCGTGATCGATCGGTCGATCTGGGCCCCGGCCGGGGTCTCCTTCGACAGCCCCATCGACGGCCAGCCCCTGACCAAGGAAAGCGAATCCCGGCGCGATCGGGCTGAGGAGCACGTGATCCGGTCGCTGAATCAACTCGAGCAGCACTGCCGCAAGGCGGGGATCGGATTCCGCCGAATCCAGGAGACGGGCACGCCGCACGAGCAGATCCTTCTGGAGGCCCAACGCCACGACGTGGTCCTGTTGGGCAAGGAGAGCAACCCGGACCCCGGGTTGGGGGTTCCGGAGAAGACGATCCTGGAAAGCGTGCTGCGGCATTCGCCTCGCCCGGTCGTGGCCGTTCCCGACGAGCTGGACGGTCGCCAGGGCATCCTCGTGGCGTACGATGGAAGCCTTCAGGCCGCCCGGGCGTTGATGGCCCTCGTGGCCAGCGGTCTGGCGGCCCTGGGCGACGTGAGGATCCTCAGTCTCGACCGACAGTCGGAGGAAGAGGCCGCCGAGCATGCGGGCCGGGCTGCGGGGTATCTTGCCGCGCACGGAATCGAAGCCGAGGCCCAACCCCGGGTGACCGACACCGCACCGGAGACCGCGATCGCGGAAGAGGCGGATCGCCAGGCCGTCGAGTTGATCGTGATGGGGGCCTACGGACGATCGCAACTGGCGGAGTTCTTCCTCGGGTCGGCCACGACCGGCGTGATCGATGAAGCGGCGGCCCCAGTGTTCCTTTTCCACTGACGGCCTGCGGCGGCCGGCACGCGCTTTGCGACCATCGGGGAGACCTGGGCGGCTGTCCGAGCGGTTCGGGCCTTTCGCCCCGCGAGCGATCCGACCTGGAAACGTGCAAACCGACCTCAAAAAAACTGGGAGAGGCCCCCGTGGAAACCATCAGCCGAGACGAATTGAACGAACACCTGGGCAATGACTTCGGCATGACGCTCGTCGAAGTGCTCGATCCGGAGTACTACAAGAAGTTCCATCTGCCCGGCGCGATCAACGTGCCGCTGGGAGATTCCTTCGACGAGGGAATCCAGACAGCCGTTCCCGACAAGCAAAAGCCCGTGGTGGTGTATTGCATGGATCACGACTGCCAGGCCTCGCCCAAGGCGGCCCAGCGCATGGAGCAGCTCGGCTACCAGCGGGTCTTCGATTACGAGGCCGGAAAAATCGACTGGAAGGAGGCCGGGCTGCCCGTGGAGACGTGAACCGAGGCGTCTTCGCCCGCGTGCCGCCTGGATGCCGTGAATCGAGCCAAAAGGACTTTCCATGACCTCGCCCGACGAAACCACCCGCCGGCCGCCAAGGCCGACCGTCCTGATCACCGGCGCTTCGGGGCTCATCGGTTCCGCAGTCGCCAGGGCCCTGGCCGAAGACCATGACGTGGTCCTGCTGGACATCCGCGAGCCGGAGCAGGAAGACCTGGCGGCCGACTTCATCCGCTGCGATCTCACCAAGGAGGACAGCGTCGGCCAGGCCGTGGCGCAGCTCCGCGACCGCCACGGGGACCGGCTGGCCAGCGTGGTTCACCTGGCCGCCTACTACGATTTCTCTGGCGAGCCGAGCCCTCTCTACCAGGAACTGACGGTGGACGGCACGCGCCGCTTGCTGCGCGCCCTGAAGGACTTCCACACCGAGCAGTTCGTCTTCTCCAGCAGCCTGCTCGTGATGGAGCCGAGCGAGCGGGGCAAGCCGCTCACCGAGTCGTCGCCGACTCGGGCGGAATGGGCCTATCCCCAGTCCAAGCTCCGAACCGAATCGGTGATCCAGGCGGAGCGGGGCGAGATCCCCACCGTCATCCTCCGGCTGGCCGGCGTCTATACCGACGACTGCAAGAGCATCCCCGTCGCGCAGCAGATCCGGCGGATCTACGAGAAGGACGCGGAGAGCTTCTTCTTCCCGGGCAATAGGGACCACGGCCAGTCGTTCGTTCACCTGGACGACGCGGTCGAGTGCCTGGTGCGCACGATTCAGCGGCGAGGCGACCTGGAGCCGCTCGAGCTGTTTCTGATCGGCGAGCCGGACGTGCTCAGCTACTCCGAGCTCCAGGATATCCTCGGCGAGATGATCCACGGCAAGCAGTGGCCCACGATCCCGGTCCCCAAGCCGGTCGCCAAGGCCGGGGCCTGGGTCAAGGACAAGCTCTCCGGCTCGGAGGACGGGGCGTTCATCAAGCCCTGGATGATCGACCTGGCCGACGCGCATTACCCGGTCGATCCGACCAGGGCCCGGGAGAAGCTCAAGTGGCAGCCGCAGCACGCCCTGCGCGACCGACTGCACGTGATGGTCCACCGGCTCAAGAAGGACCCGCTGCGCTGGTACCGGATCAACAAGCTGCCCGCGCCCGCCGAACTGAAGCAGTAGCCCGCAGCACGCATGACGGACGAGGAAGACCGCAAGAGCACGGGGAACGAGGAGGCGTCGCGCGAGCCGAGCGGGGCGTCAGGATCCCGGTCCCCGTCTGCGTGGAACCGGCGGATGCTCGTCTTTGTCCTGGCGGTGGTGGATTTCTTGCTGGCCGGCCACCTTGCACTATACCAGTGGCGCGTGATCGACGCGGCCTGGGATCCGGTCTTCGGGGACGGCTCGCATCGCGTGCTCGATTCGCCGTTCTCCGAGTCGTTTCGTCGGGCATTCGGCGCGCCGGATGCCGCTCTGGGCGCGGCCGCCTACGTCGTCGAGGCCGTGCTCGCCCTGGTCGGCTCCACCCGCCGATGGCGGCGCTGGCCCTGGCTGGTCGCTTTGTTCGGCGCCAACGCGGCCGCCACGGCTCTGGTGGGACTGCTCCTCGTCGCGCTCCAGGCCACCGTGATCGGGGCATGGTGCCTGCTCTGCCTCGTCACCGCGGCCCTCTCCGTGCTCATGGCCTGGGCGGCCTATCCGGAGGTCCGGGCGTCGGCCCTGCTGCTCATCGGCGGGGAGGAGCCGGCGACGGATTGACGCGTGACCGGCCAGCCGAGTGAGCTGTTGACCACGATGTTGACCGCAGGCAATCATGGCCGGGCCATGTTGACGGCCAGCGACGGTGCGCTCGTGAAGGCCGACGTGGTGAACATCGGCGTGCACAGTGCGACAAACGGCGACCCGCCTTCCCACGGCACCGTGGTGTTCGAGGGGCCCGACACGCGGCTCGCCGAATTCCTGGCCGTTGCCCTCGATCCTCTGAAGTCACGCTCCATGAATGAAGCCCCTAGCCGGCACGCGACGAACGGGAAGTGGGGGGGCGGGTTACGGAGAGCGAAAGGCGTGCCTGTCGCGTGCGGCGCTTCTAGGGAGACGGCCGAACGCCGGTTTGGTGCGGCCTTTGCTCGCTTCCAGGGAAAGCGCCGCCCGAGTATCTTCTCTGGAGGACCCGGTGCGAGGAACCGCAAGGCGGTCAAGAGTCCTCCGGGGGGTCCCGCCTTCCGATCATGGGACGGAGCACGATAGGGACAGCCAGCGTCGTGACCACGGCGACGATCACGATCGCCGAGAACATGTACTCGACGACCGGTGGTGGCGGATCGGGCTTGAGGAACAGCCCCGCGCGCAGAGCAATGCCCGCGACGATCAACCCGACCGCGCCGCGGGCGCTCATGGCCATACCCACGGCGACGGCCTCGCGCCGCGAGAGCCCCAATGCCAGGGCCGGCACCCCCGCGCCCACGAGCTTGCCGAGGACTGCAATCACCAGCAGGACCGCCAGGTAGACGGGTATGTTGGTCACGGCTCCCAACCGCAGATGAAGGCCGATGGACGCGAAGAAGATGGGAGCGAGGAACCCCGTGGTCACCGCGGACACCTTCTGATGCACGTCCGCATAGACCCGCGACTCGATCGAGCGGCGACTGAAGAACAACCCCGCGATGAACGCCCCGAGGATGAAGTGCAGCCCTAGGGCCTCCGCGAATAGGGCGAAACCCATTGCGATCATCAGCAGCATACTGAACTCCAATTCGTCGAGCACGAAGCGCTGCAAGCGGCGTCCCAGCCACGGCAGCAGGTACCGCCCCGCCGCGACCGTGACCGCAAAGAACAGCACGATCTGCAGCAGCAAGAGGCCGATCTCATCCAGGCCGGGCAGGCCGCCGGTCCGGAGGATCGCGGTCAGCACCGCCAGCAGGATCAGGCTCAATACGTCCTCGAACACAGCGGCCGACGTCACCATCCGGCCCAGTCGCGTATCGAGCTGCCCCAGGTCGCGGAGCACGCGCACGGCGACCGGCACGGCGGTGATCGCCATCCCCGTACCCACGAAGAGGGCCTGCGCGAAGCGATACTCGCCAGCCGGCAGCCACATCCACGTCACCCCGAAGCCGAGCCCCAGCGGCAGGAGCATCGCGCTGACCGCTTCGGGAAGTGACCTGCTCGAAGCCTCGGCGAATTCCTTGGGGCGCATCTCGATCCCGGCCAGAAGCATGAGGAAGAAGACGCCCAGGTCGGTGATTGCGGTGAAGACCGGATCGTCGCTAAGGCCGGCCAGCACGGGCAGGCGCTCGGAGAACAAGCCCGCGACGATGCCCAGCAGAATACCGCCCACCAGCTCGCCGACCAGCGCCGGCTGGCGGATACGAACCGCCAGCTCTGCCAGTGCCCGGGTAACGACCAGCAGAACCAGCAGGATGTAAAGTGTTTGCATGAGCGATCTGGACGCCTAGCCACGAGGGCCGAGGCCTGCCGGCAAGTGGGCCGTGAGGGATGGAGACTGCATGCCTATCGCTTCGAGGCGTCCCCTTGTCGGTAACGCATCCTGTTCATCAATCTCCGAGCATTGCTTAACGATAGACGAGAACTGGGGCCGTGGAGTCCGCGAGAACCTGCTTGGTGACTGAGCCCAGGAAGAACTCCGCCAGGGCCGACCGTCCGTGCGGCCCCATCACGATCAAGTCGCTGTGTTGGCGCTCCGCTTCCTCGCAAATCACCTCGGACGCCGAGCGATCGGTCGCCACAGGCTGGAAAGCAGCGTCGATGCCGTGACTCCGCAGGTACCGCAATCCACTTTGTGCGCGGCGTCGTGCGGATTCCTCCGAGTCGTCATCCACCGTCAGAAGCCGTATGTGCCCGAGCGACCCCAGGCCACAGCCGAGGAGCCCAAAAAGGGAGGCCGCGGCTGGGCGACTGCCGTCGTAGGCCACCATCACGGTGTCTCCGGGACGGTACTGGGCAGGTGCAGACACGGCAGGGCGGGGTGAGATCTTGATCAGCCGTCCCAGAGCGTCGGCAGGCGATTCTCCCGGCCCGTAGTCGGTCGGCCCTTGGTGATCGACGATCGCCGCGTCGTGGCCCTTGACATGGCTGGCAACGATCTCGTGCGGTACGCCGGCAAGCTGGTGGACTGTGAACGCAACCTCCGCGTCGCGGCACTTGCGAGCGAACGCCTCCTGAGCTTCGCCGGCCAGGCGACGCCCTTCAGAGAGCAGCTTCGCTCGCTCTTCTTCTCGAAAGGCCCCGCCGCCGATCGGTACCGAGGTGGGCTCGGAAACCGTCTCGTCGACAATCGCTACGCCTGTAAGGTGGGCGTCGTATCGTCGCGCCCAGGCTACGGCCAGATCCTGCGCGGCCGACTCCGGCCTCGCGTTGTGCAACGCAATCAAGATACTCTTCAAGGTATGCATCTTCGACTTTCCGCTTCACTCAGGCGTGTCTTGTAGTCAAGGCTGGTTGCCCTACCGCAAATACAAGCTGCAAACCGCACACCAATCGATGACGAGTCTCTTAGCCGGTCAACACGTCGTTTACGGCTCCCGATTCTCGACCGTGGGTGCCCATGTTAACGCAACCGTCGCCACGGCGGCCCCAAAAAAGACGCAATAACGGGCGCCGCAACCGCCAACAGCGACAAGTTGGCATCCCTGGGTGACACAGTGTCCGCGACGAAACGGGGACGGGTCCAGTTATTGAGACGCGACGGCGGCGACGGCACGCAGCAGACCGTCAAAACGACCTGGCAGGGCGAGAACACCGACCCGGGCAACGGCGGCGTCAAGATCGCCGAGACCACCTACACCTACAACCGCCAGGGCCGGCTGTGGATCGCCCAGGTTGACGCCGACGCCGACGGCAAACCGGAGAGCATCTCCGAGTACACCTACGACTTCGGCAACCGCTGGGTCCGCAAGGTCGTTTCCCCCGGCACCGCTAACGAAGAGAAATCCATCTTCATCCACGACGGCGCCGACGTCTCCCCTCTCCCGCAAGCGGGAGAGGGGTCGGGGGTGAGGGCACCCCAAATCGCCCTTGAATTCTCCGCCACCGGCACAGGCGACTTGCTCTCCGACGACCTCACCCACCGCTATCTATGGGGCCCCACCGTCGACCAAATCCTCGCCGACGAAGCGGTTTCAAGCCTCGCCACCGAAGGCGACGTCCTCTGGCCCCTGACCGACCACCTGAACACCGTCCGCGACCTCGCCCAGTACGACGAGGCGACCGACACCACAACCATCGCCAACCACATCGTCTACGACGCCTACGGCAACATCACCAGCGAAACCGCCCCGACGGTAGCCTGTCTGTTCGGCTTCACCGCCCGGCCGTTTGACGCGGCTACGGGGCTGCAGAACAACCTCAATCGGTGGTATGATGGGAGTGTCGGGCGGTGGTTGAGCGAGGATCCTATTGGGTTCCAGGCACTCGACTTCAACCTCTATCGCTACTGCGGCAACGTGCCCATAAGCACGACGGACCCGAGCGGCGAGTTGGTGCGCTTCGCTAACAGGGGCGATGCTGAGGAATTCGTCAAGGAAGTGGGGCTTCACAACGCGGAAATCGTGCAGGGAACCGGATACTTCATGGTCGTGGCACCTCCAAGCGAGAGGGCCAAGGTCTTTGCGTACGCAGACAAGCGTTTCTCTCAGGTTTTCACCCTCAATAGCTCCGATAACAAGTGGGAAGAGGTTGCTTCAAGAAGGAACCTCTTCATTCAAGCCTCGGGGGTAATACCACACCTTGGATACGCCGCTGTCGACGTGCACGGTAATGGGACTGGTTTCACTTTTCCAGATCTCGCTAAGATAAAGGAGATTCTCAGCAAGTGGGCGGAGTCCGAACAGCTTGTGATCGACATCGGCGGAGAGGGCAGGTATCCGGATGCGATCAATGTGAACATACAGCCAAAAACCAGCACAACGGGGAAACCGGGCAGGAACATTCCACTCGATAACGTCTGAAATAGTGCGCACAAAGGAAGATGGCGGTTCTAGAGTTGGTAGT
>CAYSUS010000153.1:0-12373 GCA_964434165.1 uncultured Pirellulales bacterium
GGTTGACCGCGTGGCCGCCCCATTCGACCGACGTGGCGGCGCTGGTGATCGTGATCCCCCGCTCGCGCTCCAGGTCCATGTGGTCCATGGTCGCTCCGTCGCCGCGGACCTCGCCGATGCGATGGATGCGCCCGGCGTAAAACAGGATCCGCTCGCTGAGCGTGGTCTTGCCGGAGTCGATGTGGGCGGAGATGCCGAGGTTGCGGATGCGTGAGCGGTCCATGATGGTACTTCCTGCGCTGCCGGCGCCGTCCGTCTGGAGAGTCACCGGCGATCGTATGTCTAAAGGCCAGGAGCCCTTTCAGAAGGAAAGGGTTCGTGCGACCGGAACTTCAACAACCCGGGCAGCAGGCGAACGTTCCGGCCAGGGCCCCTGGGAACCGAGTCGAGCTGCCCTGTCGCTTCCCAGGTCAAACCAGCTTCTGCGGCCCTGCCACCCAAGCCTCCGTTGCACTATCCATCGGCGTTTCCAACGCCGGCTCTCTAAAAGAAGGACGGCAGCCCGCCGCAATCCCACTCCGGCGCACAACGTCCGCGCACAACCATGGCGACGCCGTGCCTCCCAGGGTTCCATTCTATCCTGGGAAGGCATTTGAGCAACCCCCATTGGATGCATATCCCGAGGGCCTCCCCTGGGCGGATTTCCCCAAATCCAACGTGAATCCACCGCAAACGCAAGGCTCACGAAGCGGCGGCAGGCTGGCCGCTTCCGCCGCTCGCACGGCGGGCCGGGACGTGTCGGACCGCTCGAAACGAGAAGAACCCATCGGGCCGACACGGCCCGGCCCGGGGCAGTCGCGCGGCGCCAAGACTGGAGCCGAGACTTCTGAAGTCTTGAGGACTTCGGAAGTCTGCCCACACGGCAGTCTGGGAACGCCCGCCCGGACGGTGGGCGTCGGCTGAGGAACGGGCCGATCGCTACGACCCGCCCACCAGCCGCCCCACGTCCAGTCCGATGGCCCAGATCATCAATCCCAGGATGAAGATCAGTCCCAGGTAGCTCAGGGTGACGAACACGCCCTCGCTGGGCGGCTTGCCGGTGATGCCCTCGTAGGCCAGGAACACCATGTGCCCGCCATCGAGCACCGGGATCGGCAGGAAGTTGAGCACCGCCAGGTTCGCGCTGAGGATGCAGAGGAACATCAGCAACTCGCCGGTCCCCGCGGCGGCCGACTGGCTGGCCGCCTGGATGATGCCCAGCGGGCCTCGCAGCTCGCCCGCCGAGACCTGCCCGGTCCCCAGCTTCTCGAGCATCTTCCAGATCAGCAGGAGCGACTCGATCGTCTCCTCGTAGCCCATCGAGACGGCCTGACTGAGGGAGTGCGCCTGCCGGGTGAACAGGTCGCGCTGGAACAGCAAGCCCCGCATCGGTTCGTACGACCGGCCGATCGGCTCGGGCGAGAGGGTCACGGTCTGTTCCTCTTCGTCGGCGTCGCGGAGCGTCAGTTCCACGGTCGTGCCCGGCAGCAGGCTCTGAAGCAGGCTGATCAGGTACGGCCAGTTCTGCTCCTCGTCGTCGAAGGCGACGGAGATCTCATCCTGCTCGAGTAAGGCCTTGGCCCGCTCGAGCCCCTCCTGCTCGATCGTCATCTTGTCGGGCGGGAGCAGCCTGGCCTCGGTCACCACGCTGCCGGGGCTGACGCCGGCCGCGGCCGCGAGGCTGTCGTCGATGACGCCGGCGACGCGATTTTCCACCTCCAGGGCGATCCCCAGCGCGGGCACTCCGACCGGGCTGTCCTTGACGAAGGAATCATCGAACCAGTCCGCGCGCCGCAGCTCCACGTCGCTGAACGTGATGCTTTCTCCCTCGCGACGGACGGAGATCGAGATCCGCTCGCCGGCCCTCTGGCGGAGCCGTTCCGCCAGGGTGAGCGGGTCGCCGAGCGCCTCGCCGTCGATCTTCTCGATGTGGTCACCCGGCACCAGGCCCGCCCGCTCCGCCGGCGAATCCTTCTGCACGGCCACGATCGGGCCGGGCTTCATGATCAGGCCGAGGCGCTCGACCGGTTGGGGCGCGATGGTGATGGTCACGCGCTCCGGCAGGGCCGGCTCGGCGTCGGCGCGCCCATCCTCCTGCTGCCGAGGCTTGCGCTCGACCACGACCGTGATCGGCTCCGCCGGACGCAGGGCGAACTGACGGCGAACCGACGCATAGTCCTCGACCTCGACGCCGCCGACCTGCACGAACCGGTCACCCGGCTTCAGGGGCGGCTCGGCCTCGGCCCCGGCGGTGCCGGGAAGCGCCGGCATCTGGTCGCCCAGGGCGTTGATGAACGGCAGGCCCACGCCGATCGTCGGATAGGGGCCGGTCTGGTCGGGCATGATCCTCACCCGGAACGGCTCCGAGTCTCCAGGCCGATCGATGACCATCTCGACGCCGTCGGACAGGTCGCCCAGCGAGATTCCGGTGCGAAGCTCCTGGAAACGCTCTACTTCCTCCCCGGCGATGCGGCGGATGTCGTCGCCGGACCTGACGTTGTTGACCCAGGCGGGCTTGCCGGGTACGACCTCGCCGACCCCGCACCGCACGTCGCGCACGCCGAGCCCGAATCCGGCCGCGGCCACGACGAACGCGAAGATCACGTTCATGATCACGCCGGCCGAGATGATGGCCATCCGCGCCGGGACGCTCTTGGAGAGGTAGCTCCGCGGGTCGTAAAGCGCCGCGCGCACGGCCTCCAGGTCGACCTTCTCTTGTTCTTCGCCTAGCGCAGGGGCATCGGACTTGTCCGACGCTGCTTCCGCCACCTGGGTCTCCGCCGTCTCTGTGCCTGCCGTTGGTGTCTGGGCATTCTCCTCCGCCTGGGCCTGCTCGGACGCGGTCGGCGACGACTCGCCTGCTTCCGCCTCCTGCGCGGCCTTGGCCCGCTCGAACTCCTCGCGGAGCCGAGCCGGGTTGTCCTCCTGGCCGAGCATCTTGACATAGCCGCCCAGGGGGAAAACGCCGATCCCGTACTCCGTCTCGCCCCACTGCATCTTCCAGAGCTTCAGCCCGAAGAAGTCGAAGCCCAGGTAGAACTTCTCGCACTTCACGCCGCACATCTTGGCGACCAGGAAGTGTCCGAGCTCGTGGACGAAGATCACCATGCCCAGGCCGACGACGACCTTCAGCACGTTGACGCCCCATCCAAGCCATGTGGAGTCGTAAGCTGCGAAGATTATTTGCCAATCCAACGCGCTACCTCCTCGCGTGCCCAGAGGTCCATGCGGAGCAAGGCCTCCAGGCTGGGGTCGGGATCGAAGTCATGGTGCTGGAGCACCTGGCGGCAAGCCGGCACGATCTCCGCGAAGCCGATTCGCTCGTCCAGGAAGGCCGCCACCGCCGCCTCGTTGGCCCCGTTCAGGACGGCTCCGGCCGTGCCCCCGGTCCTTGCCACCTCCAGCCCCAGGTCCAGGGCCGCGTGCCGCTGCGGGTCCGGCGGCTCCAGTTCCAGTTGAGCCCCGCGGCTCCAATCGAACTTCTCGGCCACCCCTTCCACACGCTCCGGCCAGAACAGAGCGTACTGGATCGGAAGCCGCATGTCCGGAGGGCTCATCTGCGCAATCACCGAGCCATCCGTGAATTCTAGCATCGAGTGGATGATCGACTGCGGGTGAATCATGACCCCTATCCTGTGGGGGTCGAGGTCGAACAGCCAGCGTGCCTCGATGATCTCCAGCGCCTTGTTCATCAGCGTGGCCGAGTCGATCGTGATCTTCGGGCCCATGTCCCACGTGGGATGGGCCAGGGCGTCGGACACGCTCACTTTGGCGAGCTGCTGCGCGGAATACGTGCGGAACGGCCCGCCGCTGGCGGTCAGCACGACGCGCCGCACTTCGTCCCGGCGCCCGGCCTGGAGGGCCTGAAAAATCGCGCTGTGCTCGCTGTCCACGGGGATCAGCGCCGCGGCGCGCTGTTGCGCAAGCCGGGTGACCAGGGGCCCGGCCACCACCAGGCTTTCCTTGTTGGCCAGTGCGACCCGCTTGCCCGCCTCCAGCGCTGCCCACGTCCCTTCCAGCCCGGCCCGCCCCACGATCGCCGCCACCACGATGTCCACCTCCGGATCGGCGACCAGGCGGGGCAGGGCTTCGGGCCCTACCAGCATCTCCACCTCCGGCGGCAGCTCCGACCAGTCCTGGGCCCGGTGCGCGCGGGGGTCCGTCACGGCGATGCGCCGCGGCCGGAACTCCCTGGCCTGGCGGAGCAGTAGCTCCGTGTTGCCGTGCGCCGAGATGGCCGTCACGCGCAACCGCCCCGCGGACGCCGCGACCACCTCCAAAGTGCTCCGGCCGATGCTGCCCGTCGAGCCGAGCAGGGCGATGTTCTTCGCACGCGCGTCGGCGGAAGGGATCATGCAAGCCGGGAAAAGCAGGATGGTTTTGCTGGCCAGCGCGGCTGGGGCAACCATGAGCAGAACCGGTATTGTAAGACCCCTGTGGGGGGCCGGCAAGGCGACTGAGGCCTTCCCGTGTCCTGCTGCCCGACCGGCCTGGTGCCGCGAATGGCCCCTCCCGCGCGTTGTGCCCAAAGACCATGCCCCATAATATGATGGATAGTGGGCTCAGGGGGCGATACTCTCCGCGAGCGGCCCGGGCGAAGGCAGTCGGGCTGGGGAGTCTTGAACGAACTGGCTCGCTCCGCCGAGAGCTCCTGCCAAAGTAGCTCCCTACTCGACTCGCCGAAAGGTGCTGAGCGCCCCGGTCCTGAACCCCTGGTAGTCCGCCCCCGACACCGCGCGCCCTGACCGCGGGGGCATCGAACGCCACACAAGGTACTGGCTCCATGGACGACAAGCCGGGCAACAAGCCCGAACAGAACGGCGACGCGCCGCGACAGCCCCGGCAAGGGAAGGACAAGAAGGACCCACCTTCGAGGGGCAACCTCGTCTGGTATCTCCTCGCCCTGGGCGTGGGCACGCTGTTCCTGGCCAGCCTGCTGGGCACGCGGCGCCCGGAGCGGATCGTCTATTCCGACCTTTGGGAGCTGATCGAGCAGGGCGCGCCTTCGGAGAACCCGGACGCCGCCATCGAGGTCACCAAGGGCATCGACGGCAAGGAGGTGCGGGTCCGCTATTCGAACCTGAAGGACCTGAAGTTCGGGCCGGCCGAGATCACGGGCACGGTCACCCGCGAGATCGTCGCCCCCGAGGACCAGAAGAAGGAGGCGAAGGAAGTCGAGTTCTCCACGGGGCGGCGCGGCCTGGAGAACGACGACTTGGCGCTGTTCAAGCTGGCGCGGGAGAAGGGTTTCGAGAAGATCCGCGCCGAGGACCCGCCGAGCAGTTGGCGCTACTACGCGTCGATGCTGATCTTCATGGTGATCTTCCTGCTAATCTTCTTCTTCATGCTCCGGCGACTGGGAGGCGCCGGGTCGGCCATGGCCTTCGGGCGCAGCCGCGGCCGGCTGTTCGCCCAGGAGGACATCGGGGTCACGTTCGAGGACGTGGCGGGCATCGACGAGGCCGTGGACGAGCTGCGCGAGGTCGTCGAGTTCCTCAAGACGCCCGAGAAGTTCCGCATCCTCGGCGGCCGCATCCCCAAGGGCGTGCTGCTGGTCGGTCCGCCGGGCACGGGCAAGACCCTGCTGGCCAAGGCCATCGCGGGCGAGGCGGGCGTGCCGTTCTTCAGCCTCTCCGGCTCGGACTTCGTGGAGATGTTCGTAGGCGTGGGGGCCGCGCGGGTCCGCGACATGTTCCAGCAGGCCCAGGGCCGCGCCCCGTGCATCGTGTTCATCGACGAGCTCGACGCGCTGGGCAAGACCCGCGGCACGAGCGTGGTGGGCGGACACGACGAGCGCGAGCAGACCCTCAACGCCCTGCTGGTGGAGATGGACGGGTTCAGCAGCAACAGCGGGGTGATCGTGCTGGCCGCCACCAACCGGCCCGAGACGCTCGACCCGGCCCTGCTGCGCCCGGGAAGGTTCGACCGCAACGTGCTGGTCGACCGGCCCGACGTGCGCGGGCGCGAGGCGATCCTCGATGTCCACGTCAAGAGCATCAAGCTCGACGATTCGGTCGATCTGAGGGAGGTGGCCAACATCACGTCGGGCTTCGTGGGGGCCGATCTGGCGAACCTGGTCAACGAGGCCGCCCTGCTCGCCGCGCGCAAGAACAAGGAAACGGTCACCATGCAGGAGCTGACCGAGGCCGTGGAGCGCGTCACCACGGGCCTGGAGAAGCGGCAGCGCGTGATGCACGAGGACGAGAAGCAGCGCGTCGCCTACCACGAGAGCGCCCATGCCCTGGTGGCGTACTGCCTGCCCAACACCGATCCGGTGCACAAGGTCTCGATCATTCCCCGCGGGCTCGCCGCGCTGGGGTACACGCTCCAGCGCCCCGAGGGCGACCGCTACCTGATGACGCAGAGCGAGCTGGAGAGCCGCATCCAGGTGCTCCTGGCCGGCACGGTGGCCGAGGAGATCGTCTTCGACGACGTCTCCACCGGGGCCCAGAACGACCTGCAGCGGGCCACGGAGATCGCGCGGGCGATGGTCATGGAGTTCGGCATGAGCCGGCTGGGGCGCGTGGCGTTCCGCGAGGGGGGCCGCTCCGCGTTTCTCAACAGCGCGCCGGAGTTCCCCCACGAGCGGGCGTTCAGCGAGCACACCGCGCGGGAGATCGACCAGGAGATCCAGCGGATCCTCGACGCCGGGCTCCAGAAGGTGCGCCATGTCCTCCAGACGCGTCGGGCCGCCCTGGAAGCGCTGGCCCAGCGCCTGATGGAGCGCGAGGTGATCGATACGGACGAGCTGAAAAGCACGATCGAGGCGGCCTCGCCCAGCCCGGCCATCGTCCCCGGCACCGGCGACGCCCCGAAGCGCAAGGTCGTCGAGGAGCCGCCGCCCGCCGCCAGCACCGACGCGGCAGGGTCGTAGGCGGGCGTCGCATCTCGATGCGCGCCGGACACGCGCGCCGGGCGCGCGTGGCGGGAGCAGGGCGGCATAAGTGGCTTGCCCCCTGGCGCGGGCACGATCATGTTGGCCACGAGAAGCACAAGGAGCCACGGGAAGGAAACGCTCCTCTTCGTGTCTTCCGGCGGCTTTCGCGGCTATCCTCTCCGTGTCATCAGGCACTTCTTGACGTAGAGCTTCGCCGCGCCGAGGTTGATCGGCGACCCGGCCCCGATGCGTGACGACGCCTTCACTCGGCCGCGATCCACCGCTCCAGCATCTGGTACTGCCGGTCGAAGCGGTGCTCGTCCACCTCGCAGGGGCTCTTGAAGAAGCTGGCCAGGAAGGTCAGCGTGCCGGTCTGGCCCCGGCGCCAGGCCGCCTCGGTCAATCGCGCCAGGTCCAACACGAGCGGCGCGGCGAGCAGCGAGTCGCAGCCCTGCCACGTGAACTGGAGCGTCATTCGCGTGTCGAGGAAGCCCTGGAAGTGAATGTGATCCCACGCCGTCTTCCAGTCGCCCAGGCTCTCGATGAGCTCGATGGAGACTAGTGTCTGGGGCTTGTACCCCAATATCTCCCTCAGCAGACGATCCTTGCTCGCCACCTTGGCTGCCTTGTTGGCCGGGTCGTCGAGGACGCGGCCGTCGAGGTTGCCGAAGATGTTGTGGCCCACCCAGCTCATCACCCGAAGGTTGCGCTGCGCGAACATGGGGGCCAGCACGCTCTTCATCAGGGTCTCGCCCGTCTTGCCGTCGCAGCCCATGTGGCGCGTGCCGCGCAAGCGGGCGAGCTCCGAGAGGGCGGGGGGCGACGAGCCCAGCGAGGGCGTGAAGTTCACGTACGAGTGCCCCGCCTCCAGCGCTGCAACGGCGTACAGCGAGCTCGCCGGCAGCGGGCAGTCGGGTTGATCCAGGAGGGGCTCGAGCTCCGCCCAGGTCGCCGGCAGTGCGGCCGACGGAACCGGCGGCTCGGTCGAGGCCACGTTCACCACGACCAGGTGGCGGAGGCCGTGTTCCTGGACAAAGGCCGCGAGGTCCTGCTGCAGCCGGCGGATCGCCTCGCGGGGCCGCTCGCCGCGCGGCACGGCCGGCCCGGCCAGGCCCTCGATCGTCGGACCCACGCCATGCAGGATTCCCGGGCGCACCCGCTCGTCGGTCGCATCGAGCCCGCCGGCGACCTGTTCGACCAGGCTGCGGTCGAGCACGCGGCTCTCGGTCACCAGGCGCATGGCCTCGTCGCGGAGGCGCACGTCGCGGATCTCATGTCCCGCCGCGAGAAACCGGTCCCAGCCGGCCAGGTCGAGCCGTGCGAAGCGGGGAAGCGCCGTGACCAGTCCGGCCGGACCGACCAGTCCGCGCCGGAGGGCCTCCAGCCCCACGAGAGTCGTGGTCGCCACGCCGCCCTTGGCGCCGATCAGCCAGATGCCGATGTCGGGTTGTTTCATGGATGCCGCAATGGGTTGCGGGCCCCGCGCAGGCCGTCACCGAGGCCGGGAGTCGGTCCACCCGCCCCAAGCGGCCCGCGGCGGGAGCGGGGCCTCGCTCAGTGGGATGAAGCCCTCTCCGTGGAAAGCACCTGCCGCAGCAGGGCCGAGAGGTCCTCATAGGCCGTATCGCACGGAGGCCCCGGCGAGTATTGCAGGACGGAGTGCTGGTTCTTGCTCGACAGGGCCAGAAGGGTCGAGGACACGGTGCCGAAGTCGTTGCCGCGGAGGATGACGCCGCGCCGCCCCGAGGCGTCCGGCTTGCGCGAGAACGTGCGGCTGGCCACGGCCAGGAAGGTGACGGCCGAATCGAGCTTCTGGAGCGTCAACTGCCGGCGCACGAACTGCTGCCGCTGATCGTTCGCGTCGTTCAGGTCGCCGTTGGTGAGGATGTGCAGGCCCGGTCGCAGTTCGACGATCTCGACCGTGTTGCCGCCGTACACCACGGCGCCGTAACGGTAATCGACGCAGAGGTAGTTCGCGCCCGCATAGCCGCCGGTGGCCAGTTCGCGCGCGGCCAGGTCGGCGGCCTCCCGGGCCGTGCGGCAGTTGAGCAGCTCGCGGCAGAGCAGTCCTCGCGAGCGGGGCTCGAGGGGAACGGCCATCTTGGGACGGTTGGCGACCGCAATGAACAGGCTGTACTGGTTGATTCCCAGCCACGTCCCGCCGGCCTTCCGGTCGATCCCACACACCACGCGGGGCTTGCCCGACTGAATCCGCGGGGCCTGCGTGGGCCGGTCGAAGAACTCCTCGCGATTCTGGGCGACCAGGATCGGCGTGTTCGCAACGGTCTGGTACTGAATGGCCAGGACACACATGAGTCTTCGTCGCGGTCCGTTCGGATGTGTCGCCCTTACCGAGATGCCCCGAAACCCGGAGGGAGGGTGCTTCCCGCTCCCAGGTTATCCGTGGGTTAGACTTGTCTAAACTGCTTAATCTAGCCGCTCCCAACCGGTCATGGCACCCCGCTGCGGAGGCAATTTTCGTGCGCCCCTTGACGTGGCCGCAGTGCGCTGTTCTTTCGGCGGGCTGGCCGGGTGGGTCCCGGGATAGCCCGTGCCGGTTCGCACCCTCCCCACCGCGGGGTGAAACGACAGCCTGCCCCTTTGTGGCCGGTTTGCCCTTGAGAAATGGAAGCAGAACACGTACTCTTCAAGATTCCCTGGACCCCCATTTCCATTGCAGCGTCCCGACGCGCGGCGGTCCGCAGCGACTTCCTCCCCGCGAGCCATGAGCACCGAAACGCCCGAACGCAGCGAAGTCGTCATCCAGACCCGCCGCTCACGAACCGGCTCGCTCCTGGGCGTCCAGACCGTGGGGATCGGCAGCGCCGTTCCCGAGCGGGAGATCCGCAACGAGGACCTCGCGGAGTTGGGCTACGACGCCGACTGGATCGTGCAGCGCACCGGCATCCTCGCGCGCCGTCATGCCCCGCCGGGCGTCTCCACGAGCGACCTTGCCGTGGAGGCCGGGCGGCGTTGCATCGAGCATGCGGGAGTCGATCCGGCCGACATCGACCTTCTGCTGCTGGGGACCTACACGCCCGACATGCCCATGCCGGCCACCGCGTGCGCGGTCCAGGACCGCTTGGGTCTGCGGGCGCTGGCCTTCGACATTCAGGCCGCCTGCGCCAGCTTCGTGTTCGCGCTGGTCACCGGCGTGCAGTACGTGGCCACCGGCTCCAGCAAGCTGGCGATGATCGTCGGCGCGGACTGCAACAGTCGGATCGTCAATCCGGCCGACAAGCGAACCTATCCGTTGTTCGGGGACGCGGCCGGCGCCGTGCTCTTGTCCAAGGGGACGCAGGAGCAGGGGCTGCTGGCTTTCGCCGTCGGCTCGGACGGATCGGGAGCGGACCTGCTGTGCCGTCCGATGGGCGGGTCGCGCCTGCCTCTTGCCGAGGGGTGCGGCGCCGACGACCCCCGCCAGTACCTGTTCATGGAAGGCCGCCCGATCTACAAATGGGCCATCCGCCAGCTCGCCGAGAGCACCTCCGACGTCCTCGCCCAGACCCATCTGAAGCTCGAGGACATCGACCTGGTCATCTTCCATCAGGCGAACATGCGGATCATCAACTCGGCGGTCAAGGAGCTGGGCATCGACCCGGGCCGAGTCTTCAACAACCTCGACCGCTACGGCAACACCTCGTCGGCGAGCATCCCCCTGGCCCTGGACGAGGCCCACCGTCAGGGGCGGATCAAGCCGGGCGACGTGATCCTCTTCAGCGGCTTCGGCGGCGGACTGGCCTGGGGCACCGTGCTCATTCGGTGGTGACCCGCCGCGCCGCGGCCCGCGCCGTTGCGCCCTGCCGTGCACCGCGGTTGCACCGGGAGGGCCGATCCCCTCTATTGGACCTTCCCGCGCCGACACGGCCCGGGCACCCGTCGATTCCCTTTCCCGGAGGATGAGGATGAAGGAAGTGAAACGGCTCCCGCCGCGAAGCGAGATGAACCCCGCGGACTGCTGGGACCTCGGCAGCCTGTTCCCTTCCGCCGAGGCCTGGGACGAGGCATTCTCCGCCTGGGAGAAGGACATCGAGGGCTTCGCGCGGTTCCAGGGCACGCTGGGGCGCGGCGCGGAGGATCTGGTCCAGTGCCTCCAGTTCCTCCTCGACCACGATCGGGCGGGTGAGCGCCTGGGGGTTTACGCCTACCTGAAGAAGGCCGAGGACGCCACCAGCGGCGACGGCCAGCGGAGGTTCGGCCGCTACTTGAGCGCCGCCAGCCGCTCGGGGCAGGCCAGCAGCTTCATCCAGCCCGAGGTGCTCGCCATCCCCTCCGAGACGATCGAGAAGCTGCTCGCCGACGACCGCCTCGCCCCCTTCCGCCTGATGCTTCGGCGCTGGCTCCGCTTCAAGCCGCACACGCTCAACGAGAGGGAGGAGAAGCTGCTGGCCATGCAGGCGGAGATGGCCCAGGCGGCCGGCCAGGCATTCCGGCAACTGACCGACGCCGACATGAAGTTCGGCGAGATCGAGAACGAGAAGGGGGAGTGGATCGAGCTGAGCCACGCGACCTTCGCCAGCCTGCTGCACTCGCCCCGCCGCGAGGTTCGCCAGACCGCCTTCGACCAGTACTACCGGCAGTTCGCGGGGCACCAATACACGCTGGCCGCCACGCTGGAAGGTTCGATCCAGCGCGACCTCTACTACGCCCGCGCGCGAAACTACCCCAGCGCCCTGGAGGCGGCGCTCTTCCCCGACAACGTCCCGGTGGCCGTGTACGACAACCTCATCGCGGCGGTGCGCCGGCGCTTGCCCGCGGTGCATCGCTACTACGACGTCCGGCGCCGCAAGATGCAGCTTCCGGACATCCACCAATACGACACGTACGTCCCCATCCTGGCCGACCTCTCGATGCGGCACACCTGGGACGAGGCCGTGTCGCTCGTGATGCGGGCCCTGGAGCCCCTGGGAAGCGACTATTGCGGCACGCTCGAAGAAGGGCTCTGCGGCCGCTGGTGCGACCGGTACGAGAACCAGGGCAAGCAGAGCGGCGCCTTCAGTTGCGGCTCGTTCGACGGCGATCCCTACATCCTCATGAACTACCAGGAGGACGTCCTCGACCACGTCTTCACCTTGGCCCACGAGGCCGGGCACTCGATGCACTCCCACCGCTCCGCCGCCGGCCAGCCGTACCAGTACTACGACTACGTGATCTTCGTCGCCGAGGTGGCCAGCACCTTCAACGAGCAGCTCCTCAGCAACCACCTGCTTGACCAGGCCCGCGACGACCGTCACCGCGCCTACCTGGTCAACCGTCAGATCGACGCCATGCGCGGGACGATTCTGCGCCAAACCATGTTTGCGGAGTTCGAGAAGATCACCCACGATCTGGCCGAGTCGGGCGAGCCGCTCACGGTCGAACGGTTCAAGAGCGTCTACCGGGAGCTGTTGGAGAAGTACTTCGGCCCCGAGTTCGTGCTCGACGACGAGCTGTCACTGGAGTGCTTTCGGATCCCCCACTTCTACCGGGCCTTCTACGTCTACAAGTACGCCACCGGCATGTCGGCGGCCATCGCCC
>CAYSUS010000153.1:12383-13166 GCA_964434165.1 uncultured Pirellulales bacterium
TCACCGACGGCGGCCCACGCGAACTGGGCGACTATCTCAAGTTCCTCCAAGGGGGATGCTCGCAGGACCCCCTCGACCTGCTCCGCGGCGCAGGGGTCGACATGGCGAAGCCCGACGCCGTGGACACGGCCCTCAGCCAGTTCGGCCGATTGGTGGACGAGCTGGACGACCTCCTGTAGGTCCCTTTTGCCGCGTCGGACTCGGGGCAGGTGTCACCGCTGCCGTCCGGTCGCGACGTTCCCTGTGTTGGGCACGGCGCCTGCGTCGACCCAGCCTTCGCGCGAAGGTAGAATAAGGCACACGTGTAGGATAGGCACGCTTTTGCAGGATGAGCCCATGTGCAATACGGTGAGAGCTCGGTCTGTGGTTTCTGCGCTGGTCCTGTTCGGTTGGCTGCTCGGCGGCACGGCGGTGGCCAGCGCGTCGGTTAACCCAGACGAGCTGGGCTTCGAAGACATCGTGTTCGTCAAGCGCAAGCCTTACTCCTCGGACCACTACTACACCGACATCAACAACGGAACCAGCCCCGACCGGTTCCTCGCCGGCAACGGCATCTACATCTACAACCTTCGGTCGCAGTCGGAACGGCCGGTCGTGACGGCCGCCGATCTGCCCGGCGGCCGGGGCTTCCTCGGCAAGATCAGCCTGTCCTTCGATGCGAGGAAGGTCCTCTTCGATTTTCGCCGGGACCCTCACTCCGGCTTTCGCGTGTGGGAAGTGAACATCGACGGCACGGGCCTGCGGCAGGTATCGTTTGCGCCCGCCGACGAGGCGGAAAAGGTG
>CAYSUS010000154.1:0-13128 GCA_964434165.1 uncultured Pirellulales bacterium
GACGGGGGGAACGCCCCGACACCCCGACATGGCAGAAAGGAGGGCTATGGATTGACCGCGGAACGGTCGTCACCCACCCCTCGAGCAGCGGCCCGGAAGCAGGCCGCTTCCGCTTCTAGCGGCGGTCGCCGTAGATCAGCGTCATGATCTCCGCGCGGCTGGAGGGGTTGCTGCGGAAGATGCCTTTCATGGCCGACGTGACGCACACCGAGCCGGGCTTGCGCACTCCGCGCACCGTCATGCACGTGTGGACGGCCTCGATCACCACGGCCACGCCCCGCACCTGGAGTTCCTCGATGAGCAGGTCGGCGATCTGCTCGGTCATCCGCTCCTGGACCTGCGGGCGGCGGGCCACGCACTCGACCACGCGGGCGAGCTTGCTCAGGCCCACCACGCGCCCGTCCGGCATGTAGCCGATGTGTGCCTTGCCCATGAACGGCATCATGTGATGCTCGCACAGGCTGTTGAAGCTGATGTCGCGGACCAGCACCACCTCGTCGTACTTCTCGGTGAAGAACTTGCGGAGGTGGACGCGCGGGTCCTCGCGCAGCCCGCTGAGCAGCTCGGCGTACATCCGCGCGACCCGGGCGGGCGTTTCCCGGAGGCCCTCGCGGTCCGCGTCCTCGCCCACGGCGCTGAGGATCTCGCGCACGGCCCGCTCGATCCGCGCCAGGTCAACCGCGCGGGCCGCGCCGAGGTCGTCGGCGAGGTCGCCGCTTGCCGCCCGAGGCCGGTCGACCGCGTCCTGCCCGTCCGCTTCCCGCTCCGAGACGTCGGTTGCACGTGGTTCCGAGGGCACGACTTACCTGCTGGGAGCATTGCTGAGTTCGATGTGAGTCAATCGTAGAGCCCCCCCGCGGACCGGTCAAGGACCCCGATCGACCCGTGCGCCCGCTTCCGCGGCGTCAGTTCGCGCTGAAGTCGGGCGGGAACGAGGAGCGGCCCGAGCGGCCCGGCTCCACGTCGGAGGCCAGCGCCTGCAAGCGCTCGACCAGCCGTTCCGCGCGCTTGACCACGCTGGTCTCGGCCAGGAGTGATTCCTTCTCGTCGAGGTCGAGGTCGATCATGTAGCTGACCACGTCGGTGAGCATGCCCAGCGGCACGTGCTCGCCGAGGAGCTGGTCCAGGTGATCGTGCGCCTGGGGGATTCGGGGAAGGACCTCCAGGAAGGCGTTGCGCAACTGCTGGTGCAATTGCGCCCGACGGGCGGCCTCGTCGCCCGCGTAGAGGTCCTCCCACACCTGGGCCTCGGCCACGCGGAAGCGGCGATCGCCCGGCAGCTCGCGCACGATGCGGATCCGGCGCAGGCCGAGAAGCAGCAGGTTGTAGCCCCCGTCCGGAAGCGCGTGATACACGTTGATCCGTCCCAGGCAGGCGACCGGATAGACGGGAGGGTTGCCCTCGTAGTCGTGCTCCCAGCCGGGCTTGAGGGTGGCCATGGCGATCAGGTGGTCGCCCTCGACGGCGTCTTCGAGCAGGTCGCGGTAGCGGGGCTCGAAGATGTGCAGCGGCTGCATGACGTGCGGGAACAGCACGAGATTGGGGAGCGGAAACAGCCGCGCCGTTCCCGAGAAGTCGTCGAGGGAAAACGAGAGGTCATCCTGAGGCGCCATGATCCACCTTGTCGAGCTCCTCCTCAAGCATAGTTCACCTCGGCGCCGCGACCGGCGCGGGCTCCAGCGCGATCCGCGGGGCCGAGGCCCGATCGAGCGGCGCCGTCGGCGCGCCCCGCTGGGGTGCCTCGCGCACGGAGGCCAGACACTCCGTCAGGTCCTTCAGGAAACGCCTCACGTCGAGCCCCAGGTGCCGGGGCCGAAAGGGACCCAGCAGGGCCCTCGCGCCGTGGAGCAGCTTGTGCGCTCCCAGGGCGTTGCCACTTTCGAAGTGGTGCAGCGCGACGCTCGCCTGGATGAGCCCTTTGTAGAACGACCTCGTGGGCTCCGGCTCGGCGATCCAAAGCTCCTCCCACACCTCGTGGGCCTCGAAGTAGAAGCCCTCGTTGAAGTGCTTGACCCCTTGAACGTACAGCGGATCGTAATCCTCGACGCGCATTGCCGAACACCGTTCTGGAAGAGCAGGATCCCCCGCGCGCATTATAGAAGGGGAAGCCATCCGGACCACTCCGTCTGCGCAAGGCCTCGCTGTGGCAGCCCGAGGCGCGGGTCGCGGAAGACCGTCACGGGCCGCGCGGCCCCGCACCTGCCGGCCACTTGACAGCCCCCCGCGCCCTCCACACAATTGACGGCCCGCATTGAGGGACGGCCCCGTAAGGAGTCGCCGGCGCGGGGGGTGAGGTCCTGTGCGCAGCCAGGTGGCCGGATGACCGACGACAGCCAGCTCAGGCGGCATGCCGGGAAGGTCGCGCGCCGTCTGGCCCGGGAGTATCCCGATGCCCGGTGCTCGCTCGATTTCACGACCCCGCTGGAGCTGCTGGTGGCGACGATCCTCTCGGCGCAGTGCACGGACGAGCGCGTGAACGTGGTCACCAAGGACCTGTTCCGCGAGTACCGTTCGGCCGCGGACTTCGCCCGCGCGCCGCGCAGCCGCCTGGAGCGCGCCATCCAGAGCACCGGGTTCTTCCGCAACAAGGCGAAGAGCCTGAAAGACTGCTGCGCGGCGCTGGTCGAGCAGTTCGACGGCGAGGTGCCGGGGGAGATCGACCGGCTGGTCGAGCTGCCGGGCATCGGCCGCAAGACGGCCAACGTGGTGCTGGGGACCGCGTACGGGATCGCCTCGGGCGTGGTCGTCGACACGCACGTTGCGCGCGTCAGCGCCCGGCTGGGCCTGACGCGGCAGAAGAACCCCGACAAGATCGAAGGAGACCTGATGGCCCTGCTGCCGAAGAAGGAGTGGGTGGCGTTTAGCCATCGGGTGATTCAGCACGGACGCCGGTACTGCACGGCGCGGCGCCCCAAGTGCGACGTCTGCCCTCTTCAGAAACTATGCCCCCGCGTCGGGGTCGAAGCGGGTTAAGTGGCCGTGCACGATCCTGGGAGGGATAAGGGGGGGGGCAGGCCGCTTTTGTGCGGAGCACCCTTCGGGCCGCTTGGGCGAACGGTCCTGACCCCCTTTCCCCGGAATCACGCAAGGCGATTTAGAGCCCGCCGAACCGGCCTCGCACTCCGACAGGGCCCCCCGATGATCCTCTCCGGCCACCAGATTCGAGCCGAGCTGGGCGACAACATCGTCATCGACCCGTTCGACGAGTCGAACCTGAACCCCAACAGCTACAACCTCACGCTCCACCGCGAGCTGCTCATCTACGAGGAGATCGTGCTGGACATGCGGCGTCCCAACCGCACGCGCCGCGTGGAGATTCCGGACGAGGGACTGGTGCTCAATCCCAACCAGTTGTATCTCGGCCGCACGGTGGAGCGGACCGAGACCCACAATCTGGTGCCGATGATCGAGGGCCGCTCTTCGGTCGGGCGGCTGGGGCTGTTCGTCCACGTCACGGCGGGATTCGGCGACGTCGGCTTCCGCGGCTACTGGACGCTGGAGATGTTCGCCGTGCAGCCGGTGCGGATTTACGGCGGCGTGGCGATCTGCCAGATCTTCTATCACGACATCCGCGGCGCGATCAGCGAGTACGCCAGCGAGAAGTATCAGAACAACACCGACATCCAGCCCAGCCTGCTGTTCCGGGAGCTCGATCCGGACCGCCACTGGGAGCCCCAGAAGAAGCTCCCCTTCGGCATGGAGCAGCCCCTGGGTTGACGCCGCCTGCGCGAGCGGGCCTACATCACGGCGAAGTAGTTTTCCACCGCCAGGTCGAAGTACTCCTGCGTCATCTCGGGCTTCAGGTTGCGATAGCGGCAGTAGTTGCGGATCTGCGTGAGCAGGTCGCGCGGCTGGCAGCAGCGGAACGCCCGCCCCGTCTGGCGGTAATGCGTTGCGATGAGGTAGTCCACCGCCTCCTCGCGATACTCGATCTCCAGGCGGTCGGCCATCATCCGCATCAGCTCGCGGAACTCGTCTTCGTTCGGATCGACGACCTCGATCTTATACGGGATGCGCCGCAGGAACGCCTCATCGACCAGGTCGCGCGGCTCGAGGTTCGTGGAGAAGATGATCAACTGATCGAACGGCACCTGGATCTTCTTGCCGTTGGGAAGGTTGAGGAAGTCGTAGCGCTTCTCCAGGGGGACGATCCAGCGGTTGAGCAGCTCGTCGGTGCTCATCCGCTGCCGCCCGAAGTCGTCGATCACCAGCGTGCCGCAATTGCTCTTCAGTTGCAGCGGGGCCTCGCTGATCCCGGTGGAGGTGTTGATTGTCACCTCCAGGGCCCCCATGGTCAGCTCGCCGCCGGCCACGATGGTCGGGCGCCGGATGCGGACCCAGCGGCGGTCGATCTTCCGCCCGTCCCAGAGGCCCGTCCCCTGCTCGACGGGGACCTCGTCGTGGTTGACCGGGTCGTACATCCGCACGATCTCGCCGTCGATGCCGATGGCCCGCGGGATCCAGATCGTCTTGCCGAAGGCTCTCGTGATCCGCTCCGCGATGCTCGTCTTGCCGTTGCCCGGCGCCCCGTAGAGGAACAGGCCCCGGCCGCTGTTCATGGCAGGCCCCAGGCGGTTGAACATCCGCGGGCTCAGAAGCAGGTCCTCGAACGCCAGGTTCAGGTCCTCGGCTTCGGGGTGCTGCTTGGTCATCGACTGGGCGGCCACGCTGACGATGTAGTCGCGGAGCGAGACCGGGGCGGAGCCGAAATAGGTGCAGTGCGCCGAGTACCGACGCGCCCGTTCGCGCCCCAGATCGCTCATCTGGTACTGGAAGTCGTTCATCGGGGCCGCCGCCCGGTGCACGACCAGCTGCTCGGCCTTTAGCCGCCGCAGCAGCTCGTCGATCAGGACGAACGGCAGCTTCACCTGATCGGCGACTTCGCGCCCCGTGGCGTCGCCCTTCGCCAGGAGGTACTTCAGCACCAGGGCCTCGACCTCGCTCTCGGTCAGCTCGGCCTCGGCGAAGCTTTCCGGCTCGACCGGCACGAAGGCTTGTTCGTCCAGAGGGGCCGCCTCGGACTTCGAGGACGACTGCGACTCCGGCACCGGCGGTGCCTCCTCGGCCTCCGGGCCGCCCGCCAGGTCGTTGATCCGAGCCAGCATCGACTCGAGCTTCTCGTCGTCCTCTTCATGATCCGGCGCACTGGCGATCAGCTCGGCCAGCGAGCCCTCGCCCCCGGCCAGACGCGCGAGCAGGTCTTCGGAGTTGGATTCGGACATGGTGCAGAGACTCGCCGAGGAAGACAGTCCTGGTAAGGCAGAGGTCCCGGCCGCAGACCCCCTGCCGGGCTATTGCAAACCTAGCTTTCCCGGCGGAGGGGTCAAACCGTCGCGGCCGGCGCATGCCGATCGTGCCGGACGCTCCGGGCGGCGCTGCGTCCCCGCCCGCTGCGCGGCGAGCTGTCGCAGGGCCGACGCCGCCCTATAATGGGACTGATGAGCACATCCGACCGGTCCCGTGGGGCGGCCGAGGCCGCTTCGGGCCGTTGCGCACGTCGCATCGGCGCCGTTTCCTACCTGAACTCCAAGCCCCTGATCTGGAGCCTGCCGGAGCTTGCGCGCGGCTCCCGCGTGCTCGTCGATCTTCCCGCGCGCCTGGCCGACACCTTGGAAGCCGGGCATCTCGACGTGGCCCTGGTCCCATCGGTTGAGTACCTCCGCCACGCCGACTGGAAGGTCGTCTCCGACGCGTGCGTGGCCTGCAACGGGCCGGTGCGCAGCGTCAAGCTCTACTGCCGCGTCCCGCTCGCCCGCATCCGCACCCTCGCCCTGGACGAGGGATCGCGGACCAGCGCCGCCCTGACGCGGATTCTCCTCAGGGAGCAGTACGGCCTGAATCCGAAGATCCGTCGGTTGCCCGTCGGAGTCGGGGCCGAGGCCTGCGACGCCGACGCGGTCATGCTCATCGGCGACCGGGCGATGCAGGCATCGGATAACGGGTTTGCACCGGTCGTGGACCTGGGCGAGGAATGGACCCGCTGGACCGGGCTGCCCATGGTCTTCGCCATGTGGATTGCGAGAGAAGGCGTGGACTGCCAACCCCTTTCGCGGGTCCTCTCTGAGGCCCGCGATCGGGGAGTCGCCCGGCTGGAGGAGATCGCCCGCGCCGAGGCCCGGGGCCTGGGCGTGGCCGAGGCGGACTGCCTGGCCTACCTCCGCGACCACTTGTGCTATCGGATGGGCCGGCGCGAGCGCCGGGGTCTAAGCGTGTTCTACGAACTGGCGGCGCAGCACGGGCTGGCGCCCAAAGGACTGAGACTTGCTTTCGACGACGCAGGCCCTCGCTGATCGTGCCCACCAGGGTCACCGTCTCTCGCCCGAGGAGGGCCTGCGCCTGCTCCAGTCGCGTGACCTGGCCGGGTTGGCCGAGGCGGCCGACGCGGTCGCCCGCCGGCTCCACCCTGAGCCGTATCGAACCTACAACATCGACCGCAACGTCAACTACACCAACGTGTGCGTGGGCGGTTGCCGCTTCTGCGCGTTCTCCTGTCGTCCAGGCGAGGGCCCCGCCTGGGTCCTTGATCGTCCGGCTCTCTTCGCCAAAGTCGAGGAGACGCTTGCGCTGGGCGGCGATCAGGTTCTGCTCCAGGGCGGGATGCACCCGGACCTCAGGATCGACTGGTACGAGACCCTCCTTCTCGACGTGCGGCGGCGCTTCCCGCAGATCCATGTCCACGGCTTCAGCCCGCCCGAGATCCATCACATCGCCGAGGTCTCCAGGCTGGCGGTGCGCGACGTGCTGCGGCGGCTGCGCGAGGCCGGGCTGGGCAGCCTGCCGGGTGGAGGTGCGGAAATCCTCGTCGATCGCGTGCGACGCCAGGTGAGCCCCTGCAAAGTGTCGGCGGACGGCTGGCTCGACGTCTGCCGTGCCTGGCACGAGCTGGGCGGCCGGGGTTCGGCCACGATGATGTTCGGGCACCTGGAGACCCTGGCCGAGCGCGTCGAGCATCTGGACCGCCTGCGCCGCCTGCAGGACGAAACGGGTGGATTCACCGCCTTTATCGCGTGGACCCTTCAGCCGGGTCATACCGCCCTGGCTGCCCTCCGCAAGGTGGGGGCCTTCGATTACCTTCGCATGCTGGCCGTCAGCCGGCTCTACCTGGATAACTTCCCCAATATCCAGGCAAGCTGGGTAACCCAGGGATTGAAAATCGGGCAGATGGCCCTCCGCTTCGGCGCCAACGACATGGGTAGTCTGATGATCGAGGAGAACGTGGTGGCCGCGGCCGGCACGAGTTTCCGCATCTCGCTGGGGCAGCTCCAGGAGGCGATTCGGGGGGCCGGCTTTTCGCCCCGCCGGCGCAACGTCTATTATGAGTTGCTGGACGATCCCCGGCCCCTGCCGAGCGGCCCTTCCGCAAGCTAGGCTAGCGCAAGGAGTTTGGCTCGTTTGACTGCCCGTGCGAACCGGACCGCGTCGGCCCGGCCCCCTTGACCCTTCGCCGCCGGACCATGATCCACGTCCGCGACCTGACCAAGGAATACGCCGACCTGCGTCGCGGCCGGTTCGTGGCGCTGGGGGGAGTCAGTTTCGACGCCCGGTCCGGCGAGATCTACGGACTGCTGGGGCCCAACGGCGCCGGCAAGACAACGACCCTGCGGATCCTCAGCACGGTGCTCATGCCGACCTCGGGCAGCGCCACGCTCAACGGGTACGACGTGGTCCGGCAGTCGTCTCACGCCCGGCACCAGATCGGCTTCGTCTCCGCCAACACGGCGGTGTACGACCGCATGAGTGCCTGGGAGATGGTGGAGTACTTCGGCCGGCTGCACCGCATCCCCGGCGACACGCTTCGCGCCCGCATGGAGCGGCTTTTCGGCCGGCTCCAGATGGACGACATCCGCGATCTGCTAGGCGCGAAGATGTCCACGGGGATGAAGCAGAAGGTGTCCATCGCCCGGGCGTTGGTCCACGACCCCCCGATTCTGATATTCGACGAGGCCACGGCGGGCTTGGACGTGCTGGTGGCAAGGGCCCTGTTGAACACCGTCTCCGAGCTCCGCGATCAAGGGAAGTGCATCCTCTTCTCCACGCACATCATGCGCGAGGCAGAGAAGCTCTGCGATCGGATCGCCATCCTGCACCGCGGGACGATTCTCGCCGAGGGCACCCTCGACGATCTCCGCGAGCTGCACCACCAGCCCGACCTGGAGGAGCTGTTCTTTCAGTTGATCTCGCGATACGACGAGGTTCGGTCTGAGACGGTGGGCGCGGCGGAGCGCAACGACGGGTGATGGTTGGTGGCCAGTGGCCGGTGGTGAGCACGTGAGTGGTGAGTGACGAATAGGGACGCTCAGGCCGCAACTTCCGACCCCCGACCTCTCCCATGAACTGGTCCAACGTCAGACTGATACTCGGACGCGAGATTCGCGATCAGTTGCGCGACCGGCGGACGCTGTTCATGATTGCGGTCTTGCCGCTTCTGCTGTATCCGCTTCTGGGGATGAGCCTGGTCCAGATGCGGCAGTTCATGCGGGAGCATGCGACCAAGGTCCTGGTAGTGGGCGCCAAGGGGCTTACCGACGTGAAGCCCCCGCTTTTCGACAATTCCCCGAAGTTCGCCCCAGGTTTGTTCCCGACAGAGGACAGGGCGGACCTCCTGGAGATCGAATTCGGGGCGGACGAGCCCCGCCCCGGCGAGCCCGAACAGGCCGATCCGCGAGAGATGGCACGCCATGCCGTGCAGGTTGGGGAGTACGACGCGGCGTTGTACTTCCCGCCCGACTTCGCCGACCGGCTCGAAGCGGTGCGACAAGCCCTCTCCGACCGCGCGCTGGCAGGGGTATGGGACCGGGACGAGACCGAGGGGGGCTCGACCGCGCCGGAAGACGAGATCGAGGTCCCGAGCCCCGAGATCTTCTTCTCCACGGCCACAGAACGGTCGCAACTCACCTTCGCGCGGCTCTCGGCCTTGGTGGAGCGATGGCGCGAGCAGGTCGCGCGCCAGAACCTCGTGGCGGGCGGCGTCCCCGAGGCCGCGGCCCGCCCCTTCGAGGTGGCCGAGGCCGACGTGGCCGACCAGACCATGTTCCGCGGCGCGGCCGTGTGGTCGAAGATCTTGCCCGTGATGCTCCTCCTTTGGGCGCTTACCGGGGCCTTTTACCCGGCCATCGATCTTTGTGCAGGCGAGAAGGAGCGCGGCACGCTGGAGACCCTGCTGAGCAGCCCGGCCGAGCGGAGCGAGATCGTGCTCGGCAAGCTCCTCACGGTCATGGTGTTCAGCGTGTTCACGGCCGTACTCAACCTGCTGGCCATCGGGCTGACGGGGTCGCTGCTGCTTTCCCAGATGCCGGGCATGGGCGAGCCGCCGCTGGCCGCCGTGGTGTGGCTGCTGGTCGCCCTGGTCCCCGTGTCGGCCCTGTTCAGCGCGCTTTGTCTGGCCCTGGCCGCCCTCGCCCGCAGCACGAAGGAGGGCCAGTACTACCTGATGCCCCTGCTGCTGATCACCATGCCATTGGCGATTCTGCCCATGGCCCCGGGCGTGGAGCTGACGCTGGGCAACAGCCTGATCCCGGTCACCGGCGTGGTGCTGCTGTTGCGTACCGCGGTCGAGGGCAACGTCCTGGTGGCCCTGAAGTTCCTGCCTCCGGTGCTGCTGGTGACGCTGGGGTGCTGCCTCGTGGCGATCCGCTGGGCCGTCGATCAGTTCAATTCCGAGAAGGTCCTGTTCCGCGAGAGCGAGCGCCTCGACGTGGGCCTGTGGCTCCGCCACCTCATGCAGGACCGCCAGCCCACGCCGACCGTGGCGGCGGCCGTGTTCTGCGCCGTGATGATCCTGCTGCTGAAGTTCTTCATGGGCTTTGCGCTGGTGCGGGTGAAGGACTTCGCCATGAGCACCGCGGTCCTGCAACTCGTGGTAATCCTCACCCCGGCCCTGCTGATGACGGTGATGTTCACGAGCAGCCCGCGCCAGACCCTGCTGCTGAAGCTACCTCGGTGGTGGACCGTGCCCGCCGCGGCGGCGCTGGCCGTGGCGCTCCACCCGGTCGCCGTCGCCTTGCAGCAGGTCGTGACCGAGCTTTACCCAATGGACGAGGCCCTGGCCAACGACTTCAAGCGGATGCTCGGCGGCGTCCCCAATCTCGGGGTGCTGCTCTTCGCAGCGGCTCTTCTTCCGGCCGTGTGCGAGGAGCTCGCGTTTCGCGGGTTCATCCTCTCTGGCTTCCGGCACCTGGGCCATCGGTGGCGGGCGATCATCTACACCGCCGTGTTCTTCGGGGTGGCGCACTCGATCCTTCAGCAGCAGATCGCCACGTTCTTCGTGGGAGTCGTCATCGGCTTCCTGGCCGTGCAGAGCGGCAGCATCCTTCCCGGCATGGTGTATCATCTCTGTCACAACGCCCTGCTATTGACCTCGGCCCACCTCCTCTCGCGCGGGTTGGCACAGGCACCGCTCTTGCGTCCGCTGGTGAAGCAGGTCACCGAGGACGGCTTCAGCTATCGCTGGCCCGTGGTCGTTGGCGGCGCGATGGGTGCGGCGGCGATTCTCTACTTCTACAACCGGCTCCCCGTCGAGATGTCGGCCGAGGAGAAGCTTCAGGCGGAAATCGCCCGGGCCGAGGCCGACATCCGGGACCCGGACTCGTGGTCCCGGGCCGACGAGCGGATGCCCCCGTCCCCCGAGCCGAACGAGGTCGCGCCATGCCCGGCTCCGGGGTCCGAAGCCTGAGGGCCCGCTGGCTGTTTCCCGTCAGCCGCCCGCCGATCGCCGGCGGGATCGTCACCATCGCCGAAGGCCGGATCGTCGCCGTGGGCCCGCGCGTCGGAGACGGCCGCGTCGAGGACCTGGGCGACGTGGCTCTCCTGCCCGGCCTGGTCAACGCCCACACGCACCTGGAATTCAGCCTCCTGGAGCGACCGCTTGGCGAGCCGGGGATGTCGCTGTCGGGCTGGATCGCGCGGCTCGTCGAGTCCTTCCGCGTTCCTCCGCTCGACTCCCTTCACGCGGTCCAGCGCGGTCTGGACGAATCGCTGCGACTGGGCACGACGACGCTGGCCGAGATCGCCCAGCCCGGCTGGCCGGTCGAGGCATTCCATGCCCGTCGACCCCGCGCGCTGGTGTTCCAGGAGTTGATCGCCCCCACGCCGGCCCGAGTGGAAGAGAAGGTCGAGCTGGCTCGGCGCCACGTGGCAACCGGCCTGCCAGACCGCGGCCTGAGCCCGCACGCGCCCTACTCCGTGCAGCCGGCGCTGCTCCAGGCGGCGGTGAAGCTCTCGGCCGAACACGGAGTGCCGCTGGCCATGCACCTGGCCGAGTCGCGCGAGGAGCTCGAGCTGCTCGGCTCGAGCACAGGGCCCTTCCGCGAGTTGCTCGAGTCCTGGGGCCAATGGGACGCGGGGCTGGTCCAGCCGGGCTCGCGGCCGCTGGACTACCTCCGCGCCATGGCCGGGAGCCATCGCGCCCTGGTCGTCCACGGCAACTATCTGGACGCTGAGGAAATCGCCGTTCTGGCTGAGAACCGTGAACGAATGAGCGTGGTCTTCTGCCCGCGCACCCACGCGTTCTTCGGGCACGAGCCCTATCCCCTCGGGCAATTGCTCGCGGCCGGGGCCCGCGTGGCGCTGGGCACCGACAGCAGGGCCTCCTCGCCCGACTTGAGCGTGCTGGCCGAGATGCGGCTGGCCGCGGGCTTCCCGTCCGTCTCGCCGCAAGACGTCCTGCGCATGGCCACGCTCGACGCGGCCGAGGCCCTGGGCGTTTCGTCGCATGCCGGGAGGATCGAGCCTGGCCGACCCGCCGACCTGACCGCAATCGGCCTGCCCGAGCGAAGCGCCCGGGACCCTCACGAGTTGCTCCTCGAATCGGAGCTGCCCGCGGTGCGAGCGTACCTTGCGGGCCGGCCGTAGGCGGGTTCCTCCGAGACCGCTCCCCCGATACCCGATCGCCGCGACGCAGCGCCCATACGCGCCAAGTGCCCCGGGGTCGCTCCCTCACGGTCGCGGCTGGGTCTCCAGCCCTGAGTTGCCGAACCGCCGCTCCAGCTCGCGCTCCACGTCGGCGAGCGTGAGGCCTGAATGGGCCAGCAGCACCAGCATGTGATAGAGGAGATCCGCTGCCTCGTGGATCATCTCCTTGGGCTGCTGCGCGCCAAGGCAGGCCTCCACCAGCTCGGCCGCCTCCTCGCGGACCTTCGCGCCGATCTGTTCGGCGCCTCCCTCGAAGAGCTGCGTGGTATACGAGCCCGTCGGGCGCTGGGCCTTGCGGCTTTCGATCACGGCCATCAGCCGGGCGAGTATCGGCTGCAGCTGCGACGTATCACGCGGTTCCGCCATGTCGGTAGGGTCCTTTTCACGGGCGGCGGTTGGGGGCACAATCGACTGCACGCATTCTCCGTCACGCGGCACGCGCCCTCAACCGCATTCCCATGACCGACCTCCCCGCGCGCGACTGCTGGTTCCTCACCGGCCCCACGGCGGCCGGCAAGACCGCGGTGGGCATCGAGCTGGCCGAGCGCCTCGGCGGCGAGATCATCTCGCTCGATTCCATGGCCCTGTACCGCGGCATGGACGTGGGCACGGCCAAGCCGTCGCGCGAGGAACAGGCCCGGGTGCCGCACCACCTGATCGACGTGGTCGACCCGCACGAGGAATTCAGCCTGGCCCAGTACGTCGAGGCCGCCGGCGCTTGCGTGGCCGAGGTCCGCTCGCGGGGCCGGGAGCCGATCTTCGTGGGCGGGACGCCGCTGTACTTGAAGGCCCTGTTGCGCGGCATTTTCCGCGGGCCGCCGGCCGACCCGCAGCTCCGTCGCGCGTTGGCTGAAGAAGCGCGGGCGCACGGCTCCGCGGCACTGCACCGCCGCCTGGCCCAGGTCGATCCGGCCGCGGCCAGGCGTCTCCACCCCAACGACGCGCGGCGTTTGACCCGCGCCCTGGAGGTGTACGAGAAGACCGGCATGCCGATTAGCCGGCTCCAGCAGCAGTTCGACCGCGCGCGGCCTGCGGCCGAGTGTCGCGTGTTCGTGCTCGACTGGCCCCGCCAGCAGCTCTACCGCCGCATCGACCAGCGCGTGGAGCGGATGTTCGCCGCGGGGCTGGTGGAGGCGGACGCCGGCGCCCGTACCGTGCCCGATGGCACGGCCGTGGGCTACATGGAGCAGGAGCCCGACTTCGCCGGCTTCGCCACGC
>CAYSUS010000155.1:0-12956 GCA_964434165.1 uncultured Pirellulales bacterium
GTCGATCATGTGCACCGGGATGCGGATGGTGCGGGCCTGATCGGCGATCGCCCGGGTGATGGCCTGCCGAATCCACCACGTGGCGTAGGTCGAGAACTTGTAGCCCCGGCGATACTCGTACTTGTCCACCGCCCGCATCAGCCCCGTATTGCCCTCCTGGATCAGGTCCAGGAAGCTCAACCCCCGATTGCGGTACTTTTTGGCGATCGAGACCACCAGCCGGAGGTTGCCGCTGGAGAGCTGCCGCTTGGCCTCCTCGTAGTCGCGGAAATGCTGAAGCATGCGCTGGACCCGCTTGCGGAGGCTGCGCGGGCTCTCCTGGGTCATGACCATCAGGTCGCGCAGCTCCTTGCGGAGATTGGACAGCTCCTCGCGGGCGCCGCCGTCGTCCTTGATCTGAGCGATGCGGGCACGTATCTCGTCCATCCGCTTGGACACTTCCTCGATGTGCCGCATCGTGGCCTGCACCCGGCGGGTGCGAAGGCTCAGCTCCTCGCAGAGGATCAGCGTCTTGCGGCGGCGGCGGAGGAAGCGTCTCCGAGCGGAAGCCCGCTCCTCGGCAGCCGTCGATCGGTTGATCAGCCGGGCGAAATCGCGGCCGTTGTCGTCCAGCAGGTGCTTGATCGTCTTCAGGTTGTGCGGCATGCGGCCCAGGATCTGCTCCTTGGTCAGCCGCTCGGTCAGCGAGACCTTGATCGTGCGGTCGAACGGCAGCAGGCCCTTCTGCACCTTCACAAGGATCGAGATCGTGGACCGCATGGCCAGGTTGCAGCCGATCACGGTCCGCCGGTAGCGCTTGCGCGTCATTTCGATCTTCTTGGCCAGCGAGATCTCCTCCTCCCGCGACAGCAGCGGGATCTCGGCCATCTGGGAGAGATACAGCCGGATCGGATCGTTGTTCCAGCGGATCTTCTCCTGAATCACCGCGGCCCGCGAATCCTCGGGCGCCGGCGGCTGGGGCCTCAGGCACGGGTCGGCCAGGTCCGCGGCGTCATCGAAGAAGTCGGGCTGCGGCGCCCTCTCCACGAGCTCCACGCCCGCCTGGTCCAGCGCCATCAAAAGGCTGTCGATGACCTCCGCGTTGACAGCGTCGTCGGGAAGGCAGTTGGTCACTTCATCGTAGGTGAGGAAGCCTTGCGCTTTGCCCCGGGCGACCAGTTCCTTCAAGTCCTTGTCGAAGCTCTCCACGTACACCCTCCTCGTACGCCCTCGTGGCGTGCTAGAGACCGGGTTGGTCGGATCGGTGGCGCGGGAGAAGCGATCCACTGGCGGGCAAGAAGCGGGGGACGACGGCAGGCGGTCTGGGCCGGCTGCGGGATGGTTCCGCGCGGGAACGGCCGGCGCAGGACCCGCGATGCGACGGGCGGTCGGGACCCCCTTCTTGGCACTCCCTTGCGACTCCGATCGAACCGGGCACGACCCTCACCCGTCCGTGGGCTCGGATATGCCGTGCCGGGCGCGCTCTTGCTGGACGATCCGGCGGAGAACGTCGATCTGATCGCCCTCCCCCAGACGCCCCTGGCGCAGCTCCACCGCCTGGGCGGGACGCTGCTGTTCGGCATGTCTTCGCTGATAGCTTCTCGTCAATTCCTCGATCAGGGCCTCAGGGTGCTCGATCCCCTTGGCGCGGCCCTGCTCGTCCAGCTCGACCAGGAGGCTCTTGATCGCCGGATGGTCGAACCGCAGCATCAGGCCGTCGAAGTCGGGCAGGACCCCCTCGTCCGACAGCCGGCAGCTTGCCTCGTAAATCCGTTGCGCCAGCGGGTGCGCGATCCACTCGGACGGGACTTGCCGACGGATGGCCGGGACGTGCTCCGGATGGAGCACGACCAGCTCCAGCAGCTCGCGCTGCCACGGATCGAGCCGGGCCGCCGCGGGCGGGGACGCATCGCCGGGCTTGTCTGGGGCCGCCGACGGCCGCTGCGGTAAGCGGGCCTGGCCGCTGCGGCGCAGGGCCGTCAAACGCTGGCGGACCGCTTCCTCGGGCACGCGAAAGCTCTGCGCGAGCCGCTGAAGGATCCGCTCCTCGCGGAACCGGCCGCCGGACGACGAATCCGAGCGCAGCCGCGGGGCCCTGGCCACCACCGACACCAGGCGCTCCAGGGCCTCGCTGGCCGCGTGCACGTCGCGAGCCAGATCGATCCCCCGCGTCGCCGCCAGGAACGCGTGCTCCAGCGCGTCGCACGCCCGGGTCTCGATCAGGTCGCGGAACGCCTCGGCTCCGTGTTCTGCGAGGAAATCGGCCGGGTCGAGACCTTCCGGCAAGGTGGCGATCCGCAGGTCGGCGTTCTGGGCGACGAACAGCTCCAGGACCTCCCCGGCACGGCGCTGGCCAGCCTTGTCGCCGTCAAGGACCAGGACGATCCGATCCACGAACCGCTTGAGCGTGCGCACGTGCTCCTCGCCCAGGGCCGTGCCCAGCACGGCCACGGCGCTCTCGAACCCGAACTGGTGGGCCGCGATGCAGTCGGTGTAACCCTCCACGACGACGGCGATCCGCGACCGCCGCATGGCGTCGCGGGCCACGTCCAGGCCGTAAAGCAACCGGCTCTTGGAGAACAGCGGCGTCTCGGGCGAGTTGATGTACTTGGCCGGGCCCGAGACGGGGGAGTCGGGCAGGACGCGCCCGCCAAGACCGACGGGCCGACCTTGTGAATCGCGAATCGCGAACAGCACCCGCCCGCGGAAGCGGTCATAGTAGCCCGGCCCGCTGGTGGACCGCGCCACGATGCCGATCTTCTCCAGGACCGCCGGGCTGTAACCGCGCTCGCCGGCCTGCCCAAGAATCCACGTCGAGGCGGGGGGCGCGAACCCGAGACGGAACGTGGCGATGCTCCGTTGCGTAACGCCTCGATGATCGAGGTAGCGGCGGGCCGGCTCGGCCTCCGGCGACTCGAGCAGGCAGCGGTGATACCGCTCCTCGGCCCAGGCCATGGCCTGGTAGAGCGCCCGCCTGTCGAACTGGCCGCCGGAAGGCCCGCGCTGGCGGCGCTGGGGCTCGAGCTCGATCCCCGCGCGGTCGGCAAGCATGCGCAAGGCCTCGGGGAACGTGACGCCTTCCATCTTCATCACGAAACTGAACACGTCGCCGCCGATGTCGCACACCCAGCACTTGAACGTCTGGCGCTCGGGGTTGACCTGGAGACTGGGCCGGGTGTCGTCGTGCCAGGGGCAAAGCCCCACGAGCATCCGTCCCTGGCGACGGAGCGAGATGCTAGCACCCACCAGATCGACGATGTCGATCGCCTGCTTGACCAGCTCCTTGGCGTCGAGCGACGAGCCGTACGACACCGTCCGCTCCCGGGTGGCAATCGCTGCGAAATCCATTCCGCCTACCGCAGGTCGGCAAATCCATTTGCCGGGCCGCCGGCACAGGCCTCGAGGCCGGCAGCCGCATGGAAGTTTCCGTCAAAGCGGCCGGCGATTATAGCGCCGCAGCGAAAACGGGTCAAGAACGAACGCAGCGCAGGGACGCGGTCCCTCGGTCCCGCGCCCGGCGCGGGACTGCGCAGGCATGCCGGGCCGCGGCGGCCCGGCTCGGTCTGCCGCCTGAATCGGCTACTCCACCTGCCAGGCCTCCACCGCTTGGGGAGTCGCGACGAGCAGCGCGGGCTTTCCGCCGAGCGTCGCGGTGGCGAGGCCGTTCAAGGGCGACCCGTAGTTGAACCTGTCGATCAGCTTCCCGTCCGGAGCGAGGACGTGGATCGATCCGTCCGCGCCCGGCAGGATCCACTGACCGGCTCCCGAGCCCAACAGACGACCGCTCGCCACGGGTTCCACCATGGTCTCGGGAAAGCCCTCCGGCATCGGGTAGGTCCACAACTCCTGGCCCTGGAGGCTGAAGCCCACGACCAGAACCCGTCCCAGCTGTAGCACGCTCAGGCCGCACCATTGCGGCTGGCCGTCGCCCGTCAGATCGCGCGCAAAGGCGGCGTACAGGGGCCGGTTGGTGAGTCCGGTCTCCCCCCGCACCGTCCCGTCGGCGTCGAGGCCCACCAGCGATCCGCGGTCGTGGGCGCACCAGAGAAGCCTTCGTCCCTGGGCGTCGGGCCCACCCACGGCCAGGCGTGCCACGTTGGTGACCTTGCGGAAGGACCACTGGCGCCGTCCCTCCAGGCTCACGCCCTGCACGCCCACCGGGCCGAAGTAGCTGACGTACAGGCCGAGCCGCCCGTCACCGCGGAGGTCGGCCAGTTGCGCGTCGTAGACCCCCGGATGGGGATGGTCCAGGGCGTCCTCGGGGAAGTGCAGAACCGGCTTGAACTGCTCGTCGAAAACGTGGACTCGCTGCTGCCCGACCGCCACCCCTCCGAACAGGCGGCGCCCCTCGCCGGAGACCGCGCTCATCAGGAAAGTGACGACCTCGCGATCCTCGAGATCCAGGGAATGCGACGCCGCCACCTTGCCGTCGGCGGTGAGCTCGGCGACCCCCTTGGGGCCGTCCAGGACGAGAATCCGCGGCGATCCGTCGGCCTTGGGCACCACGAGGAGGTTGCCCGGCGATTTGACGTCCGTACATTTCCACAGCGGGCTGAGCCGGAGCCGCTGAGGCTCGCTCCTTGGGGCGATCTCGGCCCGGGGGATCTCCTGCTTCGCGACGAGGCCGCCCGGCGGCGGCTCGCCTGCCTCGGCGCGTTTCAGCGCCTCCTCGAACTGGCGGACCTGCTCCTCGAACGCAGCCACGGCGGCCTCGCAGATGTCCTCCCCAGCGAGGAGCTTCTCGATTTTGGCGGCGAGGTCGGCCGCCAGGTTGCCTCCCGACGCTCGCGAGTGCTCCTGGACACGCCCGTCCGGGCCGATGAGGATTCCGGTGGGGATCTCCGAGACGAGCAACTGGCGGAAGCTGTGCCCCTGGGGATCGCGGAGCACGGGGATCGTCACGCCCAGTTTCGCAAACAGATCCTCAAGCTCCCGGCCATCGACGCCGGGCGGGTCGAGGTTGACCGCGAAGAACGCGACCTTCGGGTTATCCCGATACCTCTCATACACTTGCTGGGCCTGCGGAAGGGCCTCGCGGCACGGCTGGCAGCCCACCGCCCAGAAGTCCAGGTACACGACCTTGCCGCGCAGCTTCTGGGGCGTCACCGTGTTGCCCGAAAGCCCCACGTACTCGAACGGGGGCGCCGCCTTCCCCAACAGCCTGCCCGGCACGGGCGCGCTTCGCGGGTCGGGCACGAAGTACTGCACCCGCCGGGCATCGGGCGGCACCTCGTACTCGAATGCGGTCGGATCGATGTCCTCGCCCAGGCGCGCGCCGACGAAATCGACGATCACCGAGATCGGTCGGAACGGCCCGGCCTCGGCCGCCTCGTCGCGCGGCTCGATCGGGTATTCGATCCGGCGAAGGGCGGAACTGGCCTCGTCGATCCAGAAGATGCCCTGCCCCTCGCGCCTCTTCATCAGCACTCGGTGGCACTGCCGGCCGTCGATCTCGGCCGGCTCCAGAAGCTCCATCTCCGCGTCCCCGGCCATGATCTCCTTCATGGGATCGTCGCCTGCCAGAAGCATGAACTGCGTCGGCCCGCCGACGCGACCGCCGAACACGACGTCCGTGAGGATGGGGTCCTGAAACACAGCTTGCAGCGTCAGCTTGTCCGGGGCCTCCAGGTCGAGGACCTGCTGGGGCAGATCATCGATCGAGGCGCGCAGCCGATCTCCGTCGCAAACGACACGTGCTTGATACACCTCCATGCGGACCTTGTCCGGCCGTCGAAAGCTGACCGCGAAGTTGGCCGAATCCTCGGTCTCTTCCTCGCCCGTTTTCGCCAGCAAGCGCACCGTGCCCGCGTCGGCGTACGTGGACGCGGATTGGTAGGCCGCGACCATGGCCTCCAGCACCTCGCGGGCCGAGGCCCCGGAGGCCTTCTCCTTCGACCCCGCGTCCGCGTCGCCGGAGCTCGGCGACGCGTCGTCTCCACCGGCGCCGGAAGGTGGGGCGCCGCAGCCCGAGCAGAGCACCAGGCACAAAGCCACCAGGCCGCAAGCAGGAAAAGCCGTCGGAAGAGCGCGGGGAAGCACAGGAGGGAATGCCCGGGTCATTGCGTGAATCCTTGTCTGAAGATGCGCAAGTGCGGTCCGCTCCGGCTTGGGTGAAGCGGGCGGGAAGAGGTACCAAAACCGCGCTGTCGCATCCATCCCAATTCCCTCCACGCGGCGCGAGAATCGGCGCATGCGTCGCACACGACACGTCCTCGGGTCCTTCTCCCATTATTGACCGAGTGCGCGACCAAGCGATAAGATGGATCGCGTCCCAAGGTTCGCCGATTCGCCCGTCTTTCCCAAGTTCACACATGCCGTCCTCCGTCCGCTACGGTATCGATTGCATGGTGGAGCTCGACCTTGCCGACTCGGCGCTGGTCGGGGAGTGCGGAGTGCCGCGCGAGGACCCCGTGGCCGATCTAGGCAAGGCCGTTGCCGAGGCCCTGAGCGAACCGATTGGCTTTCCGCCGTTGGGCCGAGCGATCGTCCCCGGCGACCACGTGGCGATCACCCTGGACTACGGCCTGCCCCACGCCCAGGAACTGGTTCGCGGGGTCGTGGACGTGCTGCTGGAGTCCGGCATCGACCCGTGCGACGTGACGGTGCTCCGCACCGCGGCCGAGGCCGAGGCATCGGTGGGCGATCCCTGCGAGCTGTTGCCCGACGACGTCCGCGACCGCGTCCGGCTTCAGACGCACGATCCGGCCGACGCGAGCGGGCTGGCCTACCTCGCGGCGACCGAGTCGGGGCATCGCATCTTCCTCAACCGGACCATCGTGGACGCCGAGGTGGTCGTACCCGTCGGGTGCCTGCAAAGTAGCGGCGTGCCCGACTACTTCGGACTGTTCGGATCGGTCTTTCCGGCGTTCTCCGACCTGAACACCCAGCTTCGCTACCGCTCGCTGGAGGTGGGGGCCAGGGACCGCGACGAGAAGCAGCGGCTGACGTCGGAGTCGGCGGAGGTCGGCTGGCTGTTGGGCGCGGCGTTCGCGATTCAGATCGTGCCCGGCCCCGGCGAGAGCGTGCTCCACGTGTTGGCCGGCGAGGTCCGCGACGTGGGGCGCCGCGGCCGGCGTCTTTACGACGCCGCCTGGCGGTGGTCGGTACCCAGGAAGGCCAGCCTCGTAGTCGCGGCGATCGAGGGCGGCCGCGCGCAGCAGACGTGGCACAACGTGGGCCGCGCTCTGGCCGCTGCCATGCCGCTGGTCGATTCGGGCGGGTCCGTGGCCGTGTGCTGCACGTTGGGCGACAGCCCGGGAATGGCCATGAAGTCGCTGATCGGGGCCGAAGTCCCGCGCAAGGCCCTGCGCCGCCTGGGCGACGAGCGCCCCGAGGACATCGTCCCGGCCGTGCAACTGGTGCGGGCGCTGGAGCGTGCCCGCGTGTACCTTCTCAGCGGAATCGACGAGTCCATCGTCGAGGACCTGGACATGGTGCCTTTGAGCAGCGAGGCGGAGCTCGCCCGACTGGCAGGCCAACATGAGACGTGCATCCTGCTTTCGAATGCGCCGCACGCCTCGGTCCGGGTGCGCGACGCGTGAGGCGTTGCGTCGGGGACCGCCGGGAGCGTGCGAAACACCCCATGCCTGACCAAGCTGCGACGATCGCCGCCAACCTCGCCTCCGTGCACGAGCGGATCGCCGAGGCCGCGCGGAGAGCCGGGCGCGCGCCCGACGCGGTCCGCCTCGTGGGGGTGACCAAGTACGTCGAGCCCCCCGTGGCTCGGCTTCTGGTCGAGGCGGGGTGCCGCCTCCTGGGCGAGAGCCGCCCCCAGCAGCTTTGGCGCAAGGCCGAGATCCTGCAGGATCTGCCGGCGAAGTGGCACCTGATCGGGCACCTTCAGCGGAACAAGGTGGCGCGGACCGTGCCCCTGGTCGAGATGATCGAGTCGGCCGACAGCCCGCGCCTGCTGGAGGCGATCGACGGGGCAGGCGCGGCGATCGGGCGGCGCGTGCCGGTCCTCATCGAGGTCAACGTGTCGGGCGAGGAGGCCAAGACAGGGCTGCCGGTGGAGCAGATCGAACCGCTGCTGGAGGCCGCCTCCGCGTGGCCGCACGTCGAGATCCGCGGGCTGATGGGCATGGCGTCGCTGGAGGGCGGGCCGGAGGCGGCCCGGCGCGACTTCGCCGCCCTGCGAGCCCTGCGCGATCGGCTTCGCCCCGATTGTCCCGGCAGAGTCTCGATGGACGAGCTCTCCATGGGCATGAGCGGCGACTTCGAGGCGGCGATCGAGGAGGGGGCGACGATCGTCCGCGTGGGCTCGGCGCTGTTCGAGGGAATCGAAGTATGATCGCACTAGAGCCGCACGCGCAAGGAACCCTCCTGCCGATTCGCGCCCATGCGGGGGCGCGCCGCAACGAGGTCCGCGCCGGCGAGGACGGCGTGGTGCGGGTCTCGGTGACCCAAGCGCCCGAGAAGGGCAAGGCCAACAAGGCCATCGTGGCCCTCTTGGCCGAGGCGCTTGACTGGAGGAAGTCGCAGATCGAATTGGTCTCGGGCGAGACCTCGCCGCAGAAGCGTTTCTTGATTCGCGGGGCCTCGCCCGACGAAGTCCGCGCCCGCTTGGCAGCGATCGCGTAGCACCGTTGGGGCTAGCAGGCCAGACGATGGGAGCCACTTGATGGACCGAAGGCAAGCGGTGAAGATTATTCGCAACTCGGCGCTGGCCGACTGCGCCGATCGGCTCGAGGAGGTGCTGGAGCCTTCGATCCGCCTTCGCGCGCAGCGGGTCGAGGAGGACAGCATCCCCCTGGGCGCCTCGCGCATGGGAGGGCGGCCCGACCTGCCGCCCGGTGCCAACTGGCCGCGGTGGATGGGTTCGCAGATCGAGCGCATCGCCCCCGGCGGCAAGCCGGTCCATTCGCCGCCGAAGGAGACGCCCCTCGACTTCCTCGCGCAGATCCGGATGGACGACGTGGCCGACCTAGCCCCACCCGGCCTGCTGCCGCGCACCGGCACGCTGGCGTTCTTCTACGACTTCGAACATCAGCCTTGGGGTTTCGACCCCAACGACCGCGGCGGTGCTAAAGTGCTCTACTTCGACGAGCCGGCCGACGCGCTCACCCGGACCGACTCACCCCGCTCGGACGCAGGCGACTTCGCGGGGCGCCCCTGCCTGCTGTCCTTCGAGCCCTGCTGGACCCTGCCCGACTGGTTCCAGTTCGCCGAGGAGGGCGACGAGTTCGGCGACGAGTACGACGAGCTCGTGGCCGCGCTGGCCGGCGACGGCACGGAGGAGGAGTCGCTCCATCGGCTGCTCGGCCACGCGCAGGCCATCCAGGGCGACATGCGCCTGGAGTGCCAACTGGTCACCAACGGCCTTTACTGCGGCAACCCCGAGGGATACGACGACCCCAGGGCGCGGACCCTGGAGCCAGGGGCTGCCGAATGGATGCTCCTGCTCCAGGTCGATTCGGATGAGGAGCACCTGGGCTGGATGTGGGGCGACTGCGGGCGGCTCTACTACTGGATCCGCCGCGAGGACCTGCGCCAGCACGACTTCGACGCCGCCTGGCTCGTCCAGCAGTGCTACTGATCGCGGATCGAACGCGAAGCTCGCGCCCCCATTCCGAGCCGCTTGTACTGTCACCCAGCCGCTGCCGCGGCATCGCGCTCGACGACGTGCCGCAGCAGGTCGCGGCGGGCGATGATGCCCACCACGCGCGCCTCGCGGACCACCGGGATGCGGCGGATGCGGTGGACGATCAGCAGGTTGGCGGCCTCGGAGATCGGCGCGTCCTCGGCGATCGTCAGCGGGTCGCGGGTCATCACGTCGCGGAGCAGGTCGTGCTTGACCTCGGGGGAATAGAGCGCCTCCAGGAGCTGGTACTCGCTGACGACGCCGACCAGGCGTCCCTCGAGATCGACCACCGGGGCCCCGCTGATGCCGTACTCCAGGAGCGTGCAGATGGCATGATGGACCGTGTCCTCGACCGAAAGGGTGATGACCCCCGTGGTCATGACGTCGCTTGCCTGCTGCATGGCGGCCCTTTCGCAGAGGATGATCGGCGCTTCGGGGGCTCGCGGGACGGCCGCTCCCACCTGGACGGCTGCCGCCCGCTCGCGAGCCTGCAAGAGTCTAGGTCACCGGGGAGCGTCGTCAACGCAAACCGGCAGCGACTGCCACGCCCGTGACGCAGTCGCGACAGACGCGGATCGGCGCCTGCGCTGCATGAGGTACACGCCGTCGGGCTCCAAGGCCCGGCGGATGCTGCGGAGCACGGCGGCCGGGTCGGCCTGGTCGTGGATCGCACTCCGAGCCGGGCCGATCAATCCGCCTCGTAACACACCACGCGGCCGTCCACCGTGGCCAGGTACAGCCGGCCGCCGGCCGCGGCCAGGCTGTCGAACACCGGCGCGGCCCCGAGTGCGTACTCGGCGACCTTGGAGCCGTCCTTGGCAGAAACGGCCCAGAGGCTGACCTCGCCCCGCGGCCTGACCGCGGTCAGGTCATCGATCTCGGCCGGCCCGGCCACGAAGAGCGTGTCCCCGGCGAGGATCATGGCCCGGGCGTAAAGCGGCAGCGACTCCGACCAGAGGTAGCTCACCTTGGTGCCGGGGCCGCGGCGCCGCTTCTTGCCCTTGGCGGCCTCGGGCGGCTCCGGGCGGACGAGCTCGCGGTCGGCCGCAAACAGGTGGTAATCGGCCTCCAGCCCCACGTGGCTCCCCGTCACGCTGTAGGCCTTGCGCCCGAAACCGAACACCCGCCGTCCGTCCACCACGAGCAACCGCCCGGAGATCCGCTGATTGCCCACGGTGGGCCACCCGCCGTAGCCCGTGCCCATCGTGGTCCCCACCTGCCAGTAGGTGCGGTGCCACCACTCGTCGTCGAGGAATCCGGCCGGGCTGAACAGGTGATCCACGTCCTCGGCCTGCGGCTTGCCGTCAAGATCGAACCGCATGTGGCGCATGAAGATCGACTGGCCGTCGCGGGAGAGCACGTCGGGCAGGGCACCCGGCATGGACACGCCGCGGACCGTGTTCTGCGGCTCCTCGCCCGTCTCGGGATCGCGGTGCGAGATCCGCTCGCACGAGAGGAGCTTGCCGGACCGGGCGTCGAGACGCACGAGGAACAGCCCGCCGTCGACGAACGAGTTGCGCCCCGCCACGGCGCAGACCACCGGCGCCGCGGACTCGTCGCCGCGCATCACCAGCACGCTGCCGTGCAGCGGCCAGACCGACTCGAGCTGCTCGTACGACACGACTTGACGGTCCTGCGGCGCGGCGAGGAACCGCCACACGAGCTTGCCGTCGGCCGCGCGCAGGCAGTAGATCCATCCGTCGGCCGAGCCGAAGTACGCGTTTCCCTCGCACACCGTCGGCGGCGAGTCCACCCGACCGCCGGCCGCAAACCGCCACTGGGGCGAGCCGTCCTTCGCGCTAAGGGCGTGGACCGTGTGCGCTTCCTTCTGGGCGACGAACACCTTGCCCTCGGCGACCACCAGCGCGGTCAGTGGCCCTTCGAGCTCCGTCTTCCAAGCGGGGCACAGACTCGGCCCCAATTCGCACTCGGTGGCCCCGCTCCGCGCCGCGTCGTGGCGATACGTGGGCCAGTCGTCCTTTGCGCCCGCCCTCTCGCGCCGGGGCTGCGAGTCTTCCCCATAGGCCGCTCCCTTCACCAGCCGCGGCAACTTCTTCCCGCTCGCCGAGCGCGACTCGTCACTCGCCGCCCGCTTCGGCGCCAGGGCGTTGAAGCTGTTCAGCTTGACGGTGATGTAGCAGGCGCAGGAGTGCGGCGGCACGTAGATCAGGCCGTTGGCGGGCAGGATGCCGTACTGGCACGTGCCGCGGATCCAGTGGTCGGCCGTGATCCGCGTGGACTCCAGGTCGAGCAGCTCCACGCCCGAGCGGCCGTGGAGAATGTAATTGGTGGTCGCCTTGTTGCGGTAGCACCGCGCGTGGCCGAATCCGATCGTGTAGCACTCCTGGTCCGGGGGGCGATTGCCCACCACCTTGCCGGTGTGCAGGTCGAGCACCTTGGTGATGCCCGGCTGCCGTGCCCAGGCGAGGATGCCGCTATAGACCTTGCCGTCGATGACGAAAACGTCGGCCGGGAAATTGAACCCCTCGTGCGACTCGGCCGTCCACAGCTTCTCGCCCGTCTCGGCCGAGTAGGCGACCATCACCCCGGATGTGAGCAGGTGGTTCGAGGTTACGAGCCATTCGAGCTCGGCCTTGTCGCCGTTTTCGGTATCGAGGTTGTCCTCCGGCTTGCGGTCGGCCGAAAGCACCACGCCGTCGGCGACGACCAGCGTGGGCGTGGACCACGCGTACCGGCGCAGGGGCACCGCCCGCTCGGCCTTCCAAAGCAGCTTGCCCGAGCCGGCGTCCAGGGCCACGACGTGCGTGGTGTTCTCGAAGAAGGCACGGCCGTCGCGGACCGCCAGGGTCAAGGCGAACAGGTCCTTGGTGTCCGCGTCGTCCTTCTCCCACAGCAGCTTGCCGCTCTGCGCGTCGAGGCACGCCAGGCGCTTGGGCGGATAGCTCGTCACGAACCGGGCGTACGCGCCCCGCCACAGCCCCAGCCGGCGCACGATCCGGCCGGTCGTGCCCGTCTCCTCCTCGAGCGGGTCGCAGGTCACCACGTAGAGCTTGCCGTCGGCCAGGAGGATCTCGTGCGTGTTGTCCGTTCCCTCGAAGGTGCGCAGGACCTCGCCCGTGGCCGCTTCCAGCGCGGCGACCGGCTTGCCGTAACCCAGTGTGACGTAGACCCGGTCGCCCACGGCCACCAGGCGGCGGGCAAGGTCGGCCGGGCCGCTTCGGAAATCGCGGAGGTGATACTCCCAGGTAGAGATCTCGCGCTCCCACAGACGGACACCATTGAAGGCGTCGCGCGCAACCAGACGCCATCTGGGGCTGGCCCCGGCAAACGCGATCGAGCCCTTGTCGACGATGTAGAACAGGCGCCCGCCCGAGGAGACCATGGCGCTGACGCTGGCCAGGTGGTCGTGGCTCCGCGAGAAACGCGGGGGGCCGAT
>CAYSUS010000156.1:0-12878 GCA_964434165.1 uncultured Pirellulales bacterium
GGACGGCCCCCAAGGGCCTGCCCTTCGGGGCGTGCGCGCCAGTCTGTCGCGGCCGCAGCCGTCCGAGTTGCGGGGCGCCGGCGACGCCCTTACCATCAGCGTTGCTCGCTCGGATGTCGTGGCGCCAAGCCGTACTCCGTCTCCAACCCGTCTTGGGAGGAAACCTTGTCCGAACCCGCAGCGCTCGGCGGCCTGATCGCGGCCGCGCACACGCCGATGCGTTCCGATGGAGCCCTGGACCTGGAAGGGATCGGGCCGCTGGTCGAGCATCTCGTCGGAGAGGGAGTGTCGGGCCTGTACGTTCTGGGCTCGACCGGCGAGGGCCCCTCGCTGAGCCAGGACGAGCGCATGGCCGCCGCCGAGCGGTTCGTCCGCGCGTCGGCCGGCCGGCTGCCGGTCGTCGTCCAGGTGGGGCACCACAGCGTCGCGGAGGCCCGAACGCTGGCCGCGCACGCCGCGCGGGTCGGGGCCGACGCCGTCTCGGCCACGCCGCCGAGCTACTTCAAACCGCAGGGCGTCGAAGCCCTCGCGGCCACGATGGCCCAGATCGCCTCGGCCGCGCCCGAGCTGCCATTCTACTACTACCACATGCCCGCGGCGACGGGCGTGACCTGCGACCTGCCGGCCCTGCTCGAAGCCGTCGGCGCGCGGGCCGCCAGCTTCGCCGGGGTGAAGTACACGGCTCCCACGCTCGACGAGTACCTCGCCTGCACGCAGGTCGAAGCCGGCCGGTTCAACATGCTCTTCGGCCGCGACGAGATGCTGCTTGCGGCCCTGGCGGTCGGCGCCCGAGGCGCGGTGGGCAGCACGTACAACTTCGCCGCGCCCTTGTACCGGCGGCTGATCGCCGCGTTCGAGCGCAGCGACCTGGCCGAGGCCCGCCGCTGCCAGGCCCTGGCCGTCGGGATGATCCGCACCATCCTGTCCTTCGGCGTCTTCGAGTCGCTCAAAGCCATGATGCAGATCATCGGCGTGGACTGCGGCCCGCCCCGCCTGCCGGTCATGCCGCTTTCGCCGGAGCGCGTGGACGCGCTCCGCGCGGCCCTGGAGTCGATCGGCTTCTTCCAATGGGGACGGCAAGAGGGATGAACGCCGCCATCGGGGGACGCCTTCACACCTTGGATGCCACGCCCGGAGGTTCCCGATGCGAGCGGTGGCTGCGACCGTGCTGATCGGGGCGACGCTGTTGGGCCTCGCCCCGCTCCGACTCGAAGCCGCGGACGAAGCGACCGGATTCGGCCCTAGCGCGCTGGAGTGGGGACGCCTGCCGGACCTGCCCGACGCCGTGGGACTGGCCGGCCCCTATGCCGGCACCAGCGGCGAGGCCCTCGTGGTGGCCGGCGGGGCCAACTTCCCCGATCGCCCGCCCTGGCAGGGCGGCACCAAGGTGTGGCACGACCGCATCTACGTGCTCTCCTCGCGCGAAGGCCCCTGGATCGAGGCCCCCCGGCGCCTGCCGCGGCCGCTGGCCTACGGCGTGTCGCTCGCCGGGGACGACGCCCTGGTGTGCCTGGGCGGAAGCGACGCGGAGCGGCATCGTGCCGACGCCTTCCTGATCCGCTGGGACGCGGAGCGCGGTCGCGTGGAGCTCGAGTCGTTGCCGCCCCTGCCGCAGCCGGCGGCCCACCAGTGCGGAGCGATCCTTGGAGAGAGGATCTACCTGGCCGGCGGCCTGGCCGCGCCGGATGCCGGCAGACCGCTCGAGGCGTTCTGGACCCTGGACCTGTCGAAGCAAGGCGACGAGCGAGCCTGGGAGGAGCTGAAAACGTGGCCCGGCCCTCCGAGAATGCTGGCGGCGGCTGGTGTCCAGGACGGGGCGTTCTACCTGTTCGGCGGCGTGGACCTCGTGCCACACGCAGACGGCGATCCGCGGCGGGAGTATCTCGGCGACGCGTACCGCTTCGAGCCCGATCACGGCTGGTCGCGGATCGCCGATCTGCCGCAGCCCTCGGCGGCGGCTCCCAGCCCGGCCCCGGCGCTAGGGCAATCGCATCTACTGCTCCTGGGAGGCGACGACGGCGAGCACGCCGACCGGGTCGCCGAGCTTGGGGACAGGCATCCCGGCTTCCCGCGCCAGATCTGGGCCTACCACACGATCACCGACACCTGGGTCCGGGCCGGCGCCGTGCCCCGCGACCCTGCGGAGGGCCTGTGGCCGCCGGTGACGGTCCCGACCGTGCGGTGGCAAGGGAGCGTGGTCGTCCCCAGCGGCGAGGCCCGGCCCGGCGTGCGCACCGCGCAGGTCCTTGCCGCGGAGCCGATCGCCAGGGCCAGCGGCTTCCGCGGCGTCGATTTCGCGGTGATCGGCCTCTACATGGCCGCGCTGGTGCTGATGGGCGTGTTCTTCGCGCGACGGGGGCGGAGCACCGACGACTTCTTCCTGGCCGGGCGGCGGATTCCCTGGTGGGCGGCGGGGCTGAGCATCTTCGGCACGCAGCTCAGCGCGATCACCTACATGGCCATGCCCGCGCTGGTCTATCGAACCGACTGGAGCTACCTGTTCGGCAACATGATGATGCTCGTCGCCGCGCCGGTCGTGGTGGCCGCCTACCTGCCGATCTACCGCCGGCAGAACCTCACGACGGCCTACGAGTACCTCGAGCGGCGGTTCCACCTGTCCGTGCGCCTGCTGGGCGCGGCGGCCTTCTGCCTGTTCCAGCTCGGCCGCATGGGAGTGATCCTCCTGCTGCCCGCCCTGGCCCTGGCCACCGTGACGGGCATCGACGTCTACTACTGCATCCTCGTGATGGGGATCGTGGCCACGGCGTACACCGTGCTGGGCGGGATCGAGGCCGTGGTGTGGACCGACGTGCTTCAGGCCGGCGTGCTGCTGGGCGGCGCGGTCCTGAGCCTCCTCGTCATCTTCGGCGGGGTGGAAGGCGGCCTGGCGGGAACATTCCAGATGGCCGAAAGCCGCGGCAAGCTCTCCCTGGGCTTCTGGAGCTGGGACTTCGCCACCGCCGCGATCTGGGTGATCCTCTTCGGGCGGCTGCTGGAGATGTTCGTCCCCTACACGGCGGATCAGACCGTGGTGCAGCGGTACCTGACCACGCCGGACGAGAAGCAGGCCGCCCGGGGCGTGTGGACCAACGCCCTGCTCTCCGTGCCGGCCACGCTGATCTTCTTCTCGGTCGGGACCGGCCTGTGGGCCTTCTACCGTACCCGCCCCGAGCTGCTCAACCCGGCCGGGCGCACCGACGACATCTTCGCCTGGTTCATCGCCCAGCAGTTGCCGGTGGGCATCTCGGGGCTGGTGATCGCCGGGCTGTTCGCGGCAGCCATGTCGAGCCTCGATTCAAGCATGAACTCCGTGGCCACGGTGCTGGTGACCGACTTCTACCGCCGCTTCCGCCCCGCCGCGGCCGACCGCGGCGCGCTGCGCCTCGCCCGGGCCCTGACGCTGCTCCTGGGCGTGCTGGGCACGGGGTCGGCCGTGTGGATGGCGCTGCGCCACGACCCTTCGATGTGGGATCAGCACACGAAGATCGTGGGCCTGTTGGGCGGGGGGATGGCGGGCCTGTTCGCGCTGGGCGTCTTCACGCGGAGGGCCAACGCGCTGGGCGCGGTCGTCGGGCTGGCCGCCAGCACGGCCATCCTCTACGCGGTGCAGCGAAGCGGCCGTGTCCACTTCTTCCTCTATTCGGCCGTGGCCATCGGCTCGTGCTTCGCCATCGGCTGGGCCGCAAGCTGGCTCGCGCCCCCGCCCGCCTCGACCCGGGGCCTGACCTGGCCGCCGCCCAGCGATAAAGCCCGCGGCGCCGACTGACTGCACGCCGCGGCCGTCAAGAAACGAAAACGCCGGACGCGCGGGCACTTCGCGCGCGCGTCCGGCGGATGGGAGGTTCCGAGCATCACGGGGCCACGGTCGCCCGGATCAGCCGGGGCGGCGGCACCTTGGCGGCGATCTTGTTGAAGGCCACGTTGAGCTCGTCCTGCATCTCGGCGATCGTCGTGCCGCCGGGGACGTTGATGTGGACGCCCCCACCCATGATGGCGATGACCTCCATGATCTCCGAGTCGGCGCCCGCCCCCACGCTCATCGTGTGGATGGTCACGCCGTCGCGGACCGCCTCATACGCCTTGTACAGGGCGTAGGTCTTGCCCTGGACCTCGCTGTAGCTGCCGCCGGGCGTGTAGAGGTTGCCGTCGGCGTCCACGATGTCGTTCCAGTCGAAGCCGTCCGGGGCGCTGAACGAACCGGGATACGTGTTGGCGTTTCCGTCCGTCATCAGGAGCATCGTCTTGCGCGAGCCGTACCGGGCGTGCTGCGCGAGCAGGCTGGATGCCTCGACGATGCCGTCGCCCATGTTCGTGCTCGAGCTGAAATGGGCCGCCTGGGTGTGGCGCTGGAGCGTGTTGAGGTCGGTGTACTGCCGGCTGATCGGCTCCGAGGAGAGATCGACCGTCATGTTGCAGACGTTGGGAACGCAGTTGATCGGCCCGTCGAGCCACTGGGCCGTCGTGGCGTAGCAGACCATGCCCACCGCGTCGCCGAAGTCGAGGTTCTCCAGGAACTCCAGGAACAGGGTGGTGCCGTTCTTCACCGCGTGGAACGGGTAGTGCGGCGTGTCGGCCAACTGGGGCGTCTCGTCGTGGGCGCACCGGCGCTCCAGCAGGTAGTTGACGAACGCGGCCCCGGTGTAGCGGAACGGCCGCCCCGTGTTGTACATCCGGCGGCCCCACTCGCTCGACGACTTGCCCCGGTCGGGCTCGTAGCGGCAGTAGCGGAGGAACTCCCGCCAGCTCCCTTGGGGGTAGGGCCACGGCTTGCTGTCCAGGCCGAAGTACACCAGCTTCTCGTCCAGCGAGTGCCAGTCGCCGGTGTCCTTCTCGTCGTAGTCGGCGATGCTCAGCGTGACGGTGTCGGCGACGTCCTTGTAGAACTTCACCATGTAGATCCGCCGTCCGCTGGAGTCGTAGTCCTGGATGTCGTAGGTGCCCGAGCTGGCCACCTCGTAGATCGACTTGGTGTGGTAGTTCCCGTCGTAGTCGTAGTAGTAGAGCTTGACCCTCTTGTACTGGCAGTCGAGCTCCACGTCCACCTCGTTGAACCGGTACCGGACGGTCCCGGTCATGCCGTTGTCGCTGCGGGTCTCCTGGTAGTAGATCTCCCCGTCGAACTCGGCCTTCGAGCTGGGGGTGATGATCGGGCCCAGGTCCGGGCTGCCCAGGGCCTGGTAGATCTCCCACTCGTTGTCGATGACTTCCGTCTCGCTCAAGTTGCTCACGTCCAGGCCGCTGTCGAAGTTCATCGACCGGGAGAAGTCCATCACGACGACGATGTCGCGCGATTCGACGAAGGAGGTGGCGGAGACCGTCACCTCGCGCGAGCCGAGCCCGATCGCCCGGGCGAACGGAAGCTGCACCGGCCGGCCGTCCGGGTCGTCCGCGTCGTCCGGGACGGGGTTCGTGACGTCGCGGCGGGCCACGACCTGCACCACGTTGTAGGGCGTCTCGTCCCAACTGACGCTCCACTCCTCGGTCGCCTCGTTGTAGGTGCTGCGGCCGAAGCGGACGTCGCGCTGCGGATCGACGTACACGTGGTTCAGCTCGGCGACCCGTGCGGCCATGTCCCGCGCCCGCTGCTCGGCGATCGAGTTGACGTCGATCTCGCCGTCTCCCTGGTCGCCTTCCTCATCGACGGCGGCCACGATCTCGCCGGCCGCGGCCAGGGCGGCTGCGTCCACCGCGTTCTGCATCTTCGTCTTCTCGTTGACCAGCGAACCCATGTCCACGGCCAGCGCGAGAAACGCCATGATCGCCGGGAGGAGGACGATCGTCTTCACCCCCAGCACGCCTCGACGCGACTCCCTTCCCCGCGCGCGCCGCCGGCGCCTCCGGCCGGGCACCTCGATGATCCAACGCATGGAACTACCTCGTCATTACAGGGCGAATGGGTGTTGATTCACACGATGCCGTTCTCACGCCCGCAACTCGTTCGCGTTGTCTCTCAATCGCACAAGCTCGCCGGTCGCGCGTTGCGGAACACGTAGCTCCGCGTGATCGTCAGCGCGCCCTCGGGCGGATCGTCCCCCTCCAGCCAGGTCAGGGGCATCTCGATCGTCGTCTCGAAGAGCTCGAACTCGTTGTTCGGATCGTCCAGGTCCATCTCCTGGCCCGTATCCGGGTGGGTGATCGACACGGTGGCGTGCTCGCCCGGAAACCCGGCGGCCGTGAGGAAGTTCTGGATGTCCTCGATGATCTTGTCGTTGGTCGATTGGTCGCCGTCGAGCACCGCGCGGCGATCCATGCCGGCCAGGCGCACACCCTGTCGGGCGGCGTTCTGGACCGCGATCGAGGCCTGGTAAAGCTTCGAGCAGGCGGCCATCCCCAAGAGGAGCGTCACCAGCACCGGCGCGATCACCGCGAACTCCACCGCCACGGCCCCGCGCCGCTTGGCGCGTGACCGCCGGCCCCGTCCGTCGCGCGTGGTCTTGATCATGGCAGCATCTCCGCGATTATTCGTGCCGGGAAAACGAGTAGGCTTCGTACACCTGCCCCGCGAACACGTTCGACTGCGGCGTTCCCGACGCCAAGGCCATCATTCGCGATAGCGTGTTCACGGGCAGGAGGGTGATGTCTTCGTAGGGGACCCGGACGCGGACCAGCATCAGGTGGCCCGGCTCCAGGTCTTCCAGGGGGTAGTCCGTGGTGAAGTCGGGCAGCGTGGCGAACGCGTCGGAATCGCCGACCTCGTGCGGAAGCGTGCCGCCGCTGTCGTACACGGCGGCGTCCTTGATGAGGATCTCCACCTGGTCGGGATCGACCGTGCCGAGCAGGCACTCGCGCACCCGCGCCTCCACCTCGTCCACCGTCACCCCGCAGACCGACCCGAACCGGCAACTGTCCTGGGCCGCGGTCTTCAGCACGCTCTGGACCCAGTAGATGCGGGTCACCTCGATCAGGCCGAAGACGAACACCAGGAAAATCGGAAGCACCACCGCCAGCTCGACGGACGTCGTGCCGCGGCGCTGGGGGCCGCGCCTCGCAGCCACGCGATCGACGTTGCGCGGAAGAGCGCTCATTCTCGCACCTCGTGGTGCCGGTTGCTGTGAAACAGGGGTGATGCGGATCGCGCCTATCCCCCGGCTCCGTCCGGAGAGGTCGCGGCTTGGATTTCCCCTCTCGGGGCAACGTTTCGGCCGGCGAGGGAAGGCCCGCTACGGCCAGCCTGCAACTTGGTGGGCCAAGGCGGCGCGAGGAGAAGCTGCCACCTATTGAATAGCCTAGCTTACAAACGGCAGGGCCCCGGCCCGCACGACCCTGCCCGGCCTCGTCCGGCTGGCGAAAGGGGGCGCGCGGGTCGGATGGTAAGGGTCGGAGTGCTAAAACGCGTTGCGCGATTCGTGGGAAAGGCGTCCGGGACTTCTCGCGCGAACCGCCCTTCGGGCCCAGATCAGCACGTGGTACCGCCCCTCGGATATCGCGCCCCGCGGGAACGAGATGCAGACCGCGCAGTACGGCTCCTGGCGGGGGAGCTGCCGCGGATCGTCGGCACCGTCGGCGCGATGGACTTCGCGCGCACGAGCGAGGAGATGGCCCGACAGGCCGAACCGGTCCAGCGCGGCGTCAAGCCGGCCGCGGGCGCGCAGCCCACGCCGATCCCCCGCGGCGCCGAGGGCAACAACGCCAGCGTCGAGGTCAAGCCCGGCCCGCAGCAGCTCGACTTCCCGCTGAAGAGACCCTCGCTCGATTGGTAGTCCGTGATCGGTCATGGGGGTGCTTCGAGCGCGCAAGACGCGAGGGATGCCACGAGCAAACCATGCTCGAAGGCCCTGCGCGCAGGTCCGTCCCGCCCTCGCGCAATATCCCCCACTTTCGGGTGGTAGTGGAGCGAATCACTCGGGCACGTCCGGCGACCTCTGCCGGGGCCGGCGCCAGGTTGACAGCCTCGCGGCGCAGGCGCAGCATAGGCCGGTGGATCGCCGGGTGACGCTTTGGCCGCGTCCGTCGGCAGGGGCCACCAGGGTTGCAGGGGCCACCAGGGTTATTGTGCCGTGGAAGGACCGAAGACCGCCGCCGACGAGCCCGAGGCGAAGCGGCCCGTGCCTGAGCGGTTTCGCTTCTCCATCGGCGGAGTCCTCCTCGCGACGCTGGCCGTGGCCGTGGCCTCCAGCCTGATCTCGTGGATGCCGCGCCTGTGGTTCGAGATGGGCTCGCTGGTGGCGATCGTCTGGACGGCCGGGCTGATCGCCACCCGGCGCCGGCCCATGGTCTTCTACCTCAGGTGGGTCAATCCCGTGGTGGCCCTTGCCGTACTGGTCCTCTGTCTGATCGCCAGCGCCACGGACCTGGGGGGCCGTGTTCAGTACAAGGGCTTCTTCCACGAGAACATCGGGACGTATTTCCTGGCCAAGGGGATATTTTGCGCAGCCGCGCTCTTCCTGCTGGGCAAGATCCTGGAACGGATCATCGAGCACGACTCGGCGTGACGCGGGGGCGGGAAGCGGGCGCCGACTGACCGGCCGACCCCGCCCCGCCTCGACCGACGGCGCCCGCAATCCTCGAAATTCCGGTCAACATTCGGCCGCGGTCCACGACAATGGACACAGCGGGGATCGATCCGCTCGATGTCTCTTTGGGCAAGGGATGGCACCATGCCAGTCAGTCCGGATCGCACGCGATTGATTCGTCAGGAGGAGCGGGTGGACGTGCCGGCGGGATTGCGGTCCCGCAACGCCTACGACCTGGCCCTCTACCACGACCATTCCGGAGGAGGCCGCGGCGTGCTGACCGTGACCGTGGTCGTGCAACTGCGGTTCCGTCGCGGCCGCAGCGCGAATCCCTCGGACCTGGGCGACCGGCTGAGGTGGACCGACGCGCAGAAAGTCGATTACGCCAACGAGTTCCGCAGGGTCTGCCGCGAGGTCTGGAACGAGCGCTTTCGACTCACGACGGCGGCCGGCGGGTCGGGCGGGTGCCCGGTGCGAGACGTCGGCGTCGAGTTCAACATCCGAACCGTCTTCGACCGTCCCTGCGCGTCGGAGCACTGGGAAGCGCGGGTCGTCCGAGCGAACATGCATCGGACCAGCAGCGTCACCACGAACCTCCGCCGGTACGGGCGGGGCAGGGCCCGTCTGGACAGCCTGGACGTGCTCTATGACAAGGTGATCCACCAGCGGGGCGCTCCGCACGAGTTCGGGCACATGCTGGGCCTTCGGGACGAATACTCGGGCGCGAACAACCCAACCACGCATTGGCTCTCCGACCGCGGCAGCATCATGAACGCGGGCGAGGCCGTGCGAGAGCGCCATTACGCGATGCTCGCGGAATGGCTTACCCGCCACTGGCCGGCCACGCCCTTCCGAGTCAATGGCACGACCGACGTGTCCAACGCCCATCTGTAACCTCTGGTCGCACGGCTGGCGTTGAGAGGCCGGGGGATCGGGGGGCCACCGGCGGCGCGAAATCGGCAAGTACCCTTGAAGAGGAGAAGAATCCGGCGCGCAGACGGCGATTGACAAGGCCGCGCCCAGGCGCCAGACTCGATCGCTCGGGGTTGTCCTCGCTCGATCGCGGTTGGGGAAACGGGCGACGTGCGCTTGCCGTTCCGCCTCGCGAAGGGCCGAGGCACCGCCGGTTGATGATGGTGGTCAGGAGTTGCCGATGGCGCGCCGGGCCCTCTGCCCCAAGTGCGGCTACGCCGGCCTCGCGAGGAGGTCGGGCCGACTGGCGTGTCCCGAGTGCGGCTGCCCGCTGTGCTTGGAGACGCCGAGTTGGGACTGGGCTAAGGGGATCGCGGTTCTCGGCGTCGTGTCGGTCTTCCTCTACGTCGGCCTTCGGTTCCCCGAGTGGCGGCTTCGACGCCCGCCGCCACGCCTCCCTCCGGCTCGGCCTTCACTCGAGGAGACGGAGGCGGCGACGTCCAAAGCCCGCGACGTCGCCCCGCGCCAAGCGGCTCGGCCGCGCGGCGCGGATCAGCCTGCTCTGCGATCCGCCCAGCCCGTACCTGCGCATCGGCACCAAGGCCGACGAGCTCCCTTACGTGCTCAGGGTGTACGCGAACCGAGAACCGGTCTTCTCGGGGACAATCGGCGCTAGAGGGTGGGCCGACTTGAGGAGCGAACTCGTCCCCGTGCCCGGCTATCGGCCCGTCACGCTGGAGCTGATCGTCCCGCGCGAGCAACCCTCGACGGGAGGGGCGTGGTTCGACCACATCGACTTCTTCGATAACGGAGTTCGATCGCAACTCGAAGCTTTGTGACTTGCGCGAGGGAGTGACGCGACGCGCGCGAGCCGCATGCCCCCCTAGCCGAGGAGATTTCGGGTTGCAAACGAGTCGGGGCGATTGTCGCTCGTTTGAACCGTCGGGGGCGGCGTGGGACGAGACTCTGGCCTCGCTCTTCGAAAGACCGGAGCTGCATGTCCTTCGGGCGGCAGAACTTGCGGCGTCCTTGCTGTAGGATCGCTCACGTGAGTCGCCACCGGCCGGTTCGCTTCTCGCCGTCGAAGCAAATCGCCCCTCGGCGCCGTAGGGCGTTCAGATCTCGCTCCAGGGTGGTCTTCGAGAGGCCGAATTGCCTCTTGTAGCCGGGGAACAACTCGTCCTTCCGCAATTCTCCTCGCGCTCCGATCTCGGCCAGAATCCATTCCTGTCGGGCACTCGGATTTCTAACGTCATCCGAACCGTTTCTGGCGTCATTCGGTTCGTTTTCAACGTCATTTCTAACGTCACCCGCGCCGCAATCGGCGTCATTTCCAACGTCATTGGCGTCACGAACCCTAATCTTGCTCGTGAGCCGGTAGCCATACCGGCGATCGTTCGAAACGACGTCGCCACGGCCGCACCGAATGTTCGCCTGTTCGAGCAGTACGGCCTGGATTTTCTGTCGAAGCCGGCGGACCGCATCTGCGACATCGTTCTGGCGAGTCATCGTGTCGCCCGCCCGGCGAGCCAGTTCCTCACCGCTCAAGGCGATGAACACTCCTCTCCCATCCTTCTCCCGGAGAACGTCGAGGATCGAACGAGCCAAGCCGCTGCCCAGCCCATCGCAGATCCTGACATCGCACAATTCCACGCGCGTCTCGGAGAACACCATTTCCCCCTCTTCGAAGGGCTGAGGCGGCTCGGGATCGCAGCCGACTTCACTGAAAGCCTTCGCGCCCGGATGGGTGCGGCGAGCGATCCGCAGCACGTCTTCGATTACCTCCTCCAGCGGCGGGTCAGCCTCCGAAAACGGTTTCATCACGAAATCGACCGCGCCACCATGCTTCATGACGTCGATGGCCAAACGCGGACTGCCGTGCCCGTGCGCGGTCATTACGATGATGGGCATGTCCTGCAGTCCCTTGATCGAACGCATCTCCCGCAGCAGGTTCTTGCCATTGCCAATCCGACAAGGGCTGCCGTAACGCACCGGGATTTCCAGGTCGAGCAGGGCGTATGAGAATCGTCCACGTTCCAGCAGTTTTCGTGCGTCGGACTGGGTTTCGGCCAAGTCGCACGTGTGCCCCATGGACTCGAGTCGGTCGCTGATGTCGTCCAGAACGTCCCGGTTGTCATCGACGACGATCGCATGTCGTGTCATGATGCTTCTCCCTTCTCCTGCAGTGGCAACGCAACGGTGACCGCGGTGCCCGTGCCTTCCGTGCTCTCGATATTCAACGAGCCGCCGTGTGCCTCGATCATCCGACGCGCTGTCGGCAGCCCGAATCCCGTTCCTCCCGCCTTGGAAGTGCCGCCCGGGACGAATCGGCGAACGTCAGCCAGGTCGCCCTCTGAAAGTCCGACGCCGTCGTCTTCAACGACAACTTCCAGTCGCCCGGAGTCGACGGCTCGGGCAACCACCCGGATCGTGCCGGCCCTGTACGCGGTTGGGCTTTCCGCAAACGCCTCGTAGGCGTTCTTGATGATATTCGCGATGGCCCGAACGACATGATCTCGCGCGACGACAACGGTCAGCCCTTTGGCCAGGCACGTTTCCAGGCGAACGTCGCCCGGCAGGCGCCCGGCGGCTTTGAGGCCGTCGCGTGCCATGGCCGCCGCTTCCTCCACGATCGCCTCGACTCTCTCGCAGCGGCAGGTTTCCGGCGTACATTGGGAGTAGGTCTTCATGTCGTCAAGCATTCGATTGAGCCACTCGACCTTCCGCCGCATTCTCGGAAGGTGCTTGCCCAGATCGCTCGGATCGAGGCAACGGTCATCCAACTTCTGCTGAAGTGATACTATGGAGGACTCCAGCGGTGTGACCGTATTGCGCATGTCGTGGACGGTCGCCCCGACCAAGACGTCGTACAACTGCTCGGCCATCTTGCGGGCCTTCTCCGCCACGGCCGTTCCGTGGTGTTTCTCGATGTTCGCATACTGCTTCTCGATGTGCTGAAGACACCGGCGTTTTCGAACCGCTGCATCCGCGTCGCGCTGCCGTCGTTCCAGGGCTCGCCTCGTCGAACGACAAACAAAGGCGTTGGCATCGTCGATCAGCAACGCGGCGAGTTTCACGAAAACGCCGTCCGGCAAGATTCCCAAGCTGTCTGCAACCTCTTTGCGGACCTCGCACTTCGGGTCCTCCGCCAATTCTCGAAGCTGGGCAACCAGATCTCGCGAGGCGCCGTTCGCGGCGATCTGCTTCGCCAGACTCGTGACCAACGCTCGCCGCTGCGGCCACGGGAGCGCGTGAGGGTTCTGCTCCGATGGCCCCGTTGCCGCCGCTGGGTTGGACGTTGTTGATGCCACTTCTGTCATCGAGCGTACCTCTCTCCCCGCATCCGGAAAGCGTCCTCGCCTCCTTCCAGCAGCGTAACGATATGCGACTTGCAGTCATCGACCGTACCCGCGCCTGCCAACTTCGCCGACACGCCGTCCGAGGAGAGCACGAAGACACCCTCCGCGTCGCCCAGTACGGGTACGTTCGGATTGTGCGTGACGAAGATCAGTT